>CATZRD010000071.1 GCA_958423465.1 uncultured Oscillospiraceae bacterium | reverse complement strand
GCTCTCCCATCTCCGACACCACCATCATGGCCTCCGCCGGCGCCCAGTGCGACCATGTGACCCATGTGTCCACCCAGCTGCCCTACGCCATCACCGTGGCGGCGGTGAGCTTCGTCAGCTTTATCATCGCGGGCTTCGTCCAGAACGCGGTGATCTGCCTGCTGGTGGGCGCGCTTTTGACGGTGGGGACCCTGTTTGTGATCCGGTCCGTCACCAGCAAGAAGGCGGCGTAAGCGCCGCCGGGATACAGAAAATCAGGCGTGGATGTCCGATGCGCGGACATCCACGCTTTTTTCTTTGCGATTCCCTTAAAATTTATCCGCCGCACTTGACGCTTTGCCTCCGGTCAAGTATAGTAAGGTGGAAATCGTTTGGGCCGAGTGCCGGGAGGAGACCGCCGTGGCGGAGATGGATCGAGAAAAAAAGAGCCGGGTCCTCACGGTCCCGAATCTGCTGTCCGCGTTCCGGCTGCTGCTGGTGCCGGTGATCGTGTGGCTGTACTGCGGGGAGGAGAACTACCCCCTTACCGCCTGCGCGCTGCTGCTGTCGGGGGCCACGGATATCGCCGACGGCTTTATCGCCCGGCGGTTCCATATGGTCAGCGACCTGGGCAAGGTGCTGGACCCGGTGGCGGACAAGCTGACCCAGGCGGCGGCGCTGGCCTGTCTGCTTACCCGGTTCCCCGCCGTCTGGTGGCTGCTGGGCGTGCTGATGGGAAAGGAGATCATCATGGCCTCCATGGGGATCTTCGTCATCCGCAGGACCGGGGTGGTCCACGGGGCCGAGTGGCACGGCAAGCTGGCCACCTGCCTCATTTACGCCGCCATTTTCCTCCACATCGTCTGGTACGATATCCCCACCGCCGCCTCCTGGACCCTGGTGGCCGCCGGCGTGGCGGGAATATTGCTGTCCCTGGTGCTGTACACCATCCACAATATCCGGTGGGCCAGAGAGCCGGGGAAGAGGGAACCATAAAGACCGACTGAAAAGGGGCGTCCCGCCGGGACGCCCCTTTTGTCCGCCTATTTCAGCAGCTCGCTGATCCGGCTCTCGCCGTAGATCTTCACGCCGTTTTCCAGCAGCAGCTCCGCCGCCACGCCGTTTCCGGGGACCACCGTGCCGGTAAAGGTCCCGTCGTAGACGGTCCCGCAGCCGCAGGAGGGGCTGCGCTCCTTCAGCAGCGCCAGGGCCGCGTCGTGCTTTTGGGCGGTTTCCAGGGTGCGCGCCGCGCCCTTCACAAAGGCCGCCGTCACGTCCGCCCCGGTCCTGGAGAGGACCCTGTCCCCCACCCGCTCGGAGGGGTCATGGGGGATGGGCAGGCCGCCGAAGCACTCCGGGCACACGGGAATCAGCTCATAGCGGCCCTTCAGGGCCTCCACGGCGGGGACGTAGTTGTTTCCGCCGTTGTACTTGCAGTTGCGGCCCAGCAGGCAGGCGGAGATCAGCAGCGGTTCCTTCACAGGGCCAGCTCCTTTCCGTCCAGCGCGGCCCGGACCAGCTGGTCCCCCCGGTACTCCATTTTCAGGGAGAAGAAGGGGCTGTCCGGGTCGTCGATGAGCCGGAAGAACAGCTTGTCCCCCTCCCAGATGGGCAGCTCCTGAACGCGGGACTTGGGGACCCACTCCAGGTCGCCCTCGTCGCACTCCTTCAGCTCCCCGGTCCAGCCGGTGGCGGTGTAGAGGTGCATGTACTCCGTCTCCCAGCCGTCGGCCACGAAGGTGACCACCGCCCGGAAGCGGTAGTCGGTGAGGGTCAGGCCCGTCTCCTCCCAGACCTCCCGGAGGAGGCACTCCTCGGGGCTTTCGTCCTTCTCGAACTTGCCGCCCACGCCGATCCACTTGTCATGGTTCACGTCGTTTTTCTTCTTGACACGGTGGAGCATCAGATACTCCCCCCGGTCGTTTTCCAGATAACACAGGGTGCAGTTGAAGCCCATGCCGCGCCCCCTTACACGTTAAACCGGAAGAGGATGATGTCCCCGTCCTTCACCACGTACTCCTTGCCCTCGGAGCGGATCATGCCCTTCTCCCGGGCGGCCGCCATGGTCCCGGCGGCCATCAGATCGTCGTAGGCGATGACCTCCGCCCGGATAAAGCCCCGCTCGAAGTCGGAGTGGATCTTGCCCGCCGCCTGGGGGGCCTTGGTCCCCCGGGTAATGGTCCAGGCCCGGCACTCGTCCTCGCCGCTGGTAAGGTAGGAGATAAGGCCCAGCAGGGTGTAGCTGGCCTTGATGAGCCGGTCCAGGCCGCTTTCATGGATGCCCAGATCCTCCAGGAACATGGCCTTTTCGTCCCCCTCCAGCTCGGCGATCTCCGCCTCCAGCTTGGCGCACACGGGGATCACCTGGGCGCCCTCCTGGGTGGCCCGCCGGGCCACGGCCTGGTAGTAGGGCACGTTCTCATAGTCCGCGAAGCCGTCCTCGTCCAGATTGGCGGCGTAGATGACGGGCTTCAGAGTCAGAAGGTCGCTGGTGGCGATCATGGCCCGGTCATCCTCCGAGCAGTCGTAGCTGCGGGCGGAGCGGCCGTCGTTGAGCCAGGCCAGCAGGCCCTGGAATACCTCCGCCTCCCGGAGGAACTTTTTGTCCCCCTTGGCGGCCTTCTGGGCCTTGTCGATGCGGCGCTCCACCATCTCCACGTCGGCCATGATGAGCTCCAGATCGATGATGTCGATGTCCCGGATGGGGTCGGTGCTCCCCTCCACATGGATCACGTTCTCGTCGTCGAAACAGCGGACCACATGGACGATGGCGTCCGTCATGCGGATGTTGGAGAGGAACTTGTTGCCCAGGCCCTCCCCCCGGCTGGCGCCCTTCACCAGACCGGCGATGTCCACGAACTCGATGACGGCGGGGGTGGTCTTTTTGGGGTGGTACATCTCGCTGAGCTTGTCCAGCCGGTGGTCCGGCACCGCCACCATGCCCACGTTGGGGTCGATGGTGCAGAAGGGGTAGTTGGCGCTCTCCGCGCCGGCGTTGGTGATCGCGTTGAACAGGGTGCTCTTGCCCACGTTGGGCAGGCCCACGATTCCTAATTTCATATATACTCATTCTCCTTCGATTTTTCCTTGATTTGCAAGGGTT
>CATZRD010000070.1 GCA_958423465.1 uncultured Oscillospiraceae bacterium | reverse complement strand
GGCGCCTCCGCCCCGCCCTCCATGACGGCCTTCAGATATTTATAGGAGGTCTCGTTTTCCTCAAAGGACAGATCATCCAGAAACAGAAGGAAGCGGTAGTTGCGGCCCTTCACCTGCCGCAGAATGTCGGGGATCAGGTCATACTGCTCCTTGTAAAGCTCAATGAGCCGCAATCCCTGATCGGCATATTCGTTGACGAGGGCCTGGATACTGGTGGATTTTCCGGTACCGGCATCGCCGTAGAGCAGCACGTTGTTGCTGCCCTTCCCCCGCAGAAAGGCTTCCGTATTGCGGATCAGCAGATCCTTTTGCTGCCGGTAGCCCACCAGATCCGCCAGACGCACAGGAGGACGGTCCTCCACGGGGACCAGCTCCGCGCCGTCCCCTGTCCTTCTGGCCCGGAACACCTGCCCCATGCCCAGCAGACCGACGCCCTGAGTCTGATAGAACGCCGTCAGGCGGTCCAGCAGCCCCTCCGGGGAGCCGGCGTCGGCCAGTTCCCCGCTGAACGCCAGAAACGAGGCGCAATCTGCGGTACGGCGGCTCTCGTGGCGGAAGTTCCGCAGCAGCGGCCACGCCCCGCCCTCCGGCGGCGCGTTCAACAGCTCAAAAAAGAGCTTTATATCTGCCAGCGCCAGCGCTTTCAGCGTGTCCTGTCCGCCGGAATGCCGCTCCCATGCGAGGGAGAAAGGGTTTTCACTTGACACCAGCTCCCGGGCGATACAGCAGCGCCACAGGTCGCCCTGCCAGCCGTTTTCCACGGCCAGCGCCACCAGCTCCCCCTGAGCGGCCACGCGGACGGCTTCCTCCGTCGCCATGAGCCGACGGAGAAGGCTGTCCGGCTTCTGCCGGAACAAAATCAGACGGTCTAATGCCTCAACTGTGTGCATAAGTTCCGCCCTCATTGCAGAATAGCGCCCTTGTCGGCAGAGGACACCAGCTTGGCGTAGCGGGTCAGATAGCCGCTCTTGATCTTCGGCTCCGGGCAGGCCCAGGTTTTCCGGCGCTCCGCCAGCTCCGCGTCCTCCACGCACAGGTGGATGGACCGGCCGGGAATGTCGATCTCAATGAGATCCCCCTCCTGCACCAGACCGATCACGCCGCCGGAGGCAGCCTCCGGGCTGACGTGGCCGATGGAGGCTCCCCGGGTCGCGCCGGAGAACCGGCCGTCGGTGATGAGGGCCACGTCCTTGTCCAGTTCCATACCGGCGATGGCGGAGGTGGGGTTCAGCATCTCCCGCATACCGGGGCCGCCCTTGGGACCCTCGTAGCGGATTACCACCACATCGCCGGGATGAATGCCCCCGGCGTAGATGACGGCGATGGCCTCCTCCTCGCTGTTGAACACCCGGGCGGGGCCCTTGTGCCGCAGCATTTCCGGGGCCACGGCGCTCTGCTTCACCACGCAGCCGTCCGGGGCCAGATTGCCGAACAGGGCGGCGATGCCGCCGGTCTTGGAATAAGGCTCCTCCAGCGGGCGGATGAGACTGGTGTCCAGATTCTCCGCCGTTTCCAGATTTTCCCCTACGGTCTTACCCGTCACGGTAGGCAGCGAGGTATCCAGCAGACCGGCCTTGGTCAGCTCCTTCATCACGGCCCAGACGCCGCCGGCCCGGTCCAGATCCTCGATATAGGTGTCACCGGCAGGAGCCAGATGGCAGAGGTTGGGAGTTTTGTCGCTGATGCCGTTGACCATGCGCAGATCCAGCTCCACCCCGGCCTCGTGAGCGATGGCGGGCAGGTGCAGCATGGTGTTGGTGGAGCAGCCCAGCGCCATGTCCACGGCCTCGGCGTTGTGGAAGGCGGCTTCCGTCATAATATCCCGGGGCCGGACGTTTTTCTCCACCAGCTCCATGATCTTCATGCCGGTCTCCTTGGCCAGCCGCAGCCGGGCGGAGTACACGGCGGGAATGGTGCCGTTGCCACGGAGGGCCATGCCGATGGCCTCCGTCAGGCAGTTCATGGAATTGGCGGTATACATCCCGGAGCAGGAGCCGCAGGTGGGACAGGCGTTTTCCGTATAATCCGCCACCCCGGCCTCGTCCAGCTTTCCGGCGTGATACGCCCCCACCGCCTCAAACATATGGCTCAGGCAGGTGCGGCGGCCATCCTTGAGGCGGCCCGCCAGCATGGGGCCGCCGGAGCAGAAGATGGTGGGGATATTCAGCCGCGCCGCCGCCATCAGCAGGCCCGGCACGTTCTTGTCGCAGTTGGGAATCATCACAAGGCCGTCAAACTGGTGGGCCATGACCATGGCCTCCGTGGAATCCGCGATGAGGTCCCGGGTCACCAGAGAATACTTCATCCCCACATGGCCCATGGCGATGCCGTCGCACACGGCGATGGCCGGAAACATCACCGGCGTGCCGCCTGCGGCCCGGATACCGGCCTTTACAGCCTCGGCGATCTTGTCCAGCCCCATGTGGCCCGGGACGATCTCGTTATAGGAGCTGACCACGCCGATGAGGGGCCGGGCAAGCTCCTCATCGGTATAGCCCAGCGCGTAAAGCAGGCTGCGGTTGGGCGTCCGCTCCACGCCGGTCTTGATCTGTTCAGAACGCATACGCTTCTCCTCCCCTCGGTCAGTTGGAGGCGGTGTCCAGATCCTTGTCGCCGCCCCAGATCATGTTGCGGCGCAGCTCCTCGCCCACCTGCTCCATGGGGTGCTTGGCCAGCTGGTCCCGCTTGGAGTTGAAGAAGGTGCGGCCCCGGCTCTTGTTCTCCGCGATCCAGCGGCCGGCAAAGGTGCCGTCCTGAATGTCCGCCAGCACCGCCCGCATCCGGGCCTTGGTCTCCTCGTGGGGCAGCACCCGGGGGCCGGAGACGTACTCGCCGAACTCGGCGGTATCGGAGATGGAGTAATTCATGGCGGCCACGCCGCCCTTGTTGATGAGGTCGATGATGAGCTTCATCTCGTGGATGCACTCGAAATAGGCGTTCTCCGGGGCGTAACCGGCTTCCACCAGCGTCTCGAAGCCGCACTGCATCAGATCCACCACGCCGCCGCACAGGACGGTCTGCTCGCCGAAGAGGTCGGTCTCGGTCTCATCGTGGAAGGTGGTCTCCATGATGCCTGCCCGGGCGCCGCCGATGCCGGCGATGTAGGCCAGAGCGATCTCGTAGGCCCGGCCGGTGGCGTTCTGCTCCACGGCCACCAGGCAGGGCACGCCCTTGCCGGCCACA
>CATZRD010000069.1 GCA_958423465.1 uncultured Oscillospiraceae bacterium | reverse complement strand
ACCATGCGGCGGTAGAGGCCGCCCTGCTCCATCAGTTCCGCCGGGGTGCCCTGCTGGGCCACATGGCCGTTTTCCAGCACCACGATGTGGTCGGCTCCTGCCACGGTGCGCATCCGGTGGGCAATGACCAGCACCGTCTTGCCCTGAAGCAGACGGGAGAGGGCGGTCTGGACGGCGCTTTCGTTCTCCACGTCCAGGCTGGCGGTGGCCTCATCCAGCAGCACCACCGGCGCGTCCTTCAACAGGGCCCGGGCGATGGAGATCCGCTGCCGCTCCCCGCCGGAGAGGGTGGAACCGTTCTCCCCGATCACCGTCTGATAGCCCTGGGGCAGCTTGCGGATGAACTCGTCGCACTGGGCGGCCTTGGCGGCTTCCAGCACCTCCTCATCGGTGGCGCCCCGGCGGCCCAAGCGGATGTTCTCCATCACCGTGTCCCGAAACAGCACCACGTCCTGGAACACCATGGAGTAGGAGCGCAGGAGGGCCTCCGGGTCCACCGTGGACACGTCCGTCCCGCCCAGGGACACCTTCCCGCCGGTGACATCCCAAAACCGGGCGGCCAGCTTGCAGGCGGTAGACTTCCCGCCGCCGGAGGGTCCGATAAGGGCGGTGACTTCCCCCTGGCGGGCGGTGAAGCTCACATCCTCCAGCACCCCTGCACCCTCCCGGTAGGCAAAGGAGACATGGTCAAATGTGATGTCGTAGCGGTTGGGGCGGAAATCCTCCGTTCCCGTCTGAACCGGCTGCTCCAGAATGGAGCGCATCCGTTCAATCTGCAGCTTGGTGTTGAAGGTAGCGGCGATATTCTGGAGCACCATCCCCAGGGGATCATACAGCCGGGCGGCAGCAAAGAGGAAGCCCAGGAAATAGAGGAAGGGGAGCTCCCCGGCCAGTAGCAGCGCCCCGCCGGTGAGCACCGTGGTGGCAAGCCCCAGCCGCAGGAAGGCCTGGGCGGAGCAGACGAACACGCCGGTGGCCAGCTCGGAGCGGATGGAGCTGCCCTCCATGGCGGCCAGCTTTGCCTCCAGGCCGTCAAGGTACCGCTCCTGCCGGTGGCAGGCCTTGATGTCCCGGATGGTCTCCAGCCCCTCCTGGATGCAGTCGGCCACCGCCCGCTTGTTCAGGATATTTTTCGTTCCGAAGGCGTCCTGGATCTTCTTACTTCCCGCTGTCAGCGCCACCGCCACGGGCACCACCCACAGCACAGCCAGGGCCATGCGCCAGTCACAGGCGAACATGCACACCCCGATCACCAGTGTGGAACCGACGGAGGCGAACAGCTGGGGCACATAGTGGGAGAACATCTGGTCCAGGCTGGAGCAGTCGGCAATCATGGTGGAGGTCAGGTCGCTGAGATCCCGGTTGCCGAAGAAGGACAGGGGCAGCCTGCGCAGGGTCTCCGCCAGGCTCACCCGGCGGTTGGCGCTCTCCCGGTAGGTGGCGATGTAGAGGGAGGCGTACTGAAACCAGTGGAGGACGAACAGCAGGATCAGCACCACCAGGGCAAAGCCCACATAGATCCAGAACCCGTCCATGGGACTGCCGCCGCCCTCCAGGCAACCCAGAAGATGCTGAACCGTGAACAGTACCGCCCCCACGGGGAACATGAGAGCCAGATTGCACACAAAGCACCAAATCACGGCCTTCACCAGGTCTCTGGCACCCTTCTCGCTGAGGGCGAAGATATGTTGTAATTTCTTTATCATACCGCTGCCTCCTTTCCAACCTTCCACTTTGCGCTACGCTGATAGTCCGCCCACATGGCGGCGTAGACGCCGTTTCTTTCCAGCAGGGCGCTGTGGCTGCCCTGCTCCGCAATCTTTCCCTCGCTGAGGACGATGATGTTGTCCGCGTTCTGCACCGTGGACAGCCGGTGGGCGATCATCAGCACCGTCTTGTTCCGAGTCAGTATCTCAAAGGCCTTTTGAATCTGATGCTCGTTCTCCGGGTCGGCAAAGGCGGTGGCCTCGTCCAGTACCACGATGGGGGCGTCCTTCAAAATGGCCCGGGCCAGGGCGATGCGTTGCTGCTCCCCACCGGAGAGATAGACGCCCCTGGCGCCCACCACCGTGTCCAGCCCCTGGGGCAGTTTTTCCAGGATGTCATCGCACTGGGCGGCATGTGCGGCGGCAAGCACATCCTCCCGGGATGCATCCGACCGGGCAGCCCGGATATTCTCCAGCAAGCTCTCCTTGAACAGCCGGGTATCCTGGAACACAAAGGCCACCTGCCCCATGAGAGCGGTGCTGTCCAGCTCCCGCACGTCCGCGCCACCCACGGTGACGTTGCCGCTGTCCACATCCCAGAACCGGGGAATCAGGCTGGCGGCGGTGGTCTTTCCCCCGCCGGATGGACCCACCAAAGCCACCACCTGGCCGGGCTGGACGGAAAAGCTCACATCCTCCAGCGCGGGCCGGTCGGCGTCGGGGTAGGTGAAGGTCACGTGTGCAAAGACCACGGCGTCGCCAGCCGGCTTCTTTTGTACCTTCGATTCCTCCATGGGCTTCTGGCTTAGGATCTCGTCCAGGCGTCCGATGGCCTCGTCGGCCTCCATCACCGCCTCGCTCATATACATGATGCGGTTGATCATCTGACCGCAGGCAGGGGCGAACAGGGCGTAGAAGATCAGGTTCACCAGCGCGGTACGCACATCCCCGCCGGAGGCGATGAGCAGCGCCGCCGGGATTAGCAGGGCGAAGGCCCCGTTGATGAAGGTAAGGAAACAGGTCTGGCCCGTCCGGCAGCTCATGGCGTACTGACTGGCCAGGTCGCTGTAATCCTGGATAGCGGCGTAGAAAGCCTTGAAGGAGTAGACCGTCTGCTGGAACATCTTCACCACCGGGATGCCCCGGACATACTCCACCGCCTCGCCGCTCATGCGCTCGATCTCCTGTTGATAGCGGTGGAAAAAGCCGGCATTCTTGCCGCCCATCATCATGCACATGGAGAGCAGCGCCAGCACCATGGTGAGCAGACACAGCAGACCCATCCGCCAGTCAAAGAGGAACAGTACCACGATGGCGGCGATAGGCGTCACTGCCGTGGCGGCCAGGTCGGGGAGCTTGTGGGCAAGCAGGTCCTCGGTGAGCCCGGCGTTGTCGTCAATGAGCTTGCGCAGCCGCCCCGACTGGTTCCCGGCAAAAAAGCCCAGGGGGAGTTTCAGCACATGGGTCATGGCGGCGCGCCGGATGTTCCGGGCGGTGCGGAAGGCCGCGATATGGGTGGACATGAGGGCGGCAAAGTACAGCAGGATGCTGCCAACGGCAGTCCACACTGCCATCCAGCCCCAGAGTCCCAGGTTCCCGGCCCCGTCCAGGCCGGGCCAAGTGGACAACACGCTTCTGGCCACCAGCCAGACACACAGATACGGCGCCAGCCCCAGCACCGCCGACAGGGCGGACAGGATACAGCCCAGGATCGTCAGGTTCTTGTGCCCGCCCGCATAGCCCAAGATGCGGGTCAGGCTGCTTGGTTTCTTTTGCTTCAAAGTGATCCCTCCTTGTTAAAATAGTTAGTTGCAGCTAACCTATATTCAAAAAAGATAGGGGTTAAGCCCCCATCAATTTCAGCCATCCGGCGGTATAGAAATCGCGGAGTTGATCCACGTCCCGCAGTGCCTGCTCCCGGGGCATATCGTGGATCACGATCTCAAAAATGCCACTCATCATCCCGCTGGCGATGATGTGACACAGAGACTGGCTCAGTTCCGGAATGTCCCGGCCCAGACGGCGGAGCACCTCCATGTATTGGAGGGTGTACTCTACCTCCACCTCCACCATGCTGTGGACGAAGTGCTCATAGCTGGTACCCTCTGCGCGGGTGAGGAGCAGCTTCACCGGCTCCCGGTGCTGGCAGATGTAGTCCACCATCCAGTGGACGCAGT
>CATZRD010000068.1 GCA_958423465.1 uncultured Oscillospiraceae bacterium | reverse complement strand
CGGCGGATCTCCCGCTCCACGAACTTGCCGCAGTCGTCCACGATCCAGCGGATGGGGGCGTTCTCCAGGCCGGAGAGCTTGGCGTTCTCCTTGCCCCAGGCCACCATGCCCTTAGCCGCGTCCACGTGACACACGCTGGCCCCCGCCGCGGCGCAGGCCACGGAGGCCGCCCCGGTGTAGCCGAACAGGTTCAGCACGCTGATGTGCCGCCCGGCGCTTCGGATGGCGTCCATGGCGAAATCCCAGTTCACCGCCTGCTCCGGAAAGAGGCCCGTGTGCTTGAAGTTCATGGGCTTCACCTGGAAGGTCAGGTCCCGATAACGGATCTTCCACTGCTCCGGCAGCTTTCCCTTGTCCCAGTGGCCGCCGCCGGTGCTGGACCGGAAGTACCGGCCGTCGGGGCGGCTCCAGCCGGGATTTCTCCGGGGGGTGTTCCAGATGGCCTGGGGGTCCGGCCGCACCAGGAGCTTCCCGCCCCAGCGCTCCAGCTTCTCCCCGCCGCCGCAGTCCAAAAGCTCGTAATCCCTCCAGCCGTCCGCGATCCACATAGCCCGTTCCTCCGCATAGAAAATCACTTTATTATATACCAGTTTCTTCCCCCCGTCAATCAAAGATATCCAAAAGGCCGCCGCTTCTCCTGTGCCGGCAGGCAAAAGGGGACCTCCCCCCGCCAAATGGGCGGAGGGAGGTTTCTGTCGAAGCTATTCTCCTGTCATAATACGGAGAGATATTTCTTCCCCCTCCCCCGGGCCAGCAGAGCCAGCTCCCGGGGGGTGTCCGCGTCCAGCAGCTCCTCCTCCGCCGCCTCCATGAGCAGCAGCGCCTCCGGGTGCCGCCGGATCACCGCGCCGCCCCCCCGGTCCCCGGTGAGGGCCTTGAGCTCCGGGAAGAACCGGGCGGGAAAGATGCAGGGATTGCCCCGGACGCCGCCGTGGCTCAGGCCCACGATGCGGTCCGGATGGGCCAGGTACAGCTCCGCAAGGGCCGCCGCCGTCTCCCGCCGCAGCCGGGGCTGGTCCGCCACCTGAAACATGGCGGCGTCCACCTCCCCCAGGGCCTGAAGCCCCAGGCGGATGGTGCGGCTGACGCCCAGCTCCGGGCAGGGGTTGTCCACCGCCAGAAAGCCGAAGCCCTCCGCCTCCGCAGCCGCCCATCCGCTTCGCGTCACCACCGCCACCCGGCACAGCCGGTCCGCCGGCACCGCCTCCAGCGCCCGGCGCAGCAGGGTCCTGCCGCCCAGCTCCGCCGCCAGCTTGTCGCCGCCGAAGCGGCTGGCGCTCCCCGCCGCCATCACCACGCAGCCCAGCCGCGGTCCGCCATCCATACGCGCCGCCTCCTCCGTTTTTTCTTCAGTATATCCGGCCGGGGCGGCTCCGTCAACCCAAAGCGTTATTTTCAAAATAAGTAAACGTTCCCTCTATACAGCTAAAATTTTTTGTGCTATAATAACAATAATTTAGATATCTGGATGGGGGCAGTATCGCTTCCTGACAAATTTCTGATAAGCTGACAGAAGGAGGCTGATCACGATGAGCAAGAGCGTAGGCCAGAGCAGGGTCCGGGTGGACGCCTTTGACAAGGCAACGGGCCGGGCCAAGTATACCGACGATCTCTGTGACCGGGGTGCGCTGGTCACCCGGCTGGTGCATGCCACCATCGCCCACGGCATGGTCACCGCCATCGACAAGGCGGAGGCGGAGGCCGTCCCCGGCGTGGTGCGGATCTTCACCTGCTTTGACGTGCCGGACTACCGCTTCCCCACCGCCGGACACCCCTGGAGCACCGACCCCCATCACCAGGACGTGTCGGACCGGCTGCTGCTGGAAAAGCATGTGCGGTACTACGGCGAGGACGTGGCGGTGGTGGTGGCGGAAAACGAGGTGGCCGCCGCTCAGGCCGCCCGGCTGGTGAAGGTCTCCTATGAGGAGTACCCCTTCGTGCTGGACGCGCAGAAGGCCATGGCCCCCGGCGCGCCCCAGCTCCACGAGGAATTCCCCGGCAACGTGCTGGCCCACACCCAGATCCGAAACGGCGACTACGGGGCCGCCTCCAAAGAGCCGGGCCTCATCAAGGTGGAGGGCTGGTACGACACCCCTACGGTCCAGCACTGCCATATTGAAAATCACATCTGCGCCGCCCACATGGAGGGGGACCGGATCACGGTGGTCAGCTCCACCCAGATCCCCCACATCGTTCGCCGGGTCTGCGGCCAGGCCCTGGGCATCCCCTGGGGGAAGGTGCGGATCGTGAAGCCCTACATCGGCGGCGGCTTCGGCAACAAGCAGGACGCCCTCTACGAGCCGCTGTGCGCCTGGCTCACCACTCAGCTGGGGGGGCGGCTGGTGAAGATCGACTGCCAGCGGGAGGAGACCTTCGTCAACAACCGGGTCCGCCACGCCATCCGCACCCACATCATCTCCTGGGTCCGGCCCGACGGCTCCTTTGCCGCCCGGAAGATCGAGTGCTTCTCCAACCAGGGGGCCTACGCCTCCCACGGCCACGGCGTGGTGGCCAAGGGCATGGGGGCCTTCCCCCAGCTCTATCCCTGTCCCAATGTGGAGGGAGACGCCTGGACCGTCTTTACCAACAAGCCCGCCGCCGGCGCCATGCGGGGCTACGGCATCCCCCAGGCCATGTGGGCCGGGGAGGCCCATATGGACGACGTGGCCCGGGTCCTGGGCCGGGACCCGGTGGAGTACCGCCGCCAGGTGGTGATGCCCAAGGGCTATGTGGACGGCTTCAGCAAAAACGAGAATTACTACGACACCTTCCAGCAGGTCATGGACAAGGGCATGGCCGCCATCGGCTGGGAGGAGAAGCGAAAGGCGTATCAGAACCAGACCGGCCCCGTCCGCCGGGGCGTGGGCATGGCCCTCTTCTGGTACAACACCGCCGTGTGGCCCATCTCCCTGGAGTCCAGCTCCTGCCGCATGGTCCTGAACCAGGACGGCTCCGTCTCCGTCCAGACCGGCGAGACGGAGATCGGCCAGGGCTGCGACACCGCCTTTGCTCAGATGGCCGCCGACGCCATCGGCGTCCCCTTTGAGAGCGTACATATGGTCTCCACCCAGGACACCGACGTGACCCCCTTCGGCACCGGAGCCTACGCCTCCCGCCAGACCTATGTGGGCGGCTTCGCCCTGCGGCAGACGGGACAGCTCCTGAGAGACCGCATCCTGGACTACGCCCAGGAGCTGACCCGGCAGGCCCGGGCCAACCTGGACCTTGTGGACGGCGTCATCGTCCGCCTCACCGACGGCCGGGCGCTGATGACCCTGGGCGAGCTGGCCACCGAGGCCCTCTACAGCCTTACCCACAGCCAGCACATCACCGCTGAGAGCACCTACCAGATCAAGAACAACGCCTACTCCTTCGGCTGCTCCTTTGCCGAGGTGGAGGTGGATATTCCCATGTGCCAGGTGAAGCTCCTCAACATCGTCAACGTCCACGACTGCGGCGCCCTGGTGAACCCCGCCCTGGCGGAGGCCCAGGTCCACGGCGGCATGTCCATGGGCATCGGCTACGGTCTGAGCGAGCAGCTCCTCTTCGACGAAAAGACCGGCCGGCCCCTGAACAACAACCTGCTGGACTACAAGCTGTCCACCTTCATGGACCACCCCACCCTCCAGGCCCAGTTTGTGGAAAATCCAGAGCCCACCAGCCCCTACGGCACCAAGGCCCTGGGCGAGCCGCCGGCCTGCTCCCCCGCCCCCGCCATCCGCAACGCCGTTCTGAACGCTACCGGCGTGGCCGTCGACGCCGCGCCCATGACGCCCCACGTCCTCTTTGCCCGGTTCAAAGAGGAAGGGCTGCTGTAAAGGAGGTTTGCCTTACTATGTATGATCTGAAAGCATTGTACGAGGCCCAGAGCGTTCAGGACGCTGTGCGCCTCCGCCTGGAGCACCCCCAGGCCCAGATCGTGGCCGGCGGCACCGACGTGCTGGTGCAGATGCGGGAGGGCAAGCGGGCCGGGGCGGAGCTGATCTCCATTT
>CATZRD010000067.1 GCA_958423465.1 uncultured Oscillospiraceae bacterium | reverse complement strand
CCAGACTGAGCCAGGAGGATGCTCGGGAGGGTGAGTCCAACTCCATCGTAAACCAGCGGCTTTTGCTGGAGGAGTATGCCCAACGGAATGGCTTTGAGAACACCATCTTCCTGGCGGATGATGGCTATTCGGGAACTAACTTCGAGCGCCCATCCTGGAAGAAGATCATGGAGATGATCGAGGCGGGAGAGGTGGAAACCATCATCGTGAAGGATATGTCCCGGCTGGGCCGAAACTACCTATACGTGGGCCAACTGACTGAGATGTACTTTCCAGAGAAGGGCGTTCGCTTCATTGCCGTCAATGACAACGTAGACTCCCTGGTGGCCGGGAGTGATGACTTCAACGGCATCCGAAACTGGTTCAACGAGCAGCACGCCAGGGACACCAGCAAGAAGGTGCGGGCAGTGAAGCGGCTTCAGGCCGAGCGTGGGGAGCGGTTGGGCGGCAGACCACCCTATGGCTACAAAAAGCGTTCTCCCGACAGCAAGGACATTGTTCCCGATGAGGAAACCGCCCCCACTGTCCAGCGTATCTTCCAACTCTGCGCCGGGGGCAAGGGTCCCAACCAAATTGCCCGTATCCTGACCAAAGAGGAGATCCTGACCCCAGCCCACTATACCTACCGCAAATACGGCGTGGCGCACTCAGAAATGAGCATGGACTATCCCTACGCATGGAGCGCAACCACAATACGGGGGATGCTGGAAAACAAGGTCTATCTGGGCCATACAGTAGGATTGCAGACCACCACCCTCTCCTACAAAAACAAGAAGGAGATCCACAGGCCGGAGGGTGAGCAGATCATAGTGGAGAACACCCATGAGGCCCTCATCACCCGGGAACTGTGGGACATCGTGCAAAGTGTCCGGGCGCACAAGAAGCGGGCACCCAAGCAGATGGAGGAACCCAATCTTTTCTCAGGACTGGTATTCTGCGCCGATTGCGGCAAGCCCCTGACCCTTCACCGGGCCAGCACCATGAAGAAACTGGATTACAACTTCAAGTGCTCTACCTATGGAAAGCGGGGCAAGAATGCCTGCAGCCCCCACCACATTCGCGAGTTTGAACTCAAGGCCATCGTGCTGGATGATTTGCGGCGTGTGACCCACTTCGCAAGGATGAAGGAGCGGCAGTTTGCCTCCTACATCAGCCGTAAGAACAGTGTTGAACTTCGCCGGGAGATAAACGCGCTCCAGCGGGAACTGGATGCCATGAGAAAGCGTAGCACAGAACTCTCCGCACTCTTCAAGCGGCTTTATGAGGACAATGTGCTGGGGCGAGTAACCAACGAGCAGTTCCGTATGCTTTCCGCCGACTACAACGCTGAGCAGAAAACGCTGGAGGAGACTATCCCCGAGAAAGAGGCAAGGTTGGAGAAGTTAAAGGCTTCCGCTGCCAATGTGGACGTCTTCATTGAAAAGGCCAAACGGTATACCTCCATTGAGGAATTGACCCCAGATCTGGTCAGGCTTTTCATCCAGCGCATCGAGGTGGGTGAACGGTCTGTGAAGTATTCCCGTGGGGCTACCCAGGACATCCGCATCATCTACCGGGACATTGGAACGGTGGACAGTGCCATGGAACCGGGAGAAAATCAACCTGAACTGGCGCCGTCAATCAGCGAGGCAGCCCAAAAGATTATGGAAGGGCAGAGGAAAGCCTCGTAAAGACAACAAGATAGAGTAAGGGGGCGGACGGCTCTCGCCGCCCGCCCCCTTACACACAGGCCGGGTCCATCTTGTGTCCCTATGAGCGGGAACAGAAGGCCCTCCCCTCCCTTTACCTTACTTGGTGCCGAAGATGCGGTCGCCGGCGTCGCCCAGGCCTGGGACGATATAGCCGTTCTCATTGAGGTGGCTGTCCACAGCGCCGCAGTAGATGTCCACGTCCGGGTGCTCCCTCTGGATGCGCTCGATGCCCTCGGGGGCGGCCAGCAGCACCATCAGCTTGATGTTGGTGCAGCCGTACTCCTTCATGAACTGGATGGCGGCGATGGCGGAGCCGCCGGTGGCCAGCATGGGGTCCACAATGAGAACGTCCCGCTCGGCCACGTCCTTAGGCATCTTGCAGAAGTACTTCACAGGCTCCAGCGTTTCCTCGTTGCGGTACAGGCCGATGTGGCCCACCCGGGCGGAGGGGACCATGCGCAGCACGCCGTCCACCAGGCCCAGACCGGCCCGAAGGATGGGCACCACGGCGAACTTCTTCCCCTTCAGGGTGGGGGCCATGGTCTTGCAGATGGGAGTCTCCACCTCTTTCTCCGTCAGGGGCAGGTCCCGGGTGGCCTCGTAGGTCAGCAGCATGCCGATCTCGGAGACCAGGTCCCTGAAATCCTTGGTGGAGGTGTTCTTGTCCCGGAGGATGGTGAGTTTGTGGGCTACCAGGGGGTGGTTGACGATGTGGACTTTCTCGCTGTACATGGTTGGTGCTCTCCCTTCGTTTATTCCATAGTTTGATTGAATTTCTGCCAATCTTCTTTATCCAGGTAAAAGCATTCCAGATCCACGATGCCTGCCGGTGGATAGCGGAACGCCTTGTGGAGGAATCCCTCCCGCACAAAGCCCAGCTTGCGCAGCAGCGCCAGGGAAGGGGCGTTGCAGGCGGCGGCGCCGGCGGTGACCATGGCTAGGCCCCGCTCCTCAAAGCAGCAGCGGATGACTTCCCGGAGGGCCTCCTCCGCCAGTCCCCGGCGGCGGAAGGCGGGACTGATGACGTACCCCAGCTCCCACGCGGGGACCCTCCGCCGGCCGTCCTTCATCAAATGGACGGTGCCGATCACCCGGCCCTGGGCCTTGTATTCCACCATGAACCGGTCCTCCTGACCGGTGAATGCGGCGATCAGCTTTTGCCGCTCCTCCTCCGTGTCCGGCGTGGGCTCGTACCCGCCGTCCAGCCAGCAGGTCTCCCGGTCTGAGAGAAAGGCGAAGCAGTCCCCGGCGTCCGCCGCCCGGAACGCCCGCAGCAGCAGCCGCTCCGTCTCCAGCGTTTTCATTTATGACAACTCCATATCAGGCGAAACAGAGTTTCGCGAAAAAGTTCTTTTTGGTTCCTTTTTCTTTCAGGAAAAAGGAACAGGCCCTTACCCGTTTCCCAGCCGGGCCAGCCGCTCCCGCTCCGCCTGGCTGAGGCGGAGGTAGCTGGGGCGTATGGCCTGGGCGCTGACGGCTTCCGCCGGCCAGCGCCGCCAGGCGGCCATGCCCACCCCCACGGCGCTCTGGAGCCGGAGGTGGGCCGGGGCTAGGCGGCAGTCCGCCCCCTCCCGGCGCAGCCGGTCATAGAGCAGCTCCGCGCCGTCCCCCACCACGGTGATGGGGCCGTCCAGTCCGGCGATGTCCGCCGCGGCCTCCTCCAGAGAGACGGCCCGGTCCTCCCGCAGCCGGGTGAGGGACCCGCCCTCCGCCAGAAAGACGGCGTTGTAGATCTGCTGCCGCCGGGCGTCCATGGCGCAGGCCACGATGCCCTCCAGATGGCTGAGGGGCCAGGCCATGGCCTCCAGGGTGGACACGCCGATACAGGGCTTTTCCGCCCCCCAGGCCAGCCCCTTCAGGGCGGCCACGCCGATGCGCAGACCGGTGAAGGACCCCGGCCCCACGGCCACGGCCAGAGCGTCCATGTCTCCCAGAAGAAGCTCGCTGTTTTTCAGCATATCCTCCACCATGGGCAGCAGGGTGCGGCTGTGGGTCAGGCCCGCGGCCTGCCAGGCGGAGGCGATGGGCGCGCCGTCTTCCAGCACGGCGCAGGAGGCCGCCCTGGCGGTGGTCTCCATGGCCAGCAGCTTCATAGTCCGCCTCCTTCCACGGTGATCCGCCGCTGGTCCGGGTCCTGGCACCGGCGGATGGAGACGGTGA
Source organism: uncultured Oscillospiraceae bacterium (assembly GCA_958423465.1). Lineage (GTDB taxonomy): Bacteria > Bacillota > Clostridia > Oscillospirales > Oscillospiraceae > Pelethomonas. The sequence continues at coordinate 1,841 of CATZRD010000067.1, read as the reverse complement.
CGGTCCCCTCCGGCATGGCGGCGGAGAAGGCTTCGCTCCACTCCACGGCGCACACGCCCCGGCGGGCCAGATAGTCCTCCCAGCCGATGTCGTACAGCTCCTCCTCGTCCCCCAGGCGGTACAGGTCGAAGTGGAACAGGGGCGTAGGCCCCTCGTATTCGTTGACGATGGTAAAGGTGGGGCTGGTGACCCGCCCCCGGCAGCCCAGTCCCCGGGCCAGTCCCCGGGTAAAGGCGGTCTTGCCTGCCCCCAGGTCCCCCCGGTAGGCCACCACAGAGCCGGGGCGGAGGCGCGCCGCCAGGGCCTGGCCCAGGGCCTCGGTCTCCGCCTCGCTGTGGGAGAGATATTCCATGGCTCGTCCTCCCGCGATTTTTCTAAACACGCAGTATACCATAGAAATGGAAGGAGGGAAAGGGGGGAAGAAGAAAAAATTCACGAAAATATCAAAACTCTCCCGGTTTACAGGAAACGGGATGTGTGGTAGACTTACCATGACCGTTTCAGAGACCGCTGCGGCGGAAGGGGGAGGTGAGGCCATGGGCGGATGGACGCGGTTCTGGGAGGATACCCGGCGGATGCTGAAAAGAGCGGACCTGGTGCTGCTGTGCCTGTGCCTGGCGCTGACCGCCTTCGGCATCGTGCTCATCGCCAGCGCCACCAACTACCTGGGGCCGGAGGTCCAGCGTCGGCGGCTCATCATCCAGGGCGCGGCGGCGGCCATCGGCGTGGCGGCCTATTTCATCGCCTCCAACGTGGATATGGAGCACTACGCGGAGAAGTGGCAGCTGTTCCTCCTCTTCAACCTGGGCTTCATCGCCCTGCTCATCTTCCTGGGGGAGGACGACGGCACCGGCAACAAGTCCTGGATCGCCATTCCCGGCCTCACCAGCATCCAGCCGGCGGAGATCGTGAAGATCACCTACACCATCCTGATGGCCAGGCAGCTGGCCTGGTTCCGGGAGGAGCGGCGGATGCGGGGCTTTGGCTCCCTGTTCTGGCCAGCGGCCCATATGGCCCTCATGTTCGGCTGGATCTTCGTCATCTCCGGGGACGCGGGCAGCGGCCTGGTGTATCTCATGATCTACGCGGGCATGGCCTGCGCCGCGGGGCTGGCCTGGTACTGGTTCGCCGCCGGGGCGGGGGTCATGGCCCTGGGGATCGCGGCCCTGGTGCTGCTGGACAAGATGCCCTCCTACATGGTGGAGCGGTTCAAGGTCATCTTTGACCACAGCTACGACGTGATGGACAAGGGCTGGCAGCAGACCCGCAGCCTCATGGCCATTGGCTCCGGGGGCGTTTTCGGCCAGGGCCTGTTCCACGGCATCCAGACCCAGTCGGCGTGGCGGACCAACCTGCCCGCCCGGCACACGGACCTGATCTTCGCCGTCTGCGGGGAGGAGCTGGGGCTGGCGGGCTGCCTGCTGCTCCTGCTGCTGGAGTTTCTGGTGGTCTACCGGTGCTTCCAGACCGCCCGCATCGCCAAGACCACCATGGGGAGCCTGATCTGCGTGGGCTTCGGCGCCATGCTGATCTTCCAGACGGTGGAGAATGTGGGAATGTGCCTGTTCGTCATGCCGGTGATCGGCCTGACCCTGCCCTTTGTCAGCTACGGCGGCAGCTCCGTCGTGACGCTGTTCGCCGCCATGGGCATCGTCTCCGGCGTCCGGGCCAGGTCCCTGCCGGACTGGCTGAGGAAAACATAAACGAGCGCAAAAAAGGACGGCCGGGGGCCGTCCTTTTTTTGTCTCCCTGCGGGGGGGCTTCTTCCGCCCCGATGGGGCGGAGTGGGGATTTGAATTGCCCTTCCAATTGCTTTTGTGGGTTCCCGCACCCACGGGCGG
>CATZRD010000066.1 GCA_958423465.1 uncultured Oscillospiraceae bacterium | reverse complement strand
CCCGCGTGGAGGAACTGTTCGAGGCCCGCAAGCCCAAGAAGATGGCCACCCTGGCGGAGATCGGCGGCAAGGTCCGCTTCGAGGAGAACGCCAAGGGCTCCCTGCTGAACATCCACATCACCGCCGACGACGGCGAGACCAAGATGTACGCCATCCCCCACACCGGCCTGCGGGTCAGCGACGGGGACGTGATCGAGAAGGGCGCCGCCCTCAACGACGGAGCGCTGAACCCCAACGACGTGCTGCGGATCCGGGGCGCCAGCGCCGTCCACAACTACCTGATCCAGGAAGTGCTGCGGGTGTACCGCCAGCAGGGCGTGGACATCAACGACAAGCATATCGAAGTCATCGTCCGCCAGATGATGCGCAAGTGCCGGGTGGAGGACGCCGGGGATACCGGCCTTCTCAGCGGCGCCATGGTGGATGTGCTGGAGCTGTACGCCGCCAACGAGAAGGTGCGCCAGCGCGCCGCCGCCGGCGAGGTCCGGGAGGACGGCGAGCCTCTGCGGGAGGCGGAGGTCACCCAGCTCCTCATGGGCATCACCAAGGCGTCTCTGGCCACGGATTCCTTCCTTTCCGCCGCCTCCTTCCAGGAGACCACCAAGGTCCTCACCGAGGCCGCCATCAAGGGGAAGGTGGACCACCTGGTGGGCCTGAAGGAGAACGTCATCATCGGCAAGCTGATCCCCGCCGGCGCCGGCCTGTCCGCCTACCGCGACATGGCGGAGCGGGTGGTCCCCGATCCGGAGACCCCGGCCTGCGTTCCGGAGACCGAGGGGGAGGAGCAGACCGACGGCGAGCCGATGCCCGCCGACGGGCCGGCCTCCGAGCTCAGCGAGGACGTCCAGGCGTGACCGCTTCATCTTGACCCATTTCTCCGGCAGAGGGGCCCCCGGGCCCCTCTGCCGGAGCCTTTCCTTTGCGGCGGACGCCTGTCCGCCAAGGAAGGACCCGGAAAGGGGCGCTGGTCAAACTGCACCAGAGAAATGGGAAATTTCGGACAAATTTATCAAAATAGGCCCGGCTTTGGGGGGAAAGACCCTTGACGGGGGAACCTTCCTATGGTATAATTCACAATTGCGCGGGCAGGCCCTGTGAATTTTGGCCTGCCAAAACGGAGGGATCCCTGTGCTCAGTGAAGTTGCCGGAGCGGATATGGTGGTGGGCGTCAAGCAGACCCGCCGCTGCCTGCGCTCGGGACAGGCTGAGCGGGTGTTTCTGGCCCTGGACGCGGACCCCCGGCTGACGGAGGAGCTGGCGGGGGAGTGCCTGACCCGGGGCGTCCCCGTCATCGCCCAGTACACCATGGCCCAGCTGGGCCAGGCGGCGGGCATCCAGGTGGGCGCGTCGGCCCTCACCGTCCGGAGGGGCCGGAGCTGAGAAATCTTTGGTTTTTTCGGGATATTTTTTCGGTATCCCGCAAAAAATAAATCGGAGCGTTCGCTCCAGCTATTTTTCAAGAAAGGAGAAAACTATGCCTACTTTTAACCAGTTGGTTCGCAAGGGCAGAGAGCAGGTGACCTACAAGTCCACCAGCCCCGCCATGCAGTACGGTCTGAACACCCTGAAGAACAAGGAGACCAACCTGCCTTCTCCCCAGAAGCGCGGCGTCTGCACGGCGGTGCGTACCTCTACCCCCAAGAAGCCCAACTCCGCACTGCGTAAGATCGCCCGTGTGCGCCTGACCAACGGCTACGAGGTCACCGCCTATATCCCCGGCGTGGGCCACTCCCTGCAGGAGCACTCTGTGGTCATGATCCGCGGCGGCCGTGTGAAGGACCTGCCTGGCGTTCGTTACCACATCATCCGTGGTACCCTGGATACCCAGGGCGTGCAGGGCCGGATGCAGGCTCGCTCCAAGTACGGCGCCAAGCGTCCCAAGCAGAAGTAAGGGACGGCTTTCGCCAAAAGCGCTTTGCCGAAAAGGTGACATGGTTTTTCCATAAACTGTGACGTACCTCTTTGGCAGGCCGTACGCCGGGCCGAAGCCCGGAGAGTACCTGTGATTTCATAGATTTTAATGAAGGAGGGAAGCATAGTGCCCAGAAGAGGTAATGTTCCCAAGAGAGAGATCCTGCCCGATCCCATTTACGGCAGCGTGCTGGTGACCAAGCTGGTCAACAGCATCATGCTGGATGGCAAGAAGGGCGTGGCGCAGAAGATCGTCTACGGCGCCTTTGACATCGTCAAGGAGAACACCGGCAAGGATCCCCTTGAGGTGTTCACCACCGCCATGGACAACATCATGCCCAGCCTGGAGGTCAAGGCCCGCCGTGTGGGCGGCGCCACCTACCAGGTGCCTATGGACGTTCGTCCCGCCCGCCGCCAGACCCTGGGTCTGCGGTGGCTGACCACGTATTCCCGCGCCCGCAGCGAGCGCACCATGGCGGAGCGTCTGGCCAACGAGATCATGGACGCCGCCAACAACACCGGTTCTTCTGTGAAGAAGCGGGAAGATACCCACAAGATGGCCGAATCCAACAAGGCATTCGCCCATTTCCGCTGGTAAGTTAGGAGAAGCAATATGCCGAGAAAGGTATCACTGGAAAACACAAGGAATATCGGCATTATGGCTCACATTGATGCAGGCAAAACGACCACTACGGAGCGTATCCTGTATTACACCGGTGTGAACTATAAGATCGGTGAGACCCATGAGGGCACCGCCACCATGGACTGGATGGTGCAGGAGCAGGAGCGCGGCATCACCATCACCTCCGCCGCCACTACCTGCTACTGGAAGGGGACGAAGGACCAGTTTCCCCAGACCCGCATCAACATCATCGATACACCGGGCCATGTAGACTTCACCGTAGAGGTGGAGCGTTCCCTGCGGGTGCTGGACGGCTCCGTTACCGTCATGTGCGCCAAGGGCGGCGTGGAGCCTCAGTCCGAGACCGTATGGCGGCAGGCTGACCACTACCATGTTCCCCGTATGATCTACGTCAACAAAATGGACATCATGGGCGCGGACTTCTACAACGTCCTGCGCATGATCGACGAGCGGCTGAAGTGCAACGCCGTCCCCATCCAGCTCCCCATCGGCAAGGAAGCCGAGTTCAAGGGCATCATCGACCTGGTGGAGATGGACGCCGACGTCTATTACGACGAGATGGGCAAGGACATGCGGGTGGAGCCTATTCCCGAGGATATGGTGGACCTGGCCAACGAATACCGGGAGAAGCTGCTGGACGCCGTCTCCATGGTGGACGACGAGATCATGGAGATGTACCTCAACGGCGAGGAGGTCCCTGGGGACCGGATCCGCGCCGCCATCCGTAAGGCCACCTGCCAGGTGGAGATGATTCCCGTGGTGTGCGGTACGTCCTACCGCAACAAGGGCGTGCAGAAGCTGCTGGACGCCATTGTGGATTATATGCCCTCCCCCCTGGACATCCCCGCCATCAAGGGCGTCAATCCCAAGACCGACGAGGAGGACGAGCGTCCCGCTTCCGACGAGGCCCCCTTCTCCGCGCTGGCCTTCAAGATCGCCACGGACCCCTATGTGGGCCGCCTCAGCTTCGTCCGTGTGTATTCCGGCGTGCTGAACACCGGCACCTCCGTGCTCAACTCGACCAAGGGCAGCCGGGAGCGCATCGGCCGCATCCTGCAGATGCACGCCAATCACCGGGAGGATATCGACACCCTCTACTCCGGCGATATCGCCGCCGTGGTGGGCCTGAAGAATTCCACCACCGGCGATACCCTGTGCGATGAGAAGGCCCCCATCGTTCTGGAGTCCATGGAGTTCCCCGAGCCTGTGATCCGCGTGGCCATCGAGCCCAAGACCAAGGCCGGCCAGGAGAAGATGGGCATCGCCCTCATGAAGCTGGCCGAGGAGGACCCCACCTTCAAGACCTACACCGACGAGGAGACCGGTCAGACCATCATCGCCGGCATGGGCGAGCTGCACCTGGAGATCATCGTGGACCGCCTGCTGCGGGAGTTCAAGGTGGAGGCCAATGTGGGCGCGCCCCAGGTGGCCTACAAGGAGACCATCAAGAAGGCCGTCCAGCAGGACACCAAGTACGCCCGCCAGTCCGGCGGCAAGGGCCAGTACGGCCACGTCAAGATCCGTGTGGAGCCCAACGAGTCCGGCAAGGGCTACGAGTTCGTCAACGAGGTCGTGGGCGGCGCCATCCCCAAGGAGTATATCCCCGCGGTGGACGCCGGCATCCAGGGCGCCATGCTCTCCGGCGTGGTGGCCGGCTACCCGGTGGTGGACGTGAAGGTCACTCTGTACGACGGGTCCTACCACGAGGTGGACTCCTCCGAGATGGCCTTTAAGATCGCCGGCTCCATGGCCTTCAAGGAGGCCTGCCAGAAGGCGGACCCCACCCTGCTGGAGCCCATCATGAAGGTGTGCGTCATCGTCCCCGAGGAGTATATGGGCGACGTCATCGGCGACCTGAACAGCCGCCGGGGTCAGATCCAGGGCTTTGAGGCCCGGTCCGGCGCCCAGCAGATCGACGCCTTCGTGCCCCTCAGCGAGATGTTCGGCTACGCCACCGACCTGCGTTCCCGCACCCAGGGCCGCGGCCAGTACACCATGGAGCCCAGCCACTATATCGAAATTCCCAAGAACATCCGCGAAAAGATCATCGATCAGCGGATGACCGGCCGCGCCATGCGGTAAGGAAGAAATTATACAGCATATTCCTGTTTTTAGGATTGCTTTTTCTTCCCAAATAGTGTAAAATGTCAGCGTTATGAATCTTAGCGCTGAAAACAAGAATCACTTCATTATTTAAGGAGGATTTCCCCAATGGCCAAGCAGAAGTTTGAAAGAACTAAGCCCCATGTCAACATCGGCACCATCGGCCACGTTGACCACGGCAAGACCACCCTGACCGCCGCCATCACCAAGTGGCTGGCTTTCCAGGGCAAGGCTGACTACACTGACTACTCCAGCATCGACAAGGCCCCCGAGGAGCGGGAGCGCGGCATCACCATCAACACCGCCCACGTTGAGTACGAGACCGAGAAGCGTCACTACGCTCACGTCGACTGCCCGGGCCACGCCGACTATATCAAGAACATGATCACCGGCGCCGCGCAGATGGACGGTGCCATCCTGGTCATCGCCGCCACCGACGGCCCCATGGCCCAGACCCGTGAGCACATCCTGCTGGCCCGCCAGGTGGGCGTGCCCGCCATGGTCGTGTTCCTGAACAAGTGCGATCAGGTGGACGACGAGGAGCTGCTGGAGCTGGTGGAGATGGAAGTCCGCGAGCTGCTGAGCACCTACGAGTTCCCCGGCGACGACATCCCCATCATCAAGGGCTCCGCTCTGAACGCTCTGGTCAGCGAGTCCAAGGATCCCGCCGCTCCCGAGTATGCCTGCATCAAGGAGCTGATGGACGCTGTTGACGATTATATCCCCACCCCCGCCCGCAATGACGACCTGCCCTTCCTGATGCCCGTGGAGGACGTGTTCACCATCTCCGGCCGCGGCACCGTCGCCACCGGCCGTGTGGAGCGCGGCGTTCTGAAGCTCAGCGAGGAAGTTGAGATCGTTGGTCTGACCGACGAGAAGCGCAAGACCGTGGTCACCGGTATCGAGATGTTCCACAAGCTGCTGGACTACGCTGAGGCCGGCGACAACATCGGCGCTCTGCTGCGCGGCGTTGCCAAGACCGAGATCGAGCGCGGCCAGGTTCTGGCCAAGCCCGGCACCATTCATCCCCACACCAAGTTCGTTGGCCAGGTGTACGTCCTGTCCAAGGACGAGGGCGGCCGTCACACCCCCTTCTTCAACAATTACCGTCCCCAGTTCTACTTCCGTACCACCGACGTGACCGGCGTCATCACTCTGCCCG
>CATZRD010000065.1 GCA_958423465.1 uncultured Oscillospiraceae bacterium | reverse complement strand
TGGTCGCACTGGGCGCCGGCGGAGGCCATGATGGTGGTGTCGGAGATGGGAGAGCAGTGGTCGCCGCACACGGCCCCGGCCAGGCAGGCGGAGATGCCGATGGTCAGCAGGGTGCTGCCCGGCTCAAAGACGTTGACCACAATGGGGATCAGGATGCCGAAGGTGCCCCAGCTGGTGCCGGAGGCGAAAGCCAGCAGGCAGGCCACCACAAAGATCACGGCGGGAAGCAGGTTGAAGAGGCCCTCGGCAGCGCCGTACATCAGGTCCCGGACGTACACGTCGGCCCCCAGCATACCGGTCATGGTCTTCAGACTCACGGCCAGGGTCAGGATGGTGATGGGGGGCACCATGGCGATAAAGCCCTTGGGCACGCAGGCCATGGCCTCCTTGAAGGTCATCAGGCGGCGGGCGATCATGTAAATGATGGTCAGCACCAGGGCGATCAGAGCGCCCCAGGGCAGGCTGATGAAGGCGTCGGTGTTGCCGAAGGCGCCGATGAAGTCCCCGGCATAGTCGGTGCCGCCCCAGGCGTCCACGCCGAAGTAGCCGCCCACATAGATCATGCCGATAACGCAGGACACGATGAGCACCGCTACCGGCAGAACCAGATCCAGCACCCGGCCCCTGGGGTTGCCCTCCTGGGCGTCCTCGGTCTCCTGAGCGCCCAGCTCGCCGTTCAGCATAGCGTTCATCTCATGGAGCTTCATGGGGCCGTAGTCGAACTGCATCACCGCCAGACCGATGATAAACACAAAGGTCAGCAGGGAGTAGAAGTTATAGGGGATGGCCCGGACAAACAGCTCGATGCCGCTGACGCCGGTGCCCAGATCTGCGGCCACGCCGGAGACGGCGGCGGCCCAGGAGCTTACCGGGGCGATCATGCAGACGGGGGCGGCGGTGGCGTCGATGAGGTACGCCAGCTTGGCCCGGGAGATCTTGTGTCCGTCGGTGACGGGCCGCATGACGGAGCCTACGGTAAGGCAGTTGAAGTAGTCGTCGATGAAGATCAGCACGCCCAGGACGAAGGTAGCCAGCATGGCCCCCACCCGGCTCTTGATGTTGCGCTCCGCCCAGCGGCCGAAGGCGGCGGACCCGCCGGCGGCGTTCACCAGGGCCACGATGGCCCCCAGGATCACCAGAAACAGGAAGATGCCGGCGTTATCGGCGATGGCGGTCATAAGGCCGTCGTTGACGATGGTGTCCAGGGTGTCCACAGGAGCAAAATTGCACTGGAACAGCGCCCCCACCAGGATACCGATGAAGAGGGAGGAATAGGCCTCCTTGGTGATGAGGGCCAGAACGATGGCCACGATGGGGGGCACCAGCGCCCAAAATGTACCGTACATACCGGAGGCCGCGGCCTCCTCTCCGGCCGCCATGGCCGGAAGGGTCATCGCCATACAGGCCGCCAGGGCCAGCAGGGCGTTCCGCCAGCGGCGGGTCCTTGTGTTGCGCATGGTTGGGTTCCTCCTACAAACAAAAAATCAGTCATGACGCGATCATGACTGAATACAGGATTTCCGTACCGTCATGACAGCTCTCCACGGTTGCCCGTGACAGTCCGCCGGATCTTCTCCGGCGTCCCAGCCTCTCCCGGAGCAGACACCCCGGGAGCGCTTCGGCGGCAGTCCCTTTCCCATCCCCGCTGTCTGGCGGATGACGGACGGTACTCATGGCGGCCGCACCTCTATCACAACTATTCACTTGCAAGCCCACCGGCTTGATGTGTATATCATATGCTTAAATATGCAGTTTGTCAAGCCTTTCAGGAAATTTTTTTCAAAACCCTGTTCCGCCCTTGCGCAGGCGTCCCGCGGATGGTAAAATAGGAAAAACGTCCCTGTGATCCGGCCCCGGCTGGAAGGTCCCCGTGTGTCCGACCCGCTGAACGTAAAATACATACATAGGATGGAGGACGACCTATGAAGCGAGGGCAGCTTTTGACTCAGCTTGCCGACGGTTCCCTGATTCCCGATCTCGCGCCGGTGTACGGCTCCGACGCGCCCGCCGCCGCGGCGCGGCTTCTGGAGCTGACGGAGGAATTCGCCGGGACCTTTCCCTGCGGCGGCGATACCCGGACGCTTCTCTTTTCCGCCCCCGGCCGCACGGAGCTGGGCGGCAACCACACGGACCACCAGCACGGCCACGGCCTGGCCGCCAGCGTGGATCTGGACACCATCGCCTGCGTGTGTCCCAACGACACCTCCGTTATACGGATCAAGAGCCGCCACCACCGCATGGCGGAGATCGACCTGAACGATCTGGCCGTCCATCCGGAGGAGGCGGACCGCTCCGTGTCCCTGCTGCGGGGCGTGGCGGCCCGGTTCCGGCAGCTGGGGTACGCCCTGGGAGGCTTCGACGCCTACACCACCACCCGGGTGCTGCGGGGCGGAGGCCTCAGCTCCTCCGCCGCCTTTGAGGTGCTGGTAGCCACCATCCTCAATCATCTCTTCTGCGGCGACGCTCTGACCGCCACGGAGATCGCCCAGACCGCCCAGTACGCCGAAAACGTCTACTTCGGCAAGCCCTGCGGCCTGCTGGATCAGCTGGCCTGCGCCACCGGCGGCGTGCTGGCGGTGGACTTCCGGAATCTGGACCGGCCCCGAATCCGCCGGGTCCAGGTGGATCTGGCCAGCCAGGGCTACGCCATGTGCATCGTGGACACCCGGGCCAGCCACTCCGACCTGACGGCGGATTACGCCGCCATCATTCAGGAGATGCGCGCCGTGGCCGCCTGCCTGGACTGTGAGGTGCTGGGCCAGGCGGACGCCGCCCGCTTCCGGCGGGAGCTGCCCCGGATCCGCGCCCTCTGCGGCGACCGGGCCGTGCTCCGCGCCCATCACTTCTTCACGGAGGACGCCCGGGTGAGCCGCCAGTGTGACGCCCTGGAGGCAGGGGATCTTCCCCTGTTTCTGGAGCTGGTCCGTCAGTCCGGTCTCTCCTCCTACATGTACCTGCAAAACGTCTCCACCTACCGGGACAGCCGCTGCCAGCCCATGGCCCTGCTGCTGGCCCTGGCGGAGGACCTGCTGGGAAACCGGGGGGCCTGCCGGGTCCACGGCGGCGGCTTCGCCGGAACCATCCAGGCTTTCGTGCCTCTGGACCTGCTCCCCGCCTTCACAGCGGAGATGGAGGCGGTGGCGGGCCCCGGGACCTGCTATGCCCTGCGCATCCGGTCCAGCGGCTCCGTCCCCCTGATCGACTGATCCCATAAACGTTCCTCTGGAAAGGAGCCTTCTATGCGCTGTGAAACCATCCCTATCACCGTCCCCGGGGCGGACGGGCCCGCCTCCCTGGCGGCCTACCTCCCGGACAACCTGCCGGAGCTGGGCCGGGACCGGCGGCGGCCCGCCGTGATCGTCTGCCCCGGCGGCGGCTACCACCGCCTGTCTGACCGGGAGGGTGAGCCGGTGGCCCTGCGCTTTCTGGGCCTGGGCTGCGCCGCCTTCGTGCTCTACTACCACGTAGCGCCCCAGGGCCGCTGGCCCGTCCCCCAGCGGCAGCTGCTGGCCGCCATTGACCATGTGCGGACCCACGCCGGCGGCTATTTCGTGGACCCTGACGCCATCATTGTCATGGGCTTTTCCGCCGGCGGCCATCTGGCGGCCTGCGCCGGGACCCTGTGGAACCGGGAGGAGCTATACCGCCCCCTTCAGAAGGAGCCGGAGGCATTCCGCCCCGACGGGGTGGTGTTGGGCTATCCCGTGATCACCAGCGGTCCCATGTCCCACCGCCCCTCCATCCAGCGGCTGCTGGGGGACCGGTATGAGGAGCTGGTGGAGACCGTGTCTCTGGAAAAGCGGGTGCAGCCCGCCTCGCCCCCCATGTTCCTCTGGCACACCGCCGACGACACCACCGTGCCAGTGGAGAACAGCCTCCTTCTGGAGGCGGCTCTGCGGGCCAACGGCGTGCCGGTGGAGTGCCGCGTCTATCCCCACGGCCTCCACGGCCAGTCTCTGGCGGACCCCACCGTCTACGCCCCGGAGCAGATGTGGCAGATGTCCCCCGCCTGCGCCATCTGGGTGGAGCGGTGCGCCGCCTGGATCTTCCGCACCTTCGGGACCGGGCGGCTCTCCGCCCCGAAGCCGGCGGCGGGAGGGTCCCGGCCATGAGCTGTTTCCGCGTCGCCCTGCTGCAAATGACGGCGGCGGGCAGTCAGGAGGCCAACCTGGAAAAGGGCGTCCAGTGGTGCCGCCGGGCCAGGGCCATGGGGGCGGACCTTGCCCTCTTCCCCGAGATGTGGAGCTGCGGCTACGCCTTTCCCCAGGACCCGGACCTGCTGCGGCAGACCGCCGTCAGCCGGGACGGCCCCTTTCTCCGGACCTTCCGGGATCTGGCCCGGGAGCTTAATATGGCCGTGGCCGTCACCTATCTGGAGCAGTATGAGCCGTCGCCCCGGAACACCGTTACCATTTTCGACCGGCTGGGCCGGGAGGCGCTGACCTACGCCAAGGTCCACACCTGCGACTTTGGCGGCGAGCGCTGCCTGACGGCGGGAGACGGCTTTCATACCGCCCAGCTGGACACGGCGGAGGGGCCGGTACGCGTCGGCGCCATGATCTGCTACGACCGGGAGTTCCCCGAGAGCGCCCGGCTCCTGATGCTCCAGGGGGCGGAGATCCTGCTGGTCCCCAACGCCTGCCCTATGGAGATCAACCGTCTCAGCCAGCTCCGGGCCAGGGCCTTTGAGAACATGGTGGGCGTCGCCACCGCCAACTACGCCTTCGGCCAGCCGGACTGCAACGGCCACTCCTCCGCCTTTGACGGCATTGCCTATGACGACAGCCACCCCGCCTCCCGGGACACCCTGCTGGTGGAGGCCGGCGAGGGGGAGGGCATCTATCTGGCCTCCTTCCCTATGGACGCCCTCCGGGCCTACCGGCAGAGGGAGGTCCACGGCAACGCCTACCGCCGCCCGGAGGTCTACGGCCTTCTGACGGAGGAGCTGATCGATCCCCCCTTCCTCCGCCCGGACCGCCGGAAACAGCGCCAGGGGCGCGAAGGGGAGTAAAGAAAAGACGTCCCGCCTGCTTTCGCAGGCGGGACGTTTCTATGCGGATCTACTTGGCGTACTCCACGACCTTGGTCTCCCGGATCACATGGACCTTGATCTGACCGGGATACTCCAGCTCGTCCTCGATGCGCTTGGCCAGCTCCCGGGCCAGAATGACCATCTGGTCCTCGCTGATCTGCTCGGGCTTGACCATCACGCGGACCTCCCGGCCCGCCTGGATGGCGTAGGACTTCTCCACGCCGGGGTAGGAGCCGGTGATCTCCTCCAGACGCTCCAGCCGCTTGATGTAATTCTCCAGGTTCTCCCGCCGGGCGCCGGGCCGGGCGGCGGAGACCGCGTCGGCCGCCTGGACCAGGCAGGCCATCAGGGTCTTGCACTCCACGTCCCCGTGGTGGGCCTGAATGGCGTTGAGGATGTCGTCCCGCTCCCGGTACTTCTTGCAGAACTCTACGCCCAGGCTGACGTGAGTACCCTCGTACTCGTGGTCCAGGGCCTTGCCGATATCGTGGAGCAGACCCGCCCGCTTGGCGGAGTTCACGTCCAGCCCCATCTCCCCGGCCATGAGACCGGCGATGTGGCTGACCTCGATGGAGTGCTGCAGCACGTTCTGGCCGTAGCTGGTGCGGTAGTGCAGGCGGCCCAGCAGCTTCTGCAGCTCCGGGTGGATGCCCCGGACGCCGGTCTCCAGCACGGCCCGCTCACCCTCGGAGCGGATGACGGCGTCCACCTCACGGCGGGCCTTCTCCACCATCTCCTCGATGTGGGTGGGATGGATGCGGCCGTCGGCAATGAGCTTCTCCAGAGCCAGACGGGCGACCTCACGCCGCACCGGCTCGAAGCAGGAGACGGTGATGGCCTCCGGCGTGTCGTCGATGATGAGATCGGCACCGGTGAGAGTCTCCAGCGTCCGGATGTTGCGGCCTTCCCGGCCGATGATGCGGCCCTTCATCTCGTCATTGGGCAGGGGAACCACACTGACGGTGATCTCGGCCACATGGT
>CATZRD010000064.1 GCA_958423465.1 uncultured Oscillospiraceae bacterium | reverse complement strand
AATTATTGCCGCGCCTTGCAATTTTCCAAAATCGCGGTATAATAAAAACATGAAGTACCTTCATATAACAAAGGAGAGAGGACCATGGAGACAAAGAAATGGGAGGCGCTGCTGACGTCGGTGGAGCTGGGGAGCTTTACCCGGGCGGCGGAAAAGCTGGGCATCACGCAGTCGGGTCTGACCCACATGATGAACGCCCTGGAGAAGGAGGTGGGTCTGCCGCTGCTGATCCGGGACCGGTACGGCGTGCGCTTTACGGAGGGGGGCGAGGCCCTGCGCTCCGCCATCGGCGACCTGCTGCGGTCCGGGGAGCGGCTGGAGCGGCAGATCGAAGCGCAGAAGGGGTCCAAGCGGGAGAACATCCGGGTGGCGGCCTACTCCAGTATCTGTATGCACTGGCTGCCCACCATCGTCCAGCAGTTCCGCTGGGCCCATCCGGACGTGTCCGTGGACATCCGCATGGGCAGCGTGGAGGAGATGTACCGCTGGCTGGAGGAGGGCAAGGTCGATCTCAGCTTTGCCAGCCGTCAGGACCGGGGCGGCTACGACTGGGTGCCCCTGTGGGACGACCCTCTGCTGGCGATTCTGCCGGTGGACGATCCGGCGGGGCAGGGGGAGCGGTTCCCGGTGTCCGGCTTTGACGGGCGGGAGTTCCTCATGCCCTCCCTGGGGTTCGACCTGGATATCCTGGGGGTGTTCCAGGACCCGGCCGTGCGGCCGGATATCCGCAACACCGCCGTGGAGGACGCCGCTATCCTGTCCATGGTGGAGCACGGCCTGGGGGTGAGCATCCTGTCGGAGCTGGTGCTCCAGGGGCGGCGGGACAACGTGCGGTGCCTGCCGCTGGACCCGCCGGCCTGCCGGCGCATCGGCATCGCCGTGCGCAGCCAGCGGGAGACCACGGAGACGGTGCGGCAGTTCATCAGCGCCTCCCAGGAGATCGTGGCGCGGATGCACCAGTAAGAGACATGAAGAAGCCAGGGGAGCGCGTCCTCGCTCCCCTGGCTTTTCGCGTCTCTTCCGCCAGGACCTCCCGCCGGAAGCGGGGGTCGTCGTATCCGTTGACGCGCCGGATGTCCGTGGGCCTCAGTCCTCCAGGACCTGGCCGCCGGCGAAGCGGACGGTCTCCCGGGCCAGCTCCAGGGTGGGGTCGGTGACGGGGCAGGTCAGGTGGTACAGCCGTACCGCCAGAGGCAGCTCCGTGCAGCCCAGGATCAGGGTCTCCGCGCCCCGGTCCAGCAGCGCCTCCATGGTCCGCCGGGCCCGGCGGGCGTCGTAGGTCAGATCGCCCGCCTTCACGCCCTGGTATACCAGGTCCATGATGGCCTTCTGGTCCTCCCCCTCCGGCGTCAGCAGGTCGATGCCGGAGCCGTCGAAGATCTTCTGATAGGCCCGGGTCTGGATGGTGCCGTCGGTGGCCAGCAGGCCCGCCGTGCGGACGCCCCGGTCCCGGAGGACCTGGGCGGTGATGCGGATCATATGCAGCACCGGAATCTGTACCGCCGCCGCCACGCCGTCGTAGAAGTTGTGAGCGGTGTTGCAGGGCATGACCAGTACCTGGGCGCCGGCCCGCTCCAGCAGCCGGGCGCTCTCAACGAGATGGGG
Source organism: uncultured Oscillospiraceae bacterium (assembly GCA_958423465.1). Lineage (GTDB taxonomy): Bacteria > Bacillota > Clostridia > Oscillospirales > Oscillospiraceae > Pelethomonas. The sequence goes on along the minus strand of CATZRD010000064.1, from coordinate 4,547 downwards.
GGTGGGGTCCTGGCCGCCGTGGAGCAGCGCCGCGGTCCGGTCCGGAATGTTGGTGTTGCTGTCAATGAGCACCCGCAGGTGGTCCTGGTCCCGGGAAGCCCTGGTGCAGCAGATGATCTTCTCGAACAGGTCCGCCGTGGCCAGCGGTCCCATGCCGCCAATGATGCCGACGATCTTTTTTTCCATAGCGATGATTCCTCGATGTCTGAGATTTTTGCCGCCGGACGGCGGCGAACTCATGAAAAAGCCGCCCGGCGGGGCCGGGCGGCTTTCACAGCAAAGCTTAGATGTTGGTCAGGATGTACTTCAGGATGAACAGCAGGGAAATGATGTACACCAGAACGGGGACCTCCTTGGCCTTGCCCCGGGCCAGCTTGATGATGGAGTAGCTGATGAAGCCGAAGCCGATACCATCGGAGATGGAGTAGGCGAAGGGCATCATGGAGATGGTCAGGAAGGCGGGGCAGGCCTCCTCGAAGTCGCTCCAGTTGACCTCGGTAGCGCCCTTGATCATCAGCACGCCCACGATGATGAGGGCGGGGGCGGTAGCGGCGGAGGGGATGATGCCGGCCACGGGAGCCAGCAGGATGGCCACCAGGAACAGGACGCCGACCACGACAGAGCTCAGGCCGGTGCGGGCGCCCTCGGAGATGCCGGTGGAGGACTCCACGAAGGTGGTGACGGTGGAGGTACCCATGCAGGCGCCGCAGCAGGTGGCGATGGCGTCGGCGATGAGGGCGCGGTCGCCGCCGGGCAGATTGCCGTTCTTATCGGTCATGCCGGCGTTCTTGGCGGTGCCGATGAGGGTGCCCACGGTATCGAAGCAGTCCACCAGAGCGAAGCTGATGACGGCGGTGAGCAGGGACAGGATGCCCTTCTCCATGACGCCGCCCAGGTTCAGCTTCATGAACAGGGGGGCCAGGGTCACGCCCTCCATGGTCAGGTGCTCGGGGAAGGAGGTCAGACCCATGGGGAAGGCGATGATGGTGGTGGCCAGGATGCCGATGACGATGGCGCCCTTGACCTTATAGGCCATGAGGATGGCGGTGATGAGCAGGCCGATGATGGCCAGCAGGCCGGCGGGGTTATCCTTGAAGTTCAGGGCGGGAACGCCGGAGCCGAAGGAGATCAGGTTCACGTTCAGCAGGCCGATGAAGGCGATGAACAGACCGATACCGGCGGAAATGGCGCTCTTCAGGAAGGCGGGGATGGAGGCAATGATCTTGCTGCGCAGGGGGCTGACGGCGATGATCAGGAACAGGATGCCGCTGAGCAGCACGATGGCCAGAGCCTCCTGCCAGGTGTAGCCCATACCGAGGCACACCGTGTAGGTGAAGAAGGCGTTCAGGCCCATGCCGGGGGCCTGGGCGAAGGGCACGTTGGCCAGCAGGGCCGTCAGGAAGCAGCCGATGGCGGCGCTGGCGCAGGTAGCCACCATGACGGGGACCCACAGTTCGCCGGGCATGGCGGGGAAGAAGCCGTCCCCCAGGTCAACGCAGAGCATATTGGGGTTGACGAAGATGATGTAGGCCATGGCAAAGAACGTGGTAATGCCGCCTACGATCTCGGTGCGGACCGTGCTGCCCCGCTCGGAGATCTTGAAGAACTTATCCATTTTTCTCCTCCTCAAAAAATAGTGTGGGGCGCAACCTGCCCCAGTCTGGCTATATTATACATGATGAGACAGGAAAAGAAAACCCCTATTCGTAAATCCTGACAATATTTTGTATGACCTTACAAAATATTTGGTTTGTCTTTGTGAATAATTCGCTGTTGTTACGGAGAGATGAAAAAAACGCTTCTCTTTTTTTGACAGATATGGTATGATCGTAGCCGCCGGACAAATGAAAGATCCGGTCCGAAAGACGGACGGAAAGGCTGGAAAACGCGATGGTGGACACCTCATCTCTGGAAAAATTCTTGGAGACGGGTTTGGGCAGGCTGACCCTGGGACAGGTCCTGGGCGCCGCGGCGGTGCTGGCGGTATGTCTGGTGGTCAGCCGGCTGCTGCTGAAGCTGCTGGGGCGGCTGACGGAGAAGAGCACCCTGGACCCGCGGGTGCGGACCTACCTGTTCAAGGGCGCGCGGAGCCTGCTCTATGTGCTGACGGCCTTGATCACGGCGGACAGCCTGGGGATCCCGGTGACCAGCCTGGTGGCTCTGGTGAGCGTGTTCGCCCTGGCGGTGTCGCTGGCGGTGCAGGACGTGCTCAGCAACGTGGCCGGCGGCCTGGTGATCCTGTTTTCCAAGCCCTTTACCCTGGGGGACTATGTGGCCGCCGCCGAGGGCGAGGGGACGGTGGAGGAGATCAGCCTGACCCACACCAAGCTGGACACCCCCAACGGCCAACGGGTCATGCTGCCCAACAGCAAGCTGGTGGCGGGGCAGATCGTCAACTACTCCGTCCGGGGCGTGCGCCGGGCGGACCTGATCGTCAGCGCCTCCTACGACGACGAGCCGGAGACTGTGCGGACCGCCTGCCTCCGGGCGGTGGCGCGCACGCCGGGAGTTTTGCCGGACCCGGCGCCGGCGGTGGTGCTGACCAGCTACGGGGAGAGCGCCATCGAGTACCATGTCCGCTTCTGGACCAAAACGGAGGACTACTGGGACGCCCATTTCCGGTCCCTGGAGGAGCTGCGCCGCGCCTTCGCGGAGGACGGCGTGACCATGACCTATAACCATCTGAACGTCCACATCGTGGACCAGCCCCGGGAAACAACACAGAAGAAGTGAGAGCGATAGACCAATGTTGACATTTCAGCCTGTTGAAACAGAGAGCGCCCAGACGCTATACCGCTACTACCGCAGCTGTACCTACCGGCTGTGCGAGTATTCCGTGGGGGTGAAGCTCATGTGGCGGCGCCACTGGCACCCGGAGTTTGCCGAGAGCCACGGCTGCCTGATCGTGCTCAACCACAGCGCCCATTCCCCCAATATCTTCGACTTCCCTGTGCCCCTGCCGGGGGAGGGGGACGTAGACGCCGCCCTGGAGGACATCGACCAGTGGTGTATGGCCCATGAGCTGGCGCCCGTCTTCGGCGTGGTGCCGGCGGAGGAGCGGGAGCGGCTCATGGCCCGGTATCCCTATGTGACCGTGGACAACGACCGCCTGTGGCAGGACTACTATTACCGGCCGGAGGACCTGGCGCTCTTTGCCGGGCGGCGCTATTCCGGTCAGCGCAACCACATCAACAAGTTCCGCAAGCTGTACCCGGAGGCGGTCTACCGCCCTCTGGGGGAGGCGGACCGGGAGGCCCTGGAGCGGTTCTGGGAGACCTTCCACGGCCAGTACAACAAGCAGAATCCCCAGGCACGGATCGAGGTCTGCTATGCCCGGGAGCTGATGGGACAGGTGGGCCAGGACTGGGTCCGGGCCGGGGCCCTGGAGCTGGACGGGGACCTCATCGCCATCTCCCTGGGGGAGGTCTGCGGCAGGACGCTGGTGTGCCATGTGGAAAAGGCCCTGCCCCAGTACGAGGGCGTCTATCCCGCCATGGTCCAGGCCTTTGCCGCCGATCAGCAAAAGAGGTCGGAGCTGGACTGGATCAACCGGGAGGATGACGCCGGGGAGCCGGGCCTGCGCACCAGCAAGCTCCAGTACCTGCCGGCGGAGATGGGGGCCAAGCTGCGCGTTCAGGTCCGCAATGAGCTGTCCCTTCTGGACCGCGTCCCTGTCCTGACGGGGGAGCGGGTGACGCTGGGGGCCCTGGAGGACCGCGACGCGGCGGACTACGACCGGCTGTGCCTGGACGACGAGCGCAACCGCTGGTGGGGCTACGACTACCGGGAGGACCTGAAGGGGGAGCTGACCCCGGGATATTTTCTGGAGGCGGCCCGCCGGGACTTCGCGGCCCGGCAGGCGGTGAACTTCGCCGTGCGGCTGGACGGAGCGTTCATCGGGGAGGCGGTGCTGTACCGCTTCGACTATCAGGGCGGCGCGGAGCTGGGCTGCCGGATCCTGCCGGAGTACGCCGGGAACGGCTACGGAGCCGAGGCGTTCCGCCTGGCGGCGGAATGGAGCCTGTACAAGCTGGGCCTGTACCGGCTGACGGCCAAGTGCTTCAAGGAGAACGAGCCCTCCCGCCGGATGCTGGCCGCCTCTATGCGCCAGGTGGGGGAGGACGAGACCTATTTCCACTTTGAAAAGGTGGTTTGAGGGAGAAAAAGGGGCGGACAGAGGGCTTTTCGGCACGCTGCCCGCCCCCTCAAAAAAATCCTGAAAATTTGAAAAATGTAGTTGACAGACCGGGGACTCTTTAGTATAATAACCCTTGCCGTTCAGCGCGGCGGTTCTTTGGGAGCATAGCTCAGCTGGTTAGAGCACCTGCCTTACAAGCAGGGGGTCACTGGTTCGAGTCCAGTTGTTCCCACCATCTCCATATTTGGCCCAGTAGTTCAGTTGGTTAGAACGCTAGCCTGTCACGCTAGAGGTCGACGGTTCGAGCCCGTTCTGGGTCGCCATTTTTCCCCATCGGATACGCGGTATCCGATATGCCTCTGTAGCTCAGTTGGTAGAGCAGCGGACTGAAAATCCGCGTGTCGTTGGT
>CATZRD010000063.1 GCA_958423465.1 uncultured Oscillospiraceae bacterium | reverse complement strand
AAGGGCGACTCCTCATAAGGACATCTTGAAAACACCAGATTAAACCGATTGAGAGAATCTCTTGGTGTCGACCAAACGGGAATAGCCATCAACCATTTCATCGTGGTTGGTGGCTATTCCTGTTTAAAGGTATATTCATGTTGAAATCCGAACCGGAATCTTTGTAAAATTTCCTACTGCTCTTTAACCAGAAACAATGGGTAACCGCATGCCTAACCGGGAGAGCAGTTCGTTGGTAATCGTCCCACAGCATGCGGCCAGTTCCTCTGCCCGAATCACCTGACCGCCATCCCGGCCGATAATAGTCACTGTATCGCCAGGAGCGACCTCCGAAAGATCTCTGACGTCCACCAGCAACTGGTCCATGCACATCCACCCCACCATAGGACAACGCCGGCCCTGAATCAGCACCTGGCCGCCCCGCTGAGGCAGATCCCGGGGCAGACCGTCCGCGTAGCCGATGGTGACCACCGCCAGTTTGGTTTCTTGCTCTGCCTGAAAGACCCGCCCGTACCCGGCGCTCTCTCCGGCTTGCACAGTGCGGATACTGGCCACTCTGGCCCGGAGAGACAGAACCGGCCGCAGGTCAAGGCTTCGCTGAACAGGCGCATCATCGCTTCGAACTCCATAGAGTGCGATTCCAGCCCGGACATAGTCACAGGGCTGAGCTGGGAGGTTCCAAAGTCCATAGCTGGACTGGATATGAACTTTGCCGGGATCATATCCGGCAGTTCGGAGCCAGGCCACCGTATCATAGAACAAGGTCAGCTGCTCCTGGGTGTAGGCAACATCTTCGGCTTCCAGGCTGTCCGAGACGTATAGATGAGAAAAGACACCGTCCACTACCAGGTTTGGAAGCCGGAATGCCTCCAGGATCTCCTTCCGGTTTTCCGCCAGGATGCCCAGCCGGTGCATCCCCGTGTCCAGGGCCAGATGGACATGGACACGCCGCCCTCTGGCTGCCAAGGCCCGCCCGTGGTCAATATCCGCCACCGTCTGGGTCAGATGCCATCGTGTCAAGAGCGGAGCTTCCTCCGGGGAGGTATAACCTAAGATCAAGATCGTCCCCCGGATGCCCGCCTTTCGCAGAGCAATCCCCTCGGCCAGGCAGGCCACGGCAAAGGCCCGGACGCCCGCTCGCTGTAAGGTGCGGGCGGTCACTGCCCCGCCGTGACCGTAGGCCTCCGCCTTTACCACCGCCATCAGCTCTGTCCCCGGGGCCAATGTGTTCCGCAGCACCTGGGCGTTGTGCCCAAGGGCCGCCAGATCCACCTCCCGCCAGGCCCGAGCGGTGGGGCTGGGCTTCTTTTGAAGCCTCAGCAGGCAAGGGGCGGAGAGCAGCGCACTGAGCGCCAGCACCACAATAAAATGGAGAACACTGTTTTCAATGAGCATTTCTCCCAGTCCCAGTAGCTTTGCCGCTCCCCGGACCAGTACGATGCAGAGGGGATGGAGCACATACATGGCTGTGGAAAATTCCCGGACTTTCCTGGACTCGCCCTTGCTTCCGCCCAGCAGCAGAGAAAAAAGGCATACTATGCACAGGGGGAGGGCGAGGTACATGCTGTCGTGGCGCTGGACATCCATGCGATGGAGCCACAGCCCCTCGGCGCTCATGGCTGCCAGAGAGAGGAAGAAGCCCGCCAGAGACAGCTTTTGGTTCCACCGCCTTCCGGCGGCCCCAAGCAGAAGGAACAGTGGCGCGAAGAACAGGCCATTGCGGGTATAGCCGCACAGTGTAAAAATGCCGTCGTAAAGGGTCCGAAGCAGCGGGATCTGGGAAACCAGTCCATAGTAACTGTCCCCGCCCAGACCGATGAGATAGAGTAGCGCTGCCACAGGCAGAGCCACCCGCAGGCCCAGCCGGCTGAGCCACCGGGCGATGACGATGCCCAGAATGGTCGCCGGGAAATACCACAGGTGGTAGAAGGTGCCGTCCACCAGCAGTTTCCGCAAAACATCCGCCGGACCGGTGAAGCTGCCGGCATAGAGATTCACTGGCAGATACAAAAGGATGCAGACGCCGTAGAGCAGGCAGAGCTTTTTCAGCTGCCGCCCCACACCAGCCCAGTGATTCCGGCTCAGAAAGTACCCAGTGGTCATCAGAAAGAATGGGACTGCCACCCGGGCCAGTACCCGGGTAAGCCAGAAATCAGCCATGGCAGACACATCCGCCAGGGGCGAGGTGTGGTTCATCACCACCAGCAGGACTGCCGCCAGACGAAAGAGGTCCAAAGTCGGGACGGTTTTCTTAGCCGTTCTCATGGGTATCCCCCCACCATGTCAGGATAAATCCCTCCACATTGTCGCCGGATATCTGGCAGCAGCCCTCCGGCACTTCCACCTCTGTGACGGCTCCGGCGGCGGGCACATAGAACACCTGGGCCATACGGCCGTTTTCCAGAGCGACGCTCCGGGGACCCTGCCGCAAAAAGTCCCGGTACTCCTCCAGACACAGCCCGTTGGTTTCCATCAGCTGGGCGTGGGGCGCCCCCACATAGCGGAAGTGCCACGGCTCAGCCGAGATTCCGGTGACTTCCTCCTTGCCCCGCTGGTAGCGTTCGATAAAGCCGTACCGGGCCGCCAGACGCCTAAATCTTCCGCAGACGCCGTCATAGGGAAAGGCAGGCCGGATGAAGTCGATGTATCCGGCAGCCTTTCCCAGGTCGATGGCGAGGCCGGTCTGATGCTCACTGCATCCTGGAAGGGCCACATACTGGCGGGTAAATGTCTCCCCATGCTCCGCCATGGAGTCATCCCAGATCCGCTGCTGTTCCTGCTGGCTCCGCCAGCCGGACACCGGCACGATCTCCCGCTGTCCCCCCGCCTTTTGGATACAGGCAGACAGTAGCTGCCGTGCCCGGCTTTCAAGAAGAATGTCGGGGTGGTGCGGGTCCACCGAGGTCAGCGCAGATCGCTCTTTTTCATGCAGGGGATGCGCCCGGTTGACCAGGACCAGCGGCCCCTGAAAAATCTGCTCCCGGGGAATCGACACGGTTCTCATCCCGCCACCCCCAACTCGATCAGGCGGGTCACCAGCTTCCCAAAGGAAATGCCGATGCCCTGCATCATGCTGGGGTAGCGGCTGTGGGCGGTGAAGCCGGGGATGGTGTTGACCTCATTGAAGACGATCTCCCCATCCGGGGTGAGGAACAGATCCACCCGGGCGAATACCCGGCAGTCCAGGGCACGGTAAATGGTTTTTGCCGCTGCCTGGATCTCTGCCGCCTTCTCCGGCGGGATGCGGGCGGGACAGTGGATGGCGGAGGTCTTTAAGGTGTACTTCTCCTCATAGTTGAAAAAGCCCTCCGACAGCGCAATCTCGTCCACCAGACCCACGGTCAGTTCCTCGTTGCCCATGACCGCGCAGCCCACCTCAAAGCCGGGGATCGTCTCCTCCAGGATCACGGCGCTGTCGTGGCGGAATGCCTCCTCCATGGCGGCGGGCAGCTCTTCCGGCCCGGAGACTTTGGTAATACCGAAGGAGGAACCGGCCCGGACCGGCTTGACAAACACCGGGTATCCCAGTTCCTCCGCTGCCTGGGCGGTCCGGCTGAAATCATCGCTGGAATGAAAGACGTGGCTCCGGGGGACCCGGATGCCGGCCAGGGCCGCCAGCTGGTGGGCCCGGTCCTTGTCCATGCACAAGGCGCTGGACAATGTCCCGCAGCCGATGACCGGAACCCCGGCCAGTTCAAAGAGTCCCTGTACCGTACCGTCCTCGCCGTTCTTGCCGTGGAGGACTGGGAATACCGCGTCAAAGAGGAGACGGCGGCCGGAGCCGTCCAGCAGTAGTAAAGCGTGGGCCTCCCGTTCCACCAGTGGGGTGCAGGGGATACAGTCTGCCGCCTGCTGCCAAGTACCGTCCTCCAGCCGGGAGAGGTCGCCGGTATAGCAGAGCCACTGCCCCTCCCGTGTGATGCCCACAGCCAAAGGAGTATAGCGGGCGGGGTCCATGTGGGACAGCACCGCATAGGCGGAATGGAGAGAAACTTCGTACTCCGTGGAGCATCCGCCGAAGAGAACGAGAATGGTTTTCATGGGATAAGACCTCCTAATCAAAATAAAGCGCCTGGTTCTGATACTGAAATGGTACCAGAACCAGGCGTTTCATACTTGTCTATCTACCAACGGATGCCTTGCAAGTTTTCTGCGAAATTCTTGTGATTTTCTTACGGCGCTTCTGAATGGTCTGACGGAAGACAGATGGTGAAGGTGATCCGATCCTCGGTGCTGTCCGCCCGAATGGTCCCGCCGTGGAGCTCCACGATCTCCTTGGCGATGGCTAAGCCAAGGCCCGCACCACCTGTCCGGGTGGCGCGGGAGCTGTCCAGACGGAAGAACTGTTCAAAGATCCGGTCCAATTTCTCCTGGGGGATGTTCTTTCCCGCATTGGAGAAGGTGAGTACGATTTTCCCGGCCTCTATCCGTCCGGCAATTTCCACCGTGCTGTCCGGCAGGCTATAATAAGACGCGTTGCGCAGGAGATTATCAAAGACCCTTGCCAGCTTATCCGGGTCACAGGAATAGTGCAGCTTGGGCGGCAGATCCAGGCTGCATGACAGCCCCGATTCTGCGAAAATGGGGCGGAATTCGCTGGCGACCTGCTCCAGCATCCGCGTCAGGTCCACGCTCTGCCGCTCCAGCTCCAGGCGAGAGAGGTTGAAGCGGGTGATGTCGAAGAACTCGTTGATGAGGTCCTCCAGCCGCTCCGCCTTCTCCAGGGCGATGCCGGTGTACCTGGCCCGGATCTCCGGGGAGATCTGAGGCTCATCCCGCAGGAGGGTCAGGTAGCCGATGACGCTGGTCAGGGGCGTTTTCAGGTCGTGGGCCAGATAGACGATTAGGTCGTTTTTCCGCTGTTCTGCCTCCCGGGCTGCCCGGGCGTCCCGGAGAGCCTGCTCCCGGGCCAGATTCAGCTGGATGGAGATGTCCTCCAGGGAATCCGGCAGCTGGATGGGCTCCTCACTGGGGCGGGATAATTGCTCTGCCGCATTGGCCACCACGTCCAGCTGCTTGATGGGCTTGGAGATAAAATAGAAGCTGATGACCACCCAGCCCGCCAGCACTGTGACGATGCAGACCAGAACGATGTAGTCTCGAACCCAATTCAGGAAGTCGTAGAGCGGCGAGGGCTGCCAGGTGATGCTGGCGCAGATGATGAAGCCCAGGAATGCCAAGGCCATCACTGCGACCACCCAAGCCATGAGGACCAGCAGGTAGCCGCCCCAGATGCGCAAAGATCTCCGGCGGCTGCGGGTATTTCCTTTCTTACTCAATGGTGTACCCCACCCCCCAAACGGTCTTGATGAATTTGGGCTTTCGGCTGGGCTCGTGCATCTTTTCCCGTAGCCGGGCGATGTGACTCATGACGGTGTTGTTGCTGTCCATAAACGCCTCGCCCCAAACATGTTCAAACAGTTCCTCGCTGGGCACCACATTCCCCCGGTGCTCACATAGATACCAGAGAATGGAGAATTCCAAGGGCGTCAGGGCCAGTTCCTCGCCGAACAGGACGCACTTGTGAGTGGCCTTGGAGATCTGAAGGCCTCGAAAGTCGTATTCGGTGACCTCCTGGACTGTCCCCTCCCTGGGGTTGTACCGGGTGTAGCGGCGCAGCTGAGTCTTGACCCGGGCCACCAGTTCCAGAGGATTGAAGGGCTTGGTGATGTAGTCGTCCGCTCCCAAGGTCAGCCCCATGATCTTGTCCATATCCTCCACCTTTGCGGTGAGCATGATGATGGGGAACAGGTGGTCCTCCCGGATGCGCTGGCAGAGGGTAAAGCCGTCCATGTCCGGCAGCATCACATCCAGCACCGCCAGATTCAAGCGTGTCGTCCGCACACAAGCCAGGGCGTCGGAGGCATTATAGAATTTGTGGATGGTGAAGCCTTCGTTTTTCAGATAGACCTCCACCAGATCTGCGATCGCAGTCTCGTCATCGACGACTAAAATATGTGTAGCCATAGTTGCCGGCCTTTCGTGTTTTTCTGCATTATAACACGGAACGTATAAAAAAGCGAGTATGACTCTTGATTTTTCCTAAACATGTCCTAAAGGGGACTGTTGCGGTCTCCTGTCTGCGCAAAATTCTCACCAGAATGTATCGAAACTACGATCTTCCAGACTCCTGATTTCGTAGGGTCGAAGTCGTGAAGCTGCGCCGCAGTGCTCTGTCATCCTTCGCTGGCAGGATCGGTCTGCGTAT
>CATZRD010000062.1 GCA_958423465.1 uncultured Oscillospiraceae bacterium | reverse complement strand
CCCTGCCGCATCATCGCCATGGCGGGCAAGTGGTTCCCCACCGGCTGCCACAAGGTGGGCGCCAGCTTCGGCTGCCTGGCCCCCCGGCTGGTCACCGGCCAGTTCGACGCCACCTACCACCACGCGGTGTGGCCCTCCACCGGCAACTACTGCCGGGGCGGCGCCTTCAACTCCAAGCTGCTGGCCTGCGACAGCGTGGCCATCCTGCCCGCGGAGATGAGCCAGGAGCGGTTCGACTGGCTCAGCAAGATCGCCGGCCAGGTCATCGCCACCCCCGGCTGCGAGTCCAACGTGAAGGAGATCTTCGACAAGACCTGGGAGCTGAAGCAGGACCCCTCTATGATGATCTTCAACCAGTTCGAGGAGATGGGCAACCCCCTCTGGCACTACAACGTCACCGGCTACGCCCTGGCGGACCTCTTTGAGGCCGTGAAGCGCCCCGGCGACAACTTCGCGGGCGCCTGCTTCACCAGCGGCTCCGCCGGGACCATGAGCGCCGGCGACCTGCTGAAGGAGCGGTATCCCCACCTGAAGCTGGCGGTGGGCGAGGCCCTGCAGTGCCCCACCATCCTGGAGAACGGCTTCGGCGGCCACCGGATCGAGGGTATCGGCGACAAGCATATCCCCTGGATCCACAACGTGAAGAACACCGACATGGCCATCGCCATCGACGACGAGGATTCCCAGCGCCTGCTGCGCCTGTTCAACACCGCCGACGGCAAGGCTTACATGAAGAACGAGCTGGGCATGAGCGACGAGGAGATCGAGAAGATGTCCTGGCTGGGCATCTCCGGCATCGCCAACGTGCTGTGCTGCATCAAGATGGCCAAGTACTACGAGCTGGGGGAGAACGACGTGGTGGGCACCGTCCTCACCGACTCCGCCGCCATGTACCAGTCCCGCATCACCGAGCTGGACGAGATGCACGGGGCCTACAACGTCCATGAGGCGGCCCTGGACCACAACCTGCATATGCTGGGCCTCAAGACCGACAGCATGATGGAGCTGTCCTATGTGGACCGCAAGCGGGTCCACAACCTGAAGTACTACACCTGGGTGGAGCAGCAGGCCCGGGACGTTCACGATCTGAACGCCCTGTGGTACGACACCAAGAACACCTGGGACGCCGTCCACGCCCAGGCCGGGGAGCTGGACGAACTCATCAACGAGTTCAACGAGGCCACCGGGCTGCTGAAGAACCTGTAAAGCAAAGGGGCGGGGCAATGCGCCCTGCCCCTTTGAAGCGTTTTGGGGCCTGCCCGGCCCCAAGGGATTCTGGGGGCTGCGCGCCCCCAGACCTGCGGTTCCTTTTTGCTCGCACAAAAAGGAACGAAAAATGCGCCCAGGGGGAAACCCCCTGGGAACCCCCTTTGTGTCGGCAGTCTGTGCTGGTGAAGAGTAGCAAATGCCTCTGAACGACCGTTTCCTACGGGCTTCTGACCTATGGGACCAGCTATTCCAACTTCGGCTGCCGCCCTGCTAAAGGGATAGAGCCATCTGCTGCTCGCTCGTCTTCCCCCAGCTCCAGATAGGCCTCCTCCGCCGCCTGCAGCCCGGCGATGAGCCGGTCCCGGGCGAGGCCGTAGCTGGCCGCCTCCATGGCCTCCAGGGCGTCCTCCACAGCGTTGACCAGCGTAGTATAATATTTTGGCAGTTCTGTCATCATAATCACCTCTCAATATATTTGTAATGCACTTCTGCGTTACAAATATATAATGCATCTTTTTCGCGCATTTTGCAATACATAATTGTATTATCAAATGTATTGTGAGGTGCGCCATGTCAAAGTTCACGATTCCCCAGCGATTGCCGAAAACGCCCAGTTCTACCAACAAGAGCATTCGTTTTCCAAACGACGTCATCGACGCCGTGGAGGAGGCGATCCGGGGCACGGACTGTACCTTCTCCGCCTTTGTTATCGAGGCGACCCGCGTGGCGCTGGAGAGCCTGGCGGAGCAGGAGCCTGATTCTAAATAAGGAGATCATCCCATGAAGCATGTGAAGCACGCCAGATGCGTCCGGTGCGGCAAGCTCTACGAGGCCGTGCCGGATCTGACCAACTGCTCCTGCGGGGGCATATTGGACATCGTCTACGACTACGACTACATCAAGGCCCATTTTACCAAGGATACATTAAAAAATAGAAGGGACAACTCCATGTGGCGCTACCGGGAGCTGCTGCCGGTGGAGGAGGACACCCCCAACACCCCCCTGCGGGTGGGCTGGAGCCCTCTCTATGAGGCGGACGCCCTGGCGGCGCAGCTGGGCATCCGGAAGCTCTATGTGAAGGACGACGGCATCAACCCCACCGCCAGCCTGAAGGACCGGGCCAGCGCCATGGCCGTGGCCAAGGCACGGGAGGCGGGAGCCAGGGTCATCGCCTGCTCCAGCACCGGCAACGCCGCCAGCTCCTTGGCGGGGAACGCCGCGGCCGCGGGGCTCAAGACCTATATCTTTGTGCCCAGCCGCGCCCCCAAGGGCAAGGTGGCCCAGCTCATGACCTTCGGGGCCACGGTGATCTCCGTCCAGGGCAGCTATGAGGACACCTTCGAGCTGAGCAAGGCCGCCATCGACCGGTGGGGCTGGTACAACCGCAACGCCGCCATCAACCCCTACCTCTCCGAGGGGAAAAAGACCGTGGCCCTGGAGATCATGGAGCAGCTGGACTGGGTCGTTCCCGACTACATCGCCATCTCCGTGGGGGACGGCTGCACCATCGCGGGGCTTTGGAAGGGGCTGAAGGACCTGTACGCCATCGGCTTCATCGACCGGCTGCCCCGGCTGATCTCCGCCCAGGCGGAGGGCTGCTGCCCCCTGAACCGGGCCATCGAGACCGGGGAGGACTGGCGTCCCATGGAGGAGAACACCCTGGCGGACTCCATCGCCGTGGGCGTGCCCCGGAACGCGGACAAGGCCCTCATGGCCATCCGGGAGTCTCATGGCCTGACGGTGAACGTCTCCGATGAGGAGATCATGGCGGCCCAGAAGCTGCTGGGAAGGACCTGCGGCGTGTTCGGCGAGCCCGCCGGCGTCACCGGCGCGGCGGGGCTGAAGAAGCTGTGCCAGGCCGGGAAGATCCCCGCCGGCGCCACGGTGGTCAGCGTAGTCACCGGCAACGGCCTGAAGGACGTGGCCAACGCTATCAAGTCCTGCGGCGAGCCGATCTCTATTCCCGGCGACATGGACTGCCTGCTGAAGGCATTTGCCGACAAGGGGATTACGGTAGAGGAGTAGACCGAAACAGGAAAAGGGGGCGGCGCCTGCCGCCCCCTTTTTGACTGTCAGCGATTTGTTTCCGGGGCGGGAGACTGAGAATCCCTCGCCCTTCGGATGAGCGCCTTTGCGTCGTCCTTGCTCAACACCTTGCCATAGGATACCACCTTGCCGTCCACCACCAGGGCCGGAGTGGACATGACGCCGTAGGCGGCGATCTGCGTGAAGTCGGTCACATGGTCAATGGCCGTGTCCATCCCCAATTCTTCCAGGGCGGCACGGGCAGCGTCCTCCAGGGCGTTGCACTTGGCGCAGCCAGACCCCAGCACCTTGACGCCGCCGGCGGTTTTCCCGGTTTCCGCCTGGGCCATGCTCGACCGCGTACAGGCTCCGCCGCAGCAGGATTTTGTTTCCTCTTTTTTCTTTCCAAACAGTCCCATGATAAATTCCTCCTATTTTTTTAGATAAGAATGGGCTGGATCGCGTTAAAGAAGTAGCCGACCAGGATAATGCCAACGGTGCAGATACCGATAAACAGTCCCAAAAGTTTTGGCTTTACTGCCTTTTTCAGCATGATAAGGGACGGCAGGCTTAAAGTCGTCACCGCCATCATAAAGGCCAGGACGGTCCCCAGCAGAGCGCCCTTGCCCAAAAGGGCCTCGGCTACCGGGATAGTCCCGAAGATGTCAGCGTACATAGGGACGCCGATCAGCGTTGCCAGGACAACGCCCAAGGGGTTGTTGCTCCCTAAAACGGTCTGCACCCAGCTTTCGGGAATCCAGTTGTGAATGACGGCTCCGACCCCAACGCCAATCAGGATATAGGGGAATACCTTTTTGAAGGTGGATACCACCTGATCCTTTGCGTAAATGAGCCGCTCTTTTTGTGTCAGCGTGGGAGAATCGATATCCACGCTGCTGGCGTTCTTGATGAAGTCCTCCACATACCGCTCCATGCGGAGTTTTTCAATGAGCGTCCCGCCCACCACGGCGATGACAAGGCCCATAATCACATAGACCACGGCAACCTTGGTACCAAAGATACTCATAAGCAGGACCAAACTGCCCAGGTCCACCATCGGGGAAGAAATCAAGAAGGAGAACGTCACACCGAGAGGAAGTCCGGCGCTGGTAAAGCCGATAAAGAGAGGGATAGACGAACAGGAGCAGAACGGCGTTACCGTCCCCAGCAGAGCGCCGATGATGTTGGCCCAAATGCCGTGAAAGCGGCCCAAAATCTTGCGGCTCCGCTCCGGGGGGAAATAGCTCTGGATGTAGGAAATGAGGAAAATAAGCGTACAGAGCAGAATCGTGATTTTAATAACGTCATAGAAAAAGAACTGCACGCTCCCGCCCCAGCGGGTGGCCGTGTCCAGGCCCAGCAGGGACAGGCCCTTACCAATAGCGGCGTTCAGCCACTTCATGCCCAGGATTTGGTTTTGAATGAAGTCCCACATAGAAGTCACCTCGAAAGAGAAATATCAAAATATTTTGATGTGTTGTCCGAAAGAAAAGCCACCGCTTCAGATGGCAATTCTCTCATTCCGGCAGGTGCAACTGTCCTGTTCCGCATATGGCGTGGTCAACTGTTTCAGCAATTCCACGGCCCGGTCCCGGCCCTCGCCGCTCAAACGGTAGTGCGTCCACTTGCCCTCCTGGCGGCTCGTCACGATACCCGATTCACAGAGTATTTTCATGTGGTAGGATAGGCCGGATTGCTTTAAGTCCAACTGTTCCAGCAGGACACAGGCGCATTTCTCGCCGCTCCGAAGCAACTCCAGGATGGCCAGTCTGTTGGGGTCGCACAGAGCCTTGAATACCTTTGCGTTCTTTTGCAGTTCGTGATCCATCGTCAACCTCACATCAAAAACTTTTGATATGATTAGTATATGCGCCTGACTGCGATTTGTCAACAGGTCAAATTGGGAAAATTTGATTTGATCTTCCAACCAATAAGAAATTTTAAGAATCTCCGCCCTTGCTTTTTGGGGCGGGGAGGGGTTATACTGTGTTCATGAAAAAGACATATTATACGATCCCAAAACTGAATATCGCCGTTTTGTCCGCCGCCGGACTGATGCTGCTGTCCGCCATTCTGCGAATCATTTACTACACCGGCGTCCGCGCCGCCCCGGGAGAGCTGTGGGTCCAGGGAGTGCTGCCGGTGTGCGCCTGTCTGCTGTTCGCGGTGATGATTTTCACCACCGCCTCCGACCGGCTGTACCGCACCACGGTGCCGGTGCTCATGGGCTGCGTGTTTTTCGCCGTGAAGGCCGGCGGCTTCTCGCCGGTACACCGGGTCCTGTGCTGGCTTTTGTACATCGCCGTGGCGGCGCTGTACTACTTTACCGTCCACCGGGGGCTGTGCAAGTGGATCTTCGGGACCCTCATCGGCTGCGCTCTGGCCTACCATGTCGTCATTGAGGACGGACTGAACCGGACATTCATGGAGCTGTACACCACGCCTCTGGCGGAGGGGCACGGCCCCTGGTGGTACTTCATGGCGGAGCTGACGGTGCTGCTCATCATGGCGGCGCTGCTGCTGCTGACCCTGGCCATGGAGAAGCGGGAGCGGCAGGGCTGGACCCCCACCTGGGGGGACCGGAACGACGGCCGCCGCTTGCGCAGCCTCAGCCCCATCTTCGCCGTGTCGCCCTATATCATGGTGACGCGGAACACCTCCTCCAATTTCCTGACGGACAGGATCGAGTGCTCCGCCCTGGACGAGTACATCCGGCGGAAGCGGCGGGAGGGACTCCAGGGCTTCGGGATGCTCCACGTGGTGCTGGCGGCCTATGCCCGGTGCGTGGCGGCCTATCCCGGCGTGAACCGGTTCATCTCCGGCCAGCATGTGTTCAGCCGGGACGGCATCGAGGTCTCCATGACCATCAAGCCGGAGATGCGGGCGGATTCCCCGGACACGGTGATCAAGATCGTGCTGCGGCCCACCGACACCGCCGAGGACGTGTACCGGGAGATCCAGCGGAAGGTGGACGAGGTAAAGAGCGCGCCCAAGAACGACACCAACTTCGACAATCTGGCCAGGGCCTTCAACCTGATTCCCGGGCCGCTGCTGAAGTTCGTGGTGTGGCTGCTGAAGTTCCTGGACTACTTCGGCTGCCTGCCCCGGGGCCTCACCCGGCTCAGCCCCTTCCACGGGTCTCTCTATATCACCTCCATGGCCTCCCTGGGCATCCCGCCCATCTATCACCACCTCTACGACTTCGGCAACGTCCCCGTATTTGTGTCCCTGGGGAAGAAATACCGGGTCAACGAGCTGAACGACAGTGGGACCGCGGTGGTGAAAAAGTACATAGACTACACCTTTGTCACCGACGAGCGCATCTGCGACGGGTTCTACTACGCCTCCGTGCTGCGCTATCTGCGGGGGCTCCTGCAGGAGCCGGACTGCCTGGACGCCGCCCCGCTCCGGGTGGAGCAGGATGTTCGATAGGCGCGGACGTTGAAAAACCGCCCTGGGATAGTTCCCGGGGCGGTTTTTCCGCGGAAGAAGTGCGGAAAATAAAAAGCTGAAAAAACGTGAAAAAAGGTGTTGACAAGGAGCGAAACATCTGGTATATTAAGCAAGCTGTCCGGTGCGAGCCGGTCGGCGTCAGGCGCCGACAAAAAACTTCCAGAAAAGTTTAAAAAGTGCTTGACAAACGCGAACAGTTCTGATATATTAATCAAGCTGTTTACGGAAGGGTCCGAAAGCTGGACGAGTGCGG
>CATZRD010000061.1 GCA_958423465.1 uncultured Oscillospiraceae bacterium | reverse complement strand
GGTCATGGCCATGGTCCTCCCCACCGGCCAGCAGATCATCATCAACGACCAGTACCTGGCCCAGCGGTGGTCCGACTTTTTCTCCTTCACTCTGGTGACCATCCAGCCCTGGACCATGGCCCTGTGCTCGGTGCTGGTGACGGTCCTGGCCGTCTGGACCGGGGCGGCGATCTTCCGCAGGAAGGATTTGAAGTAACGCCCCCGGGCGGTAAGGAGGGTCCTCTATGGCGTTCTGGCTGGGAATTTTATGCGCGGTCCTGTTGGCGGCGGTCCTGGTACTGGCAGTCAGGCTGGCGCTCATAGACCGGGACCTGGACCGTCTGCGCCGGGACGTGAGGGGCCGTCTGGCGGAGGACACCAACGTGCTGTTGAGCGTCAGCTCCTCCGACCGGGCCCTCCGGGCCCTGGCGGCGGACTTAAACGATCAGCTCCGGCTCCTCCGCCGGGAACGCCAGCGGTTCCAGCAGGGGGACCAGACCCTGAAGGAGGCCGTCACCGGAGTGGCCCACGATCTCAGGACCCCCCTTACCGCCATCCGGGGCTATCTGGACCTCATGGAGGACCAGGACCTGACGGCGGACCAGCGGCGGTATCTGGGCCTGATCCGGGACCGGGCGGAGCATCTCACGGCCCTGACGGAGGAGCTGCTGCTGTCCTCCGCCGCGGCGGCCCGGACGCTGAAGCCGGAGGCCCTGGATCTGGGGCGGGAGCTGGAGGAGGCCCTGGCCGCCTACTACGGGGCGTTCACCGCCCGGGGCCTCCATGTCACGGCGGACCTTCCGGAGGCCCCGGTGGAGCGGCGGCTGGACCGGGAGGCCCTGAGCCGGGTGCTGGGCAACGTGCTGTCCAACGCGCTGAAGTACAGCGGCGGGGACCTGGCGGTGACGCTGACGGCGGAGGGCCGGGCGGAATTCTCCAACGCCGCCCCCGGCCTAACGGCGGTGACGGCCCAGCGGCTCTTTGACCGGTACTTCACCGTGGAGACGGGCCGGGGCTCCACCGGGCTGGGGCTGGCCATCGCCCGGGAGCTGACAGAGCGCATGGGCGGCAGTCTGGAGGCCCGGTTCGCCCGGGGCCGGCTGACGGTGGCGCTGTTCTTCCCGGCGTGACAGTCTTCCCCTTGCTCCCTGCGGCGGGATGTGGTATACTGTCGCTACTGATATGAGAAGGAGCGTCGGATCATGCACACACTGGAAGAGGTAAAGGCCAGATTTGAAGGGGACCGGTTCGCCCGTTCCTCCGGGGCGGAGATCGTCTCCGCCGGACTGGGAGAGGCGGAGTGCCGCCTGGCGCTGGAGGACCGCCACATGAACGCCAACAGCGTTCCCATGGGCGGGGCCATCTTCACTCTGGCGGACTTCGCCTACGGCGTGGCCGCCAACGGCTGCTCCGGCCGCAACAGCGTCAGCCAGCACGTCTCCATCACCTACCTGGCCCCCGCCAAGGGGAACGTGCTCACCGCCCGGGCCTCCTGCATCCGCTCGGGGCGCAAGACCTGTCTCTACCAGGTGACCGTCACCGACGAGCTGGGGACCCAGGTAGCCTACGCCACCGTCAATGGGTTTGAGGTGGGCTGAGGCATGACAAGAGCCGCCCGGGCAATGCGCCCGGGCGGCTTTGTGTGTATAGGTGTTTTGCTTTACATGGAAAGGCGGTGCTCCAGCGCTTCCAGAGCCTTGCACACGGCGGCCACCACGATGCAGGACAGGATGGCCTCCGGCGTACCCAGCGTGGCGGCGGCGGACATGACAAATCCCCCCACGCCGCTGAGATCGATGCCGTAGTACTGGGCGATGGTGCTTGAGCACAAAAGCCACAGCCCCCCCAGGTAAAAGAGCGTATTCATGGCGGAACCAACAAAGCCGGTGATGCCGTAGCTGATAACGGACTTTTTGCCCTGGAAGACGGGCAGCTTTTTCAGGGCGGCGCCCAGCAGGCCGGAGAGCCAGCCCATGAGGATCCGGGCACCCAGACAAACCGCCAGATACGCCAGGGGGGAATGGGCCAGGGCCAGGGTGGCGAAGGGGTCCGCGCCGGGCATGGTCAGGACCTTGATGACCGCGCTCAGGCCGAAGAAGAATCCCAGAATCGCTCCGGAGACCGGTCCCATCAGCACCGCTCCCACGATCACGGGCATCTGGATGGTGGTCCCCGCGATGGGTCCTACCACCACGTAGCCCAGAGGCGTGAAAGACAGAAGGAAGATGATGGCCACCAGTATCGCCAGACGTGTGATCCGGTGGACTTTGCTGCTGCTGTTGCTAGACATATGCTCTTTTCTCCTTTGGGGATCTTTCACCCCGCGCTGTCGTCTCCCCTTGGGGAGTACGGCGCGCAAATTATGTATCAAAACGGCTCCCGCCGCAATGACCTCAGGAGCGCTTGGGCCGGGGGCGGTTCAGCTCGTAGAGGAGCCGCAGCCCCTTTAAAGTCAGATCCGGGTCCCGGGTAAGCTTTTCCCGGCAGGCGGCGGTAACGAGCTCCGCGGAGCCGCCGGTAGCCACCGCCCTGGCCCCCGCCATGCCCGGCAGGGCCCGGTACCGGCTGATGAAGCCGTCCACCATCATGGCGCTGCCCTGGATGAGGCCGCAGCGCATGGCGTCGGCGCTGTTGCGGCCCAGACAGCTTTCCCCGTCCCGGCCCAGGGAGATGGCCGGCAGAAGGGCGGTGGAGTCCTTGAAAAGCGACGCGCTGGCCCGGATGCCCGGCAGGATGCAGCCCCCCAGATAGGCCCCCGCGCTGTCCACGGCGGCGATGGTGGTGACGGTCCCCGCGTCCACGACGATGAGGGGCGGGCCGTACAGCCGGATGGCCGCCAGGGTGTCCGCCACCAGGTCGCCCCCCACCTGGGAGGGATCGTCGATGCGGATGGGAAAGCCGGTGCGGATGCCGGGGCCTACCCGCAGGACCCGGGCGTCCGTCAGCCGGGCCACGCCGGCCTCCACCAGTCCCGTGAGGGAGGGCACCACCGAGGAGAGGACGCAGCCGTCGATGTCCCCGCGCTCCACGCCCGCTAGCCGGAACTGGTCGAAGATGGCGGCGGCGAACTCGTCCGCGCTGCGCTCCCGGCGGGCGGAGAGCCTGGCCCGGGTCAGCAGCTCCTCCCCCCGGAACACGCCGATGGAGACGTTGGAATTCCCGATATCGATGGCCAGCAGCATCACGCGCCCCTCCCCTGCTCCTCATTTCGGTGTCAGTGTAGCACAGCCGCCGGCGGGGCGCAAGTCCTATCTTGCCCTTTTGAGGAAAAGCTGGTAGAATAGGGCCATGATCTTCATTGCCAATACATCAGCTAATACATCACAGGAGGATACGCGTATGAAACGACTGGGTTACGGCATGATGCGCCTGCCCACCACGGGGCCCAAGGAGCACGCCGCCGTGGATCTGGAGCAGGTCTGCCGGCTGGTGGACGCCTTTATGGACCGGGGCTTCTCCTACTTCGACACCGCCTACTTCTACCACGAGGGGCAAAGCGAGCATATCGTCCGTCAGGCCGTGGCGGAGCGCCACAGCCGGGACAGCTTTCTGCTGGCCGACAAAATGCCCATGATGCACCTGAAGGGCAAGACGGCGGAGGATCAGGCCCGGATCTTTGACGACCAGCTCCAAAAGTGCGGCGTGGACTACTTCGACTACTATCTGCTCCACTGTCTGGACCGCAATTCCTACGAGGCGGCCAAAGAGCTGGACACCTTCGCCTTCCTCATGGGGAAGAAGGCGGAAGGGCGGCTGCGGCATCTGGGCTTCTCCTTCCATGACCGGGCCGAGGTGCTGGACCGGATCCTCACCGAGCACCCGGAGGCGGAGTTCGTCCAGCTCCAGCTCAACTACCTGGACTGGGAGGACGGCACCGTCCAGTCCAGGCTCTGCTATGAGACCGCCGTCCGCCACGGGAAAAAAGTCATCGTCATGGAGCCTGTCCGGGGCGGCCGTCTGGCGAAGCTCCCGGAGGAGGCGGAGGCCCTGCTGCGCCAGGCCCACCCCGACTGGTCCAACGCCTCCTGGGCCATCCGCTTCGCCGCCGGACTGGAGCATGTGATGATGGTCCTCAGCGGTATGTCCGATCTGGACCAGGTGCTGGACAACACGGCCGCCATGGCGGACCCCGCCCCCCTTACCGCGGAGGAGACCGCCCTGCTGGCCCGGTGCGCGGAGATCGTTGCCTCCACCCCCGTCATCCCCTGCACCGCCTGCCGTTACTGCGTGGAGACCTGCCCGCAGGCCATTCCCATCCCCGATTACTTTGCCCAGTTCAACCAGATGCAGCTGGACCGCCGCAGGGGGCTGGAGCCGGACCGGGCGGCCTGGGAGCAACTGGCGGAGCGGGGCGGAAAACTCCAGGACTGCGTCGGCTGCGGCCAGTGCGCCGGCGTCTGCCCCCAGCACATCCAGGTGAAGGACTGGGTAGCCCGGATGGCGGATCTTTTCTGAGTTTTCCCCCTTTTCCGGTCTTTCATCAGGGGACGCGGGGCCATTCATAATTTTTTTACAGCGGCGGCGCAAGTTATACTTGCGAACCATGGCGCAATCGGGTATAATGTTGTCCGTTGAGCGGTCATGATCCCTTCAGGGACGCCGCCGGCCAGAACGCCGCCCCTACGGGACGGCGAAATGATTTGGAAGGAATGAACACAAATGAGCGCATCCAGAGAAAAGAAAAAGCGTCAGGAATTTATCGCCGGCGGCGGTGTGGACCCCAAGGCCGCCCGTGAGGCGGAGCAGAAGGCCGCCGAGCGGAAAAGCGGTATCCTCTATACCGCGATCTTCGTGGCCTTTGTGATCCTGGCGGTATTCCTGTGGGTATTCAACTCCGGCATCCTCCAGCGCAACAAGACCGCCGTCACCATCGACGGCGAGAAGTACACCGTCAACGACGTGGCCTTCTACTATCAGCAGTCCTACCAGGGCTTTCTGAACCAGTGGGGCGGCTACGCCTCCCTGGTGGGCCTGGACACCAGCAAGAGCCTGAAGAGCCAGTACGCCTTCGGCGGCACCGAGCAGACCTGGGACGACTATTTCAAGGAGCAGGCCGTGGAGACCATGAAGTTCGTCCACGCCTCCAATGCCGAGGCCAAGGCCAACGACGTGACGCTGGATCAGGAGACCAAGGACTCCATCGACGCCGGCATCGCGTCCATGAAGGAAGCCGCCTCCAGCGCCGGCTACACCTATAAGCAGTACCTCGCCGCCATGTTTGGCAGCACCATGACCCCCTCCGCCTACGAGAAGCTCATGGAGGAGTACCTGCTGGCCTACCAGTACGGCGCTCAGGTCCAGGACGGCTTCTCCTTTACCGAGGACGAGATCAAGGCCTACTACGACGAGAACAAGAACACCTATGACCTGGTGGACGGCGGCTACGTCACCGTCAGCGGCAGGCCCGAGACCAAGACCGACGCCGACGGCAAGACCATCGAGGCCACCGACGAGGAGAAGTCCGCCGCCCTGGAAAACGCCAAAAAGACCGCCGAGGCCATCCTGGCCGCCTATAAGAAGGGCGGCGACCTGGAGAAGCTGGCGGAGGAGAACGGCGCCTCCTACTACAGCAGCAAGACCATGAGCTACTCCAACAGCACCACCGGCAACTGGCTCTTCGACGCCGCCCGGAAGTCCGGCGACGCCCAGGTCCTCCACGGCGACGACGACACCAGCTATTTTGTGGGCGTGTTCAACGGCCGCCAGCGGGACGAGGCTCTGGACTACAACGTCCGCCACATCCTCGTCACCAAGGATAATCTGACCCTGGGCGAGGGCGAAGAAGCCACCGACGAGATGATCCAGGCCAAGGCCGAGGAGATCCTGGCGGGCTGGGACGGCACTGAGGACGGCTTCGCCGCTCTGGCCGGCGAGTTCTCCCAGGACGGCGGCAGCAAGGACAACGGCGGCCTCTATGAGAACGTGGTGAAGGGCCAGATGGTCTCCGACTTCAACGACTGGTGCTATGCCGACGGCCGCAAGAGCGGCGACACCGGCATCGTGTCCTCCTCCTATGGCTGCCACATCATGTACTTTGTGGGCTACGGTCAGGAGCAGTACTGGCACTACGCCTGCAACAGCGCTCTGGTCTCCAACGCCTACAGCGAGTGGCGCGCCTCCATCACCGAGCCTCTCACCGCCGAGACGGTGGAAAGCGGCATGAAGCTGGTGGGCTGACCGTCTCTCCCCAGGCGAAATACGCATACGGACCAATGGGGGCCGGCCCAGCGCGGGGCCGGCCCCTCCCTGTCCAAGGAGTGTTTTTATGAGTGAACGCTTTCTGCGCAATGAGATGATCCTGGGCCGCTCCGCCCTGGACCGGCTGGCCGGCAGCCATGTGTGCGTGGTGGGCCTGGGGGGCGTGGGCGGTTACGCCGCGGAGATCCTGGCCCGGTCCGGCGTGGGGGAGCTGACCCTCGTCGATCAGGACGTGTACGGCGAGAGCAACATCAACCGCCAGCTGGGCGCCCTCACCTCCACCCTGGGCCAGTACAAGGCGGAGGTCCTGGCCCGCCGGGCCCTGGACATCAACCCGGACTGCCGGGTGCACCCGGTGGTGGGAACCTACCGGGCGGAGGACCGGGAACGGTTCTTCGGTCCCTACGACTATATGGTGGACGCCATCGATCTGGTATCCTGTAAAGTGGATCTCATTGTCACCGCTTTGGAGCGGGGAATCCCCATCGTCTCCGCCCTGGGCACCGGCAACAAGCTGGACCCCGCCCTGCTCCAGGTGACGGACCTGAGCCGCACCTACGGCTGTCCCCTGGCCCGGGTCATGCGCCGGGAGCTGGGAAGGCGGGGGATCAAGCACCTGAAGGTGGTGTTCTCCCCGGAGGAGCCGGCCAGCGTCTCCCAGCCGGAGATCCCGCCGCCGGGGCGGCGCAGCGTCCCCGCCAGCGTGCCCTGGGTCCCCGCCGCGGCGGGGCTGCTGCTGGGGAGCGCGGTGGTGATGGATCTGGTAAAAAACACGATGGAGCAAGGAGGAGAGGGCTTATGACCATCAGATACGCATCGGAGGGGGACATCCCCCGGCTCCAGGAGCTGCTCCGGCAGGTGTGCGAGGTCCACCACCGGGGGCGGCCGGACCTGTTCCGCTCCGGCGGCAGCAAGTACAGCGACGGCGAGCTGCGGGAGCTTCTGAAAGACCCCGCCCGGCCCATCCTGGTGGCGGAAAGCGGCGGCGAGGTTCTGGGCTACGCCTTCTGCGTTCTGCAGGAGCAGCGGGGAGACCGGGCCATGACCGCCGTCAGGACCCTGTATATCGACGACCTGTGCGTGGACCAAGCCTGCCGGGGCCGGCATGTCGGCCAGGCCCTCTATCAGCAGGCGCTGGAACTGGCCAGGCGTCTGGGCTGCTACAATGTGACGCTGAACGTGTGGAGCTGCAACGAGAGCGCCCTGCGGTTCTATGAGAAGCAGGGGCTGAAGCCCCAAAAGCTGGGCATGGAGGTCATTTTGTGACGCCCCAAGCGGCAGAAAAGCGGCGGGAGCTGTTGCAATAGCAACAGCTCC
>CATZRD010000060.1 GCA_958423465.1 uncultured Oscillospiraceae bacterium | reverse complement strand
GGGGATTTCTCGTACCGCTTCCTTGCTCCTCATTTTCAATCCACAACCGCTGCGCTGGGTTGTGGTTTGATTTTGACAACCCCCTTGGTATAAAAAGAATTTTTCTCGCCTTGGTACAAAGGGTCTGTATGCTTTCGCATACAGACCCTTTGGTACTTTCCCGTCAAGCGCGGGCGGCTACTTCAACACGTCCACCCGCTTCACGCCGCAGCGGCAAAACAGCTCCACCGCCGCGTCCCCCACGACCTCCCCGGACACGGCGATGGGGATCGCCGGCGGGCAGGCTACCGTCGGCGCGCCGCAGATCCGGCCCAGGGCCTCCGCCGCCGGGACGGTCTCGTGGGGCGCCAGCAGGGCCTGCCGGATGGAGCAGGCCCGCTCCCCCCTGGCGAGGGGCAAAGGTTCCCGGGGACCGTAAGGCAGCGGGTTCTCCCCCAGGGCCGCCGCCAGACGGCGGAGGTCCTCCGCCGTATTTTCCGGCGTGGCCATCAGCACCACGAAATCCCCGTCGGCGTACTCGCACTCCACGCCGTTCAGGCGCAGGCGGTCCGCCAGAGCGGTCCCGGCGGTTCCTGCCGGAGCGGCGACGGTCAGCCGCAGCGGGTCCGTGGTCAGGACCCGCCAGCCGGCGGCGGTCAGCCGGTCCCGGATCCTGTTCAGCACCGCGGCGGTCCGGGACAGCCGCTCCGGGTATCCCTCCGCCAGATAGCGGTTACAGAGGTCCAGAGAGGCCAACGTCAGGTAGGAGGGGCTGGTGGAGCCGAAGAGGGCCATGGCCCCCCTGGCGTTCTCCCGGAAGCCCGCCGGGGCGGCTTTGCCGATGTGGAGATAGGCCCCTCCGGTGAGGACCGGCAGGGTCTTATGGGCGGAGTCGCAGCAGATGTCCGCCCCCAGATCCAGGGGGTGCGCCGACGGGCGCAGAAAGCGCAGGTAGGCTCCGTGGGCGTTATCCACCGCCAGCACCGTGCCCCGGCGATGGCACACCGCCGCCAGAGCGGCGATATCCGCCATGCCCCCCAGATAGTCCGGGCTGGTGATATATACGGCGGCGGGAGGCGCGTCCAGCGCCGCCAGCGTCCGCTCCAGGCCCTCCGGAGACACGGGGCAGCCGCAGAGGGAGCCTGTCCCCTCCTCCGGCCACAGCCAGACCACCTCCAGGTCCAGCAGGGCGGCGGCGTAGACGAATGCCTTGTGGACGTTCCGGGCGGCCACTACCGTGGCGGAAGCCCCCGGCCGGCGGTTTGTCAGGGCCAGGTACAGCATGGCGCGGATGCACTGGCTGGAGCCTTCCGTGGAGTAGAGGGTCCTTTCGGAGCCAAAGAGGGCGGCGGCGTTCTCCTCGCTCTCCGCGATGATGCCCTCCGCCTCGTAAAGGGCGTCCGCCCCCGCCACCTCCGTCAGATCCATGGCCTCGCAGCCTAAGAAGGGCTTTCCCTTGTGGCCGGGCATGTGGAACCGGCTCACGCCGGAGGCCGCGTAGCGGCGCAGAAAGTCGTAGATGGGGGTATTCATGCCTGGCCGCCGGTCTCTTCCGCCACCTTCATCATGACGGCGCACTCGATGCGCTTCCGGAACAGCTCGCACCCCGGCTCATAGACGCCCCGGATGGAGCCTGTGGCGTGATAGGCGTTGGCGGCGCAGCCGCCGGAGCAGTAGAGCTTGGCCCAGCAGTCCGCGCAGTCCGGCCTGGCGTAGGCGTTGCAGGCGCGGAACTCCTCCCGCAGGGCGGTGTTGGTCACACCGTTCCACACGTCCCCCAGCTTGTAGGACTCCTCCCCCACGAACTGGTGGCAGGGGTACAGGTCCCCCCAGGGGGTGACGGCCATATACTCGGTGCCGGAGCCGCAGCCGGAGATGCGCTTATAGACGCAGGGGCCGCCGGTGAGGTCCAGCATATAGTGATAGAAGGTAATGGGCCGGCCCTCCTTCTTCCGGCGGAGCATGTCCCGGGCCAGCAGCTCGTACTGCTCCTTCACGATCTCCAGGTCCTCCGCCGTCAGGGCCGCCGGGTCGTCGGGGGCGCACACCACCGGCTCCATGCTCAGCTCTGTGAAGCCCAGGTCGTCGGCCATATGGAACAGGTCCTTGGTGAAGTCCGGGTTGGCGTGGGTGAAGGTGCCCCGCATATAGTAGTTCCTGCCGCCCCGGGCCGCCACCAGCTTCTGGAACCGGGGGACGATCCGGTCATAGCTGCCCTTTCCGGCGTAGTCCACCCGCTTGCGGTCGTTGATCTCCTTCCGGCCGTCCAGGCTCAGCACCACATTGCTCATCTCCCGGTTGGCGAAGTCGATGACGTCGTCGTCGATGAGCATCCCGTTGGTGGTAAGGGTGAAACGGAAATTTTTGCCCCGCTCCTTCTCCACGCTCCGGGCGTAGGCCACCAGCCTCTTCACCACGTCCCAGTTCATCAGCGGCTCCCCGCCGAAGAAGTCCACCTCCAGGTTCCGGCGGGAGCCGGAGTGGTCCATGAGAAAGTCCAGGGCCTGTTTGCCCACCTCGAAGCTCATGAGAGCCCTCTGGCCGTGGTACTTTCCCTGGCTGGCGAAGCAGTAGTCGCAGTTTAAGTTGCAGGTGTGGGCCACATGGAGGCACAGGGCCTTCACCACGTCGCCGGAGCGGGCCTTGAAGGTCCCCGCCATGTCGGCGAAGGTGTCCGGCGTGAAGAGCTTTCCCGCGTCCTTCAGGCGCTGGACGTCGGCGATGCAGGCGCGGATGTCCTCCTCCGTCACGTCCGGGCGGCCGCCGTACTTTTCCAGCATGGCGGCGGTGATCTCCTCCGCCGTACTGCTTTCAAACATGGCGATGATGTCGTAGGCCACCTCGTCCACCGCGTGGATGGAGCCGGAGCAGCCGTCCAGCACGATGTTGTAGCCGTTCAGACGATACTGATGTACCATGGAAAATCCTCCCTATTTCCAGCATAAAAAGTGCCGCCCGTGAGAGGCGGCACTTTCAACAGCGATCTCGTTACTTCCCGGTGTTCTCACACTTCTGGTTGGCCACGCCGCAGCTGGTCTTGCAGGCGGACTGGCAGGAGGTCTGGCACTCGCCGCAGCCGCCGTTCTTGGCGCTCTCGCACAGGTCCCGGGTCTCCAGAGTCTTGATTCTCTCCATAGCGCATATCTCCATTCTTGTTAGATTTTACGGTATGCGGCCCCGGCCCCGCGAAAGGGACCTCGGCCCGCTTATCTTTAAGATATTATCATAGGAAAAATCAAAAGTCAAGGATTATCCCGCGGGAGGATCGGCGGCAAACGGAATCACTTTACTTGCGTCCAACGCAAGGATCTGTCCACGATCATAGCCCCTCTGTTTCAAAAAAGTAGCCAAGCGTCGGTACCAGCTTGCCTGTATCAAAGAGTTCCTTGATCTGTGGTTTTGCCATCCAGGCGGTTTGCGCCACTTCCCGCGTGGTGGCCTGTTCCAGGGAAACGGGGCCGTCATACTCAAAAAGCCACACATCCAGGATGTCAGAGAATTTGACTCCGTTAACAACTCTGCCCACCACGGAAGATACCAGCGCCGCGTTTCCCGGGGACAGGACAAGCCCCACTTCTTCCTGCGTTTCACGAAGGGCTCCGGTCAAGCTGTCCTCGCCCTTAATAACGGAACCACCGATGCATTCCCACAGGAGCGGACACGCAGGGCGGTTGGCACTGCGCTGGGAGATCAGATATTCGCCTTTGCTGTTTCTGATCCAGATATGTACAACAAGATGGTAATATCCATGCGGCACTTCTTCCCCGCGGATATGATCTCTCCCAGTCAATTCCCGGCGTTCATTGTATAGATCCCAGAGTTCCATAAAACGCTCCCCCGGCAACTCCGTATTTATCGTATTTGTACAATAAGTATAGCATACCGCCAGGAGGAAGTAAATGGCAGAAGGAAATTGACAAACTCCTTGCCGAAGTTTGTCGATTTCCGGCGCCCCGCCAGGAGCCGCCTTTCGAGTCCCTCCTGGAAATAGAAAATGCCGCCCAAAAGGGGCGGCATTTTCTATTGGCGCGCCAAGAGGGACTCGAACCCCCGGCCTACTGCTTAGAAGGCAGTTGCTCTATCCTGCTGAGCTATTGGCGCGTATCCGCCATACGCGGAGGCAGCCCCGCGTATGGCAGGTTTTACTTGTCAGTCGATCCGGCTTTACTCGGCGGCGGGCATACTCTCCGGAGCGGAAACGCCGATGAAGAACATGGCGTTCTTCAATGTGATCCGGGTGGCCTCCACCAGGCCCAGACGCTGATTGGTCAGGTCGGGATCGTCGGGGTTGCTGACCTTGGTGCTGTTGTAGTAGCTGTGGAACACCTTGGCCAGAGAGATGATATACTCCGTCATCTTGTTGGGCTTGTAGCTGGCCGCGGCGTCGGCCACCATGGCGGGGAACTCGCTGATCATCTTCAGGATCTGCAGCTCCTTCTCGTCAGTGAGCCGGTCGTACTTCTCCTGCTTGTGGAAGGGCACCACCTTGGGATTCTTCAGGATGGAGCACATCCGGGAGTGGGCGTACTGGGCGTAATAGACGGGGTTGTTGTTGTCCCGGGAGCGGGCCAGCTTCAGGTCAAAGTCCATATGGGTGGACACGTCTTTGGAGGCGAAGAACCACCGGGCGGCGTCCACGCCGATGTCCTCGCACAGTTCCCGGATGGTGATGGCGTTGCCGGTACGCTTGGACATCTTGACTTCCTTGCCGTCCTCCACCATACGCACCATCTGGATCAGCACCACCTCCAGGCAGCCCTTGGGATAGCCCAGGGCGGTGAGGGCGGCCTTCATCCGGGTGACATAGGAGTGGTGATCGGCGCCCCAGAGATTGACCATCATGGGGTAGCCCCGCTCCACCTTGTAGACGTGGTTGGCGATGTCGGGGGTCATATAGGACAGCGTGCCGTCGCTCTTGCGGAGGACCCGGTCTTTGTCGTCGCCGTAGTCGGTGCTCCTGAACCACAGGGCGCCGTCCTTTTCATAGGTCAGGCCCATCTGCTGCATACGGTCCAGGCAGTCGTTGATGCGCTTCATGTTGTTCTCATAGAAGAAGGTCTCGTGCATCCAGGACTTGATGACCACGCCGTACAGCTTCAGGTCGGCGTCGATCTTCTTCAGCTCCCGGGTCTTGCCCTCCATCATGAAGTACTCCAGGCGCTCCTGAGGATCGGCGGTGAGCCACTTGTCGCCGTCCTCCCGGGCGATGTCGGCGGCGATCTGCTTCACGTCGTCGGCGTGATAGCCGCTCTCCGGCAGGGGATACTCCTTGCCGAAATACTCAAAATACCGGGAGATCAGGGACTCGCCCAGCATGACGATCTGGTTGCCGGCGTCGTTGACATAGAACTCCCGCAGCACGTCCCAGCCGCTGGCCTCCAGCAGGCGGCACATACAGTCGCCCCAGGCGGCGTTCCGGGCGTGGCCGCAGTGGAGGTCGCCGGTGGGGTTGGCGGAAACCCACTCCACCAGGATCCTTCTGCCCTTGCCGGAATCATTCTTGCCGTAGTCGTCGCCGGCGTCGATGACCTTGTTGATCACCGCCGTCAGGGAATCCTTCTTCAGGCGCAGGTTGATGAACCCGGGCCGGGCCACGGTAATGGTGTCCACGTCGGGGAGCAGCTCATACAGCTTGGCCACCAGAGGCTCGGCGATCTCCATAGGGTTCTTTCGCAGCGTTCTGGACAGCTTCATGGCGACGCTGAGGGCATAGTCTCCCAGCTTGGGGTCCTTCGGGGTCTCCACCACCAGAATGCTCTCGTCCGGCTCGATATCATAGACAGACCTGATGGCTTCCCGGGCCGCATTGAGAATTTTTACTTCGAAATCACTCATAGAAAATCTCCTCCCATGGTTGCGTCACACAGCG
Organism: uncultured Oscillospiraceae bacterium; assembly: GCA_958423465.1. Taxonomy (GTDB): domain Bacteria; phylum Bacillota; class Clostridia; order Oscillospirales; family Oscillospiraceae; genus Pelethomonas. Next base: position 2,010 of record CATZRD010000060.1, on the reverse strand, counting down.
GGCCGAATACAGGCTCAGCGCGACTGTTATGGTAGTATATCACTCTTTTCCCCTATAATCAAGGGAAATATCCACAAATATCCGGAATATGCCGCCCGCTTTGCCTACAAACCCGGCATAAACCGGCCTTTTGTCAGAGCGTCAGGCCCAAAGCCCCGCCCTCCCGGCAGATCCGGGTGAGCGTTCCGTCCCGCAGCAGGCTGGCCTCTCCGTACAGGGTCTCTCCGCCGTTTTCCACCAGGAGATAGCCGCCGTCGTCCATACAGAGGAATCTTCGGCCCGCGCTGTCAGGATAGGCCATCTCCCGGATGGTCCTCATCCCATCCACCATCTCGTCCTGCAGATCGCTGAAGTGGGGAATCAGGATCTGCCGGGACAGCCCCAGTCCCGTCAGGAACCGGCGGTAGCCGGGATCGGCGCCCTCGCCCTCCCGCTCCGGCAGAGCGTACACGGTCTCGCCGCAGTTCATGGAACCGGCGCTCCAGGCCAGCAAAAGGCCGTCGAAGCCCGCCAGCTCCCGTTTCAGGTCCAGCTCCTTCAGGTAGCCGTTCTGGGTGGGCACATGGCCCCCCGTCAGAATAAGGACGTCAAAGTCTCCCAGCCGCCGAGCGCCGGACTCATCCCGGCGGTCGCAGACCGCGATGCTCTCCACGGCAAAGCCGGCGGCGGAAAACGCCCGCCGCAGCTCCTCCGCCACGCCGTCGTTCCGCTGGAAAGCCCCGGGGTCGGCGCTGATCACCAGCACCCTGGCGCCGTCCCTCCACCGCTGCCGCAGCCGCTCCTGAAAGCCGTTGGCCTCCAGAAGGCGGCGGCGCTTCTTCTGTCCGACGCACAGCCGGCTGGTCAAAAAAGCGGTCATATCGCTGCTTCTCTCCTTTCTCTGCCGCCCGGAGGGGTGGCGGGTCAGCCGCCGAACACCGCGCGGTCCAGCTCCTCCCGGAGTCTGGCCGCCTCCTCCTCGCTCTCCATCACCAGGAATACCGTGTCGTTTCCGGCCACGGCCCCCAGGATCCGCTCGCCCCAGGCCTGCTCCATCCGGGTACACACCGGATCGGCCAGTCCCAGCAGCGTGTGGATGACCACCATGTTCCCGGCGTGATCGAAGGAGACCACGCTCTCCCTGGCGATGCTCCGGATCTTCCGGCCGTTCTCCTCACCGGTGGGCTCCCCGGGCAGAACATAGCGGTAGCGCCCGGTCTCCCCGCAGGACTTGACCAGCCGCAGCGTCTTGATGTCCCGGGACAGCGTGGCCTGGGCGCAGGGAAATCCCCGCAGCTCCAGCGCCCGCAGCAGCTGGTCCTGGGTCTCGATGGTCTGTTGGGATACGATGTCCAGAATGGCCGCCTGCCTGCCTGTTTTCATTGGTTCGCCTCCGCTCCGTCAGTCTCTCCGTCCGGGGAAGGTCCGCGCCTCCCCGGAGCGGACTGTTAAGGCTCCTGAATCGTCATTTCCCGGCAGTCCCGGGTGATGATCTGCCTGTGGGTCACCCGGACCCCCAGATAGCGGGTCAGCAGATCGGCCAGCTCGTCCACCGCGCTGCGCAGGCTGTCCAGCCGCTCCGACTCCACGCACTCCATGGCGATGAACTCGCTGGCGGTGCCGTCCTTGACGGAGGTGCGCTGTCCGTCCCGCCAGTTCCAGCAGCGGCAGACCACGCCGGCGTCGTCGTAGTAGGCCAGCTCGCCGGGCAGCGGCGGTTCCTGTTTGTCGCTGCCGATGGGGAGGAAATCCTCTCCCCCCTTCACCGTGCCCAGGCGCAGGTCCCCTGCGAAGGCGTCCAGATCCTCCACGCCGATCGGGAAGGCGTACTTCAGGGACACCGCGTTGGTGATGTCCACAGAGGGGGCGATGGTCCCCACCGGGCTGCCGTGGAGCACCCGCTTGAGCAGGGCCTCGATGGCGCACCGGGCGCCCTTTTTGGTGGGGAAGCGCTGGTACGCCTTCCGCCACACCTCCACCACGTGGTTTTCCGAGATGACCTCGCTGGTGAGAAACCCCCTGGCAGCCTCA
>CATZRD010000059.1 GCA_958423465.1 uncultured Oscillospiraceae bacterium | reverse complement strand
GAAGGCCGCTGAATACCGAGACCGTCCAGCGCGCCTGCGCCCAGATGTTCGCCTATCTGGACCGGGAGCTGTTCGCCTACTGGGACAGCCGGATCCGGCGCCTGCTGCTGTCCGCCTCATTCTTCGACAGCTTCACCCTGGAGCTGGCCCAGACTCTCACCGGAGACAGCCGGGTGGAGCAGACCTTGTCGCGTCTGCTGCAGATCAGCAGCTTCATCGACAAAAACGGCGGTGCCTATACCATCCGCTATCCGCCCTTCCGGACCTACCTCCGGCACAAGGCGGAAACCACCTGGAGCCGCCAGGAGGTGGACGCCCTGTACGCCAACGCCGGGATGTATTTCCAGCTCCACGGCGACCTGCCCGCCGCCCTGGACTGCTGGGCAAAAAGCGGCAACCATGCCAAGGTGTCCGAGCTTCTGGTGGAACACTCCAAGCAGCACCCCGGCAACGGGACCTATTACCAGCTCCGGACGTATTACCGGAGCCTTCCGGAGGAGGAGATCCTGGCCTCCCCGGAGCTGATGAGCGGCATGAGCATCCTGTGCTCTCTGACCTTCGACGTGGAGGGCTCGGAAAAGTGGTACGCCGCCCTGGAGGCCTACGCCGACGGCCTCGACTGCCGAAGCCCGGAGCGAAAGGCGGCCCAGGGACTGGTGAACTATCTCAACATTGCCCTGCCCCATCGGGGGAGCGTCAATATCCGGGACATTTTGATGACCACTTACGACCGGCTGGTCAAGGGGGACATCCAGCTCCCGGAGTTCTGCGTCACCAGCAATACGCCCAGCATTCTTCGGGGCGGCAAGGATTTCTCCGCCTGGGTACCCAAGGACAAGCTGCTCCACACCACCCTTGGCAAGCCGGTGGAAGCCCTGCTGGGCCGCCTGGGGGTGGGCCTGCCCGACGTGGCCCTGGCCGAGAGCCGGTACGAAAAGGGTGAGGACATCTCCGACGCCTTTTTGACCCTGGCCTCCCTTCGAGGAGAGATCCAGCGCCGGGGCGCGCCGGAGATCGAATTCGTCCTCACCGCCCTGCTGGCCCGATGCCAGTGTGACCGGGGCGGCGCGCAGCAGGCTGTCCGGGACCTGACCGCCTTCCGGACCCGGATGGAGAGCGGGGGGCAGCGGCAGCTTCTGCCCAACATTGACGCCCTGCTTTGCCGGGCGGACCTGCTGATCGGCGGAGAGTACGCCTACCGGTGGCTGACGGAGGAGGCCCCGGACGAAAACGACTTCTTCATCATGGAGCGCTACCGCTATCTCACCAAGGTCCGGTGCTATCTCCAGCGGTGCGACTGCCTCAGCGCTCTCCATCTGCTGGGCCGTCTGCTGGACCACTTTGACAAGTACGACCGGACGCTGGACAAGATCGAGGCCCTGGCCCTGCTGGCGGTCTGCCGCTGGCGAATGGGGGCGGAGGACTGGCGGGAGCATCTCACCGCCGCTCTGGAGCTGGCCCAGCAGTACGGCTATGTCCGGGTATTCGCCCACCAGGGCGCGGCCCTGCTGCCCCTTCTGCGGGCCTGGACGCCGCCGGAGGCCTGGGCCGGAAAGGAGCGCGCCCGCTATCTGGCCCAGGTGCGGCGGAGCGTCAGCGCCTTTGCCGCCCTGTACCCCGACCAGCTGGCTCCCGCCGGTTCCGCCTCCATCCCCAGCCTGACCAAACGGGAGCTGGAGGTGCTGCGGCTCATGTGCCGGGGCAAGAGCGGCGGCGAGATCCGGGAGATCCTCAGCATCTCCGAAAACACCCTGAAGACCCACAGCCGGCGGCTGTTCAAGAAACTGGGCGTAAGCAGCCGGGCCGAGGCCGCGGCCACCGCCCGAAAGCTGCGTCTCATCTAAGTATTAAGAGGGCGGGCCGCGCCAGCGGCCCGCCCTCTTAACGCCCAGGTCTCCCCCTGGGGCCCGGAAGCGGCGCGGGGCAAAAAAAGAGGCGGGAGCCTATGGCTCCTGCCTCTTTTTTTCATCAATAGAAGCGCTTATTGCGGTTCTTCCGAGCGGCCTCGGACTTCTTCCGGCGCTTGACACTGGGGCTCTCGTAGTGCTCGCGGCGGCGGACCTCGGCGATGACGCCGGCCTTGGCGCAGCTGCGCTTGAAGCGCTTGAGAGCGCTGTCCAGGCTCTCGCCTTCCTTGACATGAACTTCAGACATCTATTTCCCCTCCCTTCGATGTATCCGGCTCGATCCAGGATACTCTTTCAGGGCCAATTACATGGCTTAACGGATAGATTATACCGATTCCATTCTATCTTGTCAAGGCCATTTTATGCAAAACTCCGCAAATTCCGCAAAATTTTCAGGCGGCGGTCCCTCACCTGGCGGGCTTCACGATCAGGTTCACCAGTTTGTTTTTCACAAAGATGACCTTGACGACTTCCATGCCCTCCAGGAACCGGGCCACCTTCTCCACCTCTTTGGCGGCGGCGACCACCGCGTCCTGGTCGCTGTCCATGGGGACCACCACGGTGCCCCGGAGCTTGCCCTGGACCTGGACGGCCATCTCCACCGAGGCGGCCACGGTCTTGCTCTCGTCGTAGACCGGCCAGGCCGACTGGGAGATCATCTTCCCCGTCTCGGCGGCGAAGCCCATGACCTCCCACTGCTCCTCGCACAGGTGGGGGGCGAAGGGGGAGAGCATCAGCAGCAGGGCCTTCATGTCCCCCCGGCTGGCCCCGTTGGCGTAGAAGTCGTTGACCAGGGCCATGAGGGCGGCGATGGCGGTATTGAACTTCATGGCTTCGATGTCCTCGCTGACCTTCCTGATGGTCCGGTGGACGGCGGCCAGGTTGGCCTGGGAGTAGTCCTCCCCCTGGTGGTCCATCTCGCACAGGTTCCACACCCGGTCCAAAAACCGCTTGCAGCCCTTCACCGCGTTGGCGGACCAGGCGGCAGCCTTCTCAAAGTCGCCGATGAACATGATATAGGTGCGCATGGTGTCCGCGCCGTACTGGTCGATAATGTCGTTGGGGTTGATGACGTTGCCCCGGCTCTTGCTCATCTTCTCCCCGCCCTCGCCCAGGATCATGCCGTGGCTGGTGCGCTTCTGATACGGCTCCCTGGTGGGGACCACGCCGATATCGTAGAGGAACTTGTGCCAGAACCGGCTGTAGAGGAGGTGCAGGGTGGTGTGCTCCATGCCGCCGTTGTACCAGTCCACCGGGGACCAGTACTGAAGGGCCTCCGGGGAGGCCAGGGCCTTGTCGTTGTGGGGGTCCATATACCGCAGGAAGTACCAGCTGGAGCCGGCCCACTGGGGCATGGTGTCCGTCTCCCGCCTGGCGGGCCCGCCGCAGCAGGGGCAGGTGGTGTTCACCCAGTCGGTCATCTTGGAGAGGGGGCTCTCGCCGTCGTCGGTGGGCTCGTAGCTTTCCACCTCTGGCAGCAGCAGGGGAAGCTGGTCCTCCGGCAGGGGAACCCAGCCGCACTTGTCGCACCAGACCATGGGGATGGGCTCTCCCCAGTACCGCTGGCGGGAGAACACCCAGTCCCGGAGCTTGTAGTTGACCTTGGCCTTGCCGATGCCCTTCTCCTCCAGCCATTTGGTGACGGCGGGGATGGCGTCCTTCACGGTGAGGCCGTTCAAAAACGCGGAATTCACCAGGATGCCGGTCTCGTCCTTGGCGGTGAAGGCGGCCTTCTGCACGTCCTCCCCGCCGGAGACCACCTCGATGATCTCGCAGCCGAACTTCTTGGCGAACTCCCAGTCCCGGTCGTCGTGAGCGGGCACCGCCATGATGGCCCCGGTGCCGTAGGTGGCCAGCACATAGTCGGAGATGAAAATGGGGATCTCCCGGCCGTTCACCGGGTTCACGCCCCGGACGCCGTCCAGCTTGACGCCGGTTTTCTCCTTGTTCAGCTCCGTGCGCTCCAGATCGCTCTTGGAGGCGGCGGCGGCCTGATAGGCTGTCACGTCGGCGGCGTTCCGGAGCGCTCCGCTCTCCAGCCAGCGCTTCACCAGCTCGTGCTCCGGGGAAAGGACCATATAGGTGGCGCCGAAGAGGGTGTCCGGCCGGGTGGTGAACACCACGATGTCGTCCCCGGCGGTGGACTTGAAGGTGACCTCCGCGCCGGTGGACCGGCCGATCCAGTTCTTCTGCTGAATCTTCACCCGCTCGATGAAGTCCAGGCCGTCCAGGTCGTCGATGAGCCGTTGGGCGTACTGGGTGATTCGCAGCATCCACTGGCTCTTCTCCTTGCGGATCACCGGGGAGCCGCACCGCTCGCAGACGCCCTCCACCACCTCCTCGTTGGCCAGCACGCACTTGCAGGAGGTGCACCAGTTCACGGGCATGGAGGTCTTGTAGGCCAGGCCGTGCTTGTAGAGCTGGAGGAAGATCCACTGGGTCCATTTATAGTAGCTGGGGTCGGTGGTGTTCACCTCCCGGTCCCAGTCGAAGGAGTAGCCCAGCATCTGGAGCTGCCTGCGGAAGTTGGCGATGTTGTCGTGGGTGACCTTGGCGGGGTGGATGTGGTTTTTGATGGCGAAATTCTCCGTGGGCAGGCCGAAGGCGTCGTAGCCGATGGGGAACAGCACGTTATAGCCGTCCATCCGCTTCTTCCGGGCCACCACGTCCATGGCGGTGTAGGGCCGGGCGTGGCCCACATGGAGGCCGTTGCCGGAGGGATAGGGGAACTCCACCAGGCCGAAGAACTTGGGCTTGTCCGTCTCTCCGGTCCGGGCGGCGAAGGTCTTTTCCTCCTGCCACTTCCGCTGCCATTTCTGTTCAATGGCGGTAAAATCGTACTTCATACCTCTCTTGCTCTCACTTTCTATGATGATGGAATGTCTCTCTGGAACGAATAAAGCCCCCGGCCGGGGAGACCCGGCCAGGGGCGCAGATCACGCGGTACCACCCTGGTTCCGTCCGGCGTGGCCGCCGGGCGCTCATTGGGCCGGTAACGGGGCCAGCCGTCCCGCCCTAAGGGTCTCCCCCTCTCAGGCGGAAAGCTCCGGAGCCAGTATCACCCGGGACCTCCGCCGGCTTTCACCATCCGCCGGCTCTCTGGGGGCAGGTCCCCCGGGCGTTTTCTCCCTCATCGCTGTTTTGCGTAGTATATTGTATGAGCTGCCGGCGGTTTTGTCAAGGACTAGTTGGCCGCTTCCGGCCCCTTCTCCGCCGTTTTTTCCTCTTTGTCCCCCTTTTTCTCCTCCGCCAGGGGCAGGTCCATCAGACCGGTCAGGTCCGCAGTGGTGATGGTGAGGATGTCCTCGTCGGTGGGGGCCTCCAGCTTGGCCACCCGGTCCGCCTGGTTGGCCACGATCTTCTCAAAGAGGTTGCGTACGTCCCGGGCGTTGCCGAAGTTTTCGTCCCGGTCCTCGTACAGCTCCGTCAGGTGCTCCTTCACCGCTTCGGCGGCAGCGTCGTCCAGCCGGTAGTCGTTGCGCTCCACCCGGCCCAGGAAGATATCGTAGAGCTGCGTACCGTCGTAATCCTCAAAGTACAGATACTTGTTGAACCGGGACTTCAGCCCCGGGTTGGAGTCGATGAACCGGGGCATCAGGCTGGCGTACCCCGCCACGATGACCACGAAGTCGTCCCGGTGGTCCTCCATGGCCTTCAGGATGGTGTCGATGGCCTCCTGGCCAAAATCCTTGTCCGCGTTTTCCGGGGCCAGGGAATAGGCCTCGTCGATGAACAGCACGCCGCCCAGGGCCTTCTGGATGACCTCCTGGGTCTTGATGGCCGTCTGCCCCACATAGCCCGCCACCAGGCCGCTGCGGTCCACCTCCACCAGATGGCCCTTGCTCAAAAGGCCCAGAGCGGAGTAGATCTTCCCCACGATCCGGGCCACGGTGGTCTTGCCGGTGCCGGGGTTGCCGGAGAACACCAGGTGGAAGCTCATGTCCGGGCACTTCAGCCCCCGCTCCTTCCGCAGGGCGCGGACCTTCACCAGGTTCACCAGGCTGTCCACGTCCTTTTTCACCGTCTCCAGACCGATGAGCTGGTCCAGCTCCGCCATGGCCTCCTCCAGCGTGGGGCGGGGAGGCTCCTCCGGCGCTTCCGGTCCCTTCTCCCCCTCTGCCAGCTGGCCGGGGGCGGTCTTTTCCGGCTCCGCCGGTCCTCCCTCCGGCTCCACGGGCAGGGGGTCCCGGGGGTCCTTCATGGGGGGCTTCTGTCCGCCGAAAAAGTCGTCGTACATATTCCTGCTCTTGTCCCGGGCGATGACCTTCGTAAACTCGTCCATGATCTCCGTCAGCTCTTTGGCGGGGTCCCGCCGGGGCTGGCACGTCAGGCTGGGCGCGCGCTCCAGATAGTCCTCCGGTCCCGGCGTTATCGTGATAGGCGCCACGCCCGCCCGGTCGCAGGCGTCGGTCAGGATCCGGTACATCCGGGTGATGCGGCGGCTCTCGTCGAAGGAAAAGCTCCCGTCGTAGGCCGCCAGCAGCATGAGCAGGTTCTTCTGGATCTCCGCGAAATTGCGGCTGTAGCTGGAGCCGTGGTCCCGGTCCCAGGCCGTCAGCTTCCGGAAGAAGGGCGGCTCCCCCACCAGATAGGTGGGATTGTCCCGGTAGTGAGCCAGAGCCATTTTGAACTGCTCCGGGGTGAAGCGGACGGGCTTGTCGGTGTAGATCTGGCTGACCCCCGCCACGTCGCCGCCCGCCTCCGTGCTCCACAGGCACAGGGCGCAGGCCCGAAAATAGGCGTCCACCTCCTGGGCGGAGACTCCCGCCTGCGGCGGCAGGCTCTCCACGAAATGGCCGATGGTGTCGGCGTAGTCCTTGTGAAAATTCTTGCTCATAGCTGACGCGCCCTCCTGACGGGAATCTCCCTCTTGGAACAAGCGGGGTAGTTTTCCATAGTATACCACAGCTTTTCCCCAAAAGGAAGGGCCAGTTGCGCTTCTTCCCGGCCCCCAGCCTTGACGGAAGGCGGGCTTTGTGGTAGATTGAGGCATACCCGATCCGTCCCGCGCCGTCTGGCGCCGCGTCGTATGATAAGGAGGTCCCCTATGGATTTGTCCCGTTCCAACATGAAGAAGCTGCTGCTGCTTATCTCCTTCGCCGCCCTGGCCTTCACCTTTTTCCAGCGGCTGGACGGCGTGGTGGCTGTTCTCCGCTTTCTGGGCGGGATCCTGTCCCCCTTCCTGGTGGGCGGGGCCATGGCCTTCATCCTCAACGTGCCCATGCGGTTTCTGGAGCGAAATCTCTTCACTCCCCGGCCCGGCCGGGGCGGCAAAGCCCGCCGGGGCCTCGGCGCCGGACCCCGCCGGGCCCTCAGCCTGCTGCTGACCTTCGTGCTGGTGATTCTGGTGATTCTGGTACTGGCGCTGGTGGTGGTCCCGGAGCTGGCGGCCACGATAGCCACCCTGGGGGTCACCATCCAGGGGGCCTTCGCCCGGTTCCGCCCCTGGGCGGAGGAACAGTTCGCCAATAACCCCCAGATCATAGAGTGGCTGGAGGGCCTGACCCTGGACTGGGACAGTCTCATCGCCACGGTGGCGGATTTCCTCAAAAACGGGGCGGGCAGCGTGGTCAGCTCCACCATCTCCGCCGTGGGCAGCGTGGTCAGCGCCGTGACCACCGGCTTCGTAGCCCTGGTGTTCGCCTGCTACCTGCTGCTGCAGAAGGAGCGGCTGGGCCTCCAGTGCCGCAAGGCCCTCTACGCCCTGCTGCCCCAGAAGGCGGCGGACCGGACGGTGGAGATCTGCTCTCTGAGCCACCGGGTATTCTCCAGCTTTATCACCGGTCAGGGCATCGAGGCCGTCATTCTGGGGGCCATGTTCTTCGTGGCCATGAGCCTGCTGCGGATGCCCTACGCCCTGCTGGTGGGCTGCACCATCGCCGTCACCGCCCTCATCCCCATTGTGGGGGCCTTTATCGGCTGCTTCGTGGGGGCCTTTCTGCTGCTCATGGTCTCCCCCATGCAGGCGCTCATTTTCGTCATCCTCTTCCTGGTGCTCCAGCAGGTGGAGGGGAACCTCATCTACCCCCATGTGGTGGGGTCCTCCGTGGGTCTGCCCTCCATCTGGGTACTGGCCGCCGTTACCGTGGGCGGCAGCCTCATGGGCGTGGCGGGGATGCTGCTGTTCATCCCCCTCACCAGCGTGGTGTATACCCTGTTCAGGGAGTTTGTTTATAAGCGGCTGAAGGAAAAGCATCTGACGGTGAGGTAGGGTGGGGCTTCCAGTCCCTGTAGGGTGGGGCTCCCAGCCCCACGCCCTGGGGGATGCTCTGTACTTTTCCCTCGTGGGAAAAGTACCACACTCGGCCTAAGTGCCGCCGCAAGCGGCGGTTGGCCTCGTAAGCGCCCGCC
>CATZRD010000058.1 GCA_958423465.1 uncultured Oscillospiraceae bacterium | reverse complement strand
TGAGGATTATTGAGATATAAAATCAGGTAGCGGTCCTCCGATTCCTAATTTCATAGCATCAGATCCTTTCGGAGAAGTAACATCTTATTATACCGGACCTGACCGGGAAAAACAAGTAGGATCGGCGGGTTTCTTGCTTCCCGGCGGCGGACCCGGTTCCGGGGACTGCGGGACGGCAGTGCAAGATTCGATGATCAGAAATGATAATTCGATAATACCGAACGACTGGCGTTGCCCGGGAGCGGTGGTTCTGGTATGCTGTTACATAGAGCAAGTATACGCCGCCCGGCGTTATTCGAGAGCGAGGATCAGGCATGGAGGACAGGTATCAACGGAATATCACCTATCTGCGGCTGTCGGTGACGGACCGGTGCAACCTCCGCTGCCGGTACTGTATGCCGGCGGAGGGCGTTCAGAAGCGGGACCGCCGGGACATCTGCTCCGTGGAGGAGCTGGTGGAGATCGCCGCCGCGGCGGCGGACTGCGGCGTGACCAAGGTCCGCCTCACCGGCGGGGAGCCCCTGGTCCGCCGGGGGATTCTGGATATCTGCCGGGGCGTGGCCGCTCTCCCGGGGGTCCGGGAGCTGTGCATGACCACCAACGGCCTGCTGCTGCCTCAATTGGCGGAGGACCTGCGGCGGGTGGGAGTGGACCGGCTGAACATCAGTCTGGATACCCTGCGGCCGCCGCGGTACGCGGAGATCACCAGAGGAGGCCGTCTGGAGGACGCCCTGGCGGGGATCCGGGCCGCCGGGGCGGCGGGGTTTCCGGACATCAAGCTGAACGTGGTGCTGATGAAGGGCTTCAACGACGACGAGATCCGGGATTTTGCGGCCCTCACGGCGGAGCGGCCTCTGGAGGTGCGCTTCATCGAGCTGATGCCCATTGGGCAGGGGACGGCGGAGAGCTATCTCCCCGCCCAGGCGGTGCTGGACGCCTGCCCCGAGCTGGAGCCGGTGGACGTGGGCGGCGTGGCGGCGCGCTATCGCCTGCCGGGGGCCAGGGGGCTGGTGGGGCTGATCCAGCCCATGAGCCACCGGTTCTGCGCCGCCTGCGACCGCATCCGGGTGACGGCGGACGGGAGGCTGAAGCCCTGCCTTCACTCGGGGCAGGAGATTCCCCTGCGGGGCCTCCACGGGGAGGACCTGCGCGCCGCCATCCGGGCGGGGGTGGAGGCCAAGCCCCTCCGCCACCGGCTGGCGGAGACGGGGCACAGCGGCGCGCTCCGGAATATGAACGAGATCGGAGGATGAGAGAATGGAGCTGACCCATTTCAACGATCAGGGCCGGGCCCGGATGGTGGACGTGACGGACAAGGAGAAAACCTTCCGTCAGGCCGAGGCCGAGGGCCGGGTCCGCATGGCGGCGGCGACGCTGGAGAAGGTCCGGGCCGGGACCATGGCCAAGGGGGACGTGCTGTCGGTGGCCCAGGTGGCGGGGATCATGGCCGCCAAGCGCACCCACGAGCTGATTCCCATGTGCCACCCGGTAGCCCTCACCGGGGTGGACATCGCCTTCACCCTGGAGCCGGAGGCGGTCCGCATCCGGGCCACGGCCAGATGCAGGGGGGAGACCGGCGTGGAGATGGAGGCCCTGACGGCGGTGAGCGCCGCGGCCCTGACCGTCTACGATATGTGCAAGGCGGCGCAGAAGGATATGGAGATCGGGGAGATCCGCCTCTGCCGGAAGACCGGCGGCAAGAGCGGCGACTATGAAAAGGAGTGGTGACCATGGCGGAAGTGGTGTCTGTCAACATCAGCGAGAAGAAGGGGACCGTGAAGCGTCCGGTGCCGGAGATCCGGCTGAAGCTCCGCCACGGCATTGTGGGGGACGCCCACGCCGGGGACTGGCACCGGCAGATCAGCCTGCTGGCGGAGGAGAGCGTGGATCAGATGCGGGCCCTTCTGCCCCAGCTGAAGGCCGGGGCCTTCGCGGAGAACATCAACACCCGGGGCGTCGAGCTGAAGGCCCTGCCCGTGGGGACCCGGCTGCGGATCGGGGAGACGGTGGTGGAGGTGACACAGATCGGCAAGGAGTGCCACAACGACTGCGCCATCAAAAAGGCCACCGGCTCCTGCGTGATGCCCACGGAGGGGATCTTCGCGGTGGTGGTGAAGGAGGGGACGGTCCGGGCCGGGGACCCCATTCAGATCGTGGAGGAGGCGGAGGCATGAAGCTGATTCGGACGGAGGAGGCCGTAGGCCATGTGCTGTGCCACGACCTGACCCAGATCATTCCCGGGCAGTACAAGGACGCCCGGTTCCGCAAGGGCCACGTGGTGGCCCCGGAGGACATCCCGGTGCTGCTGGCCATGGGCAAGGAGCATCTGTACGTCTGGGAGATGATCCCGGGCATGGTCCATGAAAACGACGCCGCGGCGCGGCTGGCCGCCCTCTGCGGCCGGGAAAACATGGACTGGAGCCCCGTGAAGGAGGGCAAGATCGAGCTGAGGTCGAAGATCGACGGCCTCTTCACGGTGGACAGCGCCCGCCTCCGGGCGGTCAACGGTCTGGAGGACATCATGATCGCCACCCGCCACGGCGGCACGGCGGTGAAGGCCGGGGACAAGCTCTGCGGCACCCGGGTGATCCCGCTGGTCATCGAGGAGGAGAAGCTCCGCCGGGCGGAGGCTCTGGCGGGACCGGCCCCCCTGCTGGGGGTGCTGCCCTGGAAGCTGAGGACCGCCGGGGTGATCACCACCGGCAGCGAGGTGGCCAAGGGCCTGATTCAGGACAAATTCACCCCGGTGGTGGTCCAAAAGCTGGCCCGGTTCGGCATTGCCGTCACCGAGCACCGCACGGTGGGGGACGGCCTGGAGAACGTGGCCGCCGCCATCGGCCAGGTGCGGGAGGCGGGCGTGGACCTGATCCTCTGCACCGGGGGCATGAGCGTGGACCCGGACGACAATACCCCCGGGGCCATCAAGCGCAGCGGGGCGGCCATCGTCACCTACGGCGCGCCGGTGCTGCCGGGGGCCATGTTTCTGCTGGGATATTTCCCGGACGGGACCCCCGTGATGGGCCTGCCGGGGTGCGTCATGTACGCCGGGGCCACCATCTTCGACCTGATGCTGCCGAAAATCGCCGCCGGCGTGGCGGTGACCCGGGAGGAGATCGCGGACTGCGGCGAGGGGGGCCTGTGCCTGGGCTGCGAGACCTGTACGTTCCCCAACTGCGGCTTTGGAACGTAACGATTTGAATGGAACAGGAGCGATCCATGAAAAAATTATTCGCCCTGCTGGCGGCTCTGGCGCTGGCCCTCTCTCTCGCCGCCTGCGGGCAGGGGACGGAGAAAACAGAGCTGACGGTGTTCGCGGCGGCCTCCATGCAGGAGACGCTGACGGAGATCGGAAAACAGTATATGGCGGACCATGAGGATGTGGAAGTGGTGTTCAACTTCGACTCCTCCGGCACGCTGATGACCCAGATCCAGGAGGGGGCGGTCTGCGACGTGTTCATCTCCGCGGGGCAGAAGCAGATGGACCAGCTGGAGGAGGACGGGCTCGTCCTCGCCGGCAGCCGCTTCGACCTGCTGGAGAACAAGGTGGTCCTGGCGGTGCCCCAGGGGAACCCGGCCAATATCCGGAGCTATGACGATCTGCGGGAGCGGCTGGAGGCGGCGGAGGGCGTTCTGCTGGCCATGGGCAGCAGCGATGTCCCCGTGGGCCAGTACACCCAGAAGATCTTCGCCTGCTGGGGCCTGGACGAGGCCGCGCTGGCAGCCTCCGGCTGCCTTACCTACGGCGGAAATGTCAAGGAGGTCACCACCCAGGTGTCCGAGGGGACCGTGGACTGCGGCGTCATCTACGCCACCGACGCCTTTTCCGCCGGCCTGACCGTGGTGGATACCGCCACGGCTGAGATGTGCGGCCGGGTGATTTATCCCGCCGCCGTGCTGAGCGCCAGCGAGGCGCGGGAGGCCGCCGGAGACTTTTTGAACCATGTCATATCCGACAGGGGGCGGGCTGTGCTGGAGTCCGTAGGATTTACCCCGCTGTGATAAAAGACGCCCGGGCGCGCCCCGGAGCGCCCGCTGGAAAGGAGCGCCCATGGACTGGTATCCCCTGTATAATTCTCTGCGCGTCGCCGCCATTTCCACGGTGATCGTGTTTTTCACCGGCATCGGCGCGGCCTACTATATCGCCAGGGCCCCCCGGCTGGTAAAGGGAGCGCTGGACGTGGCGCTGACCCTGCCGCTGGTGCTGCCGCCCACGGTGGTGGGATATCTGCTGCTGCGGGTGCTGGGGCCGAAGCGGGCCGTGGGGGCCTGGGCGCTGGAGACCTTCGGCCTGCGGCTGACCATGACGTGGTGGTCCGCCGTCTTTGCCACGGCGGTGGTAGCCTTTCCGCTGATGTACCGCACGGCCCGGGGGGCCTTCGAGTCCTTTGACGAGACCCTGGGCTATGCGGGCAAAACGCTTGGCCTGAGCAATTCCTATATCTTCTGGCGGATCCGGATGCCCGCCTGCCGCCAGGGCATCCTGGCGGGGACGGTGCTGAGCTTTGCCCGGGCCCTGGGGGAGTACGGCGCCACCTCCATGGTGGCGGGCTATACCCCCGGACGTACGGCCACCATCTCCACCACGGTCTATCAGCTCTGGCGCACGGGCCAGGACGCTCTGGCCTTCCGCTGGGTGATGGTGAATCTGGCTATCTCGGCGGCGGTGCTGCTGACGGTGAACCTGCTGGAGCGGAAGGAGCGGCAGGGCGGAAGGACGGTGAAACGATGAGCCTGACGGTGCGGATCAAAAAGCGCTGCGGCGATTTTCTTCTGGACGTGGACTTCACCGCCGAAGCGGGGCGGCCCTTTGCCCTGCTGGGGGCCTCCGGCAGCGGCAAGAGCATGACCCTCCAGTGCGTGGCGGGGGTCCGGCGTCCGGATCAGGGGTACATCGAGCTGGATGGGGCCGTGCTCTTCGACAGCGAGGCCGGCATCGACCTGCCGCCCCAGAGGCGGCGGGTGGGCTATCTGTTTCAGGAGTACGCCCTCTTTCCCAATATGACGGCGGCCCAGAATATCGCCGCCGGGGCACGCCGCCTGGGGAGGGCGGACCGGGTCCGCCGGGTCCGGGAACTGACCGCTCTGCTGGGACTGGAGGGACTGGAAAAGCTCCGGCCCAGCCAGCTCTCCGGGGGGCAGCGCCAGCGGACGGCCCTGGCCCGGCTCCTGGCCTCGGACCCGGCGGCCATTCTGCTGGACGAACCCCTCTCCGCTCTGGATAGCGGCCTGCGGTGGCGGCTGGAGGAGGAGCTGCGGGAGCGATTGGCGGATTTTCCCGGTCCGGTGGTCTGGGTGACCCATGACCGGGGGGAGGCCTACCGGAGCTGCGGCCCGGTCTGCGTCCTGGACCGGGGCAGGTCCCAGCCGGTGACGGATATGGAGACGCTGACATACCGCCCTGCCACGGTGAGCGCCGCCCTGCTGGCGGGCTGCAGGACCTTCGCGCCGGTCCGGCGGGGCCCCTCCGACGGGCTGGTGGAGGTCCCGGACTGGGGGGTGACGCTACGCTGCGCCGCGCCCTGGCGGGAGGGCGTCACCACCTTGGCGGCGCGGGGCCGCCAGCTGCGCCTGGCGGAGCCGGGGGCGGTGAACGCCATGACCTGCCGGGTGCTGGGCCTGACGGCGGACGTGGACCGGTGCTATGCCCGGCTGCGGCCCCTGACAGGCGGAAAAGACTGCCCCGCCCTGGAGCTGGAGGGGGAGAGAGAATTGGCCTCCGCCCTGGCGGGACGGGAGACGGCGACCATCGCGGCAGCCCCGGAGGCGTGGCTGCTGCTGACAGAGTAAGGAGGAGAGGACCATGACAACAGCGGCGGTAGTGACAGTGAGCGACCGGAGCGCCCGGGGCCTGCGCCCCGACGGCAGCGGCCCTGTGGTGGGGGAGCTGCTGAAGGCGGCGGGCTATGAGGTGATGGAGTATCTGGTGGTCCCGGACGAGGCGGAGGAGATCCGGGACGCCCTGACGGCGCTGGCGGACGAGGGGGACATCGCCCTGGTGGTCACCACCGGCGGCACCGGCTTCGCCCCCCGGGACGTGACCCCGGAGGCCACGGCGGCGGTATGTCAGCGGATGGCCCCGGGGATCCCGGAGGCCATGCGGGCAGCGTCCATGGCGGTGACGCCCCGGGCCATGCTGTCCCGGGCCGCGGCGGGGATCCGGGGGCGGACGCTGATCGTCAACCTCCCCGGCAGCCCCAAGGCCGCCCGGGAGAATCTGGAGGCGGTGCTGCCCACCCTGGCCCACGGCCTGGAGATGCTCCGGGGCGGGGAGGCCAACTGCGCCGGGACGGCGGAAACGGCAGAATCCGGCCGCTCTTGACAAACCATTTTTTCGCCCCTATACTGGAAGAAACACCAAAAAACGGGGGGGCGCAGACCATGGCGGAGCAGACGATACAGACCCGGGCCTTTTCCTCGGCCACCCTGGCCCAGGGCCTGGGCCAGGACTATGAGAGCTGGCAGGTGCCCCGGGACCGCCAGTGGGCCACGAAGTCTCCCACCCGGGCCTTCATCCAGTCCCCGGCGGGGACGGGGAAGCTGGCCTTTGTCCGGGACGTTCTGCTGCCTTACGCCGGCTCCATGGGCCGGAATATCCTGCTGCTGACGGACCGGACTCTGGGGGACGGGACCCGGCCGGGCGCTCTGCGCCTCCAGCCGCCCAACGATTCCGCCGGGGCCGTGGAGCTGCCGGTGGAGGTCCTGCCCGCCCCCTCCGGCGGCGGCAGGCTGATGGTCCTGCGGTACGAGGCTCTGCGGGACCTGCTGCGCACGGGACTGCCCTATGAGCTGTACTCCGTTCAGGGCACGGTGTTCTATGTGGTGCTGGACCAGGCCCACCGCCTGCTGGAGGAGGCGCCCTTCGACCCCTGGACCGGGGAGATGACGGCCTTTGTGTGCCGCCTGTTCCCCCGGTCGGTGCAGGTGTACCTCTCCCCCGCCATGGAGGAGGCCATGGCCCCCATCCTGGCCCAGGTCCGCCGCTGGGACACCCAGCAGACCCAGCAGCGGATGGTGGACGAAGGGATGTACCGCCAGGACGCCCGCTTTTACCGGAACCAGCCGGTCCGTTCCCTCCCGGCGCCGGTGTTTTACCGCCGCCTGGAGGAGATCGCCGCCGCGGCGTCGGCGGGAGATCCGGAGGACAAATGGCTGATCTTCGTCTCCTCCAAGGAGGCGGGGCGGGACCTGACCCGCCGGATCAACGAGGCCCGGCGGGGCGCCGCCGTGCTGCTGACCGCCGCATCCCGGTCCGGCGGGGCGTGGCAGCGCCTGGAGCGGGAGGGGACCTTCCGGGAGAAGGTGCTGGTGGCCACCCGGGCTTTGGTGGACCGGGCGGAGCTGCGGGAGCCGGGGCTGCGGCATGTGGTGCTGTCCGCCGGCGGGCGGACGGAGCTGATGAGTATGCTGGCCTGCTGCCCCGCGGGGCAGGGGGAGCTGACGGTATATGTCCAGCTCCCGGACAGTCAGTATGCGGCCCGGCAGATCTTCCAGCTCCAGCGGAAGCTGGAGGCCATCGACGAGGTGGCCCGGGGCGGCAGAGACGCGAATCGCCGTCTGCTCCAGCGCTACTGGCTCCAGGGGGACTTGGGCGTCAACCGCCTGTTCACCATCGACGGGGATTTCCGTCTGACCCCCAACCCCCTGGCCCGGGAGAAGCTGGCGGGTGAGCTGGCGCTGTATCAGGCGCTGCGGGCGCACAGCGGCGATCCGGACTACTACCCCGAGCTGGTGTGCGGCTGGCTGGGTCTGCCGCGTCAGATCCGCCGTCTGGGCCAGAGCGGGAGCTTCCCGACCATGGAGGCGCTGCTGGCGGGCTATGCGGGGCGGCCCATCCCCCCGGAGGAGCAGGAGGCGTTTTACGAGGCATTCCTGCTGTGCTACCAGCGCTGCGGCGGCAAGCCTCTGCGCCGGGCGGCGGGACGGCACAAGGCCACGGTCAATCAGGGCCTGGCCGCGCTGAACGCTCCCTACCGCCTGGGCAAGCGGGCCGGCGCGTGGGTCCTGGAGCGGGAGACGTAGGAAACCCGGGGCGGACGCCCCGGCTCCGGACAAAAAATTTACAGATCAATCTTGACAAACAGAGCCTGGCATGGTATCATATCCAAGCTGACGATTTGCTGCGGTGGTCGAGCAACAGGCCCAGAACGCGGGTGTAGCACAATGGCCAGGGCACCAGCCTTCCAAGCTGGGGATGCGAGTTCGATTCTCGTCACCCGCTCCAATATGCGCCAGTAGCTCAGCTGGATAGAGCAACTGCCTTCTAAGCAGTAGGCCAGG
>CATZRD010000057.1 GCA_958423465.1 uncultured Oscillospiraceae bacterium | reverse complement strand
ACCTCATAGACCTTCCGAATGGGCCCCTCCAGATACCGGGGGTTGGGCTGGGGGTCGCTCCACTCCATGGACCCGTCGGAATTGACCATCATGCCCGGGGAAGTCATCTCCGGCTCCTGAAGGCTCTGATAGAAGTAGCTTCCCGCGATGACCAGAGCCAGGGACAGCAGGATGCAGGCCACGGCGGAGGCGGCCTTGTTGGTGGTGAGCATCGCCACCAGCAGGAAGATAGCGGTGGAGGACACCACCGTCAGCGCCGCCAGGGCCAGGTTCACGAGGATCTCCGGCGCGGATATCTTGGGCGCGCCCAGCAGGGGGACGCCCAGGCAGAACGTCACCGCCACCCAGGTGAACATGACGGCCAGATTCGCCGCCGCGCATACGGTAAAGTTGGAGAAATAGACCGCCCAGCGGCTGTGGCCCACCGCCAGCTTGTTGCGCATGGTCCCGTCGCTGTGCTCCACGCCGATGAAGAGACAGACGAACACGGCGGCGAAAATACCCATCATGGGGGTGAATTCCCACAGGATGTAGTCCAGGTCGCCGTATTGGGGCCTGGTCTCCAATTCGCTGTACCGGATGGCGACGATGGCCCCGGACCACAGGGCCGACGCGGCCATGGACAGCCAGAAAACGATACTTTTTCCCATCCGGCGGAAGCCGGCCCGCAGAAGCTCACGCATGACGGCCACCTCCCACCAGATTCATGTAGTAGCTCTCCAGGCTCTCGTCCCGCTCGTGCATGTTTTTTACTTCACAGCCCGCCTGGTGCAGGGCGATGGTGAGGCTGGTGACGGACACGTCGCCGTATACGTCCGCCATGGTGTCGGACCACACGGTGTAGGTAAGGCCCATCCGGTCCAGCACAGGCGCCATGGCCTTGGCGTCGCTGACCGTCACCCGCAGGCACTTGCGGCAGGCCCGCTCCAGATCGGCGGCGGTGATCTCCTTCACCATCCGGCCGCCGTCGATAAAGCCGTAGTGGGTGACCATGCGGCTCAGCTCGTCCAGAATGTGGCTGGAGATGAGCACCGTGATCTGCCTCTCCCGGTTCAGCCGCAGGATCAGTTCCCGGATCTCCACGATACCCTGGGGGTCCAGACCGTTGGCCGGCTCATCCAGAATGAGGAAGTCCGGGTCCCCGGCCAGGGCCACGGCAATGCCCAGCCGCTGGCGCATGCCCAGGGAGAAGTCCCTGGCCCGCTTTTTCCCGGTGTTTTCCAGACCCACCAGCTCCAGCAGCTCCTCCAGCCCGGTATAGGAGGGAAGCCCCAGCACGGTAAACTGCTGGCGCAGATTCTCCCTGGCGGTCATGCTCAGGTAGATGGAGGGGGTCTCCACCACCGCGCCCATGCGGCGGCGGGAGAGGGCGATCTCGGGACTGTCGTTCTTCCGGCCGTAGAGGGTGAAGCCGCCGCCGGTGGGGGACTGCAATCCGCAGACCAGGCGGATGAGGGTGGTCTTGCCCGCGCCGTTGCGGCCCACCAGACCGTAGATAGCGCCCTTGGGCACCGCCATGGTCAGGCCGTCCAGGGCTTTGGACTGCTTGTAGTGTTTGGACAGATCGTTTGTTTGCAGGACATAGTCCATATCCATGCCTCCTTCATTGGAATGGCGGAATCGTATCACGGCATGGTTCAGAAAGCGGTAAAGGGAAGGGGTAAGAAATGGTTAAGATTCCCCGCAGAGCCGGAAGCCGATGCCCCACACCGCCTGGATGCAGTCCCTGGCCCCGGCCTGGCGCAGCTTCCGGCGCAGGTTGCTCATGTGGACCTTCAGCGAGCTCTCCACGCAGTCGGGGGTGTCCCGGCTCACGTCCTCCAGCAGGCGGGAGCGGGTGACCACCTGCTCCGGGTTCTCCATGAGAAGGCGCAGAATGGCGCACTCCGTCCGGGTGAGGCGCACCCCTTCGCCCCCGGCAGACACGGTACGCAAGTCGGTGTCTAGGCAGATATCCTGATACCACAGCAGGGGGGAGGCGGCGCTCTCCGGCTGCCGGAGCTGGACGGCGATCCGGGCCAGCAGCTCCCGGGTGTCGAAGGGCTTGGTCACATAGTCCGCCGCGCCCTCCAGCAGAAGCTGGACCTTGTCCTCCACCGCTCCCCGGGCGCTGAGGACAATCACCGGGATGCCCCGCAGCTCCGGCAGGGCCTCCCGGCCGGAGAGGCCCGGCAGCATGAGGTCCAGCAGCATGAGGTCCGGCCGCCGGCCGCTCTGCGCCAGCAGCACCGCCTCGGAGCCGGAGTAGGCCCGGCTGACGGCGTAGCCCGCCCGCTCCAGCACCTCCTGGAGCATATCCCCGATATAGACGTCGTCGTCCACGATGGCAATGTGTTTCATGTTCCGCTCCCTCTCGCCGCTGCTTTTGGTCTGCCGCCATCATATCACAGAGCGGACCGGGGCGCAAGGGGAGAAGGTCCGGCTGCTTGGTTGTTTTCCACAAAATCAGGCGGGCGGTTTTATGGAAAACAAGGAAATATGCCGGGGGCCGAGAAAAGCCTTGACGCTGTTTGCAGCCTGTGGTAGCATCAAACCGTAGAGCGGAGAGGGCCCTATCAGGAATACAATTGAACAGGATCGGATGATTGGCCCGGGAGAGACCAGAACACCGGGAATGGCGCCGAAGGGGAACGCAGAAACTCTCAGGCAAAAGGGCCGGGCCATGACGATGCTCCGCAGAGTGCGGCGTTTGCCGCACGCCGAAGGTGCAACCTGCCGCGTCGGCGAGGGCCGGGCCGCGGCGGGGAATCTCTCAGGTGGATCAACGGAGGCACAAAGCTTCAATGGGAGCTTTGTGCCTCTTTTTATGTCCCCGCGGTTCTTTTCAGCCCTGCTGCCCCATTGATTTTGACGAGGAGGAACAAGGATTATGAGCGAGCTCAAGCGCACCCAGCTCTACGGCGCCCATGTGAAGGCCGGGGCCTCCCTGGTGGACTTCGGCGGATGGGAGATGCCCATTCAGTACCCCACGGGCATTGTGGCGGAGCATCTCAACTGCCGCGGCGGCTGCGGGATCTTCGACGTGTCCCACATGGGACGGCTGGACATCCAGGGGCCGGACATGGTGCCCTTTCTCCAGCATGTCATCACCAGCAACGTGCTGGCCCTGGACGTGAACCAGTCCCAGTACGCCATCATGCCCGACGAGAACGGCTATGCCATCGACGATGTGTATCTCTACCGGTTCGAGGAGGACAGATACCTGCTGGTGGTGAACGCCGGCAATATCGACAAGGACCTGGTCCACCTCTATCAGGAGGCGGAGAAGTTCGACGTCGCCATCACCAATGTCTCCGGCCAGTACGCCGCCATCGCCGTCCAGGGCCCCAGGTCCAAGGATATCCTCAAAGCGCTCCACGGCGGCAGAGAGCTGACGGCGGAGAACGTGAAGAACGCCCTGAGCACCACCACCATGGAGGGCCGTCCCGTCCGGGTGGCCAAGACCGGCTATACCGGCGAGCCCATCGGCTACGAGCTTTACTGCGACAGCGCCGACGCGGAGTATTTCTGGGACCGCCTCATCGAACTGGGGGCCAAACCCACCGGCCTGGGCGCCCGGGACACCCTGCGCATGGAGGCGGCTCTGCCTTTGTACGGCCACGAGATGGGTCCCTGCCAGCTGGGGGGCGAGATTCCCGTGTACGCCGTGCCTCTGGCCAAGTTCGCGGTCTCCTTCGCGGAGGAGAAGGGGGAGTTTGTGGGCAAGGCGGCCCTGAAAAGGCAGTTCGAGGCCCTGAAAAGGATTCTCAACCGGGACTATTCCGCCAACGCCGACCTGCCCTACCGCATCCAGCCCGTGTGTCTGCTGGGCCGGGGGGTCATGCGGGCGGGCTGCCCGGTGTACGACGCCCGTACCGGCGAGGAGCTGGGCTACGTCACCAGCGGCACCATGATCCCCTACTATGAGACCGAGGGCAGCGGCATCGAGACCGTCATCACCCAGAGGACCGCCAGGCGCTCCATCGGCCTGGCCTATCTGAAGTCCCACGTGGTCACCGAGTTTGAGATCGAGGTGGACATCCGGGGCAAGCGGGTCCCCGGCGTCGTCACCGCCTGCCATATGCGGGCCGACGCGCCGCCCTACGCCCGCCCCATCCTCTATAAAAAGACCGCCGTGGAAGGGCCCAGCCAGGTGACGGATTACGCCGGTAAGGCCGCCGAGCTGCTGACCAGGGCTCTGGACAACCACGAGTGGCGCCAGCGTCTGTGCGTCAACCTGATCCCCTCGGAGATGACGCCCTCCCGGGCCACCCGGCTGCTGTCCGTGTCCGATCCCGCCGGCCGCTATGCCGAGCACAAGAAGCAGAAGGCCTTTGACGACGCGGACATCCCCTATTACCAGGGCACCAAGTTCATCGTGGCCGTGGAGGAGCTGCTGGCCGCCGAGCTGCGCAAGTATCTGGGGGCCGCCCAGGTGGAGACCCGCTGCACCTCCGGCCAGATGTCCAACACCGCCGTGTTCTCCGCCATGATGGACTTCAAAAACCGGGTGGACCGCAAGCGCCAGCCCCAGCGCCTGGGCTGGATCATGAATAACCACATCGTCCGTGGCGGGCACCTGTCCGCCCAGCCCATGGGCGCCCTCCACGACTATGTGGCGGTGGACCCCGTCACCGAGAAGCAGATGGTGGTGAATTTCCCCGTCCTGCCGGAGAACCCCTACAAGATCGACGTGGAGGCCGCCAAGGTCCTGCTGGAGAAGTATAAGCCGGAGTTCATCATCTTCGGCAAGTCCATGGTCCTGCACAAGGAGCCTGTGGCCGAGATCCGCAGGTTTGTGGATGACCAGGGCATCCGGACCACCATCATGTACGATATGGCCCACGTCCTGGGCCTGGTGGGCGACTACTTCCAGAAACCCTTCGAGGAGGGAGCTGAGATCGTCACCGGTTCCACCCACAAGACCTTCTTCGGTCCCCAGCGGGGCGTGATCGGCGTCAGCTACAAGCCGGAGGACCTGAAGTGGGGCCTGTGGGAGACCATGCAGACCCGGACCTTCCCCGGCAGCGTCTCCAACCACCACCTGGGCACCCTCCTGGGCGAGCTGATGAGCGCCTATGAGATGAACGCCTTCAAGGACGAGTACCAGCGAAACGTGGTGGAAAACGCCAAGTGGTTCGCCAGATGCCTGGCGGAGGAGGGCCTGGACGTAGCCGGGGACCCCGCCGTCGGCTATACCGAGACCCACCAGGTCATCGTGAAGGTAGGCTACGCCAGAGGCCCCGAGATCGCCGAGCGCCTGGAGCGGAACCATATCATCGTCAACTACCAGGCCACCCCCGAGGAGGAGGGCTTCACCGCCTCCGGCGCCCTGCGCATGGGCGTCAGCGAGATGACCCGCTTCGGTTTCGGCAGGGAGGAGTTCCAGCGCCTGGCCCACCTCATCGCCGAGTGCGTCAGAGGCGCGGAGATCCGGGAGGAGGTCATCCGCTTCCGGGAGGGCTATACGGACATGAGGTACTGCTTCACCGACCGGGAGCTGGACGGCGCGCTGGAGAACTTCTGCCGGGCCACCGGGCTGTAAACGAGGACCTTTACCCACAGTGAGAGCGTAACCGGACCAATGGACCGCGCGTATAAAAATTTTTTGGAGGTATCAACATGAACTATCCCGCTGAGCTGAAGTATTCCCGTGACCACGAGTGGGTCAGGATGGAGGACGGCGTGGCCGTCATCGGCATCTCCGACTTTGCCCAGGACGCCCTGGGGGACCTGGTGTTCGTCAATCTGCCCGAGGAGGGCGACCCGGTGACCGCCGGGGAGACCTTCGGCGATGTGGAGTCCGTCAAGGCGGTCTCCGACCTGATGAGCCCCGTGACCGGCGTCATCTGCGCCGTCAACGAGGACCTGGCCGACGCGCCGGAGAATCTGAACAACGACCCCTACGGGGCCTGGATCATCAAGGTGGAGAACGTCACCGCCCAGGAGGAGCTGCTGGACGCCGCCGCCTACGAGGCCTTCTGCGCCGAGGAGGAGTAAGATGGGCAGCTATGTTCCCTCCACCCCGGCCCAGCGCCGGGAAATGCTGGACCGGCTGGGGATGGAGAACTGGCGGGAGCTGTACCGGGACGTGCCGGAGAGCATGATCCTGCAAAAGCCGCTGAACATCCCCACCGGAATGAGCGAGCTGGAGGCGGGCCGGGCCGTTTCCGCCATGGCGGAGAAGAACCGGATGTACAGGACCATCCTCCGGGGCGCGGGAGCCTATGACCGCTACATCCCCAGCATCGTCAAATACATCCCCGCCAAGGAGGAGTTCCTCACCGCCTACACTCCCTATCAGGCGGAGCTGAGCCAGGGCCTGCTCCAGTCCATTTTTGAGTATCAGACCATGATCTGTGAGCTGACCGGCATGGACGTGAGCAACGCCTCCGTCTACGACGGGGCCACCGCCGCCGCCGAGGCCGCCGCCATGTGCCGGGACCGGAAGCGCCGGGTGACCCTCATTTCCGCCGCCGCCCACCCCGACACCGTCAACACCGTGCGCACCTACTGCTACGGTACCGGCGACGCGCTTCGCGTCATCCCCGCCAGGGATGGCCGCACGGATCTGGATGCCCTGAAGGCCATGTTGACGGATGACGTAGCTTCCGTCTACATCCAGCAGCCCAACTTCTTTGGCCTTTTTGAGGACGCCGAGGCCATCGGCCAGGCGGTCCACGCCGCCGGGGCCATGTACGTCATGGGCTGCGACCCCATCGCCCTGGCCATTATGAAAACGCCCCGGGACTGCGGCGCGGACGTGGCGGTAGGCGAGGGCCAGCCTCTGGGCATGCCCATCAGCTACGGCGGACCGTATCTGGGCTTTATGACCACCACAAACAAGCATATGCGCAGACTGCCCGGACGCATCGTGGGCGAGACCGTGGACAGCAGGGGGGAGCGGGCCTACGTCCTCTCCCTCCAGGCCCGGGAGCAGCACATCCGCCGGGAGAAGGCCGGCAGCAACATCTGCTCCAACCAGGCCCTGTGCGCCCTGACCGCCGGAGTCTATATGGCGGCCATGGGTCCCAACGGCATGGCCGAGGCCGCCCGCCAATCCATGGCGAAGGCCCATTACCTGGCGTCGGCCCTGTGCGCGCTGCCCGGCGTGTCCATGAAGTACGACGGCGCGTATTTTGACGAGTTCCTTCTGGAGATGCCCAGAGCGGAGGAGATCCTCAGCGCCCTGGAGGAGGCCGGCATCCTGGGCGGCCTGCCGGTGGAGGGCGGCGTTCTCTGGTGCGTTACCGAGAAGGCGCCCCGGGAGGAGCTGGACCGGACCGCGTCCATCGTGAAGGAGGTGCTGGCGAAGTGAAGCTGATCTTTGAAAAGAGCGTGCCGGGCCGGGGCCTGGACCTGCTGCCTCCCTGCGATGTGGCGCCGGCGGCCATGCCCGCCGGGCTGGAGCGGGAGACGCCGCCCCGCCTGCCGGAGCTGAGCGAGACGGATCTGTCCCGCCACTACACGGAGCTGGCGCGGCATGTCCACGGCGTCAACTGCGGGTTCTATCCCCTTGGCTCCTGCACCATGAAATACAACCCCCGCATCGACGAGGAGATGGCGGCGCTGCCAGGCTTTACCAATGTCCACCCCCTGGCTCCGGCCCACGCGGTCCAGGGCTGCCGGGAAGTGCTGGACACCGCCAAAGCGTACCTGTGCGAGATCGCGGGCATGGACGACATGACCTTTCAGCCTGCCGCCGGCGCTCACGGCGAGTTTACCGGCGTGCTGCTCATCAAGCAGTACCACGACGCCCGGGGGGACAGCCGGCGCACCAAGATCATCGTTCCGGACTCCGCCCACGGCACCAACCCCGCCACCGCCGCCATGTGCGGCTACCAGGTGGTGAACATCGCCTCCGCCCCTGACGGCTGCGTGGACCTGGAGGCCCTGAAGGCCGCGCTGGGCGACGACACCGCGGGCCTGATGCTGACGAACCCCAACACCGTGGGAATCTTTGACGAGAACATTCTGGAGATCACCCGGCTGGTCCACGAGGCGGGGGGACTGTGCTATTACGACGGGGCCAACCTCAATGCCGTGATGGGCGTGGTCCGTCCCGGCGATATGGGCTTCGACTGCATCCACATGAACCTCCACAAGACCTTCGCCACGCCCCACGGCGGCGGCGGTCCCGGGGCGGGGGCCGTGGGCTGCAAGGCGTTTTTGGTCCCCTACCTGCCCAGGTCCGCCTCCATGGACGGCGGCGGCCGCGTACAGGTCCGTTCCTTTGCCGGGAATTTCCTGGTGGTGGTCCGGGCGCTGACCTACCTCATGACCCTGGGCCGGGAGGGGATCCCCGAGGCTGCCCGAAACGCGGTGCTCAACGCCAACTACCTGATGCGGAAGATCCAGGGGACCTTTGAACCCGCCTTCGACCGGGTGTGCATGCACGAGTTCGTGCTGGATCTGAGCGCCTTTAAAAAGGAGACCGGCGTGTCCGCCCTGGACGTGGCGAAATCCCTCATCGACTGCGGGATGCACCCGCCAACGATGTATTTCCCCCTTATCGTCCACGAGGCTCTGATGCTGGAGCCTACGGAGACGGAGAGCCGGGAGACCCTGGACTGGGCCGCGGATGTGTTCCGCCGGCTCTATGAGCTGGCCCACAAGGACCCGGAGACCATGCGCGGCGCGCCTCACAGCGCCCAGATCGGCCGGCCCGACGAGGTCCGGGCAGCCCGGAACCCCGTCCTGCGCTATACGTTCTGACGCCGCCCTCCTCTGAAAGCGGCGGAACAAGGCCGCCGGGGACCGAAGCGCTTCGGTCCCCGGCGGGGTGATAAAGGAGAAGAATATGTACGATGTTTTCGTGATCGGCGGCGGGCCCGCGGGCT
>CATZRD010000056.1 GCA_958423465.1 uncultured Oscillospiraceae bacterium | reverse complement strand
TGGACGAGCTGAGCAAAATCGGCAGGATTATCGACCGGGAGCTGCCGGAGGCGGCTCTGGAGACCCTGCTGGTGCTGGACGCTACCACCGGCCAGAACGGTCTCATCCAGGCCAGGCAGTTCCAGGAGACCGCCGGCTGCACCGGCATCATCCTCACCAAGCTGGACGGCACCGCCAAGGGCGGCATTGTCATCGCCATCGCTCAGGCCCTGCGGGTCCCGGTGAAGTTCGTGGGCCTGGGGGAGGGCATCGACGATCTGCAGCCCTTCGACGCCAGAGAGTACGTCAACGCGCTGATCTGACGCGCTGATCTGATTAGATTAGATCTGATCTGTTGCCGTATTGTCAACAAAATGATGCAACGATGATGAAAGTGCCTGGTAGGATAGGGCGGAAAATGGAACAGAAGGAGAATAAGCAATGGCCCGTATCGACGGAAGAGACTATGACCAGCTTCGGCCGGTGATCATTACCCCCGGCTTCGCGGACTACGCCGAGGGCAGCGTGCTCATCCAGTGCGGACACACCAAGGTCCTCTGCTGCGCCAGCGTGGAGCAGGGCGCGCCCCGCCATGTGCCGGAGGGAACCGGCTGGGTGACGGCGGAGTACAGCATGCTGCCCCGGGCCAACCGGGAGCGGAGCAAGCGGGACATCAGCAAGCTGAAGCTGAGTCCCCGGTCCGCGGAGATCCAGCGGCTCATCGGCCGCAGCCTCCGCGCGGCGGTGGATCTGAACGCTCTGGGGGACCACACCATTACCATCGACTGCGACGTGCTCCAGGGGGACGGCGGCACCCGTACTGCCTCCGTCACCGGCGGCTTCATCGCCCTGGCCCTGGCCTGCCGGAAGATGGTGGAGGAGGGGTGGATCGGCAGAAACCCCATCACCGGCTTTGTGGCCGCCGTGTCCGCCGGAATCGTGGCGGACCGGGCGCTGCTGGACCTCTGCTATGAGGAGGACAGCGCCGCCATGGTGGATCTCAACTGCGTCATGAATGACCGGGGGGAGCTCATTGAGCTTCAGGGCACCGGCGAGGGCCGGGCCTTCACCCTGGCGGAGCAGCAGGAGCTGGTGGGGCTGTGCGCCGGCGGCATCCGGCAGCTCATCGAAAAGCAGAAGGATATTTTGGGAGGTCATATTTGATATGAAATTTGTCCTTGCCTCGCAGAACCAGCACAAGCTGGCGGAAATGCAGGCTATTTTGTCCGCCCACGGGGTGGAGGTCGTGCTTCAGGGGGACCTGGGCCTCCACGTGGACGTGGAAGAGACCGGGACCACTTTCGCGGAGAACGCTCTGCTGAAGGCCCGGGCGGTCATGGAGGCCAGCGGCCTGCCCGCCATCGCCGACGACTCCGGCGTGTGCGTGGACGCGCTGAACGGAGCCCCCGGGGTCTACTCCGCCCGCTACGGCGGGCCGGGGCTGGACGACGAGGGCCGGTACCGGCTGCTGCTGGAGAACATGCGGGGGGCGTCCAGCCGTACCGCCCACTTTACCAGCGCCATCGCCTGCGTGTTTCCCAACGGGGACGTCATTGAGGCGGAGGGCGTGTGTCCCGGGTCCATCGGTTTCGCTCCCGTGGGAGGCGGCGGCTTTGGCTATGACCCGGTGTTCTTCCTGCCCCAGCTGCGCAAGACCTACGCCCAGCTCACCCCGGAGGAGAAGGCGGCGGTGAGCCACCGGGGCAAGGCCCTGGCGGCTTTCGACGAAAAGCTGAGGGCGTACCTGGCGGAGGGGCGGAAGTGACGGAGGTCTACTTTGTCAGGCACGCGGAGTCCGACGATACCAATCACGACGACCTCACCAGGGGATTGACGGAGAAGGGGCTGAGGGACCGGGTCCTGGTGTCCGGGTATCTCGACGATAAAGGGATCACCGCCGTGCTGTCCAGCCCCTACCGGCGGGCGGTGGAAACCGTGCGGCCCTTCGCCGAGGCCAGAGGGCTGGAGATCAGGCTGGTGGAGGATTTCCGGGAGAGGCGGGTGGACAGCGGGTGGATCGAGGACTTTGACGCCTTCTGCCGCCGCCAGTGGAGCGATTTTACCTATAAACTCTCCGACGGGGAGACCCTGGGGGAGGTGCAGGAGCGGAACATCCGCGCCCTGGGGGAGGTTCTGCGCCGGTATCCGGGGCAGAGCGTCGCCATCGGGGGCCACGGCACGGCGATCAGCACCGTGGTGAATTACTACGATAGATCCTTCGGGTATGCGCAGTTTCAGGAGATCAAGGGCCTGATGCCCTGGCTGGTGAAGCTGACCTTTGAGGGGGAAGCCCTGCAAAATATAGAGCGGATCGACCTCTTCGCCTGAGTGTTGGGCTTCGCCCAAACCCAGCAGGGGCGCTGCCCCTGCACCCTGCCAAGGGGCTCTGCCCCTTGGAACCCCGCAAGCCTTTTGAAAAAGGCTTGCGCGAAAACTTTCATGAGATTTAAAAAGGGAAAACAGACATGGAACTGACAAGCAAGCAGCGCGCCCAGCTGAGGGGCATGGCCGCCCAGCTGGACACCATCGTCATCATCGGAAAGGACGGTATCACCGACAACCTGGTCAAGCAGGCCGGCGACGCCCTGGAGGCCCGGGAGCTCATCAAGTGCCGGGTGCTGGAGAACTCCCTGCTGACGGCCCGGGAGGCCTGCGATGAGCTGAGCCGCCTGACCCGCAGCGAGCCGGTCCAGGTCATCGGCTCTAAATTCGTCCTCTACCGGGAGACTCACTCCAAGGAGAAGGACAAGCGGATCCAGCTGGTGCGGAGCAGGCCGGCCCGCTCCGCCGGGCGCTGAGAGGGAAGCGGTATCGTGAAGATCGGCATCTACGGAGGCACCTTTAATCCCATCCACATGGGGCATATCCGGGCGGCCCGATTCGCGTCGGCATATCTGGAGCTGGACCGGCTGTACCTGGTCCCGGCGGGCCTGCCGCCCCATAAGGAATTGGGCAGCGACGCCGCCGGAGGGGAGCACCGGCTGGAGATGGCCCGCCTGGCGGCCCGGGAGCTGGACGGCATGGCCCAGGTGCTGGACCTGGAGGTGCGCCGGGAGGGGCGGAGCTATACCGTGGACACTCTGGGCCAGCTTCGGGCCATGCACCCGGCGGATGAGCTGTACCTGCTCATGGGCACGGATATGTTCCTTACGCTGCAGGACTGGCGGGAACCGGAGAAGATCGCAAAGCTCTGCACTCTGTGCGCCTTCAGCCGGGAGGAGGAGGATACGCCCCAGCTCTTCCGGGAGCAGAGCGCGCGCCTGGCGGAGAAGCTGGGGGCGCGGTCCGTGATCGTGCCGCTGCCCCATATCACGGAGATCTCCTCCACCCGCCTGCGGGAGGAGCTGCCCCGGGGCGGCGGGCGGCAGTATCTGACAGACGCCGTCTACGGCTACATCCTGCGCCAGGGGCTGTACGGCGTGAAGCGGCCGCTGAGGGGCCTCCCCCTGGAGGACCTGCGGTGCGTGGCCCTGACCATGCTGAAGGACAGCCGGGTCCCCCATGTGCTGGGCTGCGAGGAGACGGCGGCGAAGCTGGCCCTGCGGTGGGGCGGGGACGAGACCCTGGCCCGCCGGGCGGCCCTGCTCCACGACTGCACCAAACAATTATCCTGGGAACAACAGCTGGACCTTTTCCGTCAATACGGAATGGACGTCTCCGGCCTGGACCCCCGGGAGGAGAAGCTGCTCCACGCCGTTACCGGGGCGCTGGTGGCGGAGCGCCGGTTCGGGGAGAGCCCGGCGGTGGTCTCCGCCATCCGCTGGCACACCACCGGCAGGGCGGACATGACGGCGCTGGAAAAAATCGTCTATCTGGCGGACTGCATCGAGCCGTCCAGAGACTTCCAGGGCGTGGCGGATCTGCGCCGTCTGGCCTTTGAGGACCTGGACCGGGCTGTGCTGCTGGGACTGACCATGACGGTGGAGGAGCTGGAGCGCCGGGGCGGCTTTGTGCATCAGGACAGTGTGTTGGCGAGGGATCATCTGAAAGGGAAGCTTTCATGAGCAAGGGAAAACATATCGCCGGGGAGACCTGGCAGACCGGGGGAGACCCCTTCCGTCCCGAGGGCGGAAACACCAAGAAGAAGAAAAAGGGCCGGGGCGGAAAGATCGCCCTGTGGGTGGTCCTGGCGCTGGTCCTGGCGGGAACGGCGGCCTGGCTCCTCCTGTTCCGGGAGCCGGACGTCAGCGGCAACGACCGACCCGGTGTCCAGGACAAGAACCAGTCCCCCGGCGTGGACGGCGTCGCCGGCAGCGAGCCGGACGCCGCGGGCAGCGGCCGCAAGGAGGACTACTTCACCTTTCTGCTCCTGGGGAAGGACACCTCCAGCGGCAGCACGGACACCATCATCCTGGTGTCCTACGACGTGGTGAACCAGCAGGTGAATATGATGAGTATTCCCCGGGATACCGCCGTCAACGTCCCGTGGAGCGTCAAAAAGATCAATTCCGTGTACAGCGCCAAAAAGTCCAGCGGCGGCGGCCTGGAGAACCTGAAAAAGCAGGTGGGCTACCTCACCGGCGTGGTCCCGGACTTCTACGTGCTGGTGGAGTGGGAGGCCGTGGGAAAGATCGTGGAGGCCGTGGGCGGCGTGGAGTTCGACGTGCCCCGGAACATGAACTACGACGACCCCTATCAGGATCTCCATATCCATATCGATAAGGGCCTCCAGACCCTGGACGGCGAGCAGGCCATGGGGGTCATCCGCTACCGCCACGACAACCGGCGGGAGGACGGCTCCATGCCCGGCTACGCCGACGGCGACCTGGGCCGCACCAGGACCCAGCAGGCGTTTTTGAAGGCCATGGCAAAAAAAGTGCTCCAACTGGGCAACATGACCAAGGTGGGGGAGTTCGTCAAGATCTTCATGGACCATGTGGAGACGGACCTGAAGCTCAGCGACCTGATGTGGTTCGCCTCCAAGGCTCTGGGCATGGACGCGGACACCATCCAGTCGTGCACCATGCCCAACGAGGCCCACACCTTCCGGGGCGGCTCCTATGTGTTCGCCAACGGGGCGGAGCTGGTGGATCTGGTGAACCGGCAGTTCAACCCCTATGGCAGGGACGTGACGGAGGCCGACCTCCAGCTCATGGTCCGCCACAAGGACGGCACCGCCTCCGTGACCAACGGCGAGCTGCTGGACAGCCGCTGGGCGAAGGCGTATTCCTCCTCCGGCGGCAGCAAGCCCAAGGACGAGCCGGCCAGCGAGCCCGTCCCTCCGGAGACGGAGACAGAACCGGGAGCGGAGCCGGAACCGGGAACAGAAACTGACCCGGGAACAGAACCGGGTGCTGAGCCGGAGCCGGGAACGGACCTGGGAACGGACCCCGGTGAGACCACGCCCCCGGAGGGCGGCGATCCGGCAGACCCGGCGGGAACGCCAGAGGAGCCTGCCTTGCCGCCGGAGGAGACCGGGGGAGAGCCGGCCCCGGCAGGGCCCGCCGCCGGGACCGGCGCCGAACCCGGCGGGAATTCGGACAGCGGCCCGGAGGGGGCGCCGCCCCAGGAGCCGGCGGACAGCGGCCCGGCGGATCAGCCGGCCCCCTGAGACAGAGAAAAACAGAGGAGTATGACCATGTATAAAGGCAAGAGAGAGGCCCCCCGGGCCAAACGGGAGGGGAAAAGCGAGTTCCATCCGGCGGAGCGGGAGGAGCCGGTCCTTCCCCGGGAGCCAATTGCCCCGGCAGCGGAGGACCCCTTTGTCCGGCAGTCCCGCCCGGCCATGGAGGACACCTTCAGCCCGGCGGTGGGAGATCCCTTCGCCGACGATCCGGAGGAGGAAGCCGGACCGGACCGGCCTTCGGCGGGGGAAACCCTGGGGCGCTTCTTCCGCTCCAGAAAGGGGAAGATCATCACGGGGGTGGTCTGCTGCCTGCTGGCCTTCCTCGTGGGGGGCGGCATCGCCCTGAAAAGCTGGGTCAAGCCGCCGGATATCCCCGCGCCTCCCGTCGCTCCGGATACCAGCCCGGATGACAAGACCCAGGACCCGGCTGAACCGGATGAGCCTACCGACGAGGACCTGTACCCCGACGACGGCTACATGGGTGAGCAGCCCCTGATGGAGGGGGACCGGAAGGAGGGCATGTACACCTTCCTGCTGGTGGGCACGGATATGGACGACGGCAACACCGACACCATCATGGTGGCTTCCTACGACACGGTGAACCAGAAGGTGGCCATCATGTCCATCCCCCGGGACACCATGATCAACGAGAAGTGGGACCTGAAGAAGATCAACTCCGTCTACTCCCGTACCGGCAGCAGCATCGACGCGCTGTCCAACCGGGTGAAGAAGCTGGTGGGCTTCAAGCCGGACTTCTATGTGAAGGTGGACCTGAAGATGTTCGTGGAGCTGGTGGACCTGGTGGGGGGCGTGGAGTTCGACGTGCCCCAGGACATGAACTATAAGGACCCGGCCCAGGACCTGGTCATCGACCTGAAAAAGGGCGTCCAGGTGCTGGATGGCCAGAAGGCCATGCAGCTGGTCCGGTTCCGCCGGTACGCCGAGGGGGACATCAAGCGGGTCCAGGTCCAGCAGGACTTTATGAAGGCCCTGATCAAGGAATGTCTGTCCATCGGCAACTGGGGCAAGGTGAAGGCCTATATCGACCTGGCCATGGACAACATCCAGACGGACATTGAGACCGGGTCCGTGGTGTGGCTGGCCTCCAATGTGCTGGGCCTCAACGGCAGGCCCATGCTGAGCATGGACGACGTGTACACCTGCACCATCCCCGGCGACTACTGGGGCAGCGCCTGGAGCCGGGCCACCAGCTCGGAGCAGTCCTATGTCACCATTTACCCCAAGCAGGTGGTGGAGCTGGTGAACGAGCGGTTCAACCCCTATGAGCAGAAGGTGACCACCGGGATGCTGGACGCTATGAGCATCCTGAAAAACGGCGACATCGCCTCCTCTACCGGTACCCTGAAGGACACCCAGCACAACGCCATCATGGCGGTGCGCCGGGGGGAGGCCTACTATGACGACAACGGGAACATCGTCTACGGCCAGAAGCCCACAAAGCCGGAGGTCCTCCAGGACCAGTGGGGCAACTACTATATCCTGGACGAGAGCGGGAACGTGGTCTATACCGACGAGACCGGCGCGCCCCTGACGGGAACCCTCCCGCCGGCGGACGGAAATGAGCCCGGCCAGCCGTCCGATCCCGGCCAGACCCCGGAGACCACGGACCCCGGTCAGACCCAGGACCCCGGCAAGACCACCGATCCCAATCAGACGCCTGACCCCGATCAGCCCGCGGACCCGGTCCAGCCGCCGGAGGGCGGTGAGGAGACCGGTGAGAGCGGCGGGATGCCGGAGTGGCTGAATCCCCAGCGGCAGATCCATTGATGATCCATACAGTAAGGAGAGACGATATGACACCAAAAGAAATGGCGATCCTGGCGGTCCAGGCCCTGGACAGCAAAAAGGGCGGGGAGATCAAGGCCCTGGAGGTAACGGAGCTGACCAGTCTGGCGGACTATTTCGTGCTGTGCACCGGCTCCAGCAACACCCAGATCAACGCCCTGTGCGACGCGGTGGAGGAGAAGCTGGAGAAGGAGGCCGGAGAGCGGCCTCTCCACCGGGAGGGACACCGGGGCGGCACCTGGGTCTTGCTGGACTATGGCTGCGTGGTGGTCCATGTGTTCAGCAACGAGGCCAGGGAGTTCTACTCCCTGGAACGGCTGTGGAGCGACGGCGCGCCGGTGGACCTGACCGGCGTTTTGACCGCCGGGTAAGAGCCGGAGGACAGAAAAACTCCCTGGGAGCTTTCCCAGGGAGTTTTTTCGCGTGGATGGCCCTATTTGCCCAGCCGCTTCAGCATGGTTTTCTTGACGGCCCGCAGGATGTTCTCGTACCCGGTGCACCGGCACAGGTGGCCGGAGAGGAGCTTGCGCAGCTCCTGATCGGTATACTCCCTGCCGCTCTCCAGGATCTCCACGGCGGTCATGATAAAGCCGGGGGTGCAGAAGCCGCACTGGATGGCCGCCTCGTCGATAAAGGCCTGCTGGATGTCGCTGAGCTCCCCGCCGGGGCCCATCAGGCTCTCCAGGGTGCGGATGTTCTTCCCGTCGGCCCAGGCCGCCAGATAGAGGCAGGAGTTGTAGCACTCTCCGTCGATGATGACGTTGCAGGCCCCGCACTCGCCCACCTCGCAGCCCTTCTTCACGCTGGTGAGGCGGAAGTCGTTGCGCAGCAGGTCCGTCAGGCTGGCCCGGACGTCCACCATCCGCTCCACGTCCTTGCCGTTGATGGTGCAGCGGATCAGCTTATATTGACTGCTCATGCGATCACACCTCCCGCTAATTTGATCGATTCCGTCAGGCACCGCTTCGCCATCTCCACGGCGATGTGCTCCCGGAATGCCTTGCTGGCCCGCCAGCTGTCCCGGGGGTGGATGTCCTCCAGCACCGCTGCGCCGAAGGCTTCCACGGTTTCAGCCGTCAAGGGTTTTCCATTGACAGCGTTTTCCGCGGAGGGCGCCCGCATGGGGATGGGCCCCGCCACGCCGTAGGCGATGCGGGCCCGGCGGATGGATGCCTTATCTTCCGTAAGGACAACATTCACGGAGCAGCCGGTGGTGGCGATGTCCATGGCGTTTCGCATGGCGTACTTGATGTAGTGGCCGAAGCAGTTTACATAACTCTCCCGGGGGATGAGGATGCCGGTCTGGATCTCGTCGGGGCGGATGTCCACACGGCCGGCCCCCAGGTAGAAGTCCTGGATGGGCAGGCGGCGGACGCCGTTTTCCCCGGTGAGCTCGATGACGGCGTCCCAGGCGAAGAGGGTGGAGGCGGAGTCGGCGGAGGTCACGCCGTTGCAGGTGTTGCCGCCGATGGTGCCGGCGTTGCGGATCTGGGGGCCGCCGATGGTGTCCACCGCCTGGCCCAGAACGTTGATGTACTTCTGGATGATGGGGTCTCTGGTGATATGGCTGAAGCTGGTGAGGGAGCCGATGCGGATGGCGGCGTCCTCCTCCAGGCGGACGCCCCGGAGAGCGTCGATGCCGAAAATGGAGATCAGCTCCGCCCCGGCCCGCTTGCCCTCCCGCATCTGCACCAGCAC
>CATZRD010000055.1 GCA_958423465.1 uncultured Oscillospiraceae bacterium | reverse complement strand
AGGCCGGGGCCGACTTTGTGAAGGTGGGCATCGGCGGCGGCTCCATCTGCATCACCCGGGAGACCAAGGGCATCGGCCGGGGACAGGCTACCGCCCTCATCGAGGTGGCGGCGGCCCGGGATGAGTACTACCGGGAGACGGGGATCTATGTGCCCATCTGCTCCGACGGCGGCATCGTCCACGATTACCACATGACCCTGGCCCTGGCCATGGGGGCGGATTTCATCATGCTGGGCCGCTACTTCGCCCGCTTCGACGAGAGCCCCACCAACCGGGTGCTGGTCAACGGCCAGTATATGAAGGAGTACTGGGGCGAGGGCTCCAACCGGGCCAGGAACTGGCAGCGCTACGACCTGGGCGGCGGTACGGGCCTGGCCTTCGAGGAGGGCGTGGACTCCTATGTCACCTACGCCGGCCCCTTGAAGGAGAACGTGGCCAAGAGCCTCTATAAGGTGAAGTCCACCATGTGCAACTGCGGCGCCGTCACCATCCCCCAGCTCCAGGAGAAGGCCCGGCTGACCCTGGTGTCCGCCACCTCCATCGTGGAGGGCGGCTACCACGACGTGGTCCTCAAGGGACAGGGCGGCGGCAGCCAGCACTGATCGGTCGTCGGAGGGCGGGAGCGGTTGGCCCCCGCCCTCAAATTTCAATTGACCTTCAGTCTGTTTTTTGTGGGTTCCCGCACCCACGGGCGGGGTACTTTTCCCCCGCAGGAAAAGTACCCAAAAGTGCGCCAAGACCTACGGTCTTGGAACCCCTTGGGGCGAACTGCCGTGGAGGTGAAGAGGTGCGAGTGCCTCCGAACGACAGGCCCTACGGGGTTCTGATCTAAAGAACCATCTCGTCCGGCTTCGGCTGTCGCCCTCCTCATTAGAAAGCCCTGCGGGCGGCCTTTCGGATAGGGGCCTACGGGCTTTCAAAGGGGCAGCGCCATCTATTGGAGCGTGACGAACTTTGGCTCGCTTTCAACGGACCGCGCCATCTATTCGCCCGTCGCCCACTGCATTGCTCTTTTGGACGGTAGGCACTGTAGGGCAGAGGGGTCGGGTAGGCGAGGAAAGCTCTCAGTGACACAGGTGCGAGGCTCGGTAGAAAACAAATCTGTGCCGTCGCGTCAACAAATAGGCGCGGGGGTTCTCAGGGGCGGCGGAGCCCCCCTGAGCGCCCTTTTCGCCTCTTTTCCGGCGAGGGAAAAGAGGCCCGGGGCGTGGGGCTGGAAGCCCCACCCTACAGGGGGCTGGCAGCCCCCAGGAACCCCCCGCCGCCGGTCAGGCGGCAGAAAGGAAGCATCGGATGGACACCATTGCCGCCATTTCCACGGGAAACACCGTCTCCGCCATCGGCGTGCTGCGGCTCAGCGGGCCGGAGGCGTTCTCCGCCGCCGACGCCGTGTTCCGTCCGGCGGACGGCAGGGCGCTGTCTGCCCATTCCCGGCGGACCATGGTCTACGGCCGCCTCCTGGACCGGGAGGGCCGGACCCTGGACTACGCCCTGGGGGTGTGCTTTGCCGCCGGGGCCAGCTATACCGGGGAGGACAGCGTGGAATTCCACTGCCACGGCTCCCCGGTGGTGCTGTCGGAGGGCCTCAGTGCCCTCTTTGCCGCCGGGGCCCGTCAGGCGGAGCGGGGGGAATTCACCAAGCGGGCGTTTTTAAACGGCAAGCTGGATCTGACGGGGGCGGAGGCGGTCATCGACCTTATCGAGGCGGAGACCGCCCAGGCGGCCCGCAACGCCGTGGAGCAGCTGGGCGGCAGCCTCCGCCGGCGGATCGAGTCCGTGTACGACGGCCTGCTGGAGGTTTCCAGCCGCTTCTACGCCGTGGTGGATTACCCGGACGAGGATGTGGAGGACCTGGAGCGGGGGGCGCTGGAGGCTGTCCTGGCGCGGAGCGAGGCGGAGCTGCGCGCGCTGCTGAGCACCTTCCGCCGGGGGCAGATCCTGCGCGCGGGGCTGCCCACCGCCATCCTGGGCCGTCCCAATGCCGGGAAAAGCTCCCTGCTCAACGCTCTGGTGGGCTATGACCGGGCCATCGTCACCGACGTGGCGGGGACCACCCGGGACACGGTGGAGGAGAAGGCGGAGGTGGGCGGCGTGCTGCTGCGGCTCATCGACACCGCCGGCCTGCGGGAGACGGAGGACACAGTAGAGCGGCTGGGCGTGGAACGGGCCGTGGTGGCCGCCCGGTCCGCCGGGCTGGTGCTGGCCGTGGTGGACGGCTCCCGGGAGATGACCGGGGAGGACCTGGCGGTGCTGGAGCGGGCCGGCGGCATGGGGGTCCCCTGGATCCTGGTGTGGTCCAAGGCGGACCTGCCCGGCGCGGGAAGCGTCCCCGGCCTCCGGTTCACCGGCGGTACGGCGGCCCCCGCCGCCGCGGTGGAGGTGTCCTCCGTGACGGGGCAGGGGCTTTCTGACCTGGCCGCCGCCGTGGCGGACCTGTTCCCGGCGGGAGAGGTCCCGGCGGGGCAGATCCTCACCAACGCCCGGCAGGCCCAGGCCGTGGAGCGGGCGGCCGACGCCCTGGCCCGGGCCCGGGCCGCTCTGGACCTGAGCCCCGACGCGGCTCTCACCGACGTGGAGGAGGCCCAGAACGCCCTGGGGGAGCTGACGGGCCGCACCGCCCGGGAGGACATGGTCTCCCGGATCTTCGAGCGGTTCTGCGTGGGAAAATAGACGGGAACCGGACATGGAAACGCGCATGGAAAAGCGCCCTGCCTCCACCGCGAAAGCGGATGGGGACAGGGCGCTTCTTTATCGGGAGGCGTTGTATCGGGCCAGAATCGCGGCGACCTCCTCCGGCGGCAGGTCCCGGAGGGAGCGCACCGGCTCCGGGTCCGGCCCGGCGGGGGCCAGCTCCTTGCGGAACCAGGCCACGTCGTGCCAGTCCCCGGCCTTGTAGCCCACGGCGGGGAACAGGTGGGCCAGCGTGAAGCCGCAGGCGCGGTGGAGGGCCTCGCTGGGCGGGTTGGGGATGGTGACGATGCCGTAGAGGGCCTTGGCCCCCTGGAGCCGGACGATCTCCTCCAGCAGAGCGTAGAGCTTTTTGCCCAGGCCCCGCCCCCTGGCGGAGGGGGCCAGGTAGATGGACAGCTCCGCGTTCCACTGGTAGGCCGCCCGCTCCCAGACCGGGTGGGCGTAGGCGTAGCCCAGGACGCCGCCGCCCTCCTCACAGACCAGATAGGGCCAGTCCCGGCCGATGGCCTCCACCCGGCGGGCAAACTCCTCCCGGGTGGGGAGGACGTACTCAAAGGTCACGGAGGTGGGGATGTATTGGGCGTAGATCTCCAGCAGGGCGGGGACGTCCTGGAGACCGGCGAAACGGATGGTCATGGGCGGCCTTACCCCAGGTAGCTGCTGTCGAAGCTGTAGGGCAGCAGGTCCTTCAGCGTCAGCTCCAGGGTCTCGCCGGTGGTCTTCACCAGAATGACCTCCATGGTCAGCTCCGGGTCAAATTCCGCCAGCACCTGGCGGCATACGCCGCAGGGAGCGGTAAACCGGTCGGCGGTGGCGGCGATGGCGATGCGGGTGAAGCGCCGGCGGCCCTCGCTGACGGCCTTGAACACAGCGGTGCGCTCGGCGCAGTTGGTGGGGGTGTAGCCGGCGTTCTCAATGTTGCAGCCGGTGTAGACCGTGCCGTCGTCGCACTCCAGGGCCGCGCCCACGGGGAAGTGGGAATAGGGGACGTAGGCCATCTCCAGCATATCGACGGCCTTTTGGCAGAGTTCCTGCTTGGTCATGATGATTCCTCCGATCTGTCGCTTCTATTTTTAAATTTACTGCCAGCCCACGCCCAGATCCGGCCGCGCGTCCAGATCAATGATCTCCCGCACGTCGTAGAACTGGCCGTAGCGCTGGTCCGCGTACTTGCTGCGCAGGGTGGTGCCGTCGGGGTGGAGCCGGTCGCAGATGACGGCGCAGATGTCCTTTTTGATATAGCTGAAGCTCTCGATGCCCACGGAGCAGAAAATGCGGAAGCCCTGGTTCTGATAGAACCGGAACTGCTCCCCGGTCTGCTTCCAGTCGTCGCCGTCAGGCCGGGCCCCGTGGGGGTAGAAGAGCACGGTGGTGGGTCCCACCAGACTGGCCACCTCGTCCTTCCACAGCTGGGTGTCCTTCCGGATCTTCTCCATGCTGACGGAGCCCAGACGGATGTGGCCCCAGGTGTGGCTGCCGAAGGTCCAGCCGGTACGCTTCAACTCCTCAATGACGGGCTTCACCGCCTCCCGCTCCTTCTGCCGGTTGGCCTCCTGCTCCTCCGTCCAGCTCTGGGTGTCCGTCTGGGTACGGTAGCCCAGGATGCCCTGATAGCCGGTGAGGCTCAGGCAGGCCTTGGCCCCGAAGGGAGAGAAGTCCGGGTGCTCCTCCACGAACTTGTCCAGGATGGGGATGGCGTCCAGGTCCCGGCTCACCACCTCGTTGCCCTGGGGGTCCAGGCCCCAGGACCAGATTCTGCCGTCCTCCCCGATGATGAGCTTGTAGGCGAAGCCGTTTTCCAGCATATACTCGTAGTAGTTGGTGTCGTCGTAGGAAAAGATGAGAGGCTTTTTCCCCTCGGGAAGGTAGAGGGTATTCTTCACCATCTTGGGCGTCCCGTCCTCGCCGGCGGTCTCGCTCCACACGTCGGCGATGTCCACCAGCACATAGCCCCGGTCGTAGACGCTCTGAAGGATCTTATTGAACTCCTCCACCGTCACCATGTAGTCGTCCAGACCCTTCTCCTGAGCGTCGCCGTCAAAGGCCAGCTCCGGATAGGCGATGACCGGGTGGAAGAACAGGTGCTCCACGATGCCGTCGTAGGCGGCGTAGGCCACCCCGTCCCGCTGGCCCCCCTCGGGCATGACGGTGGGGTCCAGGATCGCGTAGGGCTCCGGTTCCGGTTCAGGTTCCGGTTCAGGCTCCGGTTCCGGCTCCGGGGCGGGGTCCGCCGGGGTCTGGGCGTCGTTTGCGGAAGGGGCGCTGTCGTTGGCGGGGGCGCTGTCGCCGGGTCCGCCGCCGCAGGCGGAGCAGCCCAGCGCCAGCGTCAGAGCCAGCAGCAGGGCGGTCAGTCGTTTCATGGGGAAATCATCCTCTCCTGTAAAGTGGTAGGACCAGTATACCGCAAAGCCGGTTACAAACCAACCGCGGCGGAGGGGGAAACGGTGACGATTCGGTTACAAATAGCAACAGCCTGTCACTCCTCCAGCCAGGCCTCCCGGAAGTCGGCCATGTAGTCGTCCATGTCGGCCTCCAGCAGGCTCTCCCACCGCTCCGGCGGGGCGAAGGCCTCCGCCAGATCGAACATCAGCTCCTGGATATCGCAGTCCCGGTGGCCCAGCCAGAAGGCTACCTGCCCCTTTCGCGGGATCACGTGGACGAAAAAGCCCCTGCCCAGATCGAACCGGGTGATGCCGATCACTTCTTTTTTCATATCAGCTTCCTCCTCACATGGGGATACCTGTATCATACCCGTTTCCGGCCCCGGTGTCAAACCATTTGCGAATCCGGCGGATATGTGGTATGATACGATCATCAGAAATCGGCGGACCATGGGAAAGGAGCGGGACACATGGCGAAAAACCGGGAGGACCACAGCGAGGGCGAGGCGGTGCTGCTGCTGAACAAGGGCAAGCGGGGCCTGCTGCGGATGATATTTGGGCGGACCATGGTGATCATCCTGCTGCTGGTCCTCCAGGTCGTGCTGCTGGCGGCGGCCTTCCTGCGGCTGGGGGAGTATTACTACGGCTTCGCCGCTCTGGCGGCGCTGATGGTCTCCCTGGCGGTGGTGAACCGGCGGCGGCAGAACCCGGCCATGAAGATCACCTGGATATTGCTGATTATGGCGGCGCCGGTATTTGCCATTCCCCTCTATTTCTTTGTGGACGCGGAGCTGGGCCACCGGGTGGCCCACCACCGGCTCCAGATCATTCTGGAGCAGACCGCCCAGTACGCGCCGCCCCAGCCGGAGCTGCGGGCCCGGCTGGCGGAGGAGGACCCGGGGGCGGCCTCTCTGGCGGCCTATGTGGAGCGCACCTCCCACCAGAGCGTTTACGACGCCTCCGGCGTTCGGTACTTCCCCTCCGGGGAGGAGGCTTTTGAGGCCATTCTGGAGGAGCTGGAAAAGGCGGAACAGTTCATCTTTCTGGAGTTCTTCATCATTGAGGAGGGCTATATGTGGGGCCGCATCCTCAGCGTCCTCCAGCGGAAGGTCCAGGCGGGGGTGGAGGTCCGGGTGCTGTACGACGGCACCTGCGCCGTGGGCAAGGTGCCCTACCAGTACGCCCGGCAGCTGGAGGGCCTGGGCATCCAGTGCCATATGTTCGCGCCCCTGCGGCCCTTCGTCTCCACCCACTACAATAACCGGGACCACCGGAAGATCCTGGTGGTGGACGGCCGGGCGGCCTTCACCGGCGGAGTGAACCTGGCGGACGAGTACATCGGCCGCAAGGTGATCCACGGCCACTGGAAGGATACCGCCGTTCTGGTCACCGGCCGGGCGGTCCGGGGCTTCACCCTGATGTTCCTCCAGATGTGGAACGTCCAGAGCGGCCGGGAGGAGGACTACCCCCGCTATCTGGACGCCAGCGGCCCGGCGGAGGGGGACGGCTTCGTGCTGCCCTACGGCGATCAGCCCATGGACCAGGAGAACGTGGCGGAGTCGGTGTATCTGGATATCCTCAACCGGGCCACCCGGTATGTCCACATCGCCACGCCCTATCTGATCCTGGACAACGAGATGATCACGGCCCTGACCTTCGCCGCCAAGCGGGGAGTGGAGGTGCGGCTCATCGTCCCCGGCGTGCCGGACAAGAAGACCGTGTTCGCCCTGACCCGCAGCTACTACCGGGAGCTGATCGAGGCGGGGGTGGAGATCTACGAGTACACCCCGGGCTTCATCCACGCCAAGATGTTCGTCAGCGACGACCGGACGGCGGTGGTGGGCAGCATCAACCTGGACTACCGCAGCCTGTACCTCCACTTTGAGTGCGCCGCCCTGCTGCTGGGCTGCAAGGCCGTGGCGGACGTGGAGGCGGATATGCAGAACACCTTTGCCCAGTGCCGCCGCCTGACGGTGGCCGACTGCAAAAAGGACCGGCTCATCCGCCGCCTCACCGGCTGGCTGCTGCGGCCCTTTGCGCCGCTGATGTAGTCAAAAAAGAGGCGGTGCCTCTTTTTTGAAACCGCTCCGCTCTGCGCCTCACCCCGCCGGGCGGGGTTCGACGCTCGCTCCGCGAGAAGTGTTTTTTGCGGGGCAAAGCTCCGCAAAAAAGAATCAGGGAAGATTCGCAGGGAGCGGAAACATTTGGGAGAGAACGGTAGTCTAATGGGGTATAACGATGGATTTTTTGAGGAGGAACGGCCATGACGGGCGGGAAGCTGTTTGATCTGCACTGCGATACGCTGACCCGGGACATGTATCCCGGACGGGGCCGGACCCCCGGACGGGGGACCCTGAACGACCCCAAATTTCACCTGGCGGTGGACAAGATGCCCGCCGGGACCCGGTGGGTCCAGTGCTTCGCCGTTTTTGTGCCGGACTGCCTGCGGGGGCAGGCGGCTGCGGACTTCTTTGACCGCTATGCCGAGAGCTATCACGCCCAGATGGAGGGCCTCTCGGACCGGATGGCGGACTGCGGCAGCTTCGCCCAGATGGAGGCGGCTCTGGCGGCGGGAAAGTTCGCCGGGGTCCTTACGGTGGAGGGAGGCGCGGCTCTGGCCGGGGACCTTCGCCGGGTGGAGACCCTCCGGCGGTCCGGGGTCCGGATGCTGACCCTCACCTGGAACGGGCCCAACGAGCTGGGCTCCGGCCACGACACGCCCATGGGCCTCACCGGCCTGGGCCGGGAGGCGGTGGCTGAGCTGGAGGCCCAGGGCATCGTGGCGGACGTGTCCCACCTCAACGACCGGGGGTTCGAGGATCTGCTGGCCGCGGCGAAGAAGCCCTTCGCGGCCTCCCACTCCAACGCCCGGAGCGTGTGCCCCCACCGGCGGAACCTGCCCGACGAGTTCATCCGGGAGATGGCGGCGCGCCATTGCCTCATCGGACTGAACTTCTCCCGGGGTTTCCTGTCCCGGGACAAAAACGGCGGCGGTCTGGAGGACCTGTGCCGCCATGTGTTCCGGTTCCTGGAACTGGGGGCGGAGAAGAATCTGGCCCTTGGCTCCGACTACG
The DNA here is from genome assembly GCA_958423465.1 of uncultured Oscillospiraceae bacterium. Lineage (GTDB taxonomy): Bacteria > Bacillota > Clostridia > Oscillospirales > Oscillospiraceae > Pelethomonas. The sequence continues at coordinate 2,409 of CATZRD010000055.1, read as the reverse complement.
ACGGGACCGACATCCACCCGGAGCTGGATTCGGTGGAGAAGGCCCTGGGCATCCGGGACTATCTGGTGGCCCGGGGCGTTCCCGCCGAAACGGCGGACGGCATCGTCTTTGACAACGCCCGGCGGTTTTTCTCCCGGGCCATGGCCTGAGGGAGAAAAAAGGCTCGCCATCCGGACGGTCCCGTGATATAATGCAGCCACAGTATGTTTACCTGAGGAAAACGGGGAGGAACGAGGGAATGGACGGAGCGTTTGACCGCGGCGAGCTGGCCCGGCTGGAGGCGGCGGACCGCGCCAATCAGTATCTGTACCAGGTGATGGACATTGGCCAGGCCATGCTCCAGAGCGGCGGCGAGGTCAGCCGGGTGGAGGACAGCATCCGCCGCCAGTGCATGGCCTACGGCGCCCAGCGGGCGGACGTGTTCAGCATCACCTCCAATATCGAGGTCACCATGTACGGCCCGGGCTTCGGGGCCATCACCCAGACCCGCCGGGTGATCGGACAGCAGACGGACCTCTACCGGCTGGAGCTGCTCAACCAGCTCTCCCGGCGGATCTGTCAGGAGCGCCTGACGGCGGAGGAGATGGCGGCGGCGCTGAAGGAGATCCAGGCCACGCCCCAGTACCCCTTCCCGGTGCAGGTGTTCACCTACGCCCTGGTGTCCGCCTCCTTCTGCGTGTTTTTCGGGGGCACCGCCGCCGACGCCGCGGTCTCCGGGCTCATCGGCGTGGTGCTGAAGTTTTTGGACAGGGCCATCCGCCGGGTCCAGCCCAACGCGTTTCTGTCAGCGCTGCTGTGCTCCTGCCTGGGCGGTCTGCTGGCCTCCGCGGCGGTGCGGTACGGCCTGGGGCAGAACCTGGATATGATCAATATCGGCAATATCATGCTGCTGATTCCGGGGCTGGCCCTGACCAACTCCCTGCGGGATATGTTCAGCGGGGATACCCTGTCGGGGCTGATGCGGTTTCTGGAGGCCATCCTGCTGGCGCTGACGCTGGCTCTGGGCTTCGCCCTGGTGACGGCCGCGGTATAGGAGGGAGACGCGTTTTGATGGAATATGCGATTCAGTTGGCCTCCGCCTTCGCGGCCTCCCTGGGCTTCGCCCTTCTGTTCCATGTGCGGCGGGAGAAGCTGCTGCTGGCCGGCCTGGGCGGGATGCTGGCCTGGGGGGTGTACCTGCTGGCGGGGATGGCGTCGGATCAGGACGTGGTCCGCTACTTCCTGGCCAGCGTGGTCCTGACGGTCTACGCGGAGGTGCTGGCCCGGGTGGTCAAGTGCCCCGCCACCGTATTTCTCGTCACCGCCGCCATTCCTCTGGTGCCCGGCGGCGGGCTGTACGCCACCATGCAGCTCCTGCTGGCGGGGGAGTACGCCGCCAGCTCCGCCCGGGGGCGGGAGACCCTGCTGCTGGCCCTGGCCATCGCCCTGGGGATGCTCTTTCCCACCTCCCTGTTTTATCTGACCCGCCGGGTCCGCGAGACGCGGGCCCCTCATAAGAAGGAGAAACGAACGATATGATCCGAGTGCTGATCGTGGAGGATGAAAAACCCATATCGGACCTGCTGGACATGACTCTCACCGCGGCGGGCTACGCCTGCGACTGCGTGTTCACCGGCACCGCCGCCGCCGACGCCGTGGGCCAGCGGCGCTACGACCTGATATTGCTGGACGTGATGCTGCCGGGGGCGGACGGGTTTGAGCTGATGGAGTATTTCGCGCCTCTGGAGATCCCCGTCATCTTCATCACCGCCCGCGGCAGCGTCCACGACCGGGTGAAGGGACTGCGCCTGGGGGCGGACGACTACATCGTCAAGCCCTTTGAGATCGCGGAGCTGCTGGCCCGGGTGGAGACGGTGCTGCGCCGGTATCACAAGACGGAGAAGCTCATCACCATCGGGGACGTGCGCGTGGATACCCAGTCCCGGGTGGTGACCAGGGCCGGCCAGCCGGTGAGCCTCACCGCCAAGGAATACTCCCTGCTCATGCTGTTCCTCCAGAACCAGAACATCGCCCTGTTCCGGGAGACCATCTATGAGCGGGTGTGGGAATGCGACTACATGGGCGACAGCCGCACGGTGGACCTCCATGTCCAGCGCCTGCGGAAAAAGCTGGGCTGGCAGGACCGGATCACGGCGGTCTACAAGGTGGGCTACCGTCTGGAGGCCGATACATGAAATTCTCCTGGAAGGTGACGCTGGCCACCCTGTGCATCCTGGTGGCGTCCTTCAGCGTGGGCAGCTACCTGCTGGTGAGCCTCAGCTTCCGCTCGGCCCTGGACCGGGAGGTGACGGTGGCCCAGGAGGAGATGCAGCTTCTGCGCATCTCCTATGAGGCCATGTGCGCCGCCAAGGGCGTGACGCTGGAGAACATGGACGCCGTGGGCGGCCGTGTCCGGCGGACATTGGAGGA
>CATZRD010000054.1 GCA_958423465.1 uncultured Oscillospiraceae bacterium | reverse complement strand
TGGTTTACGATGGAGTTGGACTCACCCTCCCGAGCATCCTCCTGGCTCAGTCTGGCATATAAAATATTGAATTTTTGCGTTGGGCTTGCCATTTGTTTTCCTCCTTTCTGGGGCAAGCCGGTACGGTACGGACATCATACCCCATCGGTTCCCCAAAGTCTACTGAAATATCAAGCGGTGTGGGTCTCCTTTTCCAACTCGCCGTCGATGTAGGTCAGCAGTCGATTCGTGGGTGTTTCCCCGCCGGGAAAGACCGAGGTGACATGGAACCGCTTGCCCTGGATAAGCATCGTGCGTTCTTTGGTGAAGCCCTCCGGTTTTGCCCAGTGCTCAGTATCCCGGAATATGGTTTCCACCCCGCCATCCTCCGCTTCTCGGAGGATGGCGTTTTCTTTGACATAGGCGCCCAGCATCCCGGTGTCCTGGTAAATTTTCCAATCAGGTTTCATGGATTTCCTCACTTTCTCAATACATGGTTTGCTGTTCCTCGTGGTCATCTGGCTTGTGACCCTGAGCAATTTTCTTGGCCCGCTCTTTGGCGAGGGCCTTGCGGTCACCGTGGCTGGTCACCTGAGCAGGGTCAGGAGCGGCTTCAGCAGATTGTTCCAGACGGTAACCGAGGCGTATAAGAGAATCCCCGACACCACCAGGACCATCAGCGTGAGGGCTGCTCCCTTGAGCGTGGGCCTGGGTAGCTCCGGCAGGTGTATCCTGGGCAGCCGAAAACGCCGTTGCTCGTTCTGCCTCCCAACCTGTTCGATGCTCGCCTGTATCCTGGAGAGTTGTCTCGTTATCTCCGCCGCTTGTTCCTTCGTAGCGTAGATGCTCGGCTTGGACAGCATTTGTTCCAGCAGATGGTTCTGTGCCGCCATCACGCGGTACAGTGCGTTGAGCCGGGCCAGCAGCTCCTCCCATTGTTCCTCTGTGGGACAGGGAACTGGTGTCGGTGGAGCGGTCTGCTCCGGCGGCAGGTTCCGCTTCTTCAACTCCTCCATGGAGCATCGCTTCTCGGATTCGGAACTCACGCTCCATCACTTCCTTTCGATATCGTTCATCGTGCAGCCGGTCGTCCCGGCACTTCTTTCCCTTGGGTGTGGTGTAGGTGATGTACTTCCGATTATCCTCCCACCGCACCTGATAGCCTCGCTTTTCCATCTCCCGGAGGAACTCGGCCCTTGTTTTTGCTTTCCTCATGCACAGGTCGATGGCGTTGATGAGCCGGAACTTCCAGCTCTCACCGCGGACAGCGGAGCGGTACTCGCCGGGACGCATCTTCTTTTCCTGGGCATACTTCTTCGGCGGCTCCAGCACCGTCAGGCCGTGGGCGGCGCAAATCTCGTCGCTGACCTGCCGCTGGCGTTGGAGGTCTGCGGCGTTCTGGTGGAGCTTGCGGCCGTCTTTCCAACTCACGCTATTCACCAGCAGGTGGCTGTGGAGATGGTCGGCATCCACATGGGTGGCGACCACCACCTCGAAGTCGGAAAACAACCGTTGGGCCAACTCCAGCCCGATGGCGTGGACTTCTTCCGGTGTCACGTCCTCCCCTGGACTGAAGGACTGGACGAACTGGTAGAACATCCGGCCATCGGTTTTGCCGTACCGCCGCTTGGTAGTCATCATCTCGTCGTAGGCGGACTGGGCCACGCAGTTCCAGCCGGTGACCAGTTGGCGGTCACCCCACTGAGTTTTGTCCTTCCGCTTGACGTAGTCCAGGGAGTTCTTCATGGCGCCGCCGTCCTGGGTCTTGTTCTTGATGGCGGTGAAAGTAGCCACCTCGTCGACACCTCCCCATATCATTATCATTCGCTTCCAGCCTTATCGGCTGAAAGCTCATTCATTCCGGGGCGTCTCCTCTCCCCACAAAAGCTGTGAACCGCTTTTGCGGGGGCCCCATTTACCACCCTTGCCAGCTCACCCACCTGGGCGGCGAGCTTGGCGTAGCCGTCCACCAGGTCGTCGCCCCGGAGGACTTTAAGTTTGCCCATGTTGGCCAACGTGGTGAGCTGGTTCAGGTTGCGGCCCTGGGCCTTCAGCTCGTGAAGCACCTCGTCCATGCCATCCACCCGGACGATCTGCTTACCCAGGCCGCAGATGCACAGATACATGGTGAGCGTCATGTTGGCCTCCCGCGCCTTCTTCTGCAGGAGCTCTTTGGTATAGGGCGTCATCCGCATGGTGACGATCTCCGTCTTGCGCTTTTCTCTTGGCATCCGACTTCCCTCCTTCCTCCCCCTCGCAGGGGGCTGGGGTGCGGGGCAGCGCCCCGAAACGCGCCCGGCGTATAGCCGGGGGCTATGCTTGCCTCACTAAAGTGAGCCTTGAGCCGCTCTCACACCGGCAACAGGGTCGACAGGGTCAACTGTTCCGGGGGCTGGGTTGTCGGCACTATCGGCACGGTGGAGTTCGATAAGCCGTCTGCCGTTGCTCCTGCGAATGATGACGGTGATGCCCGCCTTGCTTAGTGCATCAACGCTTTGGACGATTCGCCGGGAGAGAGTCTTAGGCGAGATACCCTCCGCACCCGCAGGGTCGATAGTCCCAGCCAGCTCGGTGGGAGTGCCGATAAACTTTTCTCTGCCCTCCATCAGTTCAGAGAGGAGAGAGACGACCCTGTCCTTCAACAGTTCCGGCGTGTCTCTGCTGTCTGAGACCACCTCCCAGACGTTGTCACCGTTCCGCTCCAGTTCCATCTCCCGGTACTCAATGTCCCGCCCCACGCAGAAGAGTTTGGCCCGACGGCTGCCCCGGCGTTCCTCCACCAGAGTGAGGCTGGTGTCCACGGCACCGCTGATGGCGGTAGTGCCGGAGATGCGGTTGAACACATCCTCGGCGGGTTCTTTCCGCAGGTGGTGAATGAGCAGGATGGCGAGACCGTGGCGGTCCGCGATTTGCTTGAGAACGGAGAGGTCCCGGTAGTCGTTGGCGTAGGTGTTGTCGTAGTGGGTGCTGCGGACCATCTGTAGGGTGTCGATGATGACCAGCACCGTGTCCGGGTGTTCTGCCAGGAAGTTCTCCAACTGTTCCTCCAGTCCGTAGCCCAGCAGAGCGGCCTCGGTACAGAAGTGGACGGTGGCAGGGGCGTCCTCGGTAATTTGGAATAGCCGGTTCTGGATGCGGAGTTGGGAATCCTCAAGGCAGAGGTAGAGGACAGAGCCGGGTTTCACGGCCATTCCCCAGACAGGTTCACCCTTGGACACAGTCACCGCAAGCCAGAGAGCCAGCCAAGACTTGCCCACCTTTGGGGAGCCGGCCAGGATGTGGAGTCCCTGGGAGAGCAGAGAGCCCACAATGAAGTTGGGCGGACGGAGCGGTTGGGCCATGAGCGTGGCGCCGTCGATGGTGTTGAGACATTTTCCTTGGATCATAGAAATTCCTCCTTCTTTGTACAGGTCCTTGGCGGGGCGGCCATCCTGTGATAGAATACAGGGGAAAGAGAAATTCCAACATAAAAAAGTGATTTTCACCGTTTTACGGAAAAATCACTTTGAGACAGAGGAGGGCCGTGCCATGGAGAAGAACTTTGGCCTATATGTCACCCTGCTGCCCAAGGGAAAAATAAAGAGAGACCTCACCGGGCCAGCCAGCAAAGTCTCTCTGGAGAATACGACCATTCAGGACGAATTGATTTTGTTCTCTGAATTAAGTTTTGGACCATACGCTCAGGTGGTGGACATGATCCGCACCTCCGTAGCCTTTCTGTGTATGGGCAATGATAACCGCTACATTGAGGGGAAGGTCAATCCCAATGTCTATGAGTTTATCATGGAGACAGTGGATGACTTGGTCAGCACACTGACTGGGGAGAGCCCTCTCCACGGCCTGCTCCTGCGGACGGCTCTTGAGGACTTGCCCGCCGATGATGGCACTCATCAACGCCGCATCCAGATCAGCCAAGAGCTTGTCACCACACTGGAGGAACTGATGCTGTTCCAGTTCGTGGTCAACGAGGTGCTGCACGATCTGGCGGAGAAAAGGCCCCTTGCCCCGGAAAAATATGAGGGGCTGTGGGAGCTGCCGGTGACGGAGGTTTTGACCGTCGGCGATGGCCTTTCCTCACGGTACCACTTCCGCTCGGCGGTGGACTACTACCATTTTCTTCTCCTGCACTTTGTGGCCGCCAAGACCAACGCAGCTTTCTGTCAATGCTGTGGCCGATACTTTGTCCCCAAGACGAAGAGCAAGACCATCTACTGTGACCGCATACTGAAAGACGGCAAGACCTGTAAGCATTGGGGACCGATCCTCAAGCACAAGCTGGAGGCCAGGGATACCGTCATAGGTGCGTTTGACCGGGCCAACCGCCGGATGTACAAACGCTATGAGCGCACGGAGGACGGAAAGCAAAAGCCGACGGAGAAGGATCTGAGCTTCGAGGAATACTACGCCTGGCACGACAGGGCGGTCAAGGCCAAGGATGATTATTTGGACGAGAAAATCACGGCAGAAGATGCGCTAAGAATTATTGATATGCCGTAAATGTTCAGAGCGGCCTGCTAAATTGCAGGTCGCTCTGTTGTATGTTATTACAACTCGGGGAATTCGTCGGAACAGGGCCAATATTTTGTGGATGCTCATGGAATTCTTTCCTTCAACAAGGGTTATCAAACGCCCTACCAAGTTCATGATCATCTGGGGTCACACCAGGGGGTTGGACCTTACCAGAAAGCTATGTGAGATTAGTTAAAGCCAATACTATAAATATTATTTGTTTGGGCAGATGTCAGGCACACTTGTACGGCTATAACATGGTTTTATATTTACAGTCATAGCACGACAAATCTGGATTAATTGTAACCTATCTATTTGGCCAGTTGACAGCATGCTAACATACCTGCTGCTATGTATTTAATTATGTTTGTATGCAAATGCCGAAATCCAGGATTGTGCCTCTATACTCCTCGTGATATAATTTAAAAATAAGCATCATAAGGCGAGGTGTTCCCGATGATTAGATTTAGAAACCCAGGTACCCAGTATGCTACACAAATTCAGATAATACGCATTCTTTATGCTGCCCTCCATAATCAGATATCATTCACTTTGGATGATATGGCTGTCGTGATTGCTGAGAGCAAGATGATGACCGCTTATGGCTATTCAGGTGATGATGCGCTAAAGTTGAGCAATACTGAGCAGGAGAGCATGAACTCATCCCTAATGAATGCAAAAATGTATGCCGAAGTTTTTCGGATGTTGGGGTGGGTTACACCTTATAGCGAGGACTCATCTTACCCCTTGGTATTTACCTACATTGGAGCACATGTAGCGCTCTCCACTGGAGAATGTTCCTCTCTGTACGAACAATGTGTCTTGGGGATCAACAATCCTACGCAGTTTTCGGATAATATGTGCTATGATGAAAAAGTCCGTTTTTTTAAGTGTGTATTACGAACTTTCATTGATCTCGGCGGGATAATGTATAAGCATGAGTTCTGCCTCGGCCCTATGAGTGTGGATGACGAGGACGAAACCACCTATCAGAATATGCTTGGCAGGATCAGAGACATTAGAGGCGATTATCGTCGCCTTGCGGCGGCATTTCAGTCTCTGTCAGATGACTTGGGTATGAAACCCGGCTCTGTAGATAATTGTACCAGATTTCCGATTGCGCTGATGAAAAGCTGTGGATGGGTAGAGGAAACAAGAAATCGAAGTCTATATGGGAAATCTATGATGTGTCTACAAATTACACCGCACGGTCGCGAAGTCTATGAAAGAATCAAAAATATGTACGACCTTAGGCTGGACAAGTATTTAGGCTTAGATGAACCCACTCAGGATGCGATGATCCGATTGGGTACATATTCCATGTTGCGGCGCTCCGGATACGATATCTCCGAGGTTGCCGATATTTTTGAGCAGGATCGTCAGCAATGCGCCCCGATTATAGGCGAATGTGAGTTGCTTTTTTCCCCCTGTCAAACCCTTCGACGCACGAAGGTGGAGCAGGCGCTTGGAATCGAGATGTCAGGCGATGCAGAAGTTCAGCGTGATGTCACTACATTTACCAGCTTAGTGGATGAGCGTGAGGCACAGGGCAATATGGAACACTGGAATCTGAACCTACCAGACGAGGCAGCCACAGAATTGCTCATCCACTCGGAGGATAGAGCGTTTTTAGATCAGGTCGAAGAACTATGTAGGTCTGGAATGGATAGCAATGCAAAAGACCAAACCTCCTGATTTCTCAGTTCATCTGGTCTTTTGTCATCATTATTCCGTATCGGCTTTAACCCCGGTTCAGAATGTGTCCTTTTAGGCGTCGAGCCTTAAAGGCCCTCCCCTTATATTCCCCCCATGGGGTATATTGCACAAATCGGGGGCTGAAATTTTGTCAGGGGCTCCAACAGTTTTTCAGTCTCCTCTCTTGCGGTCCGGCGGCTTTTCCGCTATAATAGGGGTATCCCAAGGCGGCAAGTTCATATCGTGGTAGCTGTAACGAAGTGCTTAGCGCACGGGCTGCAACTATCACTCAGCTATGCTTGAGTGTTCTGGACCGGAAGGCGGTCCGGAGCACTTTGTTTTTCATCCGCCGGTTTATATCGCCCATCCGCTATTTTGATAAAGGAGGAACGCCCTATGTATATCCTGGCCAACGGACGGCTCATCACCCGCTGGAGCGAACTGCCCTACCTCCCCGACGGAGGCGCGGCCTTCGACGGCGGCCGCATCCTGGAGGTCGGCTCCACCGCCGCCCTGCGGGAGAAATACCCCCAGGCGGAGTTCATCGACGCCAGAGGCGGCGTCATCATGCCCGGCCTCATCAACGCCCACACCCACATCTACTCCGCCCTGGCCCGGGGCCTGGCCATCGACGGCTTCAATCCCACCAATTTCTACGAGGTGCTGGACGGCCAGTGGTGGTACATTGACCGGCACCTGACCCTGGAGGGCACCCGTGCCAGCGCCGACGCACTCTTCATGGACTGCATCAAGCAGGGCGTCACCGCCATTTTCGACCACCACGCCTCCTTCTGTGAGATTCCCGGGTCCCTCTTCGCCATCGCGGACAGCGCCAAAAAATTTGGGATCCGCTCCTGCCTCTGCTACGAGGTCAGCGACCGGGACGGCCGGGAAAAGAGCGATCAGGCCATTCAGGAGAACAAGGACTGGCTGGACTACTGCGAGAAGAACCCCAGCGACATGCTGGCGGCCATGTTCGGCGGCCACGCCCTCTTTACCATCAGCGACAGGACCTTTGAGAAGATGGCGGCGGCCAACAACGGCCGCACCGGCTTCCATATCCACGTCTCCGAGGGCATGAACGACGTGTACGACAGCCTCCAGAACTACGGCCGCCGCCCGGTCCAGCGGCTCCAGGACCACGGCATCCTGGGGGACAGGACCATCCTGGGCCACTGCATCCATGTGAACACCGCGGAGATGGAGATCATTCAGGCTACCGGCACCATGACGGTGAACAACCCGGAGAGCAACATGGGCAACGCCGTGGGCTGCTCCCCCATCCTCCAGCTCATGAAGCGGGGCATCACCGTGGGGCTGGGCACCGACGCCTACACCAACGATATGCTGGAGAGCCTGAAGGTCGCCCTCGCCATCCAGCGGCACAACGCCTGTATGCCCAACGTGGGCTGGTGCGAGGTGATGGATATGCTCTTTAAGAACAACCCCGTCATCGGCGAGAAGTATTTCGGCGTGCCCATGGGGAAACTGGCCCCCGGCGCGGCGGCGGATCTCATCGTCATGGACTACAAGCCCTTCACCCCCTTCTCCGACGCCAACATCGACGGCCATATGCTCTTCGGCATGACCGGCCGCCAGTGTCAGACCACCATCGTCAACGGCAGGGTCCTGATGCTGGACCGGGAGCTTCAGGGCATCGACGAGGAGGCGGAGAATGCCCACATCCTGGAGACTTCCAAAAAGCTCTGGGGCGAGCTGAATCACAGGACGTATTGATCTTATCCCCCCCTGCCGGGAGGTGTGGGTTCCCGCACCCACAGGCGGGACGCTTTCCCCTCGCCGGGAAAGTGTCCAAAGGGGCGCCCAGGGGGAGACCCCCTGGGGACCCCCCGTATCGGACTGCATAGCAAGTGAATATCTGCAAATGCCGCCGAACAACGTTCTGTTTCCAATCTACAGAACCATCTCGAAGGACTCCGGCTGTCGCCCTGTTAAAGAGAGACCTGCTCCCATTTTTCGCGTGACAAAGCGCAGTTTTCTTTTGAACGGTTTGCACCGTAGGGCAGAGAGGCCGGAGGCCCCAAACAGCGGCGGCGGCCGCAGGCCGCTAACATCATAAAGGAGGAAACGCTTATGTCAGAGACCATGATTCCCATTCCCTTTCGGCAGCTGATGACCTGGATCATGGCGGAGTACCGCCGGGACGGGTCCGTGTTCGGCGTCCACCGGCCCTACGAGGCCGGGGAGAAATCTCTGCCCATCTTCGGCGGGGAGAAGATCGAGACCCCCTTCGGCCCCGCCGCGGGGCCCAACACCCAGCTGGCCCAGAACATCATCGCCGGGTACTTCGCCGGCGCCCGGTTCTTCGAGCTGAAGACCGTGCAGAAGATGGACGGCGCGGAGCTGGCCGCCTGCATCAGCCGTCCCTGCATCCTGGCGGAGGACGAGTGCTATAACTGCGAGTGGTCCACGGAGCTCACCGTCCCCCAGGCCTTTGCGGAGTATGTGAAGGCCTGGTGCGCCTGCCACGTCCTGTCCCGGGTCTGCGGCCTGGGCCGGCCCGACGGCTTCGTGTTCAACATGTCCGTGGGCTATGACCTGGAGGGCATCAGGGGGGAGAAGATCGACGCCTATCTGGAGGGCATGAAGAACGCCTCCCAGACCCCCATTTTCCAGGAGTGCATCCGGGTGCTGGAGGAGATGTTCCCCGGGGAAAAGGACCTCATCGCCGCCATTCCGCCCCGGATCTCCAACTCCGTCACCGTCTCCACCCTCCACGGCTGCCCGCCGGAGGAGATCGAGCGCATCGCCTCCTACCTCATCACGGAGAAGCATCTCCACACCTTCGTCAAGTGCAACCCCACCATCCTGGGCTACCAGTCCGCCCGGTCCATTCTGGACGGCATGGGCTACGGCTACATCGCCTTTGATGAGCACCACTTCAACGAGGACCTGCAGTACGGCGACGCCATTCCCATGTTCCGCCGCCTGCTGGCTCTGGCCGGGGAGCACGGCCTGGAGTTCGGCCTGAAGCTCTCCAACACCTTCCCCGTGGACGTGACGCGCAATGAGCTGCCCAGCGAGGAGATGTACATGGCGGGCAAGAGCCTCTTCCCCCTGACCATCGAGATGGCCCGGCGGATCAGCGGGGAGTTCGACGGCCGCCTCCGGCTCAGCTACTCCGGCGGCGCGGACTTCTTCAACATCGACAAGCTCTTCGCCTGCGGCATCTGGCCCATCACCATGGCTACCACGGAGCTGAAGCCCGGCGGCTACCAGCGGTTCAGGCAGATCGGCGAGAAGCTGGAGGCTCTGGCCTTCTCCCCCTTCACCCGGGTGGACACGGAGGCGGTGGAGGCTCTGGCCCTGGCCGTCCGGCGGGACAAGTACCATGTGAAGGCCGTCAAGCCCCTGCCCAGGCGGAAGCTCCATACCAAGGTCCCCCTCACCGACTGCTTCACCGCCCCGTGCCGGGGCGGCTGCCCCATCGGACAGGACATCCCCGCGTACATCGAGCTGTGCCGCCAGGGGAAGTACGATCAGGCCCTGCAAGTCATTCTGGAGAAGAACCCCCTGCCCTTCATCACCGGCACCATCTGCGCCCACCACTGCATGGATAAATGTACCAGGAACTTCTACGACCGGTCCGTCCAGATCCGCGCCGCCAAACTGACGGCGGCGGAGCGGGGCTACGATCAGGTGATGGCCTCCCTCAAGACCCCCGCCCCGGTCTACGACGGCAAAAAGGCAGCCATCGTCGGCGGCGGGCCCACCGGCATGGCCGCGGCCTACTTCTGCGCCCGGTCCGGGGTCCCCACCACCCTCTTTGAGAAGGAGAGCGCCCTGGGCGGCGTGGTCCGCCAGGTGATCCCCTCCTTCCGCATCCCGGACGAGGCCATTGAGAAGGACGCCGCCCTCATGCGGAGGATGGGCGTGGAGGTCCGGCTGAACACCCCGGCCCCCTCTGTGGAGGAGCTGAAGCGCCAGGGCTACACCCATATCCTCCTGGCTATCGGCGCCTGGAAGCCCGGCCGGCTGGACATCCCCGGCAACGTGAAGCCCGTCATCGCCTGGATGAAGGACGTGAAGTCCGGCAAAACGGAGAAGCTGGGCCATGTGGCCGTGGTAGGCGGCGGCAACACCGCCATGGACGCCGCCCGGCTGGCCCTGCGCTGCGGCGCGGCGTCCAGCACGCTGGTGTACCGCCGCACCAGACAGTATATGCCCGCCGACGCCGAGGAGCTGGAGCTGGCCATGGCCGACGGCGTACAGTTCCTGGAGCTGGTCAGCCCCGTGGAGCAGCGGGACGGCCTGCTGGTATGCCGGAAGATGAAGCTGGGCGAGCCCGACGCCTCGGGCCGCCGGGCCCCTGTGGAGACCGGGGAGACGGTGGAGATCCCCTGCGACACCGTGATCTCCGCCGTAGGCGAGAAGGTGGACGGCGATGTCCTGGCCGCCTTCGGCGTGCAGGTAAATGAAAAGGGCCGCCCCGGCTTTAAGACCAACGCGCAGGGCGTGTACGCCGCCGGCGACGCTCTCCGGGGCCCCGCCACGGTGGTGGAGGGCATCGCCGACGCCGCCGCCTTCGCCGAGGAGGTGCTGGGCCGGGCCTGGGAGACGGCCATCCCCGCCGAGGCCATACCGGACCGGGCCGCCTGCATCGCCAAAAAGGGCGTGCTGTGCGAGTCCGCCAAGCGGGAGGGCGACCGCTGCCTGAGCTGCGACACGGTCTGCCAGGCCTGCGCCGACGTGTGCCCCAACCGGGCCAATGTGGTGGTGGAGCTGCCCGACGGCCGGCATCAGATCCTCCATGTGGACCGGATGTGCAACGAGTGCGGCAACTGTGCCGTGTTCTGCCCCTACGACAGCACCCCCTACAAGGAGAAATTCACCCTGTTCCATGACCGGGCGGGCTTCGACGAGAGCCAGGAAAATCAGGGCTTCCTGCCTCTGGAGGGCAGCCGGGTGCTGGATCTGGGCTGC
>CATZRD010000053.1 GCA_958423465.1 uncultured Oscillospiraceae bacterium | reverse complement strand
TGCGGATACGCCGCAGGTAGCGGTAGACCGTGGGTTCGGAGATGTGCAGCTCCCTGGCGACCTGCCCGACGGAGCCCTTGGTCTGGAATACCCCCTGCGCTTCCAGAGAGCGGAGTATCTCCAGCTTGTCGGCGGTATGCATGGCATTGGAGGGAATACCATAGCCGAGGATGGTGGAGTGGATCAGATTGCTGGACAGCTCCGGGATGGAATCGTCCAGGTCTTCGGTATAGGCGGAGCTCTCCTCCTCTTGCGGAAGAGAAAAGGAATGGAGCAGGTTGGAGAGATGCTCCGAGAGCACCAAAATATCCTCCACATCGTGGTTCACGCAAATCAGTCCCACCAACTGGCTCTTTTCCTTAATGAAATAGGTGGAAGAGACAAAACGCTTGCCTCCCCGGGTACGGCCCTCATAGTTGGCCACATAGTCGTGCTCCTTATAGGCTCCGGTTCGCAGCAGTTCCTTGGCCAACTCCGTCATGGGGTCACCCACGCGGCGGCCGCTGAGATGCTCGTTGCAGGCGGCAATCACCGAGCGCTCCGGCGTGGAAACGTCGTGGAGGATGATCTCATAATTCTTCCCGCAGATCTCCCCCATGAATTTCACCAAGGGAATGTATCGCTCAAGACTGGCGTAGTTGCTCACTGTATCCCTACTTTCTCAACAATAATCCTTGCCTGATAAAAAACTGTTACATGGCGCTGCTGAAAATCAGTATATCAAAGATAAATGGATAAATCAACACCTAATATGCTGGAAAGCGGCGGGGATATAACTTTTTTTTTGCAGGGCGAGGCGAAAAGAGCCTTCAGGACAGCGATTTAGACAAAAATTTATCAGACTTCTTGGCACTTATGCGGGATTGACAAGGGCGGTGTGATAAATTATAATCAGAAATGTAACAAAGTTATCAGAAGGGAGGCTCAAGGTCACCCCCGCATTCTATTCTTAAGGAGGTATTTGTATTGGAAGCTGCAAACTACGGTATCTTGTCATTGATTCCCCTTGCGCTTACCCTGCTGCTGGCATTTTGGAAGAAGGACGCGGTCTTTGCCCTGTTCATGGGCTGTCTCTCCGGCGTTTTGCTGCTGGGGCATGACCCCGCCTTCGGCTTCTCCGCTCTGGCGAAGGAGGCTCTGGGCAACGAGGACTTCATCTGGATCCTGCTGATCCAGGTATTCATCGGCATTATGATCGCGTTCTTCATGAAGGCAGGCGTGGTCAAGGCGTTTGCGGAAATGATCGCCGGAAAGGTGAAATCCCCCCGCAGCGTGAAGCTGGCCACCTGGTTCATCGGTCTGTTCACCATCGACGACTACATGAGCCCCCTGCTGCGCGGCGTGGTCATGCGTCCCCTGACGGATGAGATGCGCGTGCCCAGAGAGAAGCTGGCCTTTATCCTCGACTCCACCTGCGCCTCCGTGTGCACCCTGATGCCCTTTATGGCATGGGGCGCCTACGTGGCCGGTCTGGTGGCGGATCTGGGCGGCCCTGTGACATCCAATGAGCAGGGCGTAAGCGTCTACATCAGCGCCATCCCCTTTAACTTCTACGCGATTCTGATGGTGCTCATCACGCTGCTCTCCGCACTGGAGATCTTCCCCGACTTCGGGCCTATGCGCAAGGCGGAGCAGCGCGCCCGCACCACCGGCAAGCTGCTGCGTGACGGCGCCGTCCCCATGATGGGCACCGAGCTGGAGGAGCTGCAGAAGGGCAACGACAGCGATGTGAAGCCCAACGTCATGCTGGACTTCCTGGTCCCCATCTTTATCCTGGTAGCCACCGCCATCTGGACGTACATCGCCAAGGGCGGCGTGAAGATCCTGGAGTGCTTCATCATCACCGTGATCTACATGGCCATTGAGCTGAGCATCCGTAAGGTGTTCAAGAGCGTGACCGATCTGGTGAACACCGCCGTGCAGGGCATGAAGAGTGTCATGTCCGCCACGCTGATCCTGGCCCTGGCCTACTGCATCAACACCATCACCAAGTCCATGGGCGCAGCCGACTTCCTGCTGGGTGTCTGCGAGAGCTGGATGACCCCCGCCCTGTTCCTGTCTGTGACCTTCATCGCGGGCGCCGTGATCTCTTTCTTCACTGGCTCCTCCTGGGGCACCTTCGCCATCTGCATTCCCATCGCTGTTCCCATGGCTTACTCCTTCACCGGCGGTCAGCTGGGTACGCTGGTCTACGCCGCTGTGGGCGCCGTTGTCAGCGGCGGTCTGTTCGGCGATCATTGCTCCCCCGTTTCCGACACCACGGTGCTCTCCTCTCTGGGCGCCGCCTGCGACCACATTGACCACGTCCGCACCCAGCTCCCCTATGCGCTGCTGGCGGCGGTAGTGTCCATGATTCTGTGGGTCGTCGTTGCAATGGTTGGTGGCGCTGCATGAGATACGATTTTGATACCCCCATCAATCGCAGAAATACCTTCTCCTTTAAGTGGGACTGCGATATGGATTATTTCGGCCGGGACGATGTGATCCCCATGTGGGTGGCGGACATGGATTTTGCCTGCGCCCCCTGCATCGTAGAGGCCGTACAGAAGCGCGCCGCCCACCCGGTTTACGGCTACGGCGTGCGCCAGCAGCCCTATTATGACGCGGTGATGGGCTGGCTGAAAAAGCGCCACGGCTTTGAGGTCAACTATGAGCATCTGGCCTTTGCACCTCCCGGCGTGATCTACGCCATGAACGTGGTGCTGCGCATCCTCACCAAGCCCGGCGACAGGGTCATGGTACCCATGCCCAACTACGACCCGCTGTTTGACATGGTCACCCGGGGCGGCCGGAAGCTGGTAGAGACGCCGCTGGTCTGGAAGGATGGACGCTACACCTTCGACTTCGCCGACATGGAGGCCAAGGCAGCCTCCGGCGTGAAGGTACTGGTGCTCTCCAGCCCCCACAACCCCACCGGCCGGGTATGGACCCGTCAGGAGCTGGAGGGCGTGGCGGAGATCTGTCTGCGGCACAACATCTTCATGCTGGTGGACGAGATCCACTGCGACTTCGTGCCGCCGGAGCATCCTCACACCACCTTTGGCCTGCTGGGCGAGGAGGTACTGCGCCATTCCATGGTCTGCTACTCCTCCAACAAGGGCTTCAATCTGGGCGGACTGGGTATGGCCACTCTCGTGCTGGCAGACGACGACCTGCGGTGCAAGTTCAACGAGGAGATGTCCATTGCCCAGACACGGCTGGACAACATCTTCGGCATGGCAGCCCTCATAGCCGCCTACAACGACGGCGAGGAGTGGCTGGATCAGGCCATCGCCTATGTGTCCGACAACAAGGCGTATCTGGAGCAGTTCCTGCGGGAGCGCATTCCTCAGATCCGCATGATCCCCTCCGAGGGCACCTATCTGGTCTGGCTGGACTGCTCCCAGCTGCCCTACCGAGGCATGGCCCTGGAGCACTTCATGATCAACGAAGCCAAGGTGGCGTTCTGCGCCGGCTATGAGTTCGGCGAGCAGGGAGAGGCCTTCCTGCGCATGAACGTGGCCTGCCCCAGGTGTACCCTGACAAAGGCTCTGGAGCAGATGGAAAAGGCGATCAACGGTCTGTCGCTTCAGTGATACCTGTAAACGACGCACCTTGTGAGATAAGAAATTTTTTAAAGGAGAAACAGCTATGAAAAAGAGAACCATCGCAATGTTCCTGTCCGTAGCTCTGTGTCTCTCGGTGGCCTTGACCGGCTGTGGGGCAGACAAATCGCAGCAGAGCAACCCCTCTGATGACGGCAAAAAGAGCCTGACCATCGCGGTGCTGAATGATGTTGTCTCGCTGGACCCCGCGGTAAAGGACAGCGGCATCGAGATGCAGATGGCGTCTCACCTGTACGACGCTCTGGTGGACTATAATCCAGATCTGAGCAGGAAGCCCGGTCTGGCAGAGAGCTGGACTGTTCTGGATGACGGCGTGACGTGGGAGTTCAAGCTCCGCCATGGCGTGAAGTTCTCCAACGGAAACGACTTCAATGCCGATGACGTGGTCTTCAGCTTTGAGCGCATCCTCAACGATCCTACTCTGGAGATGGGCGTGTACCTCATGCGTCTTCAGGAGGTCAAGAAGGTGGATGATTACACCGTGCAGCTGGTGACCAAGATCCCCTATCCCGTGTTTGACGGCAGCCTGGTCCATATCATGATGCTTGACAAGGAGACCTGTGAGGGACTTACCAGCGAGGAGATCGCCGCGAACCCCGTGGGTACCGGCCGGTATCGTCTGGTGGAGCATGTAAAGGAATCCTATATCAAGCTGGTCCGCAACAACGAGTATTGGGGCGAGCTGCCTGATGCAGAGACCGTGGAGTTCCGCGTGATCGCCAATGCAGCTACCCGCACCACCGCTCTCATCAACGGAGAGGTGGACTTTATCTCCAACATCCCTGTGATGGACGTGAACCGCCTGAAGAACGACCCCAACGTCCAGGTCATTACCAATCCCAGCCTGTCCTGCAACTACATGGGCTTTGATCAGCTCAATGAGCATGGCTCTGCCGGCACCGACGATCCCAACCCGCTCCTCAATGTGAAGGTTCGTCAGGCCATTTACCACGCCATTGACATTCAGACGATCGTCGATACCGTCATGAACGGCTACGCCACCGTGGCCAACTCCTATATGCCCAGCATCTGTGTGGGATATAATGCCGACGCAGAGCGTCCCGCCTACGATCCCGAGCTTGCCAAGCAGCTTTTGGCGGAGGCTGGCTATCCCGATGGCTTCTATCTCCGCATCGATGCCCGCAACGACAGTGACGTGAACGCCGATCAGGTGTCTCAGGCCATTGCCAGCTATCTGGAGAAGGTGGGCATCAAGGCCGAGGTGAACCTGCTGCCTCGCGCCTCCTTCTATGAGAAGACAAGCGCAGAGAACCTCCAGTCCTCCTTCTTCATGGCGGGCTGGGGCGACAGCTCCGGCGAGGGCATGGTCATCTTCAACGATATGCTCTATACCTACGACGGCAAGCCCGGCATGGGCGAAGGCAACCGGGGCCATTACAGCAATGCCGAGGTGGATGCGCTGCTGGATCAGGCATCTGTTGAGCCCGATCAGGCCAAGCGTGCAGCGCTGGTGGAGCAGGTGGATCAGATCGCCCGGGACGAGGCCGCCTACATCCCCCTGTTCTTCAAGCACAATATCTTCGGCGTGCGCGCCGGCATTCAGTACACCCCCAGTTGCGATGACCATATTCTGGCTTGGGACTTCACCTTCTAAGCGTACATAAGAACAGTCAATGGGAGGAGGCAGAAGGGGATCTTCCCTTCTGCCTCCCGCCAAAAGGGTGTAAGCCCGTAAATGAGGTGTTACCGTGTTCAAGTATTTCCTGAAGCGGCTGGCGCAAATGCTAGTTACACTTTTCATTGTGTCCATTCTGGTATTTGTTCTGGCCAACTTTATTGGCGATCCCGTCAATATGCTGGTCTCGCCCAAGGCTCCGCCTGAGGTTCGCGAGCAGGTTCGAGAAGAACTGGGGCTCAACAGACCGATCCTGGAGCAATATGTATCGTTTGTTACCAATGCGGTCAAGGGGGATTTCGGCAAGTCCTATATCTATAAGGTGGACGTGCTCTCTCTGATTGCCCAGCGGGTACCTGCTACGCTGGAGCTGGTTTTTGTATCAGTCGTGCTGGCGCTGGTTATCTCTATCCCGCTGGGCGTATATGCGGGCGCTTTTCCCAAACGAAAATCCAGCACATTGGTGATGGGAGGCTCCATTCTGGGCATTTCCCTGCCATCCTTCTTCATTGGCATCATGCTGATTTACATCTTCTCTCTGAAGCTGCACTGGTTCCCCTCCTCGGGACGGGGCGCGACCGCGCCGTTTCTGGGGATGAATTTCAGCCTGTTTGCGCCCGGTGGACTTAAGTACATCATCCTGCCGGCCTTTACGCTGTCTGTGACCAACATCGCGTCTCTGGTGCGCCTTACCCGCGCCGGTGTGATGGAGAATATGCGGCAGGATTATATCAAATTTGCCCGAGCCAAAGGTGTGTCTACCCGGAAGGTCCTCTTTGGACACGCCCTGAAAAATGCCTTGATCCCGGTTATTACGGTGTTCGGTATGGAAATCGGTTCCCTTATCGCCTTTACGACGGTGACGGAGACCATCTTCTCCTGGCCGGGACTCGGCAAGCTTCTCATCGACTCCATTAACTCGGTGGATCGGCCGGTCATTGTGGCCTATCTGATCCTGACTACGGTGTTGTTTGTGTTTATCAATTTTGTGGTCGACCTTCTGTATACAGTCATCGACCCGAGAATCCAATTCAGGTGATGCGCTATGGATGAAATGAAAAAAAGGGGCGCGACCCCCAACAAGAGCTTGTTCCGGCGCATTGCTGAGTCTGAGTTCTTTCATAATTACAAGCGCAGTCCGTCCGCTATCGTCGGTACGGTGATCGTGGTACTGGTACTGTTCATTGCCCTTTTCGGGCCGTTGTTTGCTCCGCAGAACCCCTATGATGTAGCCTCTCTTTCCCTCACGGATTCCTACAAACCGCCTGCATGGGAGGCGGGAGGTGACGCCCGGTTTATTTTCGGTACCGACAGTCAGGGACGGGATATTTTCAGCTCTCTTATTTACGGAAGCCGTATCTCCCTCTTTATCGGCGTTGTAGGTACGCTGCTGGCCTGCGCCGTAGGTATCACGCTGGGACTGATTTCGGGCTATTTTGGCGGGAGAGTAGACGCTGTCATCATGCGTTTGGCAGATATCCTGCTCTCTTTTCCCGATATCCTCGTGGCCCTCTTCATCATGACCATGTTTGGACGGGGTGTAAGCAAGCTGCTGGTCGTATTTACGATCATCGGATGTGTCACATACGTCCGTACCGTCCGCGCCGAGGTGCTGACGGTGAAGCAGATGGAATATGTAGATGCAGCCAGAGTCATCGGTATCCCCAATATCCTGATCATCGCCAAGCATGTGCTGCCCAACGTAATGACAACCGTCATCGTTATTTCCACGATGAAGGTGGGCGGCCTTATTCTGGCGGAAGCCACGCTGAGCTTTCTGGGCGCAGGCGTTCCGGTCACGGAACCCTCTCTGGGCATGCTGGTCAAGAACGGCTTCGATGTGCTGTTCAGCGGATACTGGTGGATCGCCGTAATGCCGGGTCTCTACATCATGCTGATCGTGTTTGGAATCAATCTTTTGGGAGATTTCCTGCGCGATGAGTTCAATCCTAAGCTGAAGTAAGGGGGGAGCGAGATGAGCGAAACACTGCTGCAGGTGGAAAACCTGCGAACCTATTTCCACACTTTCCGCGGTGTAGTCAAGGCGGTGGACGGCATTAGCTTTTCCCTGGATGAGGGACAGGTGCTGGGCATCGTGGGCGAGTCGGGCAGCGGCAAATCCGTTAGCAGCTTTTCCATTCTGAAATTGATCGAGCCGCCCGGTGTGGTGGAATCGGAGAAAATTCTTTTCCAAGGCGAGGACATCAGCAAAAAGAGCGAACGGGAAATGATGAAAATCAGAGGCAAGGCGATCTCCATGGTGTTCCAGGATCCGATGACCTCCCTAAATCCGCTCTATACCATTGAGAAACAGATTACCGAGATGCTGGACCTCCACCAGAAGCAGATGACCAAGCAGGAAAAGCATGCGCGCTGTGTGGAATTGCTGCATATGGTGGGTATCCCCAATCCTGAGGATCGGCTGAAATCCTACCCCCATCAGTTTTCTGGCGGTATGCGGCAGCGGGTCATCATTGCGATCGCTCTGGCTGCCAATCCGAAGCTCATCATCGCCGATGAGCCTACCACCGCCCTGGATGTGACCATACAGGCGCAGATCCTCAAGCTCATGGATAAGTTGGTGAAGGAGCAGGGCGCTTCTCTCATTCTGATCACCCATGACTTGGCGGTGGTTTCCCAGATGGCGGATCGTATCATCGTGATGTACTGCGGCAAAATCGTGGAAAGCGGCTCCCGGGATGACGTGATCCACCGTCCCAGCCATCCGTATACTGAGGGACTTCTTAATTCCATCCCCAGAATGGGAGAGGAGCAAAAACGCCTGGAGTCCATTCCGGGTATGGTCCCCAGTATGCTGGATCTGCCCCAAGGATGTTACTTCGCTCCCAGATGCAAATACTGCCAGGATATTTGCCGTACCGTGACGCCTGAAAACCATGAGGTGAGTCCGGGGCATTGTGCGGCTTGCCACTTTCCGCTGACAGGAGGCGAGAGCCATGAGTAAGATTCTTCAGGTGGAGAATTTGGTGCAGGAGTTCAATCTAACCAAGGATTTTCTGGATAAGGTAAAATTCAAAAACGGCCATTTTTCACTGGAAAATCGGGTGGTCCATGCGGTCAACAATGTCAGCTTTGATGTGGAGCAGGGTGAGGTGTTCAGCCTGGTGGGAGAGTCCGGATGTGGAAAGTCTACCACGGCCCGCACCATCATCAAGCTGATCGAGCCAAAGTCCGGCAAGATCATATTCGACGGACGCGACATCACCCGGCTCAAGCCGCAGGAGATGCGCCCCATCCGTCGGGAGATGCAGATGATCTTTCAGGATCCCTATGCCTCCCTGAATCCCCGGCAGAAGATCATGGAGATCCTCACAGATCCGATGCTGTTCCACAAGCTGTGCAGCAGCAAGGCGGAGGCACAGGAGAAGGCGATCCATCTGTTGGAGCGTGTTGGACTCAGCTCTGAGCAAGCCAACCGGTATCCGCATCAGTTTTCCGGTGGTCAGCGTCAGCGCATCGGCATAGCCCGGGCGTTGGCGGTCGAGCCTAAATTTATCATAGCGGATGAGCCGGTATCTGCTTTGGATGTGTCCATTCAGGCTCAGATCCTGAACATTCTTATGGATCTGAAGGATGAATTTCATTTCTCCTATCTGTTCATCGCACACGATCTGAGCGTGGTCAAGCACATCAGCGACAGTTTGGGTGTCATGTATCTGGGAACTATTGTGGAACGGGCCCCGAAGCGGCTGCTGTTCTCCAACCCGGTACACCCCTATACCAAGGCGCTTTTTTCCTCTGCACCGACGATTGATGAGGGCAGTATTGCCGAATCTCAGGAGTTGCGTGGAGAGATTCCCAGCCCGATCCATCTGCCCTCCGGCTGTCCCTTCCATGACCGCTGTCCTATGGCTTGCCCGGACTGCGCACGGGAGGTCCCGGAACTCAAAGAGGTAGAGCCCGGACACTTCGCAGCCTGTCATCTGCTGTAAAAAAGGGGATTTAGCGCGGGTGGATCACCTCGCACATCCCTGCGGGGGCGGCTATGCCGCCCCCGCTTTTTGATTAACTATCATGGAATAGACCATAAGGAGGAAGGAAAAATGGAACTGCAACTTGTGAAAAAGTATGACGCCAGAGCATGGGACGGTGTGGTGGTCCCGCTGGGAGAAGGCAACCTGAACAGCTATCAGGGTCCTTGGGAGCAGGAGCTTGCCGCAGTTCGTGCCTCGGGACGGTTTGAAGGGAAAACCGGTGAGATTTTCCGCTTTTCTGTTCTTTCAGAGGGCGTGCTGACCCAAATTTTCCTGCTGGGTCTGGGGAAAGACTGGAGCCTGGAGCAGGTGCTGGAGAGCTGTGCCAAGGTGTATCGTCAGTGTCAGGAGCTGGATCTGCGTGCGGTGTGTACCGATCTGCGGGGCGTGTGCCCGCAGTTCACGCCGGCGCTCTTCCAAAAGGCGGCAGAGGCTGCCGCTCTTACCGGCTACCGTTTTGACAAGTACAAGACGACCCCCGCGGCGCCGGGGATCGAAACGGCTGCGTTTCTCTGCGAGACGCCGGAGCGCTACGAGGCCGCCTTGGTGGAGGCGGAGGTATCTGCTGAGGCCACCTGCATCGCACGGGATCTGATCAATGAGCCCCCCACGGTGCTTACCCCCGCCAAGCTGGCGCAGGCGGCACAGGAGCTTTTTAAGGAGACGCCTGTGAAGGTGACCGTTTACGGCAGAGATGAGGTAGAGCGCATCGGACTCACCGCTTTTCTGGAGGTCGGAAAGGGCTCGATTCACGAGCCTAAGCTCATTGTCATGGAATATACCGGCGCGCAGGACGTGGAGAGCCGCTTGGGGCTGATCGGCAAGGGCCTTACCTACGACAGCGGCGGATACTCCCTCCAGTCGTCTGAGTTTATGGAAACCATGCAGCATGATATGAGCGGCGCGGCCGCTGTGATGGCCGCCCTGTGGGCGACGCAGAAGCGGGGCCTTCGGATCAATATTACCGGCGTGGTGGCGGCTTGCGAGAATAAGCTCTCCGCCACGGCCTATGTGCCGGGCGATGTGATCCGCTCCATGTCCGGGCGGTATATTGAGGTGAACAACACCGATGCCGAGGGCCGCATCACTCTGGCCGACGCCGTGACGTATACCAAGCAGTGCTGCGGCGTGGATCGCATCGTGGATATTGCCACACTCACCGACGGTATCCAGACGGCGCTGGGAAATCGCCGCTGCGGAGCCTTTACCAATAACCGGGCCCTGACCGCGCAGGTGGAGAAGGGCGCCGCCGCCGCCTGCGAGCGGATGTGGGAGCTGCCCTGTGACGAGAATCTCCGCCGGGTGCTGGACTCCCGTGTAGCCCATCTGAAAAACAGTGCGATGGGCTCCAGCGTGGGTGGATATGCCACGGTGGGCGCCATGTTCGTGAAGGAGTTTGTCGAGGAGACGCCTTGGATCCACTTGGATATCGGCGGTACCGCTTGGACCACCGAATGTGAGGGGATCTATACAAAGGGCGGTATTGGATTTGGCACGCGGATGCTTTATGAGACGTTCAAGGTAATGGAGAAGGAGGGGACTCAGGTATGAAGAAGCTGGCGTTGACGGATTTTGCCAAATATCGGTATCCTTCTGCACTGGAGCTGTCTCCGGACAGCAGATATCTGACCTTTGCACTCAAGGAGGTCGACAGGGAAGGAGACGGCTACCGGTGGAATCTGTGGCTGTATGATCTGGAGCGCAGGGAGAGCCGGCAGATCACCCAAGGAGACGACCAGCGGAAGGCTGTTTGGGAGGATAACACCCATATTCTCTATAAAACCACGGAGCCGGACGAAGCGCTGCGGGCGCGGGGCTTCGAGGAAGAGTGGACGGTGTATCACCGCCTGAATGTATGTACAGGTGAAGATCGCGAGGCGTTCCGTCTCCCCATGTCCGTATCCGGGCTTTGGAAAATGGACGAGGGCCGTTATGTTTTCACGGGCGAGACCCATTTGGACCGGCCGAATCTTCTGGAGCTGACGGGAGAGGCGCTGGAGAAGGAGCTCGTTCGCCGTCAGCAGACCAGGGGCTATAAGGTTTTGACGGAGCTGCCCCTGTGCGAAAACGGGGTCGGGATGTTTAATCAGACCAGAAACACGCTGTTTCTCTATCTGGAGGCTGCCGGAGAATATCGCCGGATCACGCCGGAGGACTATGATGTGAATCACGTGAATGTCCGCCCCGGTCAGGTGCTCTTCACTGCGTTTCCCTTCCGGGATGTAAAGCCGGTCACCGAGGGAATGTATCGCTGGGATGCGGAGCGGAACGAGACGGAGACGCTGATCACGCCCGACAAATACAGCATCGACTATGTGGGGCATTTGGGCCGGAAGGCGCTCTGCCTGGGACTGGTCATGCGGGACTACGGCGTGTACGAGCACCCCACATTCTTTGTGGTGGACGAAAAGGGCGAGGAAAATCTGGGCCGCTATGACCGCCGGGTCAACTCCGAGGTGGTCACCGACTGCTTCTCCGGCGCCGTCACAGGACAGAGAATGGTGGGTGAGACGCTGTATTTCCTCAACACGGACGGCGTGGGTTCTGGCTTGTGTATGTGGACGCGGGAGACCGGTGTGCAGACGCTCTTCGGCGGCGACGACTACCTTATTGATTTCGATACCAAGGACGGAAAGAGGTTTCTCTTCTCTGCGGCTGTGGGTCTGAAGCTCCCGGAGGTGTACCTTTGGGATGGCGGCCAACTGGAGCAGCTGACGGATTTCAACGGGTCTGCACTGGAGGGCGTGACCATTTCCGTACCAGAGCGGCTTACCTTTACCAATACCGACGGCGTGGATATCGACGGCTTCGTGATGAAGCCGGTGGGATACGAGCCGGGCAAACGATATCCGGGCATCCTTCATATTCACGGCGGGCCGAAGATGGTATTTGGCCCGGGCTTCCACCATGAGATGCAGCTTTGGGCGGCCTCCGGCTTTTTCGTATGCTACTGCAACCCCAGAGGAAGCTGCGGCAAGGGAAATGCCTTTGCCGATCTTCAGGGAAAGTACGGAGAGGTGGACTTCCGGGATCTGATGGAGTTCACGGATGAGGTTCTGCGGAGGTATCCCGAAATAGACGCAGATCGGATGGGCGTTGCCGGCGGTTCCTATGGCGGCTTTATGACCAACTGGGTCATTGGTCACACGGATCGTTTCCGCTGTGCCGTGTCCCAGCGGAGCATTGCCAACTATGTGGGGGATTATCTCCTCTCGGATATCGGCTACTATTATGTGCCTGACCAGCAGCTTGGCACCATTTGGGAGCATCCGGAGCGTTTGTGGAAGGCGTCGCCCCTTACCTATGCCGACCGTGTTAAGACGCCCACACTCTTTATTCACGCAGATAAGGATTACCGCTGTACGCTGGCCAACGGTCTGGAAATGTTCGCAGCGCTCAAGCTCCATGGTGTGGAGAGCAAGCTGTGCATGTTCTACGGTGAGAACCACGGCCTGAGCCGAGAGGGAAAGCCCTCCAACCGCATCAGCCGACTCAGCGAGATCCTGC
>CATZRD010000052.1 GCA_958423465.1 uncultured Oscillospiraceae bacterium | reverse complement strand
TGACGCTGGAGAACATGGACGCCGTGGGCGGCCGTGTCCGGCGGACATTGGAGGAGGAGCCCTATTTTGAGAACCACCACTTCCAGATCGTCAGCGAGACGGGGGAGGTGATCTACTCCGCCCTCACCGCCTCCAGCGACAAGGAGCTGCTGCGGAGCATCACGCCCCAGTCCGCGGGCTACACCATCCGCCGGGAGGAAAAGCTTGGGCGGATCATGATCCACTGCGCCGGGGCGGTATCCCTGGCGGACGGGACGCTGTATCTGGAGACGGTGCGGGACATCACCGGGCTTTTTACGGACCGGGAGACCCACTACCGGGTCTATCAGTACCTGCTGCTGCTGGTGGTGGCCGTCAGCGGCTGTATGCTGTTCCTGCTGTCCAACTGGCTGACCCAGCCCATCCGCAGCCTGGGCTCCGCCGCCGCCCGCCTGGCCCAGGGGGACTACGCCTCCCGGGCCAGAGTCACCGGCGGCGACGAGCTGGCGGAGCTGTCCCGCAGCTTCAACATGATGGCCGAGGCCATCGAGAAGAACGTGGGGGAGCTGTCCGCCGCCAAGCAGCGCCAGGAGGACTTTACCGCCAGCTTCGTCCATGAACTGAAAACGCCCCTGACCTCCATCATCGGCTACGCCGATATGCTCCGCAGCAGCGCCCTGCCGCCGGACAAGCAGTACAAGGCCGCCAGCTACATCTTTTCCGAGGGAAAGCGGCTGGAGCGGCTGAGCCTGTCGCTGATGGAGCTGCTGGCCGTGGGCCACAGCGCGGAGGTCCTTCCGGTGGATATGCAGCGCCTGCTGGGAGAGGCGGAGAAGATCGTCCGCCCGGCCATGGACACCCGGGCGCTGACCTTGACAGTCAGCGCCCAGCCCGGCACGATCCCCGGAGACGGGGCGCTGCTGGAGACGCTGGTGCTGAATCTGCTGGACAACGCCCGCAAAGCGTCATCCCCCGGCGGACAGGTGACGCTGGAGGGGGAGGCTGTGCCGGAGGGCTACCGCATCCGGGTGACAGACCGGGGCCGGGGGATCCCCGCCGGAGAGCTGGACCGGATCACCGAGGCGTTTTATATGGTGGACAAGTCCCGGTCCCGGGCCGAGGGCGGCGCCGGCCTGGGCCTGGCCCTGTGCCGGAAGATCGCGGAGACCCACGGAGGGACCATGACCTTCTCCAGCCGGGAGGGGGAGGGCACGCGCGTGGACGTGCTGCTGGGAGGTGCCAAGGATGAAGAATAAGACGCTGCTCATCACCCTGCCGGCCGCGCTGCTGCTGGTGGCTGCGGCCTTCTACCTGCCCAGCTATATCTCCCGGGCGCAGGACCGCGTACTGCTGGACACCCCCTACGTCACCCTGCTGGAGAACAGCCGGGAGGAATTCTCCGACAGCATGCGGCTGTCGGTGCCGGAGAAGCTGATGCTTCTCCGGAATGGGGACCTGTCGTGTATCGAAGTGGGCAGCAGCTCCAGCGTCCGCATGGCCATGACCAACGGCGAGCTGACCCTCTATGAGAGCGAGGAGCCGACGGCCCAGACGGATAAGGCGGCCTACTACGGCGTGGAACCGGAGGAGACGGACGACGCGGAGGAGACCCGGATCTGGGCCGGCCGGGTGGA
Organism: uncultured Oscillospiraceae bacterium; assembly: GCA_958423465.1. Lineage (GTDB taxonomy): Bacteria > Bacillota > Clostridia > Oscillospirales > Oscillospiraceae > Pelethomonas. Next base: position 11,396 of record CATZRD010000052.1, on the reverse strand, counting down.
GAAGGTCATGGCGGAGCTGCGGGCCCTCCAGCGAATCGGCGCGCTGCCTCAGCTGTGGACCCAGGAGGACACGGTGGAGCTGACGGGGCGGCGGGAGGCGCTGTATATCGACAACGCCAGCCAGGTGAGCTTTACCGTCTATTATATGGAGCTGAACGCCGAGCCCTATTCCATGGGGCTGACGGTGGACGGACAGACCGACCGCATCCTGGCCTTCACCCTGCGGTGGGGCCTGGGCGAGGGACCTCTGAACTGGGGCGTCACGGGGGCCGCCTCCTTCAGCACCGCCTGGCGGGACTACTGGGGGATGGACCAGGTGGACCAGTGGTACGGGGAACAGCGCAAGGACATCCTGGAGGGGACGGACGCCGCCGCCAACCTGTACGGCGGCTACAGCGCCAAGGTGGACGTCAGCTTCCTCTACGGCGGGCAGTCCGTCAAGATCCCGCTGTACAGCTGGGCCGCCCTCAGCCGGGGCTGTTCCCTCCAGTGGAACGTGTAAAAAGAAACCAGACGGATACAAGACGGACGCCGGCCGGATACCCGGGGCGCCTACAGTAAGGGGCGAAGGCCGCGTCCGCGGCAGTACAAAGGAGGTCGTTACCTGTGAGCAAACGTTACCGCCGCCGGCGCCGGCGCTACTATGTCAGCCCGATGATGATCCTGGGAGCCGTTCTTCTGGCGGCGGCTGTGATCCTTCTGCTGGTGTTCCGTAAGCCGGCCAAGGACCCGGCGGACAAGACGGCGGACGATCCCCAGCCGCCCCAGCAGCAGACGGACGGTCAGCCCCAGACGCCGGAGACGAAGAAGCCCCTGACCGCCAAGACCGCCGATGGGATGACCTGCACCCTGACGGACCTGGGGGAGGACGCCATCCACACCGGCGAGCTGATCCTGGTGAACAACTGGACGGCGTACCAGTTTCCGGAGGAGCAGGATCTGGTGTGCATCCTGGAAAACAGCAACGGGAACTACATCGTCCGGGACTACTCCGTATACCTCTCCCCGGTGGCTATGGACGCACTCAACGATATGATGGCGGACTTCCGGGCCCAGGGGGGCAGCAAGACCGTGAACGTGGTGGCGGGCTACCGCACGGCGGAGGACCAGCAGGGGCTCTATGACCGCAGTGCTGAGCGAAACGGCAAGGAGCACGCCGACAAGTATGTGGCCAAGCCCGGCGGCAGCGAGCACCATACCGGCTATGTGGTGGACTTCTCCATCCGCAACGCCGACGGCACCAGCGCCGACTATGACGGCACCGGGGAGTACGCCTGGATCAACGAAAACTGCTGCAACTACGGCTGGGTGGTGCGTTACGACCAGGCCAAGGCGGAGCTGACCGGCATCTACGACGAGCCGTGGCACTTCCGGTATGTGGGGATTCCCCACGCCACCAAGATGGCGGAGCTGGGGCTGTGCCTGGAGGAGTACATCGACTATCTGAAGGATTATACCTTTGAGGGGGAGCACCTGGTGATCGAGTGCGCCGAGGGAACCTATGAGGCGTGGTACGCCGAGGGCTCCAAGACCTATCTGCCCATCAGCGGCAGCTATCAGGTCTCCGGCAACAACGTGGACGGCGTGATCGTCACCTATCAGGTCAAGAAATAGCCGTATGGGCCGCCGGCGGAGGTGCTCCGCCGGCGGCGCGCCGGAAGGGAGGAGCGCCTATGCGGGAGATCTTTCGCGTTACCTATCTGAACTGCGGCTTCTGCACCGCGAAAAACCACTGCGCCGGCTGCGGGCGGGAGCTGACGGAGGCCCTGAGGGCCCGGCCCGGCATTGCCTGGGCGGAGGTCGATCTGATGGACCACACCGTCACGGTGGACCACCGGCTGACCGGGGAGGCGCTGGAGGACCTGCTGGACGGCATGGGCCTGATTCTGGAATAGGGGGAGGCAATGCCTCCCTCTTTTTTTCGCGGGCAGGGGTTGACAAAGGGGTTAGTTTATGCTAACCTATAGGCGCGAGTTAGAACCAACTAACTACCGGCCGGCGGAAGGAGGAAAGCGTATGCTGGCATATCTGTCCCAGAATCTCGGGTATATCGCCACGGCGGCGGTGCTGGCGCTGATCGTGGCGGCCATTCTGGTCCGGGGAGCCCGGGCCAGGCGGAGCGGCAAAGGGAGGTGCGGCTGCGGCTGTGCCGGCTGCCCCAACGCGGGGCTGTGCCATCCGGAGACCGCCCGGCCGGAGGGGCCGCCGGCAGCATAAAAGCGTGACCTGCCGCTCTCCTGCGCCTTGTCAGTCATGAATATTTCTGGGAAACGCCCCGGACGGCAGAAGCCATCCGGGGCGTTTCCCTCGCCGTGGGGAGCGCTATTCTTCGTCCAGACACAGCTCCAGGTCAGGGTTCTCCCCGGCGGCGTCGGCCAGGACCGCCAGCAGGGACCGGGCGTAGGGCCCCAGGGCGGCCTCCAGCTCCGGGCGGCGGTAGAGGACCAGCCGGGTGGGGGCCATGGGCTGGGTGAGCAGGTCGTAGAGCGCGTCCAGATTCCGGCCATACCAGTCCGGAAAAGACAGCCGCCGGGCCAGATAGGCGTGGGCGGTCTCCTGGTCAGGCATCAGGCCGCCGTCCAGTACGATGGTCCGCATGGTCATTCCTCCCCGTAGAGCAGAGCAAAGCTCTCGTAGTGGTCCTCCGTATAGTAGATGTAAGCGCAGTCCTCGGTGTAGACCAGACGCTTGGCCCCCCGGCTGTCTTTCCCCAGCGTGTCGATGTCGCACTCCCGGTAGTCGTACGCCTGGGGCAGCAACCCCTCCCGATTGCCGAACCGGTCCCCGCCGATGGCGCAGCCGGGGGCCGCCGTCTCCACGCTGCCGCCGGTCCAGCCCAGGTCCCGGGCTTCGCTCTTGGTGATGTAGTTGTCCGGCAGATGGCCGTAGGTCCACAGGTACAGCGCCACCTCGTCCCGGGAATCGTAGGTCCCGTCCTCGTCGATGGCGGGTTCCTCCGGCGTTTCCGGAAGGACGGCGTCCCCACCGCCGGTCTGGGCGTCTCCGGCCTGAACGGAATCGCCGATGGTGATATCCGTAGGGCCGTTTTCGCCGCCGATGATCCCCACGTCCTGGCAAGCCGTCAGGGACAGGACCATCGTCAGGGCCAGCAGCAGGCTCCAAAGTCTCCTTTTCATAAAAGCGATACCTCCTGATGGAAATGCAGGGCCTATTGTAGCACATGACCCGCCTGCTGTCAAAGAGATCCGGGGCGGGGGCACTTTGCCCGTTGAAGGATGGCCCGTCAGGTGGTATAATAGAAAAAACCGCCGCGCGGGAAAGGGGAGGACGCCTGATGCGCCTGATACGGAAATATGCCGGGTCCCTCATCATGCTGGGGATCTTCGAGACCGTGGCTGTGGCCCTGTGGCTGAGCATGGACAACCTGTTTTATCTGTTCAACTTCAGCTATATCGGCCTGAGCCTGGCGCTGGGCCTGGCCCTGTACACCCGGAAGTACCGGCATGCCCGGCGGGTGGTACAGCTGCTGGTGGGACTGTATATGCTGCTGTACCTGGGGCTGATGTGCCGGGAGAATATGCAGATCGAGGGATTTTGGTACTACCTGTTCCTGGGGGTATTTGAGGCGGCCACCATCCACTACGCCGTAGCCAAGATCTTCGGCCCCCTGCTCTTTGGCCGGGGCTGGTGCGGCTATGCCTGCTGGACGGCCATGGTGCTGGATCTGCTGCCCTATAAGCACCCCCGGGGGGAGCGGAAGAACTGGGGCTGGCTGCGGTATGTGACGTTTCTTATGTCCCTGGCCTTCGTGGGGGCGCTGTTTCTGCTCCATGTGCCGGGGCTGGAGGAGATCATGTTCCGGAGCTTTATCGCCGGCAATCTGCTCTACTACGGCGTGGGCATCGCCCTGGCCGTTATCTGTAAGGACAACCGGGCCTTCTGCAAGTACATATGCCCCGTCACCGTGTTTCTGAAGCCCATGAGCAAATACTCCCTGCTGCGGGTGAAGGTGGACAAGACGAAGTGTATCTCCTGCGGCAGGTGCAGGCGGGTCTGCCCCATGGAGGTGGACGTCACCGACAACCGCCGCTCCCGAAAAAACGGCACGGAGTGCATCCTCTGCATGGAGTGCGTGGACGCCTGCCCGAAGAACGCGCTGAAGCTGTGACAAGCCAAAATCGGGAAATGGGAAGAAGCCCCGGAGCGATGCGCTCCGGGGCTTTTTCACGGGGCCTTACCGGATGCTGACGACGGTGTAGCCCGCGTCGGTGACGGCCTTGGTCAGGACCTCGTCGGACGCGTCGCCCTGGATGGCGGCGGTGCCGGCGCTGAGGTCCACGGCGGCGGTGACGCCGGGAATGGCGTTCAGAGCCTTCTCCACATGGGCCTGGCAGTGGGCGCACATCATGCCCTCGATCTTCATGGTTTTCATAGCGGTGGTTCCTCCTTGTGTGGGTTCAGAAGTAGTGGGTTCTCTATCAGCAGGGCAGACGCGGTCCGCCTGGCTGGGACTGGGGGACGGGGCGCGGAAGCGGCTCTTGAACCGCCGCAGCCGCAGGGCGTTGGACACTACGGTGACGGAGCTGAAGCTCATGGCGGCGGCGGCGAACATGGGATTGAGCTGCATATGGAAGATGGGGTAGAATACCCCCGCCGCCAGAGGGATGCACAGCGCGTTATAGAAAAACGCCCAGAACAGGTTCTGCTTCACGTTGCGGATGGTGGCCCGGCTCAGCTCCACGGCGGCGGCGGCGTCCATGAGGTCGGACTTCATCAGCACGATGTCCGCGCTCTCGATGGCCACGTCCGTGCCCGCCCCGATGGCCAGACCCACGTCCGAGCGGGCCAGGGCCGGGGCGTCGTTGACGCCGTCGCCCACCATGGCCACCTTTCTGCCCTGCTCCTGAAGCTGGGCGATGGTCCGCTCCTTATCCTGGGGCAGCACCTCGGAAAGCACCCGGGTGACGCCCAGCTGATCGCCGATGGCCTGGGCGGTGCGGCGGTTGTCGCCGGTGAGCATCACCACCTCCAACCCCAGCTGGCGGAAGGCGGCCACGGCGGCGGCGCTGGTGGACTTGGGGGTGTCGGCCACGGCCGTCACGCCCAGCAGCCGCCCGTCCTGAGCGAAGAAGAGGGGCGTTTTGCCCTGCTGGGCCAGATCGTCCGCCAGGGCCTGACCGGGAGACAGGTCCACTCCGGCCTCCGCCAGCATGGCGGCGTTGCCCGCCAGATAGGCGGCCCCCTGGATGCCGCCCCGGACGCCCTTTCCATGGACGGCCTCAAAGTTTTCCACCGGGCACAGGGGAATGTTCCGGGCCTGGGCCTCCTCCACGATGGCGGCCCCCAGGGGGTGCTCCGAGGGCTTTTCCAGACTGGCGGCCACGCACAGCAGCTCCTCCTCTGTCACGCCCTCCATGGGGAGAAGGTCCGTGACCCGGGGCTTCCCCTGGGTGAGGGTGCCGGTCTTGTCCAGCACCACCGTGTCGATGGTGTGCAGGGCCTCCAGCGCCTCGGCGGACTTGATGAGGATGCCGTTTTCCGCTCCCTTGCCGGTGCCCACCATAATGGCCACCGGGGTGGCCAGACCCAGGGCGCAGGGGCAGGAGATCACCAGCACCGCCACGCCGGCGGTAAGGGCCCGGGTCACGTCTCCGGTGGCGATGAGCCACACGGCGGCGGAAACGGCGGCGATGACCATGACCACCGGGACGAACACCCCCGCCACCCGGTCCGCCAGCTTGGAAATGGGGGCCTTGGAGGAGGAGGCCTCCTCCACCAGACGGATCATCTGGGCCAGGGTGGTGTCCTCCCCCACCCGCAGGGCCTCAAAGGTGAAGGAACCGGACTTGTTGATGGAGGCGGCGGTGACGCGGTCGCCGGGGCCCTTGTCTACGGGGATGGACTCCCCGGTGAGGGCGCTCTCATCCACGGAGGAGGTCCCCTCCGTCACCACGCCGTCCACGGGGATGGACTGGCCGGGCCGGACCACGATATGGTCCCCCACCCGGACCTGATCCACCGGCAGCTCCACCTCCGCCCCGTCCCGGAGGACGCTGGCGGTCTTGGGGGCCAGATCCATGAGACGGGTGATAGCCTCACTGGTCTTGCCCTTGGACCGGGTCTCCAGGAACTTGCCCAGAGTGATGAGGGTCAGGATGGTGCCAGCGCCCTCGAAATACAGGTTCATGTGGTAGTGCTCCGCCAGAGCCATGTCCCCATGGCCCAGGCCCCAGCCGATCTGATAGATGGCGAACACGCCGTAGAGCACCGCGGCGGCGGAGCCCACGGCGATGAGGGAGTCCATGTTGGGCGCGCCGTGGAACAGGGTCTTGAAGCCTACCTTATAATACTTGTCGTTGAGGTACATGATGGGCAGCACCAGCAGAAACTGGGTAAAGGCGAAGGCCAGGGCGTTCTCCGTTCCCACCAGGAAGCCCGGCAGGGGCGCTCCCAGCATGTGGCCCATGGAGATGTAAAAGAGGGGGATCAGGAACACAAAGGACCAGATGAGACGGCGCTTCATCTGCTTCAGCTCGCCGGCCATCACATCCTCCCGGGGGGCGGCGGAGGCGGCTTTGCCGCCGGCAGGCCGGGGCAGGGAGGCCCCGTAGCCCGCGGAGACCACCGCCTGAATGATGGCGTCGGGGGCAACGGCGGCTTCGTCGTAGGTCACCTGCATGGAGTTGGTCAGAAGGCTCACCGCCACGGCGGAGACCCCCGGCACCTTGCTCACCGCCTTCTCCACATGGCTGGAGCAGGCGGAGCAGGTCATGCCGGTGACGTTGAATTGTTGTTTCATAGGATATCACCTGTCTTTCCAAAAGAGATCGGCGGCCCGGCCTGCCCCGCCGGACGCGGAGCGGCCCGCCGCGCTGCGGCGTACAAGCGTTTTGCGGAGCAAAACCTTGCCGCAGGGCGAATTCATTTCGCCCGAGGATGCTGAATCAGACGTTTTTCCCCGCAAAGCGGGACGCTTTGTGGGGCGCAGGTCATGCCGGTGACGTTGAATTGTTGTTTCATAGGGTATCACCTGACTTTCTTACTTCATCAGTTTGGCCAGCACGGCCACCAGCTCGTCGATGACCTGGTCGTCGCCCTGGCGGATGCCGTCGGCCACGCAGGTGTGGATGTGCTCCGTCAGCAGCTCCCGGCTGAAGCTGTTCAGGGCCGCGCTCACGGCGGACACCTGGACCAGGATGTCGGCGCAGTACGCCTCCTGGTTCAGCATCTCCCGGAGGCCCCGGACCTGGCCCTCGATGCGGCTGAGCCGGTTAGTCAGCTTCTTCAGTTCCTCGTCGCTGCGGCGGCGGGTCCTGCGGCACATGGGACAATCCTCCATACAGATACCTCCCTGGGGTATATTTCATGGAGCCATCATATACCCCCTATGAGTATTTGTCAAGAGGGAAATCCAGGAAAGGGGAGCGGCCTGCGCCGCTCCCCCGAAACGATCCTATCGCTTTTCCCCCGGACGGAAGATCAGCGCCGCCAGAAGGCTGAAAACCACGGCGGCGGCGATGCCGCCGGCGGTGGCGGTGAGGCCCCCGGTGAGGACCCCCAGCCAGCCCTTTTCCGCCACCGCCTTGGCCACGCCCTTGGCCAGGTTAGAGCCAAAGCCCGTCAGGGGCACGGAGGCCCCCGCCCCGCCCCAGTCGGCGATATAGCCGTACACCCCCACAGCTTCCAGCAGCACGCCGCAGACCACATAGCCCGTCAGAATCCGGGCGGGGGTCAGCTTGGTCCGGTCGATCAGGATCTGTCCGATGGCGCACAGGACGCCGCCGCACAGGAACGCGTTGAGATACTGCATACATGGTCCCTTCCCAGGGGAGGTCCTCCCCTGTCTCTGCAAAATAGACCGGCGGCGTTACCGCTGGATGGTCAGGGCGTGGCAGATGGCCGGGATGCTCTCGCCCTGGAAAGTAGTAGTAGGGGACAGCAGGGCCCCGGTAGGGGCGAACAGAATACGGTCCCATTTGCCCTCCTCCATTTCCCGCAGGAGATAGCCGCACAGCACCGAGGCGGCGCAGCCGCAGCCGCTGGCTCCGGCGTGCATGTCCTGGCCCTGGATGTCGTAGAGCAGCAGGCCGCAGTCGGTGTACCGCCCGCCCATATCTACGCCCTTTTCCCGGAACAGGTCCGTCACGATCCGGTGGCCCAGCCGCCCCAGATCCCCGGTGACCACCAGATCGTAGTCCGCCGGTTTGGTGCCGGTGGCGGCGAAGTGGGCGGAGAGAGTGTCGAAGGCGGCGGGGGCCATGGCGGCGCCCATGTTGTTGGAATCCTTGACGCCCTGGTCTACGATCCTGCCGCAGGTGACGGCGGTGATCTTAGGGCCGGTCCCCTCCTTTGCCACCACGGCGCAGCCGGCGGCGGTGGCGGTCCATTGGGCGGTGGGGGTGCGCTGGCTGCCGTAGGGCACCGGCATCCGGTACTGCCGCTCGGCGGTGCAGAAGTGGCTGCTGGTCATGGCGGCGACGTGCCGGGCGAAGCCGCCGGCCACCAGCAGGGAGCTGAGGGCCAGACTCTCCCCCATGGTGGAGCAGGCCCCGTACAGCCCGTAAAAGGGGACGCCGAACTTCCGCAGAGCGAAGGAGGAGCCTACGCACTGGTTCAGAAGGTCCCCCGCCAGAATATAGTCCAGGTCCTCCGGGGTCAGGCCGCCCTTTTCCAGGGCTTTGCTCAGGGCGATCTTCTGCATGACGCTCTCCGCCCGCTCCCAGCTCTTCTCCCCGAAAAAGCTGTCGTCCCCCAGATGGTCGAAGTATTCCGCCAGAGGGCCTTCCCCCTCCTGCCGGCCGCCCACGGCGGCGTGGGACAGGATCACCGGGGGCGTTTCCAGGGCCACCGTCTGCCGCCCCAATCGTTTTTGCATAGACGCGCCTCCATCCTTGTTCGCTGGAGGTAGTATGAGCGGAAAGCGGAAATTTATTTGCGCCGGGTGTGGAAAAATCCGGAAGAGTATCGTATAATAGAAAAATCCGAATAGCAGAAACAGGAGGGATCGTATGGCGGAGGAACTGCGGGCGCTGGGCTATATCTGCCCCCACTGCGGCAAGGCGGTGTACGGGGAGCGGACCCGGTTCGCCCTGAACGCGGCGGCGGTGGCCCTGGTGTGCGACTGCGGCTACGGCGAGCTGACGGCGGAGCCGGAGGGGGATGCCTTCCGGGTGACCGTGCCCTGCGGCGTGTGCGGCGGGGAGCACCGGGCGGAGATCTCCCGGTCCGCCATGATGGAGGGCCGGGGCGTGGGCCTTGCCTGCCCCCAGCGGCGTCAGCTCTGCTGCTATATCGGGCGGCCGGATCAGGTCCAGTCCGCCCTGCGGGAGCTGGAGCTGACGGTGGAGAAGGGCAAGAGCCAGGGCGAGGAGGTCTTTGCCGACAGCGTCATCATGTACGAGGTGCTCTCGGAGCTGAAGGACATCGCCGCCCGGGGCGGGATCTCCTGCGCCTGCGGCAGCCGGGACCACGCCGTGGAGATCCACGGCACGGCGGTGGATCTGGTGTGCCGGTCCTGCGGCGGCCGGCTGCGGCTCCCTGCCGCCACCGACGAGGATCTGGACCGGCTGTGCTGCCAGTATACCCTGACCATCCCGGGCCGGGACAGGCCCTGACCCCGGGACCGCTTGACGAGACAGGAGGGAGAACACTGTGATAAAACTGCTGGCCCGGCGCTTTATCCGGGACTGTGACAACGTGACCGATCCGGGGGTGCGGCGGGCCTACGGCGTGCTGTGCGGCCTGGTGGGCATCGCCCTGAACCTGCTGCTCTTCGCCGGGAAGGCTCTGGCGGGGGTGGTCAGCGGCTCCATCGCCATCACCGCCGACGCCTTCAACAACCTGTCCGACGCGGGCAGCTCCGTGGTGACCCTGCTGGGCTTCAAGCTGGCGGCCCAGGCCCCGGACCGGCACCACCCCTTCGGCCACGGGAGGTTCGAGTACATATCCGGCCTGGTGGTGTCCATGGTGATCCTGCTCATGGGCGTGGAGCTGGGCAAAAGCTCCATCGAAAAGATCCTGCACCCGGAGGCGGTGGCGTTCAGCCCCCTGGTGGCGGCCATCCTGGCGGCGTCCATCGCCGTGAAGCTCTATATGTCCTTCTACAACCGCTCCGTGGGCAGGCGCATCGACTCCGCCGCCATGGCGGCCACCGCCGCGGACAGCCTCTCGGACAGCCTGGCCACCACGGCGGTGCTGCTGAGCACCCTGGCGGGCCACGTGTGGGGCGTGAAGATCGACGGCTGGTGCGGCGCGGTGGTGGCCTGCTTCATCCTGTGGGCGGGCTTCAACGCCGCCAAGGAGACCATCGACCCCCTGCTGGGCCAGCCACCCGCCCCGGAGTTCGTTCGGGAGGTCCAGAACATCGTCCTCAGCCACCCGGAGATCATCGGCATCCACGACCTCATCGTCCACGACTACGGCCCCGGCCGCCGGTTCCTGTCCCTCCACGCGGAGGTGCCCGCCAGCGGCGACATCCTGGTGCTTCACGACGTGGTGGACACGGCGGAGAAGGAGCTGAACGTCTCCATGGGGTGCCTGGCCACCATCCACATGGACCCGGTGGTGAACGACGACGGCGTCACGGCGGAGAAGCGGGCGCAGGTGGCGGAGCTGGTGCGGGAGATCTATCCGGGCGTCACCATCCACGATTTCCGCATGGTCCCCGGCCACACCCACACCAACCTGATCTTCGACGCGGTGCTGCCCTACGACTGCCCCCTGTCGGACCAGGAGGCGGGGGACGCCATCTGCCGGGCGGTGCGGGAGATGGACGGCAATTACTTCGCCGTGGTGGAAGTGGAAAAGAGCTATGTATAATCCAGGAGACGCCGGGCGGAAAACCGCCCGGCGTCTCCTGCCAGCTTTTTTCAAAAAAATATGCAAAAAGCACTTGACAATCCCATGTATATACGGTATCATAATTGAGCTTGCGCCGGGCAGACCGGGCAGGTACTGCGATGATGCGGGAGATTGCGGCGTCAGCCGGTAACTTCCGCGGAGTATGTCCGATAATCGGGCGGCTGAGAATGTCCTTTCCGCGGCGTAGATCGCCGTGCCATGGGCAATACCGGCCTTTTGCGCCGGTATTTTCTATGAGCTGGAATGATACGCACGGATAAGCGGTCAGAACTTCTCGCCGTACAGAGTAAGGAACATCGACACTACTTTGTACAATTTATGGAGGAACGAACAAATGGCAAAAGAAATGATCCGCATTCGTCTGAAGGCCTATGACCACCAGGTCATCGATCAGTCCGCGCAGAAGATCGTGGAGACCGCCAAGCGCACCGGCGCCACCGTCTCCGGCCCCATCCCCCTGCCTACCAAGAAGGAGGTCGTCACCATCCTTCGGGCCGTTCACAAGTATAAGGACAGCCGCGAGCAGTTCGAGCGCCGCACCCACAAGCGCCTGATCGACATCACCAACTCCACCC
>CATZRD010000051.1 GCA_958423465.1 uncultured Oscillospiraceae bacterium | reverse complement strand
GAGCGCCACCTTGCCAAGGTGGAGGTAGCGGGTTCGAGCCCCGTCGCCCGCTCCACAAAAGAGAAACAGGAGCGGCTCAGCTCCTGTTCTCTATATGGTGACATAGCCAAGTGGTAAGGCAAGGGTCTGCAAAACCCTCATTCCCCGGTTCAAATCCGGGTGTCACCTCCATGAAAACGACGTGCTTCGGCACGTCGTTTTTTCTTGCGCGTCATGGAATGGTGTGCTATACTGGCCAAGGCAGGCATCCACAGGCAGAAGAAGGTGAGCATCTATGGAACGGACAGAGATCCTCGGGCGCATCTATCAAGGCCAAAGAGAAGAGACGCGCCTGACACGCAGCCGCCATGGGCAGCTGGAATATCTGACGACGATGGATTATATCCGCAGACTGGTTCCCCACGGCTCAAAGATCCTTGAGGTCGGCGCGGGCACCGGAAGGTACTCCGTCGCCCTCGCCGGAACAGACAGCGTGCTGGAGCTTGCCGAAGAAGCCCCCGCTTTCCATTTGTCCGACGAGGATTTCAGGCTGTTTGCCGCGTATCACCTGAAAACCTGTGAAACGAGAGAACTGCTGGGGAGCCATTCCCATTTGCTGTATATTGGCAGAAAGGACGGGCAGCGGTAGATCCCCGCTTCTTCACGGACATCTATCCTGTCACACACAGCCAAAGGTCCCGGAGCCAGGCGGCTCCGGGACCTTTTCTGCCGCCGGCGGGCGGCGGCTTCAGCGCAGGGCGGCCCGCAGGGCCAGGACCATGCCCGGCCTGCGGCTGGTGATGTTGCGGATCCGGCGCTCCAGCAGACGCGCCGCCGTATCCTCGTCGTTGACGGTCCAGGCGGATACGCCGATGCCGGCTTCCTCCAGCCGGTCCAGGACCGGCCCGGTACACATGCCGTAGGGGACGTTGATGACGGACGCGCCGCATTGACGGCATACCAGCAGGAGCCGGTCAAGCTCCGCGTCCAGGTCCGCCTCCGTCCGGGCGGGGTCCGGAAGGATGGGGCGGACGTTCAGCAGGGTCCGGGACCGGATCTCCGGCTCCCGGGCCATCAGCTCCATGGAGACGGAGCCGGAGAAGAGCAGCCGGTCCGCGACGCCGCGCGCCCGGGCCAGGGCCAGCACGGCCAGCTCAATGCCGGGCTGCTTCAGGTCGCAGTTGACGCGCATGGAGCTTCCGGCCATCCCGGCGAAGACCCGGTCCAGGGAAAGAGCGTCCCCGCCGCCTTCGTCATGGCTCAGGTACAGCGTGCCGTCGGGGCGGCTCCGCACGTCCACCTCAAAGGCGTCCGCGCCGCAGGTCAGGGCGTGGGCGATAAATTCCGGGGAGTTGTCCGGCGTGCCGTCGCAGCCGGAATGGGCGGTGATCATAGTGCGTTCCATAGGGGTTCCTCCGCGTTGCAGAATATCCGGCGGGAGCGGATCAGGTCAGGCTCCGGGCCGCCGCCGGGAAGTGTTCTTTCCAGTAAGCCTCCAGCTCCGAGCGCCACTGGAGGGCTCGGGCGGTCAGCTCCTCCGTCAGTTCCGGCATGGCGGAGGCCAGGTTCCGGGTCTCCCCCGGGTCCTCGTCCAGATCGGAGAGAAAGACCGGGTCCTGGGGCGGCTCGGTCTCCACCAGCTGGCCCTGCAGGACCAGCTTGTACCGGCCCTGCCGGATGGCGGTCTGCTGTTCCATCTCCCAGAACAGCTCCCGGTGGGGGGATCGGGCCCCCTCTGTCAGCACCGGGAGAAGGCTGGCGCCGTCCAGCCCGTAACCGGCGGGGTCGCCGCCCGCCAGGGTGAGAAGGGTGGGGAACACGTCCATGGCGGCGCAGGGCTCACGGATGATCTGGCCGGCGGGGATGTACCCCGGCCAGCAGAAGATGCCGGGCACCCGGATGCCCCCCTCAAAGAGGCTGAACTTGTGGCCCTTGAGGCCGCCGGGCTGTCCGCCGTAGTAGGGAACGCCGCACCCGTCCATCCAGTTGCGGGACTCCCGGGAGGGGCCGTTGTCGCTCTGGAAAAAGACGACGGTGTCCTCCTGGATGCCCAGCCGCCGCAGTTCGGCGGTGATCTCCCCCACGCCGTCGTCCACGGCGCTGAGCATGGCGGCCATGATGCGCCGGTCCGCCGGCAGGTGGGGAAAGCGGTCCAGATACTTCCGGGGGGCGTGCATGGGATAGTGGGGCGCGTTATAGGCCACATACAGAAGGAAGGGGGACCCGGCCTCGTGCATCTCCCGGATCTTCTCCACGGAGCGGGCCGTGACCATCTCGGTGAAGTATTCCCCGTTGCTGTAGATCTCCCGGTCATTTTCCCACAGGTCATGGGTGGGATCGGTGCGGCCGTCCGCCATGGACCAGTAGAAGATATGGGAGTAGTAGTCGATGCACCCGGCCATAAAGCCGTAGAAGTAGTCAAAGCCGTTCTGATTGGGCCGGCTGGCTTCCTGAAGCCCCAGGTGCCATTTGCCCACCAGGGCGGTCCGGTAGCCCAGGTCCCGGACGGCGGAGGCGATGGTGGGCGTCTGGTCCGTGAGGCCTGTGGCCCGCCGGTGCCCCGCCAGAATGGCGCGGACGCCCGCGTGTCCCGGATAGCGGCCCGTCAGCAGGGACGCGCGGGAGGGGGAGCACACGGGACTGTTGGAGTACCAGTCGGTGAAGCGCGCGCCTTCGGCGGCCAGACGGTCGATATGGGGGGTCCGGAAATCCGTGTTCCCCATGCAGGACAGGTCGCCGTAGCCCTGGTCGTCGGTCATGATGATGATGAAATTCGGTCTTTTGGTTCCCATAGCGGTCCTCCAAACAGTCGTTATTCCCGGCGGCCGGGGGAAGAGAGGCTCCTTTCGGTCATGCCCTTCGGTCCGGGGCGGAGATCTCCAGAACAGAGCCCTCCTCCAATGTCACAGCGTCAAAGGCGATCCGGGCGCGGGACCTGTCCGGGCAGACTTTGGCGGGGAGAAGCGCTCCGTTGAGCCGGGCCTGCAGGACCTCCGGCCCGCCGGTCCACGCCGCGCCCCGCAGCTCTGTCCGGCCGTACAGGCAGGTGAGCTTCCGGTATCCGGGGCCGCCGTCCAGGACGCCGTAGCCGGAGGAGGCGAACCACGGACACCGGAAGGGACCCTCGCAGGCCCCGCCGGAGAGCAGGAGCAGCCCCTCCGCCCCCCGGACCGACGCGCCGCTGAGAGCCTGCAGCAGCCACCAGCTGGAGAGGGGCCGGTAGTAGTGGTCGCCGCATTCGGCGTGGTTCCAGACCTGACCCAGCCGCAGATGGCGGTCCCAGACCTGCTCCACCAGGCGCAGCCCCCGGTCATAGCAGCCCTCCATGATAAAAAAGGCGGCCATCAGGTATTCGATGCCGGACCAGTTGGCCAGTCCCTGACAGTTGCGGAAGGTGTGGAGGGTGGCGCGCTTTCCCGGCGGGCAGCTGACGTTGACGAGGCCGTTTTCCTCGGAGTAGTTGTACCGCCAGACGGCGTCCAGAGCGGACCGGACCCGGTCCTCCGGCAGAACGGGCTCCAGACCGATGGCCCGGGCGAAAAGGGCGCCGTCCAGCTGGTCGGTCATGCAGCTGGTGTCCCGGCGGGCCCCCTCCGCCCAGAGGTCGTAGTATTCGCCGTTCCACAGCCGCTCCTCCAGGGTCCCGCCGCCGCGGCGGGCCAGCTCCCGCCAGCTCTCCGCCAGATCAGGCCGGCCGCAGACCTCCGCCAGCAGGGCCCCGGCCTCCAGCGCCGCTAGCCACAGGATGGAGACATAGGCGGAGGTCCCGGAGAAGTGCCAGGCGTCGTAGGTGTTGCGCCCGGCGTCCCGGTCCGGCAGCCCGCCGCCGCTGCTGTCAAGCCCGGCGGTGCGCTGGATGGCGCGGACCACATGGGGCCACATCTGGGCGGCGTAGGCGCGGTCGCCGGTGAGAAGATAGTCCCGGCACACCAGAAGCACGAACTGGGGGTTCATGTCCACCCGGTCAAAGCCCTCGTCCACCGAGCGGAAATCCGGCGAGAAGAAGTGGGGGACGCAGCCGTCCTCCCGCTGGAAGGCAGCGCTCATGCGCATCTGCCCCATTTGCAGGGCGGGGAAAAGGACCGCCAGAGCGGCGGAGGCGTGGTAGGTGATGTCCATGGTCTGGAGGCCGCAGGACCCGAGACCCTCCCAGATCCCGAACTCCCCCTCCCGGGACCACCAGGAGCACTTGACCAGAGTGGCCAGCTGGGAGGAGACCGCGTCCATGAACACCGGGGGGAAGCTGGTATCCCGGAGGGTGCGGACGAACCGCTCCGCCGCCGTCAGGATACGGGAGCGCTCCCGCTGGAGGAAGCGGTCCACCGCCGGCGCGTCGGGGAACCAGTTTTCGTACATATGCCCCACCCGGTTCCCGCCGGCGCTGTACAAAGCGGGGAAGTACCAGGAGAGGATAAAGGGGATCTCCCGGCGCTCTCCCGGGGCCAGAGAGAAGGAGACGCACAGCGCGCCGTCGCCCCAGGGGGAGCGCCGGTCCATCTCGCTCCAGTTTTTGAGCACATAGCGCAGCACCTCCCGCCGGGTTTCCGGGGAGGCGAAGAGGGCGCTGTCGGCCAGGGAGAGCCGCTCCAGGATGCTGGCGGCGAAGCCGTGACCCGACAGCTCCTCCAGCAGGCGGTCCACCTCCCCGGCGGTGAGGCGGTCAAGAGTCCCGGCGGCCTCCCGCCAGTCCGGCCGCTCCCGGACGCAGGCGTCGGGCAGAACGCCGCTCCGCCGCAGGGCGAACAGGAAGGATTCCTCGGAGACTCCCAGACTGCCGTGGGCCACATACTCGTTCATATAGTCCCGGTACTCGCCGGACAGCCAGGTGACATGGCCGCCCGCCGCGGAGAGGACGACGCCGCCCCGGTCGGGGGCCTCGGGGACGCCGCCGCTGGACATGACCAGAGAGGTGTACCCGCCGCTTTGCGTCACCTGATTGCGCTGGCCCCGGCCCTCCGGACCGGCGTTTACCAGGGAGCGGAGCTTTCCCGTCAGGGAGATCTCCACCGGTTCCCCGGAGGGGTTGTACACCGAGAAGGTCAGAAAGATCCCCGGCGTGCCGGAGGTCCGCTCGTCGTAGGGGACGAAGGGAGAGGCGGCCTTCAGCCGGACCTGGACCGGCAGGGCCCGGTCCCGATATTCCAGGGAGGCTGTGGGAAAGGTCCCGTCGAAGGCTGTCTCCTCCACGGGCTTGAGGAAGGAGTACATCCGGTAGTTGTACTCCTCCGTGCCGCAGCCGGAGCCAAGGCCAAGGCCCAGCCGCCGCAGGACGGTCTCTCCCGCCGGCTTTTTGGCCAGCAGGCAGAAGGAGAGCCCGCCGGCCAGCCGCTCCCCGTCGTCCGCCTCCGGGCGCTTCCGGCAGTCCTGCCGCCAACGCTCCGGGTTGGCGATCTGCCACATATGAAATTCGCCGTCGGGCCGCAGCTCCACGCTGCCGGCCCCCAGCGCGCCCAGCGGAAGCCCGCTCTCCTGGCGCTGGTGTGTGATAAATTCAGCCATTGCTCTGCTCCCCCGCTCAAAATGGTGATGGGTGCTGATGAAGCGGTTCTATTTTATCAAAAAATCAGCAGGGATGTCCATGTATTTTCCCGCGGAAAAATGTATAATTGATTTGCTGCCCCGGCCCGGGGCGGAAGGCTTTGCCATACATCATCGATCAGGACAGCATGGAGGGATTTGACATGAAAAACGATCAGGACCTGGCGGCCCTTTATGAGCCGCGTATCTATCATGACCTGCGCGAGCCGTTCCCCATCCGCTTTTTGGGGTACACGGTGTTTCGGGAGGGGGGAGCTTCATCCAGCTTTCGTGATCTGGAGCTGGTTCCGTCCGACAGGGGCGGATGGATCGTGGAGTACGCGGTGTACTACGATTACGACATCCAGCACATGTACGACCTGGAGCACATATGGGTGGAGGCCGGCGCCGGCGGGCAGGTCACGGGCTGCTGGGGCTCCTTCCACGGAAAGCGCCTGCGGGTGGACCGGCTGGAGGCCTTCCGCCTGGAGGGGACCCACCCTGTGCTCTACGCCGAGCCGGGGAAGCACGCCTTCCTTCCGGACCCGGCGCTGTTCACCCTCCACGACCAGTTCCCGGCGTGCTGCCGGGAGAAGGCCGGCGGCGGCCTGCTGATCCCCGGTATGCTGGCGGATCGGATGGAGACCAGCCCGGAGACCGACGATATGATCCGCGGGTATATCCGGGAGCACTACGCGTTTACCCCCGCCGGACAGTACGAGCCGGAGACGCTGCGCCCGGAGCAGCTCATCCCCTGGGAGCGGCTCAGGGAGGAGATCCCGGCGCTGGTGCGGTCGGAGATCGGCAGGATTCGCGACGGCAGGGCGGATTTGTCTTTTTGAACCGGCGATATGTAAAAATGCGCGGGGCGGATCTGCGCATATGGAACAGGTACAGGGACAAAATAGGGGAATGTGAACACGGAGAGGGGAAATGGACTCTGCGAAAAGCACAAAATCAGAGCGGCGGCTTTTGACGATGTGCACAAAAAATTGACCCGCTCCCATGAAAACTTCTTGCAAAAACTGGGTTTCTCCGAAACGCGGCGGCGTTTTCTAAAAAAGGCGCCAAAAAATTTTACAAAAAATCGTGCTGTTCTGTATATGGCGTTTGGGGATTTTTTTCGCTACAATGGAACCATAATGGAGCAGGCGACAGAGATCAACGGTGCGTCTTTTGTCCTGCGCTCATGTAGAAAACATCTGCTATAGGAGGAAACCACATGAAGAAGAGAACGTTAGCGCTGTTTCTCGCGGTCTGGATGACCATTGGAATGCTGGCCGGCTGCGGCAGCAATTCCGCCAAGACCCCTGACAGCACCCCCGGCAACACCAATACCCCCGCCGTCAGCGATGGCCAGAGCGGCCAGGAGCCGGCCAAGGAGGCCCCCATGCTGGCGGACCAGGTGGCGGCAGGTGCGCTGCCCGCTCTGGCGGAGCGCCTTCCCGCCGAGGCGGACATCTATGTGGAGACCCAGTACAGCCCCGAGGAGACCCCCGCCTACGGCGGCACCCTGCGGACCCAGAACGGCGGCATCTGGTACTACGGCCCCATTGCCGAGGAGCCTCTGTTCCGCCTGCTGGATGACGGCACCGTGGAGGGCAACGTGGCCAAGAGCTATGACGTCAGCGACGACGGCCTGGTCTATACCATCCACCTCCGGGACGGGATGAAGTGGTCCGACGGCACGCCCTTCACCGCCGCCGACTGCGTGTACTATTATAATTACGTCCTGGTCACCCAGGTGGACAACGAGACCGGCAAGGTCGTAAAGTCCAATACCACCAAGATCTACAACTGGTACATGACCAAAGACCCGGCCGACGGCCTGATGAAGCCCGCCCAGGTCCGGTATGTGGACGACACCACCTTCACCATCACCCTCTACAGCCCCAAGCCCACCCTGCTCCAGGCCATCTGCATCGACAACAAGTGGATGTTCTGCCCCAAGGAGTGGTACAAGGACATCATGGCGGTGAACATGGAGGAGCCCCACTGGTCCGGCGAGACCGACCTGAAGCTCATCGGCGGCGACGGCCTGACCACCGTTACCGAGGAGCAGGCCCTGGCCAACGCCAAGGCCAAGAGCGAGCTGTACACCTTTGAGGACTACACCAGGCTGTGCGACCAGCTGGGCTACCGCTACTGGCAGTACGCCGGCCGGCCCACCCTGCGCCCCTGGAACATCACCAGCGCCCTGACCGAGCAGACCCTGGTCTTTGAGCGCAACCCCTACTACTGGAAGGTGGACGACCAGGGCCGCCAGCTGCCCTACATCGACAAGGTGGAGTATGTGAAGATGGACAGCGGCCTCTTCGCCCAGGAGATCATCGCCGGCAATATCGACTTCGTGAACTTCGATACCGCCGACTTCCCCACCTACAAGGCCAGCGAGGCCCTGGGCACCTACCGGGTGCTGGAGGCCGTGGCTCCCAACTGGACCTCCGCCAACCTCCAGTTCAACCAGGGCTACAAGGATCGCCAGTACGCCGCCCTGTTCGCGGAGATCGACTTCCGCCACGCCATGTCCATCGCGGTGGACCGCAATGAGCTCAATGAGATCCTCTATAACGGTATGCTCACCCCCGCCCAGTTCGCCGCCCCTGCCGGTACGGCCGACTATGTGGAGGGCGCGCCGGAGAAGTGGACCGAGTACGATGTGGACGAGGCCAACCGCCTGCTGGACGGCATCGACCTCATCAGCAAGGAGCTGAACGCCGACGGCTACCGCACCTTCGTGGGCGGCGCCAACGACGGCAAGGCCGTGACCATCGAGGTGGAGACCTGCGCCGACAGCAGCGTGGACGCCCCCGGCGTGGCCCTGCTGGCCCAGTACTACAAGGCCATCGGCATCCAGATGGTGGAGGTCTCCAACACCGACAACAACGCCCGCAACGAGAAGTACTATGTAGGCGACGTGGCCATGGCCTCCTTCGGCGGCAACAACTCCGCCTTCAACGTGATGCTGCGGCCCGACGCTCTGGCCGCCAACCGCAACAACGTGTGCTTCGTGGGCAAGTACGCCCTGGAGCATGAGGACCACCTGACCCCGGAGCCCGGCACCCCCATGGCGGAGCTGGTAGACGCCTCCAAGGCCCTGACGGCCGCCAACACCATCGAGGAGCAGCAGGCCGCCGCCCGGCGGATCGTGCAGTCCCACTATGAAAACGCCTGGAGCATCGGCTTCGTGGTAGGCAGCGCCAGCTACACCGCCATGAACAACCGGGTCCACAACGTCCGGGAAGGCTTCGTTTGGTGCGACGAGCTGCGCTTCAACGGCTACAACAAGCCCTACACCTGGTTCATCCAGTGATCCACTCCCCCCTTCGGAGGGGCCGGGACCCGGCCCCTCCGAAGGGAACGCTGAACATCGCGCGATGTTTGTCCCTATGGCCCTCAGGAGCCATAGGGACAAATTCAAAAAGACAGGAGTGAACGAAAAGAATGGCGAAATTCATTATTAAAAAGGTGTGCATCATGGCGCTGACGGTGGCGCTGATCTCACTGGCTGTTTTCTACATCATCACCCTTCCCCCCGGAGACTTTCTGACCAACTATATCGGCCGCATGACGGCGGCGGGAGAGCAGGTGGACCCGGCCATGATCCAGAATCTGCGGGAGCACTACGGCCTGGACCAGCCCTTCCTGGTGCAGTACTGGCGCTGGTTCAGCAACATTATCTTCCACGGGGACTTCGGCTACTCCTTCACCCAGTCCATGCCGGTGACGACCATTATCAAGGCGTACATCGTACCCACTATGGCGCTGTCGCTGGTGACTATGCTGTTTACCTATCTGATCTCCATTCCCGTGGGGATCTACAGCGCCGTCCACCAGTACACGGTGGGCGACTACGCGTTTACGGCGGTCTGCTTCCTGGGGCAGGCCGTGCCCAACTTCCTGATGGCGATTCTGCTGATGTTCCTGTCCTTCAAGCTCACCGGGGACACCATGCTGGGACTTTTCTCCCCGGGGATGCAGAACGCGCCCTGGTCCTGGGCCAAGGTGGCGGATCTCCTCAAACACTGCGTCATCCCGGTGGTGGTCATTGGCCTGAACAACACCTGCGGCCTGATCCGCACCATGCGCAGCCAGATGCTGGACGAGCTGAACAAAAACTATGTGATGACCGCCAAGGCCAAGGGCATGAAGGCCAAGCTGATCCGGTACAAATACTGCGTCCGGGCGGCGGTGAACCCCATCGTCTCCTCCATCGGCTGGTCTCTGGTGGGCATCTTCACCGGTTCCACCATCACCGCTATCGTGCTGAACCTGCCCTCCATGGGGACGGTCATGTATGAGGCGCTGATCGACCAGGATATGTACCTGGCGGGGAGCTGGCTGTTCCTGATGGCCATTGTCACCGTGATCGGCACCTTTATCTCGGACGTTCTGCTGGCCTGGCTGGATCCGCGGGCCCGCAAGGAATATTTGAAGGGGTGAGCGCTGTGGAAAAAACGGAAAATACGATGACGAAGAAAGAGCGCAGGGAGCGGGAAAAGAACGACCGCTACTACTACGCCTCCCAGTGGCGCCTCATGGCGAAAAAGTTCCGCCGGCACAAGCTGGCCATGACCAGCGCCTTTGTGCTGCTGTTTTTCTACCTGGTGGCGATCTTCGGCAACTTCGTGGCGCCCCAGGGCACGGAGCAGTTTGACGGCAGATACGTCAACTGCAGGCCCACCCCGGTCCACTTTTTCCACGAGGGGGAGTTCATCGGCCCCTACGTCTACGGCATCAAAATGGAGCGCGACCCGGTGACCTATATGGGCGTTTTCGCGGAGGATACGGAGAATGTCTACCGGATCCGCTTTTTCACCCAGGGGGACCCGGGCGGGGAGTACAAGTGGTTCGGACTCTTCCCCAGCAATCTGCACCTCTTTGAGGCGGAGGGCGAGGGCCGGGTGTTCCTCTTCGGGACGGACAGCATGGGCCGGGACCTTTTTTCCCGGGTGGTGCTGGGGGCCCAGATCTCCCTCTTTATCCCCATCGTCGGAATGCTTCTGACGCTGGTGCTGGGCCTGCTGATCGGCTCTCTGGCGGGGTATTTCGGCGGCTGGGTGGATACCGTGATCCAGCGGATCGTCGAGGTGGTCCGCTCCTTCCCCCAGGTGCCCCTGTGGATGGCCCTGTCCGCGGCCATTCCTAAGACCATGAAGCCCGCCCAGGTATTCATGCTGATGACGCTGATCCTCTCGCTGATCTCCTGGCCGGATCTGTCCCGCGTGGTCCGCTCGAAGTTCATCTCCGTGAAGAAGGAGGACTATATCATGGCGGCCCGGATCTCCGGCGCGCCGGCGGACAAGGTCATCACCCGCCACATGATCCCCAGCTTCATCAGCTACATCATCGTGAACATGACCATGTCCATCCCCAACCTGATCATCGGCGAGACCACCCTGAGCTTCTTGGGCCTGGGCCTGCGCTCTCCGGCCACCAGCTGGGGCGTGCTGCTCCAGGAGACCAACAAGCTGGAGACGATCATGTTCTACGGCTGGAAGCTGATTCCGATGCTGTTCGTGTTCCTGACGGTGCTGTCGTTCAACTTCATGGGCGACGGCCTGCGGGACGCGGCGGACCCCTATAAATAAGGAGGTGCGGAAGGTGCTGCGAAATAAGAAAGAGAGGGAGCTGCGGGAATACGCCATCGCTCCGGAGAATATTCTGGAGGTCCGGGACCTCCATGTCCGCATCAAGGTGGACGACTATGAGCTTCACGCGGTGCGGGGCGTGGACTTCACCATGAAGAAGGGGGAGACGCTGGGACTGGTGGGCGAGTCCGGCTGCGGCAAGAGCGTGACCAGCAAGGAGGTGCTGGGGATCAACCCCGACAACTGTTCTGCCCAGGGGCAGATCCTGTACCGCACCAAATCCGGCAGGGTCCTGAATTTGCTGGAGCTGGACCGGGACGGCGCGGCCTACCGGGCCATCCGCGGGGCGGAGATCGCCATGATCTTCCAGGAGCCCATGACCGCCTTTTCTCCGCTGTACACCATCGGCAACCAGCTGGGGGAGATCGTGCGGCTCCATGAGCCGGAGATGTCCCGCCAGGGCGTGCGCTCCCGGGTGCTGGAGATGCTGAAGAAGGTGGGCATCGCCAACCCGGAAAAGCGCATCGACCAGTATCCCCACGAGTTCTCCGGCGGGATGCTCCAGCGGGCGCTGATCGCCATGATGCTCTGCTGCAATCCGGACCTGCTTATCGCGGACGAGCCCACCACGGCCCTGGACGTGACCATCCAGGCCCAGATCCTGGAGCTGATGAAGTCCCTGCAGAAGGAGTTCGGCATGTCCATCCTCTTTATCACCCACGACCTGGGGACCGTGGCCAATATGTGCGACAACGTGGCGGTCATGTATCTGGGCCAGATCGTGGAGTACGGCACGGTGCGCCAGATCTTCCACGATCCCCGGCATCCCTATACCAGAGGCCTGCTGCGGTCCCTGCCCCGGATGGATCAGAGCCGTGCGGAGAAGCTGTATGTGATCGACGGCGTGGTGCCGCTGCCGGTGGGCCTGCCGCCGTCCTGCGGCTTCCATGACCGGTGCGAGTCGTGCATCCCGGGGGTGTGCGCCTGCCGGGAGATACCGGAATACGAGGCGGAGCCGGGCCACATGGTCCGCTGCGCCCTGATGGAACAGAGGGGGTGAGGGAATGGACAAAGTCGTTCTGGAGATCAAGAACCTGTCAAAGGTCTATGAGAGCAAGGGCGTCAGCGTCAAGGCGCTGACGGACGTGTCCCTGACCGTGCACCAGGGAGAGACCATCGGCATCGTGGGGGAGTCCGGCTGCGGCAAGACCACCCTGGGCCGCTGCGTGGTCCGGGGCATCGAAGCCACCAGCGGTCAGGTCCTGTTCCACACGGAGGAGGACGGCGTCATCGACTTTTTAAAGACCACCAAGGCCCAGATGAAGAAATACCGCCGGGATATCCAGATGATCTTTCAGGATCCCTACGCCAGCCTGGACCCCCGGATGACGGTGTTCGACATCATCAGCGAGCCGCTGCGGTACAACACCTGCATGAGCAAGCGGGAGATCGAGGCGGCGGTGGACCGGATCGCGGAGCAGGTGGGGCTGAACAAGGCGTATCTGCGCCGGTATCCCCACGCCTTCTCCGGCGGCCAGCGCCAGCGCATCGGCATCGCCCGCTCCCTGATCCTTCAGCCGAAGGTGATCGTCTGCGACGAGGCGGTGTCCGCGCTGGACGTGTCCATCCAGGCCCAGATCATCAACCTGCTGGAGGACCTGCAGAAGGAGTATGATCTGACGTATCTGTTTATTTCCCACGCCCTGTCCGTGGTGCGGCACATTTCGGACCGGGTGATGGTGATGTACCTGGGCCGGATGGTGGAATTCGGCGAGACCGACGAGCTGTTCGCCAATCCCCTCCACCCCTATACCAGGGCGCTGCTGTCCGCGGCGCCCAAGCCGGACCCGGATACCCGAATGGACCGGATCATCCTGGAGGGAGAGGTGCCCAACCCGGCCAATCCCCCCTCGGGCTGCCATTTCCACCCCCGCTGCGCCTACGCCACCGAGCGGTGCAGGCGGGAGGCACCGCCCCTGCGGGAGATCGGCGGAAGATGCGTGGCCTGCTGGAATTGCGCAGATCAGGGAGAGTGACTTATGGAAAAGAAGAGAGTCCCCACGGAACAGGACCTGTTTGAGCAGGTGCAGCGGCAGGGCAAAAGCGAGACCAACCGGAACATCAGCATCCACATCAGCGACCGGTCCCACTACAATCTGACGTTCAATATCTACAACTGCGGCAATCAGGACATCGCCATGGAGCACACCGGGAAGCCGGACCACTACATCCTGTACTTCGTGAAGGAGGGAAGAGGGTCCGTCACCGTGCGCCAGGTCACCCACAAGGTGGAGGCCGGCCAGGGCTTCGTCATGTTCCCCCACGAGGTGACCCAGATCAAGCCCCACTACAAAAGCGGGATGAACGCCACCTGGGTGGCCTTTTCCGGCTATCTGGTGGAGCGGTATCTGTCCCGGGCCAACCTGACCGTCTACGAGCCGGTCTTTGTGGACAGCCCCGAGGGCGCGGCGGAGAAGATGTTCGACACGCTCCTCTTCTGCTCCACCCAGTTTCCCAACCGCTACTGCAAGATGATGGCTCAGCTTTACAGCATTTTCGGCTTTCTGCTGGACA
>CATZRD010000050.1 GCA_958423465.1 uncultured Oscillospiraceae bacterium | reverse complement strand
ACTGGAGCTTTCCCAAGGGCCATGTGGAGGGAGCGGAGACCGAGGAGGAGACCGCCCGCCGGGAGATCCGGGAGGAGACGGGGCTGGAGGTGGACATCGACACCCGGTTCCGCCAGGTGGTCACCTACTACCCCGCCCCCGGCGTGGTGAAGGACGTGATCTTTTTCATCGCCTCCCCCACCGGCGGCAGGGAACACGCCCAGGAGGAGGAGATCCGGCAGCTGGGCTGGTTCTCCTTCCGGGACGCCCGGCCCCTGGTGACCTTCGCCACCGACGAGGAGGTGCTCCTGGCTGCCGAGACGTATATCAAAGAGCAGGCCTAGCGCGTAAGGGAGCGCCCCGGCTTTCGCCGGGGCGCTCCCCTTCGTGTTTCATTTAAAAGCGGAGTCTTACCCGCGGCAACCGCAGTACTGCTTGGCGCTGTCATAGTCCCGGGGCATATCCACGCTGTTGGGGGGGAAGAACTCCCCCACCGGGAACGCGATGGACTGGAACAGCTGGCAGGGGTCGTCGCCGCCGCAGCCGTTGGGGCACTCCTTCTCCGGCATGCAGTAGTCGAACACCGGCATCAGGAGCTGACTGTCCCGCTCCAGACGCACGATGGAGAACTGGCCCAGGGTCACCAGCACCCGGCGGTCGTTCTCGCCCATGGTCAGGTCCCCGCCGAAGCACTGGCAGACGCAACCGGGGATCTCGCAGATGTCGCAGTCGCAGCAGCGGCAGTCGCAGCAGTCCACGATCCTGGCGTCCAGGACGATGGGGTCCACCGCCTCCACCACGGCCACGGGCATATTGCTCTGCTGGATGTTCTGCCGGTCCAGAGCGTCGGGGCGGGTGCGGGAAGAGAAGATCTTGGCGCTGCCCTCGCTGCCGAAGAGAATCACCCGTTTGTCAAAGACGCACAGGCCCTCCACCTCCTGGGGACGGGGGCAGTTGCAGTAGGCGTTGAGGGTAACGCGGTAGAAAAACCGCATATCCACGGTGTAGAAGCCCCGGTTGAAGACCACCGGCTCCACGTCGATATAGGTGTACAGCAGCTCAGCTTTGCCACCCTTGACGGTCTGGGCGCGG
Source organism: uncultured Oscillospiraceae bacterium (assembly GCA_958423465.1). Taxonomy (GTDB): domain Bacteria; phylum Bacillota; class Clostridia; order Oscillospirales; family Oscillospiraceae; genus Pelethomonas. The sequence continues at coordinate 12,665 of CATZRD010000050.1, read as the reverse complement.
CTGAGCAGCTCCTGGCTGCACTGGGTGGGATAGAACCGCAGCTCCTCCACGCAGTCTTTGTCTTTGCAACTGTCGTAAATTTTTCTGGTATGGATGCAAACGGCCTCGCAGTTGTCCTGGGAAGGGCACACCGGGCCGGGGACGATACGTTCAGCCATCATTTGACCTCCTACATAAGTAGTGGATTGTGTCAGGCTCTCGCCTTCGGTCCAGTGTATGCGCCGGCGGGTCCGGTGGTGAAATCTCCTCTGTACAAATGGGGCGGGGACAGGTATAATAGGGGGGAATGGATAAACTGCCCGGGGAGGTGCCTTATGGGTGAGTTCGGTTTTATCAGCGATAAGCTGGAGATCAAATTCCTGATTTTGTATATCGCGGCCCGCCTGATCCAGCCGGTCCGCTTTGAGATGCTCCAGGAGGCCAGCATGTGCGACGGCGGCGTGGACTACTTCGGCTTTTCCGAGTGTCTGGCGGATCTGGTGCGCACGGAGCATCTGACGGTGGATGGCGACGGACAGTACGCCATCACCGAGAAGGGCCGCCGCAACAGCGCCGTGTGCGAGAGCAGCCTGCCCTACTCCGTGCGGATGCGGGCCGACGAGGAGCTGGCGGCGCTGAACGAGCAACTCAAGCGGCGCAGCCTGGTGAGCGCCTCCATGGAGCCGAAGGGCCAGGGCTACGAGGTGCGGCTGTCCCTCAGCGACGAGCTGGGGCGGCTCATGGGACTGGAACTTCTGGTGACCCGGGAGGACATGGGCAGGGAGCTGCAAAAAAATTTCAAGGCCCACGCCGAGGAGATCTACACCAAGATCATGGCCCTCCTCTACGGCGGGAACTGAGAGCATAGCGGAGGCGTCCCGGCGAAAGCCGGGACGCCTCCTGTCATTTCGCGTCTCAGCCCGCTGACAGCTCCAGGATCAGGGTATCGTCAAACAGATAGGAGCCGCTCAGGCTGCCGTCGCCGCCCCGGCCCCGGGAGGTCTGGTATCTGCCCAGATACGTCATCTCCCCCGCCCGGTCGAACACCGCCGCGTAAAAGCCCATATGGATGTTGTAGCGCTTATAGGCCGTGGAGGCCCAGGCCAGCCGCTCCCCGTCCCACAGGGCCGCGGGCTCGTTCTCCTCCGCCGTCATAGCCCGAAGGAAATGGGCCTCGTCCGTCTCCAGCCCCGCCGGGGCCTCCAGAACCCCGGCGCAGGTCAGGACGTACCGCCCCGCCTCCTCCGCCGCCAGGGCGAAGGTCCCGTCCGAAAGCACCGCCAGCCGTCCCGACGGCTCCGCCGGCACAAAGGACAGCTCCAGACCCTCCCCCACGCCCTCCGCCAGGGTCAGCTCCTGGCGGGTCCGGCCGGAGGCGGCGTCCACCACATGGAGGACCAGGTCCTCCCCCTCCCGGAGATAGAGCAGCAGGTCCTCCCCGCTCTCGGACGGCTCCAGCGCCAGAGGGACCGCCTCACAGGGATCGAAGGGCAGGACCACCTGAGCGCCGCTGACGTCCAGTGTCACAACGGGCAGCGTCTCCGGCTGGCTGCCGGTCCCATAGTAGGCCTTTGCCGTCCGTCCGGTATCCTGGAAAGGCACGTACCACAGCCCCGCCCCGTCCCGGCACTGGATCATCTCCGGCCGGTCCGTTTTCAGGCAGAGGTAGAGCCCTCCTTCCGTCGCCTGGGCCAGCACCTGGGGCGGCTCCACCGCGTAGGCGGCGCTGGCGGTCTGGGACTCACCGCAGTCCGTATAGGTGACCTCCAGGGTCCAGTCCTCCGGCGGGACCACGTTGAGATACCGGGCCAGCTCCTCCGCCGCCGACAACAGGCCCCCCTCCGTATCCTCCGCGTAGAGGCCGTAGGACGCCAGATCAAGCTCCCGGATATAGAGGGGCAGATAATCGCAGAAATCCCTCACCGCCAGGGTGGCGGTACGCTCCTCCCCCAGAGGGGCCTCCTTCGGCAGCGCCTGGAGCATACGCTCCCACAGGGCGTCGAAGCGCTCATATCCCGTGGAGTTGGTAACGCCCAGACCGTCGGTGTCTCCCCAGAAGCGGATCTCCAGCTCCTCTCGAAAGAAGAATCTCTCCCTGATCGGGGACCTGCTGTAGAATCGAAATTCCGTCTCCGCCTGGGGCTCCGCCGTCCCCAGGGGGATGGCGCTGTCCCAGAAGAGCTGGCCCCGCTGCTGGTCGTGGAAGGTGACGGTCAGGCCCTCCGCCGAAGCCGGGTCCCCCGCCAGGGTCGTCTGATAGATCACCACCCGGTCCCGCTGGCGGTAGAGGGAAATATGGGCGGCGACGAGCAGGGTCAGGCTGGCCGCCGTCAGGAGCGCCAGAAGGCACAGCCACTTTTTCACGGCTTCTCCTCCTCCCCGCCGGTAAGCTGGTCCAGGGCCCGGGCCACCCGGTCCGGGGACCGGTGGTAGGTTTTCTGGATGAAGCCCATGAGGGTCTCCCCCCGCTCCTCCAGATCCAGGACGCTGACGTCCCCCACCACCTTACCGGCCCGCAGCAGCACCGCCCGGCTGATGAAGCTGTCCACCTCCTCGATGAGGTGGGTGGAGAGGATCACCGCCTCCGTGGGCTCCAGAATACCCAGCAGCACCTTGTAGAAATCGTCCCGGTTAAAGACGTCGTTGCCGGCAAAGGGCTCGTCCATGAGGATGTAGTCCGCCCCCTGACACAGGGCCAATATGACCTCCAGCTGGTTCTTCTGGCCGGTGGAGAGCCGCCTGGCCGCCCGGTCCGTAGGCAGATCAAAAAACTCCGTCAGGGCCTTGAACCGCTTCTCCCGGAAGCCCGGGAAATGGTCCCGCATAAAATCCCGGTGGGCCGAGGCCGTGAGATCCGGAAAAAAGGAGTGCTCGCAGGTGGCGAAGGCCAGCCGGTGGATGTTGCTCCGCCCCACCGGCTCCCCGTCCAGCTCCACGGTCCCGCCGTGGCGCAGCAGGCCCAGGATGGACTTTAAGAGGGTGGTTTTCCCCGCCCCGTTCTCCCCGAAGAGGCCCACGATCTCCCCCGGGGCCACCTGGAGGCTCACCTTGTCCACGGCGGTCTTATATACGCCGTAGGTCTTTTCCACGTCCTTCAGTATCAGCATCTCAGTGCCTCCTTCCAAGCAGAGCGTCCAGAAATAGTCCCCACTGGTCCGGCTCCAGGCACTTCTCCGGCACCCGGGCCAGGTACAGCAGGTAGTGGAGCAGCACCATCAGCGCCGCCGTCAGCGCCGCCAGCGCCAGATACAGCAGGGGCAGGGACGCTGTCCGGCGGAAAAACTCCCACCGGTCCGGCAGCAGCCGCAGGCGGTAGTCCGCCCGGCTCTCCTGACGGCAGTACAGCCAAAGTCCCAGCCACAGGCCAAAGGCTAGGGCCACGGCGGCGAAAAACACCGCCGTCTCCGGTAGAAGCTGGTAAAAGGGGATCATCCGGGCCTCCGGCCACAGGACCTTCCTGTCCTGACCGAGGACCCGGTACAAGGCCTGAATCCCGCTCTCCAGCCGGCCGGAGAATCCCACGGCGCTGATCAGGGCCATGACGGCCAGGCTCCCGGCCATGAGCTTCAGCTCCCCCTCCGGCTCCAGCCCCGGAGGCAGCCACCGCCGGGCCCAGTTACAGATCCTCTGCTTCATCGCCGCCTCCTTTCCACCCTTCCGCCAGCACCGCCCCCGCTGCCAGCAGGCACACCGCCGCCGCCATACTGTCCACGATATCCCCGGTGACGCGGTCGATATCCGTCACGAACTGCCAGGCGCACAGGATGAGCGCGGCGGTATAGGCGCTGACCCACGTCCGCCCCCGGCAGCCCATGGCGGCGAAGAGGGCCAGGGTCAGGAACATGAGGATATTGCGGACATAGGCCAGGGCGCTGGTCACCGGCAGCAGGCTCTGAAACAGGGGGATGCCCTGGGACAGCAGAAACGCCGTCTGACCGCTGACAAAGCCGGGGTCGCTCCGGGCGGCCGCCAGCGCCGTCAGGCCCAGGCACACCGCCGCCTCCGCCCCCCAGTAGAGGAGGAAGCACCCGAAAGCCGCCGCGGCGTACCACAGGATGGACGCCTCCTCCCGGACCCGCAGCCGCCGGAGGGTATAGCGCCACTTTCCCCGCTGAAGCGCCGGGCGGACCGCCGCCAGCCCCACCAGCAGCAGGCCAAGGACGAACTGTACCTCCATCCTGGTCTGGTCCATCAGCAGCTCCATGTTCCAAAAGGCCACCGGGACCGCCGCGGCGTCCTGTTCCATGGCATATAGGAAGGTCCCCACCTGGACCGCCGCCGTCGCCGCCGTGACCAGCAGCGTCAGGGGCAGGGTCCGCCGGACCCACAGCCCCAGCACCGAACCGTGCGCTCTCATGTCTCTCCCTCCTCGTCCCAAAGCTCCGACAGCAGGCTCAGAGCCTGCTCCTTCTGAAGTCCCAGCCCCTTCAGGGCCGCCGCCGCCCGGGCCGCGTCTGAGCGCATCAGCCGCCAGCGGGTCAGCTCCACCCGCTCCGGCGAGGCGGAAACATAGCTCTTGGCCCCGGCGTGGGAGACGATCAGCCCCTCCTCCTCCATCAGGCGGCAGGCCTTCTGGATGGTGTTGGGGTTCACCCCCAGCAGGGCCGACAGCACCCGGCGGGATGGCAGCTCCTCCCCGTCCCGGATGGTCCCCCCGGCCACGCCCCGGCGGACGTAGTCCACGATCTGGTCGTAGATGGGCCCCTCTCCCGTCAGCGTCAGGTCCGCAAAGGATACCACGGTCTCTCACCCCAAACTGTACTAGTTTTGTGATACGGTTTGACTGTATTATACGGCTAATACGGTTCGCTGTCAAGACCCTAAGAAAAATTCTGATCCCCGGGGATCAGAATTTTTCTCGCTCACTTGGGGCCTGTCCGTCGGAGGACAACTTCTCCTCATCCGCCGCCGAATCGGCTTCAGTGTCCGTCAGCACGGTTACCTCCTTCAGTCTCCCCATTATATCGTTGACAACATAGGTATCCTGTTCCAGCGAATTCAGCGTCTCCTGAAACGCTTTATCGAAATCATGGACGCTGCTTCCCTTCTTGCCAGTGGAGTGGTTCTGCGCGTACTGCCAGGACGCGAAATTATATATTTTCAATCGCTCCAGATATTCGCCGCGATCTTTCTCATAATCGTCGGGCTTATCTTCGCCTCCTATGTACTCGATGGACTTCGCCACCAGCCGTTCGATCCCTTCCATAACCTCCTGATCCGGATGCAGATAGTTTAGAAGCCGGTGCTCCAGATCGCTTTGGAGCCTTAAAAGCGTCCGGATATACTTCTCCTTCTCATCGCTTTTCCCTTTCCGTAGCAGCATGTCGATCATTTTGGGATCGGTATAGTAGCACAGGTCCCTGAGCACCTGCCGCCTCTCGTCTACCGATTCCAGCCGCGCGCGGACCACCACGTCCACATACATCCGCCTGATCTCTGCCCAAAATACGGCCAATATGGAAATCACGCTGACGATCAAGGCTAAACCTGCAAGAATGTCTGAAGTAATACTATTCATTTCTATTTCTCTCCTATCCGAATTTTTCTTGATGTTTAACTCGGGACGCTTTCATTATGTCTGCTCTCCAGCCTTTGTCAAGGCATATTTCCCCTTTTCATTCGAAAGCCGGCCAGCGAGCTTGCCCGCCCGAACCGCCCCAAGAAAAATCCCCCGCAAATCCCCCGCAAAAAAGCGCTGGACAAACGGCGGCGGATGTGATAACATACAATATTAACAAAATCCACAATCTCATCCACAGGCAAGGGAAGATCATCGGGCAGAATGGACAAGAAAGGAAGGGACGTATGGCAAGCAACACCGAGAGCTACACCGGCAGAATCAACCGCAAGCTGAACAAGAAGCTGAGAATCGTGGAGGTGGCGGCGGGCCGCCAGAAGGCGGACCTGGTGCTGAAAAACGCCTCCTATGTGAATGTGTTCTCCAACCGGATCTGTCAGGGGGACATCGCCGTGGCGGAGGGCCTCATCGTGGGCATGGGCAGCTATTCCGGCGAGATCGAGGCCGATATGTCCGGCAGGCTGGTGCTCCCCGGGTTCATCGACGCCCACATCCATCTGGAGAGCGCCATGGTCTCCCCCCGGGAGTTCGTCAAGGCGGTGCTGCCCCACGGCACCACCACCGTCATCACCGACCCCCACGAGATCGCCAACGTCATGGGCGCCGACGGCATCGAGTATATGCTCCAGGCCACCGAGGGCCTGCCGGTGGACGTGCGGTTCATGCTGCCCTCCTGCGTCCCCGCCACCCCCATGGACGAAAGCGGCGCAGTGCTGGACTACCGGACCATCGACTCCTTCTACGACCACCCCCGGGTCCAGGGGCTGGCGGAGATGATGAACTACCCCGGCGTCATCAGCGGCGACAGCCAGGTCATCGAGAAGATCGTGGCCGCCCAGGCCCACCACAAGAAGATCGACGGCCACGCCCCCGGCCTGGTGGGCAACGACCTCAACGCCTATATCGCCGCCGGGGTCTACTCCGACCACGAGTGCTACGACAGCGCCGACGCCATCGCCAAGCTGGAGCGGGGCCAGGTCATCATGATCCGGGAGGGCACCGCCGCCCACAATCTGGAGGCCCTGATGCCCCTGCTGACCCCTGCCTACGCCGACCGGTGCATGTTCTGCTGCGACGACAAGCACCCCTCCGACCTGCTGGAAAAGGGCCACATCGACTTCAACATCCGGGAGGCCATCCGCCTGGGGGCGGACCCCATCCTGGCGGTGAAGGCGGCCACCCACAACGCCGCCAAGTACTTCCTGCTGAACAACCGGGGGGCCATCGCCCCCGGCTATCTGGCGGATTTCGTCATCGTGGACGATCTCCAGCGCTTCAACATCCAGCAGGTCTATAAGAAGGGCGCCCTCATGTACGACGGCGCCGCCGTGGCGGACTTCCCCGCCCCGGAGATCGACCCATACCTGGTGAAGCGGGCCCACGACACCTTCCACGTCTCCCCTCTCTCCGCCCAGGATTTTGCCGAGCGGCGGCCAAGGGGCATTATCGGCATGGTCCCCGGGGAGATCGTCACCGAGGACCAGGGGTACTCCGACCACATCGACGTGGAGTGGGATATCCTCAAGATCGCCGTCATCGAGCGGCACAAGAACACCCACCACATCGGCATCGGCTACCTCCAGGGCTACGGCCTGAAGTCCGGCGCCATCGCCACCAGCGTGTCCCACGACAGCCACAACATCATTGTGGTGGGAGCCAATGAGGAGGACATGGCCGCGGCGGTGAACCGCATCGTGGACAACCGGGGCGGCATCGCCGTGGTGGAGGGCGGCCAGGTCCTTGCGGAGCTGCCTCTGGCCATCGCCGGAATCATGAGCGATGACACCCTGGAGAACGTGAACCAGGCTCTGGAGGACGCCAAGGCGGCGGCCTTCCGCCTGGGGGTGAACCCGGGGGTGGACCCCTTCATGACCCTCAGCTTCATGTCCCTGCCGGTGATCCCCACCCTGCGGCTCACCACCCGGGGCGTCATCGACGTGCTGAAGCAGCAGTACATCTGAAACGAACAGGCACAGGAGGCTCTTCCCCATGGGGAAGAGCCTCCTGTTTGATTCTGCTCTGTCCGTTATTTGAAATACTTCGCCGCGCCGCGGAAAAGGCCCATGTCGTAGTCGCCGGGGACGTTGCGGTACAGGTCCTTCCCCACCCGCTCGCTGTGTCCCATCTTGCCCAGCACCCGTCCGTCGGGGGAGGTGACGCCCTCGATGGCGTACAGGGAGCCGTTGGGATTGAAGGCAGTATCCATGGAGGGGCTGCCCGCCAGGTCCACATACTGGGTGGCGATCTGGCCGTTTGCCGCCAGAGAGCGGATCAGGCCCTCCGGGGCGATGAAGCGGCCCTCGCCGTGGGAGATGGGAACACGGTAGACCTGGCCGGGTCTGGTCTCCATCAGCCAGGGGGACAGGTTGGAGCACACCCGGGTGCGGACGATGGACGACTGGTGCCGCCCGATGGTGTTGTAGGTCAGCGTAGGGCAGGTCTCATCCGTATCCCGGATCTCGCCGAAGGGGACCAGACCAAGCTTGATAAGGGCCTGAAACCCGTTGCAGACGCCCAGCATCAGGCCGTCCCGGTTTTTCAGCAGGTCGTGGACCGCGTCGGTGAGCCGGGGGTTCCGCAGGAAGGAGACGATGAACTTGGCGGAGCCGTCTGGCTCGTCGCCGCCGGAGAACCCGCCGGGGAGAAAGACGATCTGCGCCTTCCGGATGGCGTGCTCCAGCTCCAGAGCGGACTGGGCCAAGGCGTCGGGGGTCAGGTTGCGGATGACCACTGTCTCCGCGGTCATTCCCGCCTTCAGGCAGGCCCGGACGCTGTCGTACTCGCAGTTGGTGCCGGGGAACACAGGGATGACCACCCGGGGTCTGGCGCACCTCACCGCCGGGGCGGCCCCAGGACCGCCGGTATAGGTGAAGGTCTCCAGCTCGCTCTCCGCCGGGGCGGCGGTGGGATAGACCCCCTCCAGCACGGACTCGTTCAGCTGCAGCAGCTCGTCGATGGAAACGGCGTCATTGGGAATCGCGGCCACCGGTTCCTCCGTGGTGACGCCGATCTTCCGTCCGTATTTGCAGTCCGTTTCCTCCGTCAGCTCCGCCACGATCACGGCATTGCCGATCCCGAACCAGTTGACCCTATCATCATCGCTCTGGAAGCCGATCCGGTTGCCGAAGGACATCTTCATCACGGCGTCGGCCAGGCCGTCAGCCGCGGCCCAGGCGGCTTTCACCCTGCCCTCCCGGCAAAGCCCATGGAACGCGTCCCAGGCGGCTTTCTGGTCCTCCGGGCTATCGCCGCCAGGGGCGAACATATACACCGGGTGTCCCGCCTCCTTGAACTCCGGGGTAATGACCTCATCCGCCTGGATGGGGGCGATGGCGAAGGAGATCACCGTGGGCGGCACGTCCAGGTCCATAAAGGAGCCGGACATGGAGTCCTTGCCGCCGATGGCAGCGCAGCCGAAGTCCAACTGGGCCTCCAGCGCTCCCAGGAGGGCGGCAAAGGGCTTGCCCCAGCGCTGAGGGTCGCTGCGCAGCTTCTCAAAAAACTCCTGTAACGTCAGATAGGCTTTCTTATAGTCCGCCCCGGCGGCCACCAGCTTGGCGATGGAAGCGGCCACCGCGTCATAAGCGCCCCGGAAGGGATCGGCGGACAACGCCTCCGGGTCGCAGCCGTAGGCCATGACGCTGGCCTGAGCGGTTTCCTGCATGGGCTCCACCGGCAGCAGGGCCGCCATGGACTGGGCGGGAGTCCGCTGGGTCTTGCCGCCGAAGGGCATGGTCACGCTGCCCGCGCCGATGGAACCGTCGAAGCGCTCCACCAGCCCTCTCCGGGAGGCGTACCGCAGCCCGGAGGCCAGTTCCCGGAGGCTGGCGGGCCGCTTCACCGCGCCGCCCACGAATTCCGGCACGGAGACAGCCGCGTGCTTCACCGCGCCGTTGGTGTCCAGAAACGCCCGGCTCAGGTCCGCCACGGTCTCCCCCCGCCATTTCATCACCATCCGGGGGCTCTCCGTCACCACGGCGGCCCGGTAGGCCTCCAGATTTTCGGTCTCCGCCAAAAAGATGAACTGCTGCTCGTCCTCCGCTGCCACGACGACAGCCATGCGCTCCTGGCTCTCGGAGATGGCAAGCTCGGTGCCGTCCAGGCCGTCGTACTTCTTCCGCACCGCGTCCAGATCGATCTCCAGCCCGTCGGCCAGCTCGCCGATGGCCACGCTGACGCCGCCCGCGCCGAAGTCGTTGCACCGCTTGATCATCTTCGTCACGTTGGGATTGCGGAACAGCCGCTGGAGCTTTCGCTCCTCGGGGGCGTTGCCCTTCTGGACCTCGCTGGCCATAGTCTGGAGGGATTTCAAATTGTGGCTCTTGGAGGACCCGGTGGCCCCGCCGATGCCGTCCCGTCCGGTCCGGCCTCCCAGCAGGATCACCACGTCCCCGGGAGCAGGGCGCTCCCGCCGGACGCTTTTCGCCGGGACCGCCGCCACCACCGCGCCGCACTCCAGATGCTTGGCCACATAGCCGGGGTGGTACAGCTCCGCCACATGGCCGGTGGCAAGGCCGATCTGGTTGCCGTAGGAGGAGTAACCCGCCGCCGCCGTGGTGGCCAGCTTCCGCTGGGGCAGCTTGCCGGGGAGGGTGTCCCCGAAGTTGGCTCTCGGGTCGCCGCAGCCGGTGACCCGCATGGCCTGATGGACGTAGGCCCGCCCGGACAGGGGGTCCCGGATGCACCCGCCGATGCAGGTGGCCGCGCCGCCGAAGGGTTCGATCTCCGTGGGGTGGTTGTGGGTCTCGTTCTTGAACATCAGGAGCCAGTCCTGCTCCTTCCCATCCACCACGGCGGGGACGTGGATGGAGCAGGCGTTGATCTCCTCGCTCTCGTCCAGCTCGGGCAGCGCTCCCCGCTTTTTCAGCACCTTCGCGCCGATGGTGGCGATATCCATAAGGGTCTGGGGCCGCGCGGCGGCTTTTTCCGCGCCGTAGACCTCTGTTCTGGCGTCAAGGTAGCGCTGGTAGGCGGTCTTGACGGCGGGGTCCTCAATACTGATGTCGTCCAGATGGGTGGAAAAGGTGGTGTGGCGGCAGTGATCGGACCAGTAGGTGTCCACCACCCGGACCTCGGTGATGGTGGGGTCCCGGCGTTCCGTGTCCCGGAAATAGGTCTGAAGGAACCGCAGATCGTCCAGATCCATGGCCAGCCCCAGCTTCTCAAGCAGAGCCGTCAGCCCCCCGTCATCCAGGGCGGTAAAGCCCGTCAGGGTCTCCACCATGGGGGGGACCGGGTGCTCCCTCGCCAGGGTCTCCGGCTTTTCCAGAGACGCCTCCCGGCTCTCCACCGGGTTGATGAGGTAGCCCCTGATCTTGTCCAGCTCCGCCTGGGAGAGGCGGCCCTGGAGCAGGTAGACCTTGGCGTGGTTCACCAGAGGGCGCTCCACTCCGGCCATGAGCTGGATACACTGGGCGCAGGAGTCGGCGCGCTGGTCGAACTGGCCCGGCAGGGCCTCCACCGCCAGCAGGCTGTGCATATCCCGGGGCTCCGGGAACACCTCGTCCCAGGTCATGTCCACCTGAGGCTCGGAGAACACGGTGGTCCTGGCCTTTTCATAGACGGCGGGGTCAATGCCCTCCACATCATAGCGGTTCAGAACCCGGACGCCCTCCAGGCTCTCGATGCCCAGAAAGCCCCGCAGGTCCCCCAGCAGGTTCCCCGCCTCGGGACTGAGGCCCGGGCGCTTCTCCACATAGATGCGATATACCATAGATCATCCCTCCAAAGCCGCCAGCGCCCGCCGGCCGATGTCCCGGCGGCAGAAGGCGTTCTCAAAATGGATTCGGTCCGCCAGGGCGTAGGCGGCCTTCACCGCCCCCGGCAGGTCCTCCGCCACCGCCGCGGCCCCCAGGACCCGGCCGCCGCTGGTGAGGAGCCGGCCATCCTTCTCCACGGCCCCGGCAACGTAGATCCTCTCCCCCGCCCCGGTCTCCGGCAGGGTGATGGGAAAACCCTTCTCATAGTGAGTGGGGTATCCCCGGGAGGCCAGAATCACGCAGCAGGCGGACTTTTGGCTGAATTTGACCTCGGTCTCCGCCAGAGTGCCCCCGGCCACCGCCAGCATGATCTCCAGCAGGCTGCTCTCCAGCAGAGGCAGCACCACCTGGGTCTCCGGATCGCCGAACCGGCAGTTGTACTCGATGACCTTAGGGCCGGCCGGCGTGAGCATGAGGCCGAAGTACAGGCAGCCCTTAAAGGGCCGGTCCTCGGCCTTCATGGCCCGGATGGTGGGCAGGAAGATCTCCTTCATGCACCGCTCCGCCACAGCGGGGGTGTAGTAGGGGTTGGGGGCCACAGTGCCCATGCCGCCGGTGTTGAGGCCCCTGTCCCCGTCCAGGGCCCGCTTGTGGTCCATGGAGGACGCCATAGGGACCACCGTCTCCCCGTCGGTGAAGGAGAGGACGGATACCTCCGGCCCGGTCAAAAATTCCTCGATGACCACGCTGGCGCCGCTGTCGCCGAACACCCGATCCGCCATCATGGAGCGGAGGGCTTCCCGGGCGGCCTCCCGGGTCTCACAGATCAGGACCCCCTTCCCCAGGGCCAGGCCGTCGGCCTTCACCACCGTGGGAATGGGACAGGTCTCCACATAGGCCAGGGCAGCGTCCAGGTCCGTAAAGACCTCGTAGGCGGCAGTGGGGATGCTGTACTTCTTCATCAGGTTCTTGGCGAACACCTTGCTGCCCTCGATGACGGCGGCGTTCTTCCTGGGGCCGAAGCAGGGGATGCCCAGCTTCTCCAGCTCGTCCACCGCCCCCAGCACCAGGGGGTCGTCAGGCGCCACCACGGCAAAGTCCACCGGGTGGGTCCGGGCGAAATCCACGATGGCGGGGATATCCTTGGCCCCGATGGGGACGCACTGGGCGTCCCGGGCCATGCCGCCGTTGCCGGGGAGGACGTAGACGGTCTCCGTCCGGGGGTCCTCCCGCAGCTTCTGAAGGATGGCGTGCTCCCGCCCGCCGCCGCCGATCAGCAGAATATTCATTGTCGTCTCCTTTTTTCTTTTCGCCCCTGCCGGGGGGTGGTTCTTCCGCCCCGTCGGGGCGGAGGGGGGATTTGAATTGCCCTTCCAATTGCTTTTGTGGGTTCCCGCACCCACGGGCGG
>CATZRD010000049.1 GCA_958423465.1 uncultured Oscillospiraceae bacterium | reverse complement strand
GAGCACCGGATTGTGGTTCCGGGTGTCGAGGGTTCGAGTCCCTTTACCCACCCCAGAGAGAACAAGGGATTGGGAGATAATCCCAATCCCTTGCGTCTTTTCCCGGCCTGGACACAGGGGTGTAGCCAAGCGGTAAGGCAAGGGACTTTGACTCCCTCACTCGCTGGTTCGAGTCCAGCCATCCCTGCCACATAGGAGCCTCCCGGCGGTCGCGCCGGTTCATCAATGACCCGTTAGCTCAGTCGGCAGAGCAACTGCCTTTTAAGCAGTGGGTCCGGGGTTCGAATCCCCGACGGGTCACCAAGATAAGTTGACAGGCCGCCAAGGGCGGTCTGTCATTTTTTATCATAAACGTGTATAACCCACTATGACACTTTCAAAAACTGAAAGAGGTCATAGTGGGTTTTCTCTGTAAACTTGCGTTTGGATCGGATATTATTTCCAATGTTTAAGCATTGAAAGATATGAATCCAATTGATGGCGGCGTTCGTCATCCTCCAAATTTTCAGGATTGGGCATATGCCCCACAAGATAGTCAATAAGTGACTCCTTTGATTTATAGGCAAAATCACCATCGGCGTAACACCATTTACAATAGTCCTCATTATAACTCCCGTCGTTTTCACGGCTAATTAAGCTATCATCATTTAATGGCATTCCGCAGCACTGACAAACAAGTTGTCTGGGAGAACCAAGGAGGGTATTTATGGATATATGAAATTCTTGTGACAACAATTTTAATGTGTCTGTACACGGTTGTGTCTCGCCGGTTTCCCAACGGCTGACAGCCTGTCTGGTGACCATTACCCGTTCTGCCATCTGTTCCTGCGTAAGGTGATTGCTCTCACGCAGACTTTTAAGTATTTCCCGCATTTCCATGATGTTTCCTCCCTGAATGATGATATATCTATCATATACCCGCAAAATGACTTTGGCAAGCAACTCGCGGTTGCTGTCATTGGGCTGTTTTGTTTGAATTATACTGAAAGCGGCAGGGGAGGCTGCTTCTTCACATAGTCTCTCCCTTGCGTGCCCTTTTTTGTGGACTCCGCTCCCGTTGGCCGCTCCGCCCTTTGATCATGATGCTCGGGCGGGCAAAGCTCGCCCCGCGCAAATTCTCCGCTCCAAATTTACGGCGCAAAAGCGCCGCCCCGTTGGTTTGCCCCACGAGCCTGGAACAGGGCGGCGGCCCGCAGGCCGCGAAAAACGTGCCGGGGACGCATTTTCAGGCCGCGGCTCTTTCACCGGGTTGCGTTTCCGGGGCGGGGCTGGTATACTGGGAACCATCAAAACGCGGGAGGGACATATGAAACTCATATCCTGGAACGTCAACGGCCTCCGGGCCTGCCTGGGCAAGGGCTTTCTGGACTTCGTCGCCCTGACGGACGCCGACGTCTACTGCCTGCAGGAGACCAAGCTCTCCGCCGGCCAGCTGACGCTGGACCTGCCCGGCTACTACCAGTACTGGAACTACGCCGATAAAAAGGGCTACTCCGGCACCGCCGTCTTTACAAAGGAGGAGCCTCTGGCCGTGACCTACGGCTTCGGGAAGGATCTTCACCGCCACGAGGGCCGGGTCATCACCGCCGAGTACCCGGACTTCTATCTGGTGTGCTGCTACACCCCCAACGCCCAGGACGGCCTGAAGCGCATCGACTACCGCATGGAGTGGGAGGACGACTTCCGGGACTACCTGACGGACCTGGACCAGGTAAAGCCGGTGGTCCTCTGCGGGGACCTGAACGTGGCCCACCAGGAGATCGACCTGAAGAACCCCGGCCCCAACCGGGGAAACGCCGGATTCTCCGATCAGGAGCGGGGAAAGATGACGGAGCTGCTCTCCGCCGGCTTTGTGGACAGCTTCCGCCAGCTCTACCCGGACAGGACCGGGGCCTACAGCTGGTGGAGCTACCGGTTCAACGCCCGGGCCAACAACGCCGGGTGGCGGATCGACTACTTTCTGGTGTCCCGGCGGCTGGCAGACCGCATCGCCGGGGCGGATATCTACGCCGAGATCTTGGGCAGCGACCACTGCCCGGTGGCGCTGACCCTGGACCGGTAGAGGGCGGCTACTCCAGCAGCGCCGTCAGATCCTCCAACGCCAGCCCCGGCTGGAGGGCCAGGTCGATGCCGTAGCCCAGGACCCGGGCCAGATCCCGGATCTTGGCGTCCACGCTGTCCGGGGTGACGAAGAGGCTGCGGCCCCGGTCCGCCAGAGGGGCGGGGCCGTCCGACCTCCCCAGCAGGTCCCGGACCAGGGTGGCGGCCTCCACCACCGTGGGGACTCCCAGGGCGATCACCGGCACCCCCAGGGTCTCCCGGTCCAGGGCTGAGCGGCAGTTGCCCACGCCGCTGCCGGGGACCAGGCCCGCGTCGGAGATCTGCACCGCGGCGCACAGCCGGCGGACCTCCCGGGCGGCCAGGGCGTCCACCACGATCACCGCGGCGGGCTTGACCCGCTCCGCCGCGCCCCGGACCCACTCCGCCGCCTCCAGCCCCGTATCTCCCAGGACCCCCGCCGCCAGAGCCGCCACCGGCCGCAGCATGGGCAGCTCCCGCCCCAGATGCCGGGTCACCAGAATGTGCTCCGCCGTCCGGGGCCCCAGGGCGTCCGGCGTCATGGAGCTGTTGCCCAGGCCCGCTACCAGCACCGGCCCTTCCGGGGGCAGCAGGGGCCCCAGCAGCTCCGCCACCGCCGATACCGCCCGGGGAAAGCCATCCGCCTCCCGCCGCCACAGGCCGGTGAGGTCCACCGTCAGATAGGTTCCCACACTCTTGCCCAGGGCCTGGGCCCCCTCCCGGTCCAGAATGTCCACCCGCTCCACGGGGAAGCCCGCCGCCCGGCCCTCCCGGGCCTTGACTCCTGCCAGCCGGGTGGTCTCCCCGGCGCTCTCCTGCCAAAGGCGGTGGGCCTCCACCGCCAGGTCCGTCCGCATATCCCGCATACCTTGTGATACCTCCCGGCCAACAGCACAAAATCTGGTAGTTCTCTTCTATCCTCTCCCGCCGCAGGGGGAATATGCGAAAAAAGTTCAGGAAATACGAAAATTACCCTTGCAATTTTTGGAGAGCCGTGGTAAAATACATTCCTGCGTGGGGTAGGTATCTGCTTTCTGCCCCATAGATCCCACTGGAGGAGGTGTTTGGTTTGCCGAATATTAAGTCCGCTAAGAAGCGCGTGCTGGTGGCTGAGGTTCGCAATGCCCGCAACAAGGCTGAAAAGTCTGCTCTCAAGACCGCTGTGAAGAAGTTCGAGGCTGCTGCCGCCGATGGCAATCGCACCGAGGCCGAGGGCGCTTACAAGGTCGCGGTCAAGGCCGTTGACAAGGCTGCCGCCAAGGGCATTCTGCATAAGAACAATGCCGCTCATAAGAAGAGCGCCATGACGCTGAAGCTCAACCAGGTCGGCTGATATTGGCCCAGCACAAAAGACCACCCCCCCGGGGTGGCCTTTTTTATGCTCCGGGGGGCGCGCTGCCCGGAGATTCTGGAGGGGGAGGCTCAGGCCTCCCCCTCCAGAATCTCCACGATATGGCCGATGGAGCCGTCAACACAGTGGCACACCGCCTGGACACCGGGGGCGCTCAGCACCTCCGGCCGGGCGTTGGCGGGGCAGAAGGCGCGGTCCGCCGTCCGGAGCATGGACAGGTCGTTCAGATGGTCCCCGGCGCAGACCATGGTGTGGCAGCCCAGCAGGTTTTTCAGCTCCAGGCACATCTCCCCCTTGTTGGCGCCTTTGGCGGTCATCTCCAGCAGGTGGTCGCTGGAGAAGATATACTCGTACCGCTCCGTCCAGCCCCGCTCCCGGATCAGGGCGAGCACGTCGTCCAGCACCGACTTCTCCGCCACGAAGAGGACCTTGGCCAGAGGCAGGGGCACCGTCTCCGGGCTCAGATCGGCGATGGGCTGGAAGGGCAGGCCGGTGAGCTTGGCGTGCTGCCGGTTCCAGTCGCTGGGGTGCAGGGCCTGGACCAGGTCGCTGTCGTGGTACAGCTCCAGGGACACCCGGGGGAAGGCGTCGGCGATGGCCGTCAGGTCCTCCCGGGCGGTGTCCGGCAGGAACCGCTGGTGCAGATACGTCTCCCGGGGAAAATCGTAAATGGCGCCGCCGTTGTCCACCACCGTGGGGGCGTTGGTGGGCACCAGAGCGGTGTAGCGGCGGTAGGCCTCTCTGGCCCGGCCGGTGGCCACGGCGAAGCGGCCTCCCTCCGCCATAAAATGGCGGATGCCGGCGAGATTCCGCTCGGCCATGGGCGGACAGGCCCCGCCGGAGCGCAGGGCGTTTTCCGTGTACAGCAAGGTGTTGTCGAAGTCGCTGATGAGCAGAACTCCGTCAAATTTTCCCATGTTCCAGATCCCTCTTTCTCTCTTTTTGCCATGTTCCTCTATCATACCCCAAAACCGCGCCCTTGGCAACGGGGCATATCCTGCTTTTTTGCCGCATAGGCTGTCCCAGAGGACAAGCAAGGAACAAAGGAGAGACTGCTATGACGATCAGAAGAAATCCCCGCCCCCGGCGGCTGCGCCGGGGACTGGCCCTGTGTCTGGCCGGGGCGGTGCTGTACCTGGTGTGGGCCACCGCCGCCAGCTCCAGCGCCCAGGCCGCCGTGGATCAGCTCAGCCGCCGCCGGGAGCTGGCGCTGACCCTGCTGCGGTGCCAGCTGGGGGACCGGGCGCGGGAGGACGACCTGCCGGCCCAGGTGGCGCTGGCCATCGGCCAGAGCCCTCTGCTGCTGGCGGGGAAAGAAGCGGTGCTGGAGCTGCGGCAGACGGAGGAAAATGACGCCTCCGGCAGCCCGGGGGAGCCGGAACGGCTCCCGGACCGCGGCGGCGCGCAGATTCTGCCGGAGGAGCCCGCGGAGCCGGAGGACACCCTGCTCCAGATCGACAACGGCGTGCCGGCCAGGACCCTGGTGCCCGCCTCCTCCGAGGGCTATGTGGTGGCCGGGGGCGTGTACATCAATAACCGCACGGAGCTGCCTCTGGACGCGGCCATGCTGGAAGGGGACTTTGACGCCGCCCTGGCGGAGGAGGAGGGGCCCCAGGTGCTGATCCTCCATACCCATGCCACCGAGGCCTACACCATGCCCCCGGGCCAGGAGTATACGCCCAGCGGCGAGTGCCGCTGCACCGACCCGGACTGCAATATGCTGCGGGTGGGGGAGGCGCTGAAGGCCGCCCTGGAGGCGGAGGGCCTCCAGGTGCTCCACGACGGAACGCTCCACGACTACCCGGAATACAGCGGGGCCTATGACCGGTCTCTGACCACCGCCCAGTCCTATCTGGAGCAGTATCCCACCATCCGGTTCATTCTGGACGTCCACCGGGACGCCATCTACGATACGCAGGGGAATCCCTATAAGGTGGTCAGCCCCGTGGCGGGGCTCAGCGCCGCCCAGATGTCCTTCGTCATTGGCTCCGACGGCGGCGGGCTGGAGCATCCCCGGTGGCTGGAGAACCTGAAACTGGCGGCGGCGGTGCAGCGGCGTCTGACGGAGGATTATCCGACTTTGATGCGGCCCATTACTCTGCGCTCCTCCCGGTACAACCAGCATCTCACCACCGGCTGCCTGCTGGTGGAGGTGGGGGCCGCCGGCAACTCCCTGGACGAGGCGCTGGTCAGCGCCGGCCTTCTGGGCAAGGCTCTGGCGGAGGTGATCCAGACCCCTCCGCCGGCGTAAGACGGCCCCAGGCCCGGCCCAGGGCCGCCGCCAGGGCGGGAATGTCTCCGTCGTCCAGGGAGGCGTAGCCAAGGATCACCGTGTCGGCCGGGCAGGTCTCCCGCCGCTCCATGTAGTATTCGCTGAGGCCCCGGAGACGGACCCCCTGTTCCGCCGCCCGGGCCACCATGGCGGCCTCTCCGGGGCCGTCCGCCAGCGTCAGCAGCAGGTGCAGCCCGGTGTGGCGGCCCCGCAGGGTGATGCGCTCCCGGCCGAAGGTCTCCTCCAGCGCCGCCGCCAGACGCTCCATCCGGCCCTTGTAGGCCAGACGCAGCCGGGCCAGATGGCGGACGAAGTAGCCCTCGGTGAGAAACCGCCGGAGGGTCTGCTGCTCGAACCGGCTGACGGTGTTGGCGTAGCTGCCGAACACCGCCCGGTACCGCTCCAGCAGCCGGGGCGGCAGCACCATGCAGGCGATGCGGATGCTGGGGGCCAGACTCTTGGAGAAGGTGCAGAGATAGATCACGGGGCCGCTCTGCCCCGCCATACCCTGGAGGCTGGGGATGGGCCGCATATCGAAGCGGAACTCCGCGTCGTAGTCGTCCTCCAGAATGTACCGTCCGGGCCGGGCCTCCGCCCAGCGCAGCAGCTGGGCCCGCCGTCCGGCGGGCATGGTGACGGCGGTGGGGAAGTGGTGGCTGGGGGTGACGTAGCACACGTCGGCCCCGCTGCGCTCCAGCTCCTCCACGGACAGGCCCCCCTCGTCGATGTCCGCGCACCGGCAGGGAACGCCGTTGTTGGCGAGAATGGTCCGGGACCGGTCATAGCCCGGGTTCTCCACCGCCGCCGCGGAACCCGCCAGCAGCCGGGCCGCCAGCCCCAGCAGGTACTCCACCCCGGCCCCCACTACGATCTGCTCCGGATCGCAGACCACCCCCCGGTAGGCGTGGAGATAGTCGGCCAGAGCGGCCCGGAGGTCCGGGTCCCCCTGCCGGTGGCCATGGCGCAGGAGCTGGGGGCTGCCGTACAGCAGCTCCTTCTGGATGCGGCCCCAGGTGCGGAAGGGAAACAGCTTGGTATCCACCGCGCCGGTGGTCAGATCGAACCGGGGCGGCGGCGTCTCCCTCCGGCCCGGCGGAGCCGCCGGGACCTGCGGCGGCGCGGACCGGGGCAGCGCGCCGGTATACGCCAGCACGAAAAAGCCGCTTCTGGGCCTGGCCTCCAGATAGCCCTCCGCCGTCAGCATCTGATAGGCGGTATCCACCGTGTTCACCGCTACCGACAGGTGCTCCGCCAGGGTCCGCTTTCCCGGCAGGCGGTCCCCGGCCCCCAGCCGCCCGGACCGGATCTGCTCCGCCAGGCTCTCATAGAGCTGCTCGTACAGGGGCTTTTTCGCCCCCGGGTCCAGACACAGGGCCAGTTCCACCATAGGACAGACCTCCTCTCTCCAAACTGATACCATAAAATATTTCTGTTCTGATAGTTTCAATAGAACCAGAACGATATATAATGGGGAGCATAAAGCAAAACCTCCCCGTTGTCAAGAGGGGAGGGCGTCAAAAGGAGAGCGATCACGATGGAACAGAAGAAATTTTTTACCGTGCGGAATATCGCGCTGGTGGGCATACTGGCCGCGATGGTGTTTGCCCTGACCAAATTCATCAGTATTCCCATCCCCAGCCCTCTGGGGAAAACGGCGCTGTCCGTTGGCAATTCTATGTGCCTGCTGTCCGCGATGCTGTTTGGACCCGGTATCGGCGGACTGGCCGCCGGCATTGGCAGCGCCCTGGTGGACCTCACTGACCCCGAATGGGCCTCCGAGTTCTGGATCACCTTTATCAACAAATTCCTTATGGCCTTTATCTGCGGTCTCGTGATGCACAAGGTCCGCCTGGGCAGCGATAAGATCCGCCTCTGGATCGCCGGTCTCTGCGGCGCGCTGACCTACTGCCTGCTGTATGTGGTGAAGAATATCCTCAAAGGCGTGTTCGTCAAGTCCTTCACCTGGGAGGTGGCGATCGTGGAGACCTTGACCGTGAAACTGCCGGTGACGCTGGTCAACGCGATCATCGCCGTGGTCTGCGCCGGCCTGCTGTACCTGGCTCTGGTCCAGCCCCTGCGGAAAGCCCGCGTATTGGCGGAATAGAGATGCGCCCTCATTTGACTGGAACGCCGCGCGGTTTTACCGCGCGGCGTTCCTCTCCGTATGATCCCGCCGCCTTTGGGACATACTATGCCCCAAGGAGCGTGATCGTTATGGATATGTCCAACAAGGACTACGAGCAGTATGTGAAGGACCGGGCGGAAAAGTCCCCCCTCTTCAAGGACTGCGTCCTGGCCTTCCTCATCGGCGGCGGTATCTGCGTCATCGGTCAGGCCATCATGGACGGCTTCACCGCCATGGGGCTGGAGAAAACTGACGCCGGCACCGCTGCCAGCGTGTGTCTGGTGGCTCTGTCCGTGCTCTTGACGGGGCTGAACCTGTACAACAAGCTGGCCCGGTACGGCGGGGCCGGGACCCTGGTGCCCATCACCGGCTTCGCCAACGCGGTGGCGGCTCCCGCCATCGACTTCAAAACCGAGGGACTGGTCACCGGCATGGCCGCCAAGATGTTCACCGTGGCGGGACCGGTCATCGTTTTCGGCGTGGCCGCCAGCGTGCTCTACGGCGTGATCCTCATGCTGCTGTAGCCGGCGGCGATCAAAAGAGAGGCGCTTCCCCTCCGGGGAAGCGCCTCTCTTCTCGCGTATCCGGGATCGGGCCGGCGCGGGAGCCGGTCACAAAATGAATCCGCCGTCGGCGGTAAGCACCTGACCGGTGATGAAGGACGCGCCCTCCCCTGCCAGGAAGGCCACGGCCCGGGCGATGTCCTCCGGGGTTCCCAGCCGGCCCAGGGGCGTCTCCTCCGCCAGCTCCGCCAGGGTCTCATCCCCCAGCACCCGGACCATGTCCGTATCGATGACGCCGGGGGCCACGCAGTTGACCCGGATGCCCGAGGGGGCCAGCTCCATGGCCAGGGACCGGGTCAGGCCGATCAAGGCCGCCTTGGTGGCGGAGTAGGCCACCTCGCAGGAGGCCCCCCGCTGCCCCCAGATGGAGGAGACGTTGACAATGGACCCGGCCTTCTCGTGGAGCATATGGGGCAGTACCGCCTGGATGGTGTGGTAGGCCCCGTCCACGTTGACGGCGAAGATGCGGCGCCAGAAATCGCCGGTGATGTCCTGAAACTGATGCTGCCGGGCGATGCCGGCGTTGTTCACCAGCACCGTCACCGGGCCGAAGGCGTCCTCCACCCGGCGGATGGCGGCGGTGATGGCCTCCCGGTCCGACACGTCCCCCCGGACCGCCAGGGCGGCCCGGCCCTGCCGGCGCAGCTCCTCCTCCAGCGCTTTTGCCTGATCCTCCGCCTGGAGGTAGTCGATGCCCACGGCATAGCCCTCCTCCGCCAGACGGCGGACCACCGCCCGGCCGATGCCCCGGCTGCCGCCGGTGACGAACGCGACCTTTCTCATGAAGCGTTTCTCTCCTTCCATCCCGTTACGCCTGGTGCTCCAGGCCGGGGATATAGGTGGTATAGAGGCTCACATGGTCCTTGATGCACCGCCAGGAGCTGAAGGTGTCCGCCGTGACGCACAGGTAGAGCCTGCCGTCCGGTCCCTGGGCGCAGCTGGCGGCGCAGCTGCCGGACTCATCCACGAAGCCGGTCTTGCCGCCGATGACCTCCACCCCCTCCGGCACATGGTCCTCGATCTTCCGCAGGAACCAGTTGGACAGCACCATGCCCTCGGGGTGGGCGTCGCTGGCGGGGATCTCATAGATCTTGGTGGTGACGATTCGGCGGCACAGGTCGTTTTCCATCACCGCCGCCAGGATCACCGCCATGTCCCGGAGGGTGCAGACGTTGTTCTCATCGTACAGCCCGATGCAGTTGGCGAATTTGGCGGTGTCCGCGATGCCCAGAGCCTCCGCCTTCTCGTTCATCAGCGCCACAAAGGCGTCCTGATCTCCCGCCACATACTTGGCCAGGCCCAGTGCCCCATCCGCCCCGGAGGGGAGGATAGCGGCGTAGAGCAGCTGCTCCACGGTGACGGTCTCGTCCTTCAGAAAGCCCGCTACGGAACAGTCGTGGCGATAGCAGTAGTCGGTGATCTCAAAGTCGATGGTCACGGTGTCCGTCAGGCTCCCGTGGTCCTCGATGGCCTCCGCCGCCGTCAGCAGGGTCAGCAGCTTGGTCATGGAGGCGGGGCTGATGACGGTGTCCATGTCCTTCTGTGCCAGGACCGTGTTGGTCTCCAGGTCGATGACCACGGCGCAGCGGCTGTTCATCTCGTCGCTGGTGAGGTCGTCGGCGATCAGGGCCGTGTCCGCTGTGACCGCCGCCCGCCGGTCCACGGGCTCTTCGGGCGGCTCCGGAGGCGCTTCCGGCTCCTCCGCCGGCGCCGCCGTCTGGACCGCGGGCTGGTCCGCCGGCGCCGCCGGGTCCTCCCGCGCCTGACCGCCGTTTTGCGAAAGAAGGAAGAGGGCCAGCCCCAGCAGCAGGCAGGCCGCCGGCACGGCGCGCAGCAGCAGCGCCCTGCGCTTCTGACGCTGCCGGGCCTTTCGCCGGCGGACGCGCTCCTGCCGCCGCTGCTCCCGCTCCTCCTCCGTGGTGGAAAATTCGATGTGCCGCTCCATGCTTGCCCTCCATGATAAAATGATCCCCTTGAGTATACCAGATTTTCCACCCTTTGTGTAGCGCCGGAGCAAAAATTTTTCCCGTTCCCTTTTGGCGGGAACAGTGGTATGATATCCATGCTGCCATTTGGACAGACAGGAGGATACGAGCTATGTACGATGAACTGACAGAAGTGGATCTGAAAAAGATGCAGGAGGAGATCGACTACCGGATCCAGGTGCTGCGGCCCAAGCTCATTGAGGACGTGCAGACCGCCCGGGCCTTCGGCGACCTCAGCGAGAACTTTGAGTATAAATGCGCCAAGCGGGACAAAAACCGCAACGACAGCCGCATTCGCTATTTGCAGCGGATGATCGCCACCGCGAAAGTCATCGCGCCCCAGTCGTCGGAGGACGCGGTGGGCCTCTTCGACACGGTGACGGTGTTCCACGAGGGACTGCAAAAGGAGATGACCCTGCGCCTGGTGACCACTCTGCGCCAGGACGCCCTGAAGGGCCTCATCAGCAAAGAATCTCCGGTGGGCAAGGCCCTGCTGGGCCACAAGGCAGGGGACCGGGTGCCGGTGCGGGTGGGGGAGAACCAGTATGTTATGGTCATCCGCTCCATCCGGAAGGGGGAGGACGACGATTCCCTGGCCATCAGCAGCTATTGACGGAGAAAAAGAAAGATTTCTTCACAGGTTTCTCTTGTGAAACAAATGTTTCTATGATATACTGAATCACTACGGGTCAAGGACCGAGGGGAGGGCGCGGACCATGGGCGTGCATGACGGACACCGCCAGCGGAAGCGGGAGCAGTTTCTGAACCACGGACTGGACAGCATGGCGGAGCACGAGGCGCTGGAGCTGCTGCTGTATTACGCTATCCCCCGCCGGGACACCAATCCCCTGGCTCACGAGCTGATCGACCGCTTCGGCTCCCTGGCGGGGGTGCTGGCCGCCCCCTGGGAGGAGCTGGCGAAGGCGCCGGGAATGGGCGCCAACGCCGCGGCGCTCATTGCCCTGGTGCCCCAGCTCTACCGCCGGGCCAGGGCCTCCGCCGCCAACGAGGTGATCCTGGACAGCGTGGAGCGGATCGGGACCTTTTTCCGGGAGCAGTTCGCGGCCCAGAACAAGGAGATCCTCTATCAGCTGTGCCTGGACGCCAAGGGGCGGATGCTGTGCTGCAAGACGGTCTGCGAGGGGGACTCCGGCGGCGTGACCTTCAACGTGCGGAAGATCGTGGAGAACGCCCTGCTGTCCAACGCGGTGATGGTGGCCCTGGCCCACAACCACCCCAGCGGCTTTGCTGTGCCGTCCGACTCGGACATCGTTTCCACCCGGGAGGTCCGGGACGCTCTGGCCGCCATCCATGTGGAGCTGGTGGACCATATCGTGGTGGCAGACGACGATTACGTATCCATGCGGCGCACCGGCCTGCTGGGGTAGGGCGGGGGAACGCGGATATTTTCATGGGGAGAAGCTGTGCCTTATGCCGAAGTTTGTGGTAAAAAGCGAATATACCCCCTCCGGGGACCAGCCCCAGGCCATTGAGAAGCTGGCCCGGGGCATTGAGGACGGCCTGCGGGAGCAGGTGCTGCTGGGCGTCACCGGCTCCGGCAAGACCTACACCATGGCCAAGGTCATCGAGGCCGTCCAGCGGCCCACTCTGGTGCTGGCCCACAACAAGACCCTGGCGGCCCAGCTCTGCGAGGAGTTCAAGGAGTTTTTCCCCGACAACGCGGTGGAGTACTTCGTCTCTTACTACGACTACTACCAGCCGGAGGCGTACATCGCCCACACGGACACCTTTATCGAGAAGGACGCCTCCATCAACGAGGAGATCGACCGGCTGCGCCTGGCGGCCACCGCCTCCCTGCTGGAGCGGCGGGACGTGATCGTGGTGGCCTCCGTCAGCTGCATCTACGGCCTGGGGGAGCCGGACGATTTCCAGAACATGATGGTCTCCCTGCGGGCGGGGGCGCGGATGGAGCGGGACGAGCTGCTCCACCGGCTCATCGACATCCGCTACGAGCGCAACGACATCGCCTTTGAGCGGAACATGTTCCGGGTCCGGGGGGACACGGTGGAGCTGTGGCCCGCCTACTGGAAGGACAGCGCCATCCGGGTGGAGTTCTTCGGCGACGAGATCGACCGCATCAGCGAGATCAATCCCGTCACCGGCACGGTGATCCGGCGGCTGAACACCATCCCCATCTGGCCCTCCTCCCACTATGTCACCTCCCGGGAGAAGCTGGAGCGGGCCATCGCGGAGATCGGCCGGGAGCTGGACGAGCGGGAGGCCTGGTTTATTGAGAACGGGCGGCTGGTGGAGGCCCAGCGCATCCGCCAGCGGACCACCTACGACATGGAGATGATGGCCCAGCTGGGCTATTGCAGCGGCATCGAGAATTACAGCCGGGTGATCTCCAACCGTCCGGCGGGGTCCCCGCCCATGACGCTGCTGGACTATTTCCCGGAGGATTTCATCCTCTTCGTGGACGAGAGCCATGTGACGCTGCCCCAGGTCCGGGCCATGTACAACGGGGACCGGGCGCGGAAGGAGAGCCTGGTGGAGTACGGCTTCCGCCTGCCCTGCGCCTTCGATAACCGGCCGCTGAAATTCGACGAGTTTCAGGAGCGGTTTCACCAGGCGGTGTACGTTTCCGCCACCCCGGCGGAGTATGAGCGGCAGCAGGCGGACCAGATCGTGGAGCAGGTCATCCGCCCCACGGGTCTGCTGGACCCCAGGGTGGAGGTGCGCCCCGTCTCCGGCCAGATCGACGACCTCATCGGAGAGATCAACGCCCGCGCCGCCAAAAACGAGCGGGTGCTGGTGACCACCCTCACCAAGAAGATGGCGGAGAGCCTGACGGAGTACCTGCAAAAGGCGGGGATCCGGGTCCGGTATATGCACCACGACGTGGAGACCATCCAGCGGATGGAGCTGATCCGGGACCTGCGGCTGGGGGAGTTCGACGTGCTGGTGGGCATCAACCTGCTGCGGGAGGGCCTGGACATGCCGGAGGTGAGTCTGGTGGCCATTCTGGACGCGGACAAGGAGGGCTTTCTCCGCAGCGAGACCAGCCTGATCCAGACCATCGGCCGGGCGGCGCGAAACGCCCAGGGCATGGTCATCCTCTACGCCGATACGATCACCCCCAGTATGCGCGCCGCCATGGATGAGACGGAGCGCCGCCGGAAGCTTCAGGACGACTACAACAAGGCCCACGGCATCGTGCCCAGGACGGTCATCAAGTCCGTCCGGGAGATCCTGGAGCTGAGCAAGAGCGAGGCGGAGACCCAGCGGAAGTCCGGCAAGAAACTGACCAAGCCGGAGATCGAGGCGGAGATCGCCCGGGTGGAGAAGCAGATGAAGGAAGCCGCCAAGATGCTGGAGTTCGAGTACGCGGCCATTCTGCGGGACCGGCTGATGGAGCTGAAAAAGGAGCTGAACTAGACCTGGCGGCTTCCCCGGCGCTGGCGCGCCGTGCGAGTGTTTCGCGGAGCGAAACCTCGGCGCAAGGGCGAATTCACTTCGCCCGCGCAGATA
This sequence comes from uncultured Oscillospiraceae bacterium, assembly GCA_958423465.1. GTDB lineage: Bacteria > Bacillota > Clostridia > Oscillospirales > Oscillospiraceae > Pelethomonas. Next base: position 99 of record CATZRD010000049.1, on the reverse strand, counting down.
AGATCGCCAACGGGGTCCCCGCAAAGCCCGCTTTGCGGGGGGCGGCCGCCAAGATGCTGGAGTTCGAGTACGCGGCCATTCTGCGGGACCGGCTGATGG
>CATZRD010000048.1 GCA_958423465.1 uncultured Oscillospiraceae bacterium | reverse complement strand
GTGATGCAGATGGAGCCGCCGCCGATGCCCACCTTCACAAAGTCGGCCCCGGCCTGGGCCAGGAAGCGGAAGCCGTCCCGGTCCACCACGTTGCCCGCGCCCACCTTCACCGTGTCGCCGTAGCGCTCCCGGATGAAGGCCAGAGTCTGCTCCTGCCAGCAGGAATAGCCCTCGGAGGAATCGATGCACAGCACGTCCGCGCCGGCCTCCACCAGAGCGGGGACCCGCTGGGCATAGTCCTTGGTGTTGATGCCCGCGCCCACCATGTACCGCTTGTGGCTGTCCAGCAGCTCGCCGGGGTTCTCCTTGTGCTGCTCATAGTCCTTGCGGAACACGAAATACAGCAGCCGGCCATCGGCGCTGACAATGGGCAGGGAGTTGAGCTTGTGGTCCCAGATGATGTCGTTTGCCTCCTTCAGGGTGGTGCCCTCGGGGGCGGTGACAAGCCGCTCATAGGGGGTCATGAACGCCGTCACGCAGGTCTCCGGAGCCATGCGGCTGACCCGGTAGTCCCGGCTGGTGACGATGCCCAGGAGCTTGCCCTGGCAGGTGCCGTCGGCGGTGATGGCCACGGTGGAGTGGCCGTTTCTGGCCTTCAGGTCCAGCACGTCCCGGAGGGTGGCCTCCGGGGGCAGGTTGGAGTCGCTGGGGACGAAGCCAGCCTTATAGCTCTTGGCCCGGGCCACCATGGCGGCCTCGCTCTCGATGGACTGGGAGCCGTAGATAAAGGACATACCGCCCTCCCGGGCCAGGGCCACCGCCAGCGTATCGTTGGACACGGACTGCATAATGGCGGACACCAGGGGGATGTTCAGCGTGATGGCCGGCGCCTCCTGTCCCTTGCGGTACTTCACCAGAGGGGTGTCCAGCCGCACGTTGGCGGGGACGCAGTCCGGGGAGGTGTAGCCGGGGACCAGCAGATACTCGCTGAAGGTGTGGGAAGGCTCGGAAAAATAGAAGGCCATGGGGAATATCTCTCCTTTACCGTAATGTGATGGATGTTTTCCAAATGGTAACACGGCGCAGACCGTTTGTAAAGGCGAAAAATGGATAAATCCCCGGGAAAAAGCCCCTCTTCCATCCGCCAAAAGCCACAGAAGAGGGGCCGCGCTTTATTCCAGGAAGGGCAGGTCCGTCTCATACCCGCTGTCCAGGGCGCTCTGCTTATCCGCCGCCCGGCTGTACTTGCCCACGGCGGCGGCGGACCGGGCCACCGGCTGGACGGTGCCGGCCCCCGCCACGCATCCGCCGGGGCAGCCCATGCCCTCCAGCAGATAGCCGTCGTACTTTCCAGCCTTGGCCAGCAGCAGCATCTTTTTGCAGTTGTCCAGCCCCTCGGCGCAGGCCACCTTCACCTCCCGCTCCGGGTCCAGCCGGTGGATGACGTCCACCACGGCGTTGGCCACGCCGCCGGTGACGGCGAAGCCCCGGCCCGCGCCGGTGCCCTCGTTCAGGGGGACCTCCTCCTCGGGGGGGATGTCCTCAAACCGGACGTTCCTGGCCTCGAAGAGGCCCTGCAGCTCCTCGAAGGTGAGCACGAAGTCCACGTCGCTGCGGATGGTCCGGCGGCTGGCCTCCAGCTTTTTGGCGGCGCAGGGCCCCACGAAGCAGATCCGGCAGTCCGGGTCCTTCTGCTTCTGCAGCCGGGCGGTGAGGACCATGGGGGTAAGGGCCATGGAGATATAGTCCTTGAACTGGGGGAACAGCTTCTTGGCCATGACGGACCAGGCGGGGCAGCAGGAGGTAGCCATGAAGGGCTGCTGCGCCGGCACCTTCTCCATGAAGTCCTTGGCCTCCTCGATGGTGCACAGATCCGCCCCCACGGCCACCTCCGCCACGCCGGCGAAGCCCAGACGCTTCATGGCGGCGGTGAGCCGCTCCGGCGTGGCCTCGGGGCCGAACTGGCCCAGGAAGGCGGGGGCCACGATGGCCACCACCCGGTCTCCCCGCTTGATGGCGTGGATGAGCTGGAAGATCTGGCCCTTGTCCACGATGGCCCCGAAGGGGCAGCTCACCAGGCACATGCCGCAGGAGACGCACTTGTCATAGTCGATCCTGGCCCGGCCGTGCTCGTCGGAGCCGATGGCGTCCATGCCGCAGGCCCGCTGGCAGGGCCGCTCCAGCTTGATGATGGCGTTGTAGTTGCACGCCTCGGCGCACCGGCCGCACTTGACGCACTGCTCCTGGCGGATGTAGCACTTGCCGTTGACGAAGCGGATGGCGTCCTTGGGGCAGGCCTGGCGGCAGGACTGGGCCAGGCAGCCCTGGCAGTACTCGGTGATGCGGTACTGCTTGGTGGGGCAGGCGTGGCAGGCGTAGTTGATAATATTGATCAGGGGCGGATCGTAGTACTTCTCCGCGATGGCGCTCTCGTTGATCCCCTCCGAAAGCAGGGTGGGCTGGTCCACCGGGCGCAGGGGCAGGCCCATGGCCAGGCGCACCCGCTCCCCGGCGATGGCACGCTCCAGGAAGATGGACTCCCGGTACCGGGCCTCCTCCCCGGGCACGATGATGTAGGGCAGCTTCTCCATCCGGTCATAGTCCCCGTCGTAGGCCAGACGGGCCACCTCGGTAAACACCTTTTTCCGGATATCGGTCACGGACGATGGGATTCCCCTCATGGCGGATACCTCGCTTTCCTGCTTTTTTCAGAGTGGGAACGCTCACGTTCTTCCCTTTCATTATAAAAAACGGCGGGCCGTTTGTCAATCCGCCGGGCCTGACGGCGGCGAAATAGCGGCGGAGGACCGCCCGGGCCTCCCGGCCGGGATATTTGAAATCAAAATGTAATATTTGTATACAAAATTGTTACAGCTTTTTTGGACGGGATATGGTATAATCAGGATGCGGCGTCGGGCAAAGTCCCCGCGCCCCAGAAAACCCTACAGGAGGATATGACTATGAAACGAAACGCACGGTCCCGGCGCGTCCTTTCGCTGCTGCTGACGCTGGCGCTGCTCCTGAGCGCGGCCCCCGCCGCCATGGCGGCCGAGGCCTGCCCTGAGGGCGGCTCCCACCGGGTGACCGACTGGGAGATCATCCGGGAGGCCAACTGCCATGAGGTGGGCACCCGCCGGGGCGTCTGCTCCAAGTGCGACAACGTGGTGTATGAGGACATCCCCATTGACCGCGGCAACCACGACGCCATCTATACCGACAACGGCGACGGACTGACCCACTCGGTCCGCTGCACCTATGACGGCTACACCAACTCCGCCGAGCGCCACACCTTCGAGGATGGCCGCTGCGTCAAGTGCATGGCGGTGGATTACAGCCAGGCGAAGCTCTCCCTGCCGGAGCGGACGGACGTGTATGTGGATCTGGACGATCCCTCCCCCGCCCCCCTGTCCGTGGGGGACATCCGGCTCCTGCTGGGCACCGCCGATATCACCGACGAGTATATGCTCAGCTACAACTGGTACTACCTGGGTTCTCCGGTGGGCAGCGGCGCCACCTACCAGCTGCCCGCCTCCGTCACCGGCCGGGAGGCGGACTATGAGTATGTATGCGTCATCATGGCCACCGCCAAAAACGGCAGCGGCAAGACCATCAACGGCTCTTTCACCGTGGCCGTCCATGTGTGCGAGCTGATCGAGGCCTATGCCGCCGTGGGCGTGGGGGACGAGCCCTTCTACCTGGACGAGACCAACAGCCGCACCGGCGTCTCCGTGGAGGAGCAGATCTACGACCAGGTCTACGACGCCTCCGACAGCTATCCCAGCCATGTGGTCTTTGGCAGCAAGCCCTCCTCCAAGGTGGGCGAGCTGAACGTGAAGCCCGGCTCCTTCTACGAGTTCGATGACAAAAAGGGCCTTCAGAGCGTTTCCTTCGAGGCGGACGAGTCCAACACCGGCGCCTACGTCATCAACTACACCGCCTACGACACCAAGGGAAGGGCCTACCCCGGCACGCTGACCATCAACGTGGAGCAGTCTCTGGGGGATATGGACGTGCTGTACACCACCACCAGGGGCTCCTCCGTGGACCTGAGCGGGGAGGATTTTGAGGCCTTCTGGCTGAACACCTACGACAGGGGCGCCCTGACATGGGTGAGCTTCACCGACCTGCCCTCCTCCAGCAAGGGCGCGCTGTACTGCGGCTATACCTCCGCCTCCCGTCCCGGGACCCGGGTAAAGCCCGACGATCTCTTCTACCTCAACCCCACCAAGCAGAGCCACGACGCGCTGGACGACGTGACCTTTGTTCCCGACAGCCGCTATACCGGCTATGTCACCATTCCCTTCGAGGCCTACGGCGAGAATAACCGGGGCGTGTCCACCTACCTCTCCGGCAGTATGTGCGTGTTCGTCAGCGAGGGCGCGGTGCGCAGCGTCAACTATTCCGTCACCGCCGGCGGGGCCGTGCAGCTGCGGGAGTCCGACTTCCTCTCCGTGTACCAGAGCGTCACCGGCAGCAAGGACACCAGCTTCTACATCCAGCTGCTGGAGGTCCCGGCCTATGGCACGCTGTACCTGAACTACTCCGGCAGCACCCGGGACATCAAGCTCACCGCCGCCAACGTGGCCTCCTATCCCCTCTCCTACAGCGGCGGCCGGACCGACGGCATCGGCAGCGTCACCTACCTCCCCGGCAGCGGCCTCTCTGAGACGGTGCGCTATGTGGCCTACAGCGCCAAGGGCGCTCTGCTCTATGTGGGCACCATCAGCTTCGGCCGGGGGGATCTGAACGTGGCCTACTCCTCCGGCGTCACCGGCGTCAGCTTCGCCTCCGCCGATTTTGAGAGGGCCCTGGGCCTCAGTTCCTCCGCGGCGTCCGGGACCTACCTGTCCTTCACGCCCCCCACCCAGGGAACTCTGACCTATACCAAGACCGGCTCCGCCGGTACCGCCGTCACCGCCAACGACAAGTTCTATCTGGGGACCGACCTCGTCAGCGTCAGCAACCTCCGCTACACCCCCCGGGCGGGACAGTCCGGCGTGGTCAGCATCCCCTTCACCGTCTACCAGCCCAATGGCGTATCCACCGCCGGCGCCGTGCGGATCACCGTCCGCACAGCCTATACCAAGAGCTTCACCGACGTGAAGAGCGGCCAGTGGTTCTACACCTACGTCATGGATCTGGCGGAGGCGGGGATCATCGGCGGCATGACGCCCACCACCTACCAGCCTGACAGCGAGGTGACCTACGGCCAGGCCCTGAAGCTCATCATGATGGCCGCCGGCTATCCCGAGCAGGCCCCCACCGGCAAGAACTGGGCCAGCGGCTACCTTACCGCCGCCGTCCGGGACGGCCTGCTCCCCGGCACCGTTACGGAGAGCTATCTGGATCGGAAGATCGACCGCTATACCATCGCCACCATAGCGGCCAAGGCCATGCGCCTGCCCCTGTCCACCGCCACCGTCTCCCCCTTCTCCGACATGGGGATCGGGGACCCCGCCGCCCCCTACGTCATGGCCCTCTATGAGGCCAAGATCCTGGAGGGCACCACCCTCAGCAACGGGAAGGTGGTCTACTACGGCGTCAACTCCATCACCCGGTCCCAGATGGCCGCCATCGTCTGGCGCATCAACAACTACGGGAAGTAACCCCTCGGCGCGGTCATACAGCGAGGCCCCCGGCAAAAGCCGGGGGCCTCGTTCTAGTTTTGTTCCGGGGGCTTCTGCCGGAAGATCGCCTGCTTTTTCACCGTGTGGATGCTCTCCCCCCGGCGGTTGGACCGGCGGATGATGTCGCTGATGGCTCCCTCCGCCGCCTGGACCTCCTCCAGAAAGGCCTGGGCGGAGACCTTCACCGCCCCGTGGCCCAGGATGATGAGCTGCTCCAGGCTGTCGGAGGTGGCCACCCGGACACGGTGGCCCCGGGCAATGGCGTAGGTGGCCCGCTCGATATAGGTGTCCGCCGTCTCCGCCTCTCTGGTGTAGACCACATGGATGTTGCGGTAGCGCTGGGTGCTGCCGGGGTTCCCCTTCACCCGGTAGGCGTCGAACACGGCGATGACCACGCACTTCTCAAACCCCTGAAAGTTGCAGAGGATGTCCAGCAGCATCAGCCGGGCGCTCTCCAGATTCTCCCGGGCCATCTCCCGCAGGGGGTCCCAGGCGAAGATGATGTTGTAGCCGTCCACCAGCAGGTAGTACGGCTCTCGGATCCGGTCCGGCACGGTCCGCTTTTGCGGCGGGGCCTCCGGGGGACGCTTGGGGGCGGCCTGAAAGGCCCGGGGACGCTCCACCTGACCGTAGGTCCGCTCATAAATGGCCTGCAGCTCCCGCTCCTCCTCCCGGGACCGGGGGTAGGGCGCCGGGGCCCGCCGCCGTGGGTCCGGCCGCTCCTCCTCCGGCTCCGGCGGGGCCAGCACGGAGGGCAGATGGGCGTAGGCCGGCACCTGATCCCACTTCACTGGGAAGCCCGCCCCGTGGGCGCAGAAGATGGAGTCCGGGCTGTTGTCCAGGTCCCGCTCCGGGTCGTAGCCGATGGCGTCGATCACCGCCCGGGGATCGGCGCAGGGCCGGTAGCCCTCCACGGCGCAGCTCAGCCGGCCCCGCCCCCGGGTGTACTCCGCCAGGCTCCGCCAGTAGTCCCCCAGCCCCGCCACCGGCACCGAGCCGGTCAGCTCCGCCGTCCCGCCGCCGGTATCCGGCGGCTGGAACTGGCCCCCCATCTGCTGGATGTCGTTCATGGCCCGGCCCAGGTTCTCCTGGGGGACCTCCAGCGTAAAGCGGTACCAGGGCTCCAGCAGCACGCTCTCGGCGGACATAAGCCCCTGGCGCACCGCCCGGTAGGTGGCCTGCCGGAAATCGCCCCCCTCGGTGTGCTTCAGGTGGGCCCGGCCGGCGGCCAGCGTCAGGCGCATATCGGTGATGGGGGAGCCGGTGAGCACCCCCAGGTGGGTCTTTTCCATCAGGTGAGTGAGGATCAGCCGCTGCCAGGAGCGGTCCAGCTCATCCTCGGAGCAGGAGGAGGCCACTTGCACCCCGCTGCCCCGGGGCAGCGGCTCCAGCAGCAGATGGACCTCAGCGTAGTGGCGCAGAGGCTCGTAGTGGCCCACCCCCTCCGCCGGGGCGGCGATGGTCTCCCGATAGACCACGCTGCCGGGGCCGAAGGTGACGTCCAGGCCGAACCGGTCCCCGATGATCCGCTGGAGCACCTCCTGCTGCACCTGGCCCATGAGCTGGATTCGGATCTCCTGAAGGCGGCTGTCCCAAAGGATGCGGAGCTGGGGGTCCTCCTCCTCCAGCCGCCGCAGCTTCTCCAGCGCCACGTGGGGGGCCGTGCCCTCCGGCAGGATGAGCCGGTAGCTGAGCACCGGCTCCAGCACCGGCTCCCAGGTCCCCCGCTCCGCCCCCAGGCCCTGGCCGGGGCGGGTGCGGGTCAGACCCGCCACGGCGCAGACCGTCCCCGCCGGGGCCTCCTCCACCGTCTGGAACTTCTCGCCGGAGTAGATCCGGATCTGGTCCGCCTTCTCCTGCCAGGCGTCCTCCCCCTCCCCGCCGGAGAGGAGGGCCTTGACCCGCAGCGATCCGCCGGTGATCTTCATATGGGTCAGGCGGGTCCCCTGGCCGTCCCAGCTGATCTTGTACACCCGGGCGGCCAGCTCCGCCGGGTAGGCCGGGGCGGGGGCATAGGCCGCCAGTCCCTCCAGAAACGCCTCCACCCCCTCCAGCCGCAGGGCGGAACCGAACCAGCAGGGGAACAGCTTCCGCCGGCGGACAAGGCCCCGCAGGGTGTTTCGGGACAGCTCCCCGGTCTCCAGCAGCTCCCCCAGGGCGCTTTCGTCGGTGAGGGCGGCCTCCTCCCACGCCTCCTCCTCCGGCCGGGCGAAGTCCACGCAGCCGCCGTCCAGCTTCTTTTGCAGCTCCGCCAGCAGGGCGGCCCGGTCCATCCCCGCCAGGTCCATTTTGTTCACGAAAAGAAACGTAGGAATCTGATAGCGCTCCAAAAGCCGCCACAGGGTCATGGTGTGGCTCTGGACCCCGTCGGCGGCGCTGACGACCAGCACCGCGCAGTCCAGCACCTGAAGGGTCCGCTCCATCTCCGAGGAGAAGTCCACATGGCCCGGGGTATCCAGCAGAGTGGCGGCGCGCTCTCCCAGAGGCAGCTCCGCCTGCTTGGAGAAAATGGTGATCCCCCGCTCCCGCTCCAGGGCGAAGCCGTCCAGAAACGCGTCCCGGTGGTCCACCCGCCCCAGACGGCGCAGCTGCCCCGTGGTATAGAGCATAGCCTCGCTGAGGGTGGTCTTGCCCGCGTCCACATGGGCCAATATCCCGATGGTCACTCGATCCATAGCTTCTCCGTTCCTCCCGCCGGGTGAGATGAGCAAGAGGCCCCCGGGGCAGAACCCCCGGGGGCCAAACGCTGCGCTTATCGTATCATACCGCGAAACCGGGCGCTGTACAAGTCCCTTTCCGGCAAATTGTCAAAGGCTCAAAGCCCCATCTCCGCCTTGACTTCCCTGAAGCACTCCACGGCGAAATCCAGATCCTCTTTGGTGTGTCCTGCGGAGATCTGGGTGCGGATGCGGTCCTTGCCCCTGGGCACCACCGGGTAGCAGAAGGCCACCACATACACGCCCTTTTCCAGCATCCGGTCCGCGAACTCGTGGGCCGTTTTGGCGTCGTAGAGCATGACGGGCACGATGGGGTGCTCCCCGGGCAGCAGCTCAAAGCCCAGCTTCTCCATCTCGGCGCGGAAGTACCGGGCGTTGGCGTGGACCCGGTCCCGCAGCTCCGTGGAGGCGGTGAGCAGCTCGATGGTCTTTAAGCTGGCGGCGCAGATGGCGGGGGCCAGGGTGTTGGAGAACAGATAGGGACGGCTGCGCTGGCGCAGTAGGTCCACGATCTCCCGCCGGGCGGCGGTGTAGCCGCCGGAGGCCCCGCCAAGGGCCTTTCCAAAAGTGCCGGTGAGGATATCCACCCGGCCCTGGACGCCGCAGAACTCGGGGGTGCCCCGGCCGGTGTCCCCCATGAAGCCCACGGCGTGGCTGTCGTCCACCATCACCAGGGCGTCAAACTCGTCCGCCAGATCGCAGATGCCCCGGAGGTCGGCGATATAGCCATCCATGGAGAACACGCCGTCGGTGGCGATGAGCTTCACCTGACAGCCGGAGGCCTTCGCCTCCTCCAGGCACCGGCGCAGGTCCGCCATGTCGTTGTTCTTATAGCGGTAACGTTTTGCCTTGCACAGGCGCACGCCGTCGATAATGGAGGCGTGGTTCAGCTCGTCGCTGATGACGGCGTCCTCCGGCCCCAGCAGGGTCTCGAAGAGGCCGCCGTTGGCGTCGAAGCAGGAGGAATACAAAATGGCGTCGTCCATGCCCAGAAAGGCCGCCAGCTTCTCCTCCAGCTCCTTGTGGATGGACTGGGTGCCGCAGATGAAGCGAACGGAGCTGAGGCCGAAGCCCCACCGGTCATAGCTGTCCTTAGCGGCCTGGATCAGGGCGGGGTGGTCGCTGAGGCCCAGGTAGTTGTTGGCGCACATATTCACCACCCGCCTGGCCTGGGTGGTGTCGATGCGGGACTGCTGGGGGGTAGTGATGATCCGCTCGTCCTTCCAGGTGCCGGCCTCGCGAATGGCGGCCAGCTCCCGGCGAACTTGTTCCAGCGCGGTTTTCATGGCGTGCTCCTCCTCTTACTGTTTGGTCCAGTCCAGGATCACCTTGCCGGACCGGCCGCTGTTCATGGCGGCGAAGCCCTCCTGGAACTGGGTGTAGTGGAACCGGTGGGTGATCACCGGCGTCAGGTCCAGGCCCCCCTGGACCATGTAGCTCATCTGGTGCCAGTTGTCCAGCTTCCGGCCGTAGATGCCCTGGAGGGCCAGACCCTTCATGATGATGCTGTTCATGTCCATGGGCACCGGCTGGTTGGAGATGCCCAGCAGGCTGATCTTGCCGCCGTTGCGCATGACGGAGATCATCTGGCCCAGGGCAGCGCCGCTGCCGCTCATCTCCAGGCCGATGTCGAAGCCCTCCACCAGCCCCTGCTTGCGCATGGTCTCCGGCAGGTCCTCCCGGCCCACGTTCACCGCCGCGTCGGCCCCCATCTTCCGAGCCAGCTCCAGCCGGTAGTCGTTCACGTCGGTGATGACCACCCGGCGGGCTCCGGCGTACTTGCAGATCCCCGCGGCGATGATCCCGATGGGACCGGCCCCGGTGATGAGCACGTCCTCCCCCACCAGGTTCCACATGAGAGCGGTGTGGGCGGCGTTGCCCACGGCGTCGAAAAAGGCCACCACGTCCTCCGGCAGGCTCTCGTCAATGACGATGACGTTGGACTGGGGGATGCACACATACTCCGCAAAGGCCCCGTCCCGGTCCACGCCTACCCCCACCGTGTCCTTGCACCACTGGATGTTGCCGGTGTGGCAGTTGCGGCAGCGGCCGCAGGTGATGTGCCCCTCGCCGCTGACCCGCTGGCCCACCCGGAGGCCGGTAACGCCGGCTCCCAGCCGGGCCACCTCCCCCACGTACTCGTGGCCGATGACCATGGGCGGGCGGATGTGCTCCCTGGCCCAGGGGTCCCAGTTATAGATGTGTACGTCCGTGCCGCAGATGGCGGTCTTGTGGATCTTGATGAGCACCTCGCCCGGTCCCGGCTCCGGCACGGGGACCCGGCGCAGCTCCAGCCCCGGCCCCGGGGCGGGCTTTACCAGCGCGTCCATGAGTTGCGTCATAATGTCCTCCCACAAAAAACGAGTTGCATCTATTTCGTTCTTCCTATGAGGACAGTATAGACTCCTTCCCGCCCCGCTGTCAAGCCTTTTTTGGGGGAGCCTACAGGTTCTCCGGCAGGGAGTCGTCCTCCTCGATCCAGTCCCGGACCATGACCACATCGTACTCTTCGGCGGTGCGGCGGATGACCACCCGCTCCAGACCGGCGTTGATGATCTGACGGCGGCACATGGCGCAGGAGGTGGCATCGGGCAGGACCTGGCCGGTGACGGCGTCCTTCCCCGCCAGATACAGGGTGCCCCCCACCATGTCCCGGCGGGAGGCGGAGATGATGGCGTTGGCCTCGGCGTGGACGGAGCGGCACAGCTCATAGCGCTGGCCCCGGGGCACCTGCATGGCCTCCCGGGTGCAGTAGCCCAGATCCACGCAGTTTTTCCGTCCCCGGGGGGCCCCGTTGTAGCCGGTGGAAATGATCTCGTCGTTCTTGACGATGATGGCCCCGTAGCACCGCCGCAGGCAGGTGGCCCGCTCGATGACGGTCTCCGCGATATCCAGATAGTAGTTTTCCTTGCTCACGCGCTCCATAGCCGCGCCTCCTTATTGTCCAGATAGCACCAGTATGCCGTATACGGGGAAAAATTGCAAGAGAAGCCGTGAAAAAACAGGAAAAAGCCGCCTCCGGCGGACTTGCCGGAGGCGGTCTTACGCTCTATTTTATTATGGTCAGGGCAGATAGTCCAGGGGGTCCTGGCGCTCGCCGTTGAGGCGGACCTCAAAGTGGCAGTGGGTGCCGGTGACCCGGCCGGTAGCGCCCATCTCCGCGATGTGCTGGCCCTTGTACACCTTGTCCCCCACATCCACCAGCAGGCTGGAGTTGTGGCCGTAGTAGGTGACGTAGCCGTTCTGGTGGTCGATCTGGATCAGGTAGCCGTAGCCGCTCATCCAGCCGGCGTAGATCACCTCGCCGCCGTCGGCGGCCACGATGTCGGTGCCCTTCTTATTGGCGATGTCGATGCCGCCGTGGAAGGATGTGCCGCCGAAGATCTTGCGGTAGCCGTACCGGGAGGTCAGCGTGCCGTTGGTAGGCCAGCGGAAGGAGCCGGTGGGCGCCCAGCTGGGCCGCTCCAGGGTGCCCCGGGCCTGGATCTCGGTGACAGGCTCGGTGATCATGGTCTGCTCCTCGATGATCCGCTCCACCTCGGCGGTGCCCTCGTAGGTGACCCGGGCCACGGTGTCGGCGGTGCCGTAGGCGCCCTTGCTGATGACCCGGGTGTCGCCCTCCCACATGGTGTTGTCATCCACATACTCCACATCGTAGGGGATATCCGCCACATAGTACTCCATCTGGATGGTCCGGACGGTGAGGTAGGGCACGGCGTTGCTGATGACCAGCACATCGCCGATGTTCAGCTTGTCAATATCATAGCCGGGGTTCAGCGCCAAAAGCTCCTTGTTGGTCATGTCGTGGTCCTGGGCAATCACGGACCAGCAGTCGCCCTTCTCCACGGTGTAGGTGACCTCGCCGGCCTTGGTGCTGTTGAGCAGCAGGGCTGCGTCCGCCAGATTGGTGAACTGCTCCACCGGCAGGTCCTGCTCCCGGACCTCCACCCGCTCCAGGAAGTCCAGAGAGACGGTGTTCTCGTTGCGGTAATCGGAGGCCACCTGCTCCAGCAGCTCCTCAAAGGCCCCCTCGGTCTGGGTGGCGCCGATGAACTCGCCGCCCACATACAGGGCGTAGCCGTGCTCCACCACGCCCAGGCTGTCCGCCAGGGCGGACTCCAGCTCGCTTTCGTCCACAATGCTGCTGCGGAAAGTGCGGCAGGTGTCATAGGACACCTGGCTGTCCTGGAGGGTGTAGTCGTAGCCCACCACGTCGGAGATGGAGCGCTCCACGCTCATCCGGGCGGAGCGGGCCTCCTCCTCGCTGGCCACAGTGCCCAGGGCCACGCCGTCCAGCAGCACGGTGGTGCCGGTGGTATACAGCACATGGTACACGGCGAATACCGTCAGCGCCACGCTGGCCGTCAGGAACACGGCGGCGTGGACCATCCGGTGGCGCTCCGCCAGACCGCCCAGACGGACGGCCAGACGGCTGAAAAACGCCCTGAGCCGGAACAGCAGGCCGGCCGCCTTGCGGCGCAGCAGCGGCGTCAGGCCCGCCAGCAGCAGGCGCAGCTGAGTCGCGCCGCTGTTGCTCTCCGGGAATCGCTGACGGTCCCGGAAGCCGGGGGTCCGTCCTCGCTTGGTGTGAATCGAGGCCATATCGTATTCCTCCGAAAAGTTACGATTCAGATGAAATAGTTACAAATGTTTACAAAAGTGATTGTACCCTACTCTCGTCCATTCGTCAAGCCCCTATATCTTGTGGCAGGGCGGCAAAATCCGCCGAGGAACGGCGGATCCCGGCGAAGATCCTGCCGGCGGCGGTTCTGGACGCTGAACTTTTTCGCAAAATTTTCGCTTTTCCCATTGAGTCACCGAAAAACCTGTTGTATAATATTAGTACTTGCGGCCGCGCCCGCCTGAGGCGCGGGAAAAGAATGAAACGAACCATAACGGAGGAACAAGACTATGTTTACCGCTCTTTTGAACAATCTGAAGGCCCAGCGCCGCACCATCGTGTTCACCGAGGGACACGACACCCGCATCCAGGCCGCCGCCCAGCGTCTCATGGCCGAGGACCTGATGGATGTGATCCTGGTGGGCAACGCGGAGGAGGTCCGCTCCGTGGCGGAGAAAAACGGCTTTGACATCGCGAAGGCCCAGATCATCGACCCCGCCGCCTACGAGGGCATGGACGAGATGGTGGCCAAGATGGTGGAGCTGCGTAAGGGCAAGATGACCGAGGAGGACTGCCGCAAGGCCCTGAGCCGGGGCAACTACTTCGGCACCATGCTGGTGAAGATGGGCAAGGCCGACGCCCTGCTGGGCGGCGCCACCTACTCCACCGCCGACACCGTCCGTCCCGCTCTGCAGCTCATCAAGACCAAGCCCGGCGCCCATCTGGTCAGCTCCGCCTTCATCCTGAAGCGGGATACCGGCGACGAGGCCCAGCGGCTGCTGTGCATGGGCGACTGCGCCATCAACATCTCCTATGAGGACAGCGTGGACAAGGAGGGCAACGTCACCGTCTCCGCCGCCCAGAAGCTGGCCGAGGTGGCCGTGGAGTCCGCCAAGACCGCCCAGTTCTTTGGCATCGACCCCAAGGTCGCTCTGCTGAGCTTCTCCACCAAGGGTTCCGGCAAGGGCGCCACCGTGGCCCTCTCCGCCGAGGCCACCCGGCTGGCTCAGGAGATGGCTCCCCAGTACGCCATCGACGGCGAGATGCAGTTCGACGCCGCCGTCTCCCCCACCGTGGGCCAGCTGAAGTTCCCCGGC
>CATZRD010000047.1 GCA_958423465.1 uncultured Oscillospiraceae bacterium | reverse complement strand
TTTACAGCATCGGACAGTCTCCAGCCGATGGGTGAGCTCTTACCTCGCCTTTCCATCCTTGCCGCCCGGGCGGACCCGGGCGGCGGTATCTCTCTGTTGCACTTTTCCTGAAGTCGCCTTCGGCGGGCGTTACCCGTTATCCTTGCCCTGCGGAGCCCGGACTTTCCTCACGGCGGACCTTTCGGTCCTGCCCCGCGACCGCCTGTTTTTCTCACAGCATCCATTGTAGCCCACGGCGGGGCCCTTGTCAATGCGGGTCCTGAGAAAATATAATTGTCTTACGGCCCGGACCGTGGTATACTATAGGCCGATCAGAAGGCCGGTGAGAACCATCCGGCGATAGGAGCGTGGCATATGACCATTGAAGCGTATCTGGAGAGCCTGCGGGGCAGGACTGTGGCCGTCATCGGCGCGGGGGTCAGCAACACCCCCCTCATCCGCCTGCTGCGGCAGGGGGGCGTTGCCGTTACCGTCCGGGACAAAAAGAGCCGGGAGGCCCTGGGTCCCCTGGCGGGGGAGCTGGAGGCCCTGGGCTGCGCGCTGCGCCTGGGGGAGGACTATCTGGCGGGCGTGACGGAGGACGTGGTGTTCCGCACCCCCGGCCTGCACCCCAAATTCCTGGAGGAGGCCCGGCGGCGGGGCAGCGTCATCACCTCGGAGATGGAGGCGTTTTTCGAGGTCTGTCCCTGTCCCATCGTCGGCGTCACCGGCAGCGACGGCAAGACCACCACCACCACCATCATCGCGAAGCTGCTGGAGGCGTCGGGCAGGACCGTCCACCTGGGAGGAAACATCGGCCGGCCCCTGCTGGCCCGCGTGCCGGACATGGGGCCCACGGACCTGGCGGTGGTGGAGCTCAGCTCCTTCCAGCTCATGACTCTCCGCCGCAGCCCCGGCATCGCCGTGCTCACCAATCTGGCCCCCAACCACCTGGACGTCCACACGGACATGGCGGAGTATGTCCAGGCCAAGGCCAACATCTTTACCCACCAGGACGCCACGGGACTGCTGGCGGTGAACGGGGACAACGACCTCACCCGCGCCCTGGCGGAAAAGGCCCCCGGCCAGGTCAGCCGGTTCACCAGAGACCCCCTTCTTGTGCCGGAGCGGGGCTGCTTCATCAAGGCGGGGACGATCTGGTACCGGGACGGGGAGAGGAGCCGCCCGGTGCTGCCCCTGTCGGATATCCTCCTCCCGGGGGTCCACAACGTGGAGAACTACATGGCCGCCGTCTGCGCCGTCCAGGGACTGGTGGAGGACGAGACCATCCGGACCTTCGCCCGGTCCTTCGGCGGGGTGGAGCACCGCATCGAGCTGTGCCGGGAGCGCCGGGGAGTCCGGTGGTATAACGACTCCATCGCCTCCAGCCCCAGCCGCACCATGGCGGGCCTTCGCTCCTTCCCGGAGAAGGTGATCCTCATCGCCGGCGGCAAGGACAAGGGCGTGAGCTACGGGCCTCTGGGCCCGGTGATCAACGACCATGTGAAGTGCCTTATCCTCTGCGGGGCCACCGCCGGGGCCATCCGGCGGGCCGCGGAGGAGGCGGAGAATTTCCGGGGCCTGGAAATTCTGGAGGCGGAGGACTATCCCGCCGCCGTAGCTCTGGCGGACAGCCGGGCGAAGGCCGGGGACGTGGTGCTCCTCTCTCCCGCCAGCACCAGCTTCGACCGGTTCAAAAACTTCGAGGAGCGGGGCCGGACCTTTAAGGCGCTGGTGGAGGCCCTGCCGGAGTAGAGGCGTCTTTCGGGGAATAGGGAAAAGCCCCGGGCGCATAGGCTTTCCTGAGGTGATGCGATGCGCCGCAGACCACGGAGAAGGCCCATGACCGCCGTTCAGCGGGCCAGACTGCTCTGCCTTTTTGCCGCCATGGCGGTGATGGCCCTGTTTCTGGTGGCCTCCGTCCACCTGCGGGACCTGCTGGGGAACCTGGCGGTGACGCGGGTGTCCAACACCGTGGGCCGGATCGTCACCCGGGCGGTGGAGGACACGGTCCAGAGCGGGGAGTTTGCCTATGACAAGCTGATCTCCTTCCAGAAGGACAGCCAGGGGCGGATCACCGCCCTCACCAGCAATATGGCGGAGTTCAACCGTCTCCAGGCCGCCATTACCCAGGACATCCTGACCCGGCTGGGGGAGACGGCGGACACAAATCTTTCCATCCCCCTGGGCACCCTGACGGGGACGCCCCTGCTGGCGGGCCGGGGACCCAGGTTCACCGTCCGTATGGAGACGGTGGGCAGCTGCTCCGCCCACTTTGAAAACCAGTTCGACCAGGCGGGGATCAACCAGACCACCCACCGGATCCTGCTGAACGTAGACGTGTCCGTGAGCATCCTGCTGCCGGGGTTCAAGACCTACGCCAGTTTTTCCCACGCCTTCGACCTGGCGGAGACGGTGATCGTGGGGGCGGTGCCCGACACCTACACCTACTTCGACTCCGGCAACAGCTCGGAGGAGGACGCCTACGAGTACGCGATCAACAACGGATAGATCATCCCGGAAGCGCGAGCGCTTTTTTTACGGAGGAATGGCAATGGACTTTAAAGAGGAGATGGCCGCCCTGCGGCGGGAGCTGAACGAGGCGGGCTACCGGTACTATGTGCTGGACGATCCCACCATGGCGGACTACGAGTATGACCGGAAGCTCCGCCGGCTGGAGGAGCTCGAGGCGGCCCACCCGGAGGAGATCACGCCGGATTCCCCCACCCAGCGGGTGGGAGGCGCGCCCCTGGACAGCTTTGCCCAAGTGGAGCACCCGGCACCCCTGGAGAGCCTCCAGGACGTGTTTGCTCCTGAGGAGGTGGATGACTTCCTGGGGCGGATGGAGGAGCTTCCCGGCGGCGCCCTCTGCAGCGTGGAGCCCAAGGTGGACGGCCTCAGCGTGGCACTGGAGTACCGGGACGGCGTTTTCTTTCGGGGGGCCACCCGGGGGGACGGCCGGGTGGGGGAGGACGTGACGGAGAATCTGCGGACCATCCGCTCCATCCCCATGACCCTGCCGGAGAAGCTTCAGCGGCTCATCGTCCGAGGGGAGGTCTTTATGCCCAAGGCGGTGTTCCGCCGGCTGAACCGCCAGCGGGAGGAGCGGGAGGAGCCGCCCTTCGCCAATCCCCGCAACGCCGCTGCCGGGTCCCTGCGCCAGCTGGACAGCCGGATCTGCGCCCGGCGGAGCCTGGATATCCGGGTGTTCAACCTGCAATTGGCGGAGGGGAGGACCTTCGCCTCCCACGGCGAGGCCCTGGACTACCTGGCCAGCCAGGGCTTCCCGGTGATCCCCCACAAGCTGCTGCGGGACCGGGAGGCGGTGAACGCCGAGATCCGGCGGCTGGGGGAGGACCGGGAAGAACTGCCCTTCGACATGGACGGCGCGGTCGTAAAGCTGGATTCCCTTACAGACCGCTCCGCCGTTGGCAGCACCGCCAAATGTCCCCGGTGGGCCGTGGCCTACAAGTACCCACCGGAGCGAAAGCCTGCCCGGGTGGTGGACATCGTGGTCCAGGTGGGCCGCACCGGCGTGCTGACCCCCAAGGTCATCGTGGAGCCGGTACGGCTGGCGGGGACCACCGTCACCAACGCCACCCTCCACAACCAGGACTTCATCGACGAGAAGGACATCCGCATCGGGGACACGGTGGTGCTGCAAAAGGCCGGGGAGATCATCCCCGAGGTGGTGGAGGTGCTGAAGGACCGCCGGCCGGAGGGTGTAAAGCCCTACCGCCTGCCGGATACCTGCCCGGTGTGCGGCGGCCCGGCGGTGCGGGACCCCGACGGCGCGGCCAAGCGCTGCACCAACACGGACTGTCCCGCCCAGCTCCACCGGACCCTGACCCACTTCGCCAGCCGGAACGCCATGGACATCGAGGGTCTGGGCCCCGCCATCATGGCCCAGCTCATCGACAGCGGCCTGGTGAAAAGCCCCGCCGACCTCTACGGCCTGACGGCTCAGGAGATGGAGGGCCTGGAGCGCATGGGGAAGAAGTCGGCGGAAAACGCCGTCCAGGCCATCGCCGGCAGCCGGGACCGGGGGCTGGAGCGGCTGCTCTTCGCCTTGGGCATCCGCCAGGTGGGGGAGAAGGCCGGCAAGGTCCTGGCCGCCCATTTCGGCACGTTTGACGCGCTGGCGGCGGCCTCCCTGGAGGAGCTGACCGCCATCGAGGACGTAGGGCCGGTCACCGCCGCCTATATCCGGGAGTGGCTGGACAACCCCCGGTCCCTCCGGCTCATGGAGCGGCTGAAGGCGGCGGGAGTCTCCATGGAGGCGGCCCAAAAGCCCCAGGGGGACCAGTTCCGGGGCCAGACCTTCGTTCTCACCGGGGCGCTGGAGCGGTTCACCCGGGAGGAGGCCGCGGCTCTCATCGAGGCCCGGGGCGGGAAGGTAAGCTCCTCCGTCAGCAAAAAAACCACCTTCGTAGTGGCCGGGGAGAACGCCGGCAGCAAGCTCCGTAAAGCGCAGGACCTTGCCATTTCTGTCCTCACGGAGGACCAGTTCGCCGCCCTGCTGGCGGGGGAGGACCCGGCGGAACCGGGACCGCCGGCGGAGGAGCCGGAACAGCTTACACTATTATGATATCTACCAAGGAGGGACCCATATATGGTCACCATGGCACAGCGAATCACCCAATTGCGGGACGAGAAGGGCCTCAGCCGCCCGGCCCTGGCGGCGGCGCTGAAGCTGCCGAAAAACGCGGTGGAGAAGTTCGAGACGGGGCGGCAGTCCCCCACCAAGGAGCAGGTCCAGGCCCTGGCGGACTTCTTCGGCGTGTCCGTATGTTACCTTCGGGGGGAGAGCGGCGACCGCACCCGCCAGGACCTGTGGCTGGAGACCGCCCCGGCGGTGAAGGACGAGCCTCCCGCTCCGGCCCCCGCCCGGAAAAAGGCCGCTCCGGCCTCCGGGGACGGCTCCGCCGCGGTGGCGGACGCGTTTTTGAAAAACAGAGCGTTTCAGGACATGGTCCGCTCCATGGTGCTGGAGGTCCTGCGCTCCCCGGAGGGGCAGGCGGTCATCGCCAGAGCCGTGCGGCGGGAGCTGGAGGGGGACTGATGTCCGGTCCATGGAAAAAGGTTGGAAATTTATGGAAAAAGTTGCCCGCCGGGGCTGTACAAATAGGATGGCCCATGCTACAATGAAGTTGACCGGGCCGGCCTGACCGGCCGCAAAAAGGGGTCCCTTTTTGCTCTGTTATGCGCAGCATAACAGAATGGGGGCTTGCAGTATGAAGGAGGAAAATCTATGAAAAAGCGGATATTAGCGATTCTTATGGCGCTGTGCATGGTCATGACGGTCATGCCCACGGCGCTGGCAGAAGGGGGAGACGAGGCAACCGGAACCACTTGTGAGGGCGGTGCGGACTGCGAACACGAGGCCGCAATCGGCACCGCGCATTATGACACCCTGGCCGCCGCCATCGGCGAAGCCGAGGACGGCGACACCGTGGAGCTGCTGAAGAATGTGACGGCTGGTTCAGATGGTACGGATGGTACAGATGCTGCGAACTTCTGGATTACCAAGAGCATAACCCTGGATTTGGACGGATACACGTTGACTGGTGGTTATCAAATTGCTCTTGGCTTGAAAAGCGATGTCAGCGTTATTGTTAAAGATGGCACCATCGAGGAAGGTTCGCTTTATGCTGTATATGCGACCGCTGGTGATTTGACACTTGAAAATGTTTCGATTTCCACAGATTCCGCTTTTGGGATTGCGGTCTTGAACAATTCTACCGTAACTGTGGATGCCGATACTGTGGTTGCGTCGAAAAGCGATGTACCGATCTTTGTTCAGGGGAAAAAGGGTGAGACTAGTGGAGGCCCTACCCTCAATGTTTACGGCAAAGTTGCGGCAGAGGCCATTCAGGCGATTAGCACCAATGGTCAGGACTATTCTCAGCCCACGATCAACATTTACGATGGCGCAAGCGTTACCAGCGAACAGGCAACCGCCATGTACATTCCGAATGTTGGCGAAGTGAATATTTATGGCGGTACGATCACAGGCGTGTCTTCTGCCATTGGAATGAAGTGCGGCACGCTGAATATTATGGGCGGTACGCTGACCGCAACCGGTCCGGATTCCACGCCTACGGAAGGTTTTTCCAACGGCATTTATGCCTCTGGCGCAGCGATCCAAATCGAATCCAATGATGGCTACAAGCTTGATTCGAATACGCCCGGAACAGTAACAGTCAACATCACCGGTGGTTCTATCGTCAGCGAAAACGGTTATGCGATCTATGAATATGTTGGTGTAGAAGCAAAGACTGGAAAGCCGCTTGCGACGGACACACATCTTACTCAGCTTTCTATCAGTGAAGACGATGACGCTGTGATTGTAACTGGTGAAAAGGGAGCGCTTTTGATTTCTGAGGAGTTGGCAGAGGCTGCGGATGATGGAGATGTCATCACGATTTCCGGCGGTAGCTATTCTCACTCCGTCGCGGAGTACGTTGATTCTTCTATTCCCGTTGAGCTGAACAACAACGGCACCTACACCTACCACGAGACCGTGGAGGACGCGCTAGCCGCCGCCGATGAGGGCGCTGTCATCACGGATACCACTGATCCCGACGCTGAGCCCATCACGGTCGTGACCGTTACCTTTGAGGGCGCGAAGGAGAAGCCCATCACCGTCCTGCCCGGTACGGAGATCGAGCTGCCCACCCCGGACGACACCCGTGATGAGATCTTCCGCTACTGGACCGTGGAGGGCGACCCCATCGGCACCCGGTACTACGGCGGCGAGACGGTGGAGATCACCGAGGACATCACCTTCGTTGCCAACTGGAAGGACAACAGCTACATTCCCATTCCTCCCACCCAGCCCACCAAACCCACCAAGCCCGCTGAGCCGGACGAGCCCGATGAGCCGGAGGAGCCGGTGGAGAGCGAGCTGCCCTTCACCGACGTGGATGTGGACGATACCTTCTACGAGGCTGTCAAGTACGTCTCCGAGAACGGTCTCATGACCGGCGTTGACACCACCGCCTTCGCTCCCTACAGCGAGTTCACCCGGGCTCAGGTGGCCACGATTCTGTACCGCCTGGAGAAAGAGCCTGCCGTGGCGTATGCTCCCACCTTCCCCGATGTGATGGAGGACCAGTGGTTCGCCAGCGCGGTCCTGTGGGGCAACAGCAAGGGCATCCTGCTGGGCCACGATACCGGGAAGTTCGGTCCTGACGACGGCGTGACCTTTGAGCAGATGCTGACCATCCTGTACCGCTACGCGGCGCTGAAGGGCTACGACACCGCCGCCCGTGCGGATGTGAGCGGCTTCGAGTGTTCCGACTACGCCGCCGAGGCGGTGAGCTGGGCCATGGCTCACGGCATGGTGAGCGCTGCCGACGGAGCCGCCCTGAAGGCTCCCGCCGCCCGCTGCCAGGTGGCTCAGGTGCTGGCTGTTTTCTGCCAGACCGTGGTCATCAAGTAAGGCAAACGCGCGGATAGACTGAACGACAGAGCAAAAGAGGGACGGCGAAAGCCGTCCCTCTTTTCGTTCCTGCGGCGCAAAGGAAGGGGTAAATCAATGACCTGTTCACCCCGCAATTGCCAAATTTTCCAGCATCAGTAAAGTAATATTACTTGTCAAAAGACGGGTTCATATAGTAGACGTTTTTCTCCCCCAGCCGGTCCTTGGCCAGCCGCAGCCCCTCGCCGAAGCGCTGGAAGTGGACCACTTCCCGGGCGCGAAGGAACTTGATGGCGTCATTGACGTCCGGATCGTCGCTGAGGCGCAGAATGTTGTCGTAGGTCACCCGGGCCTTTTGTTCTGCGGCCAGGTCTTCGGTGAGGTCCGCGATCAGATCTCCCTTGCAGGCCATACTGGCGGCGGAGTAAGGGAAGCCGGAAGCCGCGGTGGGGTACACGCCGGCGGTGCGGTCCACAAAGTAGGCGTCAAAGCCCGCGGTACGGATCTGCTCCTCCGTCAGGTTCCGGGTGAGCTGGTGGACGATGGTGCCGATCATCTCCAAATGGCCCAGCTCCTCCACGCCAATGTCCGTCAGCAGTCCCTTCAGTTCCGGGTAGGGCATGGAGTAGCGCTGGCTCAGATATCGCAGGGACGCGCCCAGCTCACCGTCCGGTCCCCCGTACTGGCTGATGATCAGGGCGGCCAGCTTGGGGTTGGTGTTCTTGATGTTGACAGGGTATTCCAGCCGTTTCTCATAGACAAACATTACTTGCTCCCTCCCGTATAGTCCCAGGGCCAGGGATCGTCCAGCCAGGTCCAGCCCGCTTCGGTGACGTTCTCCTGCTGGAGGGGGCCGTACATCTCCTCATAGCGCCGGCGGCCCTCTTTGGCCAGAGCCGCGTACTGGAGGTAGAGGTCCAGGGCCTCCCTGTCGCTCTTGTGGGTGTCCAGGTACAGCCCAAGCTCCGTCACGGCGAAGCCCAGGGCCATCAGCTCGCAAAGCGCGGGATTATCGCAGTTCATCCGGGTCTCCATGGCCCTGAAAAAGGGCATATCCAGGCCGGGGAACAGGGTCCCTTTGGCCAGTGCCTCCTTCTGGTCGTAGCGCTCCGGATTGGGGCACTGCATGGGAATATAAGGAAAGACCAGCGAGGCGCATTTCCCGGGCAGAGTGCCCTCCATAGCGCCGCAGCAGTTCGGTCTTGCGGTGTTCTCCAAAAATCGTTCCCTCCTTCATGGAAGTAGAGGGGGCGCTTTTTCCCCCTCGGTCCATAATATGCGCATCCTCGTGGGGGGTGCGCCCCGGTCTATTTTCCGTTCCCGGCGCATAGGCTCCTAGGGAGGTGAAGGCTGTGTTTATCACATTCAAAAAATGGACGGCGCTGTATGTACTGTGCTTTGTGCTCCTGTTCGCCGCCTTCGCGGCGATCCTGTGGAGGGGCGGGGCCGTCAACGCCAGCAAAAATGTGGTCCTGGAGGGCGGCGGCCCGGCGCTCCTGATCGACCCGGGCCACGGCGGCGAGGACGGCGGCGCGGTGGCGGCGGACGGCGCCACCGAGGCGGAGATCAATCTGGCGGTGAGCCTGGAGCTGGAGAGTCTGGCGAGGCTTCTGGGAGTGGACGCGGCCATGACCCGCCGGGAGGACGTGTCCCTGGGGGACCCGGCCCTGCCCACCGTGCGGCAGCGGAAAACAGACGACCTGAAAAACCGGACGGAGGCCGCCAACGCCCTGCCGGAGGCTGTGACCGTCAGCATCCATCAGAACACCCTGCCCGGTTTCCCAGAGGTCCACGGGGCCCAGGTGTTCCACGGCGGGGGAGAGAGAAGCGCCAGGCTGGCTCAGGCGGTGCAGGACGCGCTGAACGCCGCCGTCAACGACGCCGCCAAGGAGATCAAGACCGCCCAGGGGGTGTACCTCCTCAGCCACGCCCAGGGGACGGCGGTGTTGGTGGAGTGCGGGTTTTTGTCCAACAGCCGGGAGACGGCGGCGCTGAAAACGGAGGACCATCAGAAGCGGCTGGCGGTGTCCATCCTGGCCCCTACCATGGCCTTCCTGACGGCGGAGGAGGGATAAAGGAAACCGCCGCCGGTTTTGCTTGTCAAACGACGGGGGGCGTAGTATACTGAAGAAAAAGCCGGACCCCGCCGGTCCGAGGAGAAGGGAACAGCGCCCTATGGCCAAGGTCAGGACCACCTATTACTGCACCCAGTGCGGCAACGAGACCCCCAAGTGGGCGGGGAAGTGCCCCGCCTGCGGGGCCTGGAACACCATTGTGGAGGGGGAGAGCGCCCCCAGGGGAAAGGCTGGCCGGCCCGACGTTCGGATCGGTCCCGGCCCCCGGCCCGTGGCCCTGCCGGAGATCGATGAGGCGGAGGAGATCCGCTTTTCCACCGGCATGGGGGAGCTGGACCGGGTGCTGGGCGGCGGCGCGGTAAAGGGCTCCCTGGTGCTGGTGGGAGGCGCGCCGGGCATCGGGAAATCCACCCTGATGCTCCAGATCTGCGGCAGCCTTACCGCCGCGGGCAGAGTGCTGTATGTCTCCGGGGAGGAGTCGGTGCGGCAGCTGAAGCTGCGGGCCCAGCGGCTGCGGGTGGCCGGGGAGGACCTGCTGGTGCTGGCGGAGACGGCCCTGGGGGATGTGCTCCAGGCGGCGGAGGACGCCGCGGCGGACATCCTCATCGTGGACTCCATCCAGACCCTCTACGACCCGGAGCTGGACAGCCCCCCCGGCAGCGTGGGGCAGGTGAAGGGCTGCACCATGGCCCTTATGCGCCTGGCCAAGGAGCGGGGCGTGACGGTGTTCGTCATCGGCCATGTGAACAAGGAGGGGGCCATCGCCGGCCCCAAGGTCCTGGAGCACATGGTGGACTGTGTGCTCTCCTTTGAGGGGGACCGGCACAGCGTCTATCGCATCCTCCGCTCCGCTAAGAACCGGTTCGGGGCCACCAACGAGATCGGCGTATTCGAGATGCAGGCCCAGGGCCTGGAGGAGGTGGAGAACCCCTCCCAGAGCCTGCTGGCCGGCCGGCCCGAGGGGGCTCCCGGCACCTGCGTCGCCTGCGTCATGGAGGGGGCCAGGCCGGTGCTGGCGGAGATCCAGGCCCTGCTGGCCCCGGCGCCCTACGGCAGCGCCCGGCGGTCCAGCAACGGCTTTGACTACAACCGGGCGGCCATGCTGCTGGCGGTGCTGGAAAAGCGGGGCGGGCTGAAGGTGAGCCAGTGCGACGCCTATCTGAACATCATCGGCGGCCTGACCCTGGACGAACCGGGGGCGGACCTGGCGGCGATTCTGGCGCTTGCCTCCAGCTATCTGGACAGGCCCGTGCCCCAGGATCTGGCGGCCATCGGGGAGGTGGGCCTCACCGGGGAGCTGCGCTGGGTGGACAGCCTGGACCAGCGGCTCAGCGAGGTGCGGCGTCTGGGCTTTACCGCCTGCGTGGTGCCCCGTCGGCGGGGCCGCAGCCCGAAAAGGCCGGAGGGCCTGCGGCTCATCGAGGCCGCCAACATCGGCGAGGCCGTCCGGGCGGTGCTGGGCAAGGGCGGCCCGGAGGCGTAAGGAGGAATAAGCCGGATGAACGAGCAGAACGAGCAGAATACGAAAAAAGCGGTGAAGACGTGGATATCCTTCGGCTCCTGTCTGGCCATGGTCATCTCCTATGTGAATTGGCACAGCGTGGGCTGGGCCATTCTCCACGGCCTTATGAGCTGGGCCTATGTGATCTACTATATCATCTGCTATTAATGCGGCAGTTACAGATAAGGAGAAGCCCACTATGAGCATCGACTTTTCCGGCGGCGAATATACGGAGCGGGAGCCTCTCATCACGACCTCTCTCACCCGGGAGGACGAGGGGGAGTACTCCCTGCGGCCCAAAACGCTGAAGGAGTACATCGGCCAGGAGAAGGCCAAGGGGAATCTGGAGGTTTTTATCCAGGCGGCCAAAATGCGCCATGAGCCGCTGGACCATGTGCTGCTCCACGGCCCCCCGGGCCTGGGCAAGACCACCCTCTCGGGCATCATCGCCAACGAGATGGGGGTGAACGTGCGGGTCACCTCCGGCCCCGCCATTGAGAAGGCGGGGGACCTGGCGGCGCTTTTGACCAACCTCAACGAGAACGACATCCTCTTTGTGGACGAGATCCACCGCCTGAACCGCTCGGTGGAGGAGGTGCTGTATCCCGCCATGGAAGACTACGCCATTGATATCATCATCGGCAAAGGCCCCTCGGCCAACTCCATCCGGCTGGACCTGCCCCGGTTCACCCTCATCGGGGCCACCACCCGGGCGGGACAGCTTTCCGCCCCTCTCCGGGACCGGTTCGGCGTGACGCTGCGGCTGGAGCTGTACACCCACAAGGAGCTGGCGCTCATCGTCACCCGGTCCGCCGGCATCCTGGAGGCCCCCATCGAGCCGGAGGGCGCCATGGAGATCGCCAAACGCAGCCGGGGCACCCCCCGCATCGCCAACCGGATGCTTCGCCGGGTCCGGGATTTCGCCCAGGTGGTGGGCGACGGCGTCATCACCCGGGATCTGGCTGACCGGGCCCTCACCGCCCTGGAGGTGGACCATCTGGGCCTGGACAACATCGACCGCAGGATGCTCCGGGCCATCATCGACTACTACGGCGGCGGCCCCGTGGGCCTGGAGACCCTGGCCGCCACCATCAACGAGGAGGCCGTGACCCTGGAGGACGTGTACGAGCCGTACCTCCTGCAGATCGGGTTCCTGACCCGGACCCCCAGGGGCCGGTGCGTCACCCGGAAGGCCTATGAGCATCTGCACCTGCCCATCCCCGGCGGCGCGCCGGCGGATATGGACCAGCTGACGTTTTAAGGCGTTTATGGGGGGCAGCCCCTGAAAACATTGGGGCTGGAAGCCCCACAACCGCCCCCCGGCAGGGGGCCGGCAATCTCAAAAATGGCAATCATAATAAAGGAGAACAGCTATGGGCAAACTATTCGGCACCGATGGGATTCGGGGCATCGTAGGAGAAAACCTCACCGCTGAGCTGGCCTACCGGGTGGGCCAGGCGGTGACGCTGGTGCTGCTGGAGGAGAAGGGGGAGACGCCCCTCGTCACCATCGGCATGGATACCCGCGTGTCCTCCGACATGCTGGAGGGGGCCATGATCGCCGGGATCACCAGCGTAGGGGGCAGCGTCATGCCCCTGGGCACCATCCCAACGCCCGCCGTGGCCTATCTCACGGTGAAGGTGGGGGCGGACGCCGGCGTGGTGATCTCCGCCAGCCACAACCCCTTCGAGCACAACGGCATCAAGGTGTTCAACGGGCAGGGCTACAAGCTCTCCGATGCCCTAGAGGCACGGGTGGAGGAGAAGATCCTGTCTCAGGAACCGATGCCCATTCGCACCGGGGCGGGGATCGGCAAGCGGATCCACGGTATGAAAAACCTGAAGTACGAGTATATCAAGCATCTGGCCAATACCATCCGGGAGGATCTGGGGGGGCTGCGGGTGCTGGTGGACTGCGCCAACGGCGCGGCGGCGGCCACGGCTCCGGACCTCTTCTCCGGCTTCGCCATCGAGGTGGATTTCATCCACCGCAAGCCCAACGGCGTCAACATCAACGACCGCTGCGGCTCCACCCACCTGAAGAGCCTGGCCGCCATGGTGACGGCGGGAGAGTATGACCTGGGCATCGCCTTTGACGGGGACGCGGACCGCTGTCTGATGATCGACGAGCGGGGACAGGTCATCGACGGGGACAAGACTATGGCCGTGTGCGGCTTCGACATGAAGCGCCGGGGCGTCCTCACCGGCCATACCATCGTGGGCACCGTCATGAGCAACCTGGGCCTCCACGAGTTCTGCAACAGGAACAACATCCGCCTGGTGTGCACTCCGGTGGGGGACCGGAACGTGCTGGAGAAGATGCTGGAGTTCGGCTACCGCATCGGCGGGGAGCAGTCGGGCCACACCATCTTCACCGACTACGCCACCACCGGCGACGGCCAGCTCACCGCCCTGCAGTTCCTGCAGGTGCTCCGGCGCAGCGGCCAGACGGCGTCGGAGCTGGCGTCCATCTGCCCCAGCTATCCCCAGACCCTGGTGAACGTGCAGCTGGCCAATCAGCCGGGGCTGAAGGAGAAGGTCATGGCCTGCGGCGAGCTGGCCGAGGCCGTCCGCCGGGAGGAGGAGCTGCTGGGCGGCGAGGGCCGTGTGCTGGTCCGTCCCTCGGGCACGGAGCCGCTGATTCGGGTGATGGTGGAGGCCAAGACCGACGCGCAGGCGTCCGAATGTGCCGCCCGACTGGCTGATTTGGTAAAATCCATAAAAATTTGAGCACAGACTTCACATTTTTTTAAGATTTGCTTGACAAAAGCACTGAGGGATAGGTATAATAACCATGTTGGAAAACCAAGCTGAGCATACCCCATACTGTACCGCCGCCGACGAGGACCTGTGCGCCATGGCCCGCTCCGGCGACCGCGAGGCGGAGGAGACGCTGGTCTCCCGCTATCACCGCCTGGTACGCAAGCTGTCCCGGCCCTTTTTCCTGGCCGGCGGCGACAGCGACGATCTGATCCAGGAGGGTATGATCGGCCTGATTCACGGCGTGAGGGAGTTTGACGCGGACAAGGGCGTCAGCTTTCGCTCCTTTGCCGAGGTATGTATCCGCAATCGTCTGTGTTCCGCGGTGCGCAGCGCCGCCCGGGACAAGCACAGTCCCTTGAACCAGTCGGTCCCTCTGGAAATACCCTTCTTTGACAGGCATAGCTCCACATTTGGCGAACCACTCATTTCCCAGCTCAACCCCGAGGACCTGATCATCGGTCGTGAGGGCTTGCGGGATATTTTGAGCGGCGTTTACGATCAGTTGTCCGAGTTTGAGTCTACGATTTTAGGGTACTATTTGGACGGCCTTACCACGCGGGAAATTGCCGCAGCGGTTTCCAGACCCCCTAAATCTGTGGACAACGCTGTTCAACGCATCCGCCGCAAGATCGCGCGGCGTCTCACTACCGGCGAATTCAGCGCGAGCTGAACGCATATATTTCTTTCTGATTCAAAGAGAGGGTAACATCATGTACGAAGACAAGACTTTAGTTTGCAAGGAGTGCGGCCAGGAGTTCGTGTTCACCGCCGGTGAGCAGGAGTTCTATGCTGAGCGCGGCTTCCA
>CATZRD010000046.1 GCA_958423465.1 uncultured Oscillospiraceae bacterium | reverse complement strand
GACACCTTGCCGATGGGGCAGTGGATGATGTTGGTCTTGTCCAGACGGTACTCGATCTTACCGGCCTTGACCTCGGTAACAGCCTTGGCCACGTCGGGGGTGACAGTGCCGGCCTTGGGAGAGGGCATCAGGCCCTTGGGGCCCAGCAGCTTACCCAGACGGCCCACAACGCCCATCATGTCAGGGCTGGCCACCACCACGTCGAAGTCGAACCAGTTCTCCTTCTGGATCTTCTCCACCATGTCCATATCGCCCACATAGTCCGCGCCGGCGGCCCGGGCGGCGTCAGCCTTGTCGCCCTTGGCGAACACCAGCACCCGGACGGTCTTGCCGGTGCCGTGGGGCAGGACCACGGCGCCGCGGACCTGCTGGTCAGCGTGACGGGAGTCCACGCCCAGCTTCACATGGAGCTCGACGGTCTCGTCGAACTTGGCGGAAGCGGTCTTGCAAATGATCTCAAAGGCGTCCTTGGCCTCGTACAGAGTAGCTCTGTCGATCTGCTTGGCGCTGTTCTGATACTTCTTACCTCTAAACATTTCTCATGCCCTCCTTATTCGCCCACGATGACGCCCATGCTGCGGGCGGTGCCGGCGATCATGCTCATGGCGGACTCCAGGCTGGCAGCGTTCAGATCGGGCATCTTGGTCTCAGCGATCTTCTGCACGTCGGCCTTGCTGATGGTGGCCACCTTGGTCTTGTTGGGCACGCCGGAGCCGGACTCGATGTTGCAGGCCTTCTTGATGAGGACGGCCGCGGGGGGCGTCTTGGTGACGAAGGTAAAGGAGCGGTCGGAGTACACGGTGATGACAACGGGAATGATCAGACCCATGTCGTTCTTGGTGCGCTCGTTGAACTCCTTGGTAAAGGCGGGAATGTTGACGCCGTGCTGGCCCAGAGCGGGGCCAACAGGGGGTGCGGGGGTCGCTTTGCCCGCGGGGATCTGCAGTTTGACGTATCCTACGACTTTCTGTGCCATGTCAGGCACCTCCTTGATAAAATGTGGTGGTGGCGGGGCTGCCTCTCGCAGGCGCCCCTCCCACGCCGCCGCTCACGCGGCGGAATAGCTTGCTGGGAAACGAATCGGCCTGGGGGTCACTCGACCACTTCCACCTGGTCCAGCTCCAGCTCCACGGGGGTCTCCCGCCCGAACATGGACACGATAACCGTGACCTTGTTCTTCTCGGCGTCGATCTCCTCCACCGTGCCGGTAAAGGACTCCAGAGGGCCGTCGTTGATGCGGACCCGGTCGCCCTCGTGGTAGCGCACCTCGATCTCGTGCTTCTCCATGCCCAGGGCCAGGACCTCCTCCTCCGTCAGGGGGATGGGCTTGTTGCTGGCCTCGCCTACGAAGCCCGTGACGCCGCGCACATTCCGCACCAGGTGCCATGTGTCGTCGGTCATCACCATCTTCACCAGGACGTAGCCAGGGAACACCTTGCGCTCCACCTCTTTGGCGGCGCCGGTCTCCGTGATCTCCGTCACCTTCTCCAGGGGGATCTGGATATCCAGGATCATGTCCTCCATGCCCCGGTTGACGACGAATTTCTCGATAGCGGTCTTTACGGCGTTTTCATAGCCGGAATAGGTATGCACCACATACCACAGCGCGTTAGCGGCCATTCCTCCCGACCCTCTTACTGCAGAAGGCCCAGGATGGTCTTGATCAGCAGGCCGGACACGCCGTCCAGGATCCAGATGCACGCGCCGATGAGGGCGCTGCACAGAATCACGGTACCGGTGTTCTTGGCGACCTTGTCCCAGGAGGGCCAGATCACCTTTTTCAGTTCGCTTCTCATCTCGCGGAACCAGCGGCCCCGATCCTTCTTAGCCTTTTTTTCTTCAGCCATGATGAAATCTCTCCCTTTCTTTACTTGGTCTCAGTGTGGACCGTGTGCTTTCTGCAGAAGGGGCAGTACTTGTTCATCTCCAGACGATCAGGATCGTTCTTCTTATTCTTGACCGTGTTGTAGTTTCTCTGCTTGCACTCGTTGCATCTCAATGTGATCTTGACACGCATTCCTAACGGCACCTCCTTATTCATGTATCCAGGCACAGCCTGTACGATTGCCTCCCTGCGTCCAAAACGGCGGCTCTCTCCGCGTGAGAAGCGAAAAACGCGCAAAAAGAAAGCCCCATTTCCACAGGTAATGATTACTATACCATAGGAATGGGGACAGGTCAACTGGTTTTTATCAAATATTCCACTTTTTTTTACGGATCTGATCCGATATAATGGGGCTATGACCATTATGGCACGGCGGGGTCCGCCGTGCGGGACTGGAGGACCGTTTTTATGCGCGCAATGGCCATCGACTACGGGGACGCCCACACCGGCGTGGCTGTCTCCGACCTCACCGGGCTGCTGGCGGGCCACACGGAGACCATCCACTCCCGGAAGCGGGAGGAGGTGGTGGCAGCCCTGGGCCGGCTCATCGACGAGTACGGCGTCACGGAGCTGGTGCTGGGCTGGCCCAGGAACATGGACGGCACCCGGGGCCCCCGGGCGGAAAAGGCGGAGGCCCTGGCCCAGGAGCTGACGGAGCGGTTCGGCCTGCCGGTGAAGCTGTGGGACGAGCGGCGGACCACCATCGACGCCCACAACATCCTCTTCTCCGCCGGGCAGAACGCCAAAAAGCGGAAAAAGACCGTGGACGCGGTGGCGGCGGCCCTGATCCTGGAGGGCTACCTCACCTTCCGCAGGAGCCAGGGGTGAGCCGTCTCCCCCGCCGGCAGGCTGCCGGCATCGTCTTGGGCGCGGTCCCCGGCGGGGAGCCGCGCCCAAGCAGCGTCTATCATAAACCTCCAGTGGGAAGAACGCTGGCCCCGCCGGACGGTTGGCATCCTCCGCAGCTTCTGCCGCGGCGACGGTCCGGCCGGCCGCCCATCTGGATCAGATGGGCATATGATACGTCCATTTTTTAACAGGGATTTGAATGACCGGTAAACAAATTGTAAACAGCGGCTGTCTTCCCCGTAAAAGAGCGGAGGCCGTCCCATGGGACAGTCTCCGCTCTGATGAGAATATCACTCGTCGGTGGCCACGCTCTTGACCTGACGGCCATTGTAGGTACCGCACTCGGAGCACATTCTGTGGGGCAGGCGCATCGCGCCGCACTTGGGGCAGGCGATGAGGCCGGGGACCTTCAGCTTCCAAACGGAGCTGCGGCGCTTGTCACGTCTTGCCTTGGATACTTTACCCTTGGGGACTGCCATGATGACACCTCCTGTATATCTGAATTTTTCTTATCACGTTACGGCTTCTGCTCCAGGAGCCTGGCCAGTACCGCCAGCCGGGGGTCCGTCTCCTTTTGACAGGTACAGCTCCCTTGGTTGAGGTTGACGCCACAGCCGGGGCAAAGCCCCTTGCAGTCCGGGGAACAGAGGGTCTTTGTATCCATCTCCAGGATGAATTCCGTCCGGGCCAGCTCCCCCACATCCAGGGTGCCGTCCTTTTCCAGCAGGACGATCTCGTCGTCCTCCTCCCCCGCCAGCTCCTGGGCCAGCATACACTGGTAGGAGATCTCCTTGGGGTTCAAAAAGGGCGTCAGGCAGCGGTCGCAGACGGACCGGAGGACCGTGCGCTCCTCCATCTCCAATTGCAGCATCCCCGCAATGTTGCGCACCTGGCCGGTCACCACTACCGGGTCCTGTGCGGGACATTGGCCGCCGAAGTCCACATGGGAGAGGTCCATTTCAAACTGGAACTCCACCCTTTCTCCGGGGGCGTTGATGAGCTTTTGTAAGTTAAGGATCATACGGCACCTCGCAAAGACACGATTAGTATTATAGTGGATAGCGGCGGGAATGTCAAATACTTTTTCCGATTTTTCTTGCAAAAATTCACCGGCATGGTAAAATAAGTGTTGGGCGCCGGACAATGGGATGCCGGGCGCCGCTCAGACCCGCGGCTTTTGAAAAAGCCGGCGCAGAACTTTACGTCCAGGAGGGTCCTATGCGGGAGATCACCATTGGAAAAAACGACGCGGGCCAGCGGCTGGACCGGTTCCTGGGCAAGGCCATGCCCCTGCTGCCCCCCGCCCTGCTGCAAAAGTATATCCGCATCAAGCGGGTGAAGTGCAACGGCCAGCGGTGCCAGCGGGACCAGCGGCTCCAGGCCGGGGACGTGCTCCAGCTCTACATCAACGACGAGTTTTTCGACAAGCCCCGGGAGGATAACCTGTTCCTCACCCTGTTCCAGCCGAAGCTCACCATCCTCTACGAGGACGAGAACATCCTCCTGGCGGACAAGCGGCCCGGCATGGTGGTCCACGCCGACGAGACGGAAAAGGTCAACACCCTCATCAACCACATCCAGGCCTATCTCTACCAGAAGCGGGAGTGGAACCCCAGGTGGGAAAACGCCTTCGCCCCCGCCCTGTGCAACCGCATCGACCGGAACACCGGCGGTATCGTCGTCGCCGCCAAAAACGCCGAGGCCCTGCGGGTCCTCACCGCCAAGATCCGGGACCGGGAGATCACCAAGAAGTATCTCTGCGCCGTGGTGGGCCGTATGTCCCCGGCAGCGGGCCGGCTGGAGTGCTTCCTGCTGAAGGATGAGGCCAAAAAGCAGGTATCGGTCTACCACCGTCCGGTCCCCGGGGGCAAGTCCGCCGTGACGCTGTACCGCACTCTGGCGGTCAGCGGGGAGCTGAGTCTGGTGGAGGCGGAGCTGCTCACCGGGCGGACCCACCAGATCCGGGCCTCCTTCGCCGACGCGGGCCATCCCCTGCTGGGGGACGGCAAGTACGGCCGGGGAGACGTGAACCGCCGGTACGGCGAGAGCCGCCAGGCCCTCTACAGCTACTATCTCCGCTTCGACTTCCCCACCGACGCGGGACCGCTGGAATATCTCCGGGGCCAAGCCTTCCAGGTGGAGCGGGTCCCTTTCGCGGAGCGGTATTTCCCCGGAAAAGAAAAAGCGTAAACGGAGAGAGCCTCCCGGGAGGCTCTCTCCGCTTTTTTGACAGCGTATGGACCGGGCACTTACTTCAGCAGCTTGATCTGGCCGATGAGGGGGACCTCCTTCTCCGTGCCCTGGATGGCCCCGATGATGCCGATAAACCAGCACACGGCGCAGAACACGCCCACCACGGTGCCCACCAGGCCGCCGATGAGGGGGACCCACTTGCCCACGATGCCCGCCACGGTGCCCACCAGCCAGATGGCCAGGGACTGGTTCAGGTGGAACTTGCTGGCCTCTTTGTCGCCGGCCACCAGCGCGATGACCAGACCCACCCAGGTCAGGTACGCCACGATATCCGTTGTTTTCTTATCCATTTTTTCTCTCCTGTCTCCGCCGCTGCCGGCGGCATGTTTTCCGGGCGCTCCCGCCCCCGGGTCCAGCCCCAGCGAACGCCTGGAGCTTATTTCCACCGTAGTATATCACCTGATGAGGTAAATTGCAACAGGCAAATCTTTAATTTTTATTAAATGTCCCGGCGGAGCGCCCGGCAAAAAACCGGAAGGTCAGGGGCCACAGACAGCCCGCCGTCAGCACCACGGCAAAGTACCGGATGGCGTGGGCGATCGCATGGCCGCCGCACAGAGCCAGCAGGGGCGCCTTCAGCGCGCTCTTCACCGCCGCCACCAGTACAAGGCCCCCGATGAGCTTCACGGCCTGGCCCCACCAGGGCGCCCGGGTGGAAAACCGGATCAGGCGGCTGTCCAGGGCATAGACCGTCAGCACCCCGGTCACGGCCCCCAGCAGAGTATAGGCGTTCTTCACGGCAGCGGCGTAGTTGGCGGCGTCCAGATCCGCCGGAAAAGTCCACAGCTCCACAAAGGCCACGAAGGCCAGGCTCAGGGCCAGCATGGCCCCGATGACGGCGTACATCCTGCCCGGGAACCACAGGGTGCTCTCCAGCAGCGGGTACAGGACCAGCACCAGGACGGTCCCCACCGCCAGGGACACCCCCACGTCCGCCGGTGTGTGGACCCCCAGGTACATCCGGGAGACCGCCACCAGCAGCACCACGGCGATACAGGCCGCCCGCAGCCAGGTCCGCTCCGTAAACCGGGCGATCCCTCCCAGGCTGCCGGTGATGGACTGGGTGTGGCCGCTGGGGAAGCTGTAGCCCGCCGCCTCCGCCCGGGCGGACTCCACGATGGTGAAATCCGGGTCCCGCACCCAGGGCCGGGGGACCCGGCAGACGATCTTCAGCCACTGGTTGATGAGGGTCCCCACGAACCCCACGGTAAGCAGATAGTAGCCCCTCCGTTTGTCCACGCACCAGAACACCGCCAGAGCGATGACCATGAACAGGGTCTCCTCCCCCAGATGGGTCACCAGAGACATGAACGTATCCAGCGCCGGAGTGCGGATCGATTCGAACCAATAGAGCAGCGGCATGGCGGACCCTCCTTTCTGGTTTTCATTATAGCCCAGAGTCAAACCGGTTGCAAGTCCCTTCTGTTTGCGCTATACTGGTCCCAGACTGATCGGGAAAGGAGGACGCCCCATGCGCTACCATATCGCCGTCTGCGACGACAGCTCCGCTGACGCCGGATTTGTCCGGACGCTGGCGGAGGAGTGGGCCGCCCTCCGGGGCCACACCGTGGCGCTGGACGGTTTCCCCTCCGCCGAGAGCTTCCTCTTCCGCTACGCTGAGGACAAGAGCTATGACATCCTGCTGCTGGACATCGAGATGCCCGGTATGGACGGGGTGGCCATGGCCCGGCAGGTCCGCCGGGACAACGAGGCGGTGCAGATCGTGTTTGTCACCGGCTACTCCGATTACATCGCCCAGGGCTACGACGTGGCGGCCCTCCACTACCTCATGAAGCCCGTGGACCGTGAGAAGCTCTTCGCGGTGCTGGACCGGGCGGCGGTGAAGCTGGGGAAAAACGAGCGGGCCCTGCTGCTGGAGCAGGGCGGCGAGACCGCCCGGGTCCCCCTCTACCAGATCCGCTATCTGGAGGTGCGGGGCAACTACGTCACCGTTCACGCCGGGGAGGAATTTACCGTCAAGCGGTCCCTGGGGGATCTGGCCCGGGAGCTGGACGACCGGTTCTACCGGATGGGCCGGTCCTATATCGTCAATCTCACCCGGATCAGCCGGGTGACCCGCGCCGACGTATACCTCAGCGACGGGGCCGTTCTCCCCCTGCCCCGGGGGCACTACGAGCCGCTGAACCGGGCCATCATCGCCCGGACATAATGAGAAAGAGCAGGAGGCCATGCCATGCGACAGATACAGCTGAAACGAATCTACCGCCACTTCAAGGGGGACTGCTACCTGGTGGAGGACCTGGCCCGGCACTCGGAGACCGGCGAGGAGCTGGTGATCTACCGGAAGCTCTACGGCGACGGCGGGCTGTGGGCCCGGCCCCTCAGCATGTTCCTGGCGGAGGTGGACCGGGAAAAGTACCCCGACTGCCCCCAGACCTACCGCTTCGAGCTGCTGGACATCCCCAGCCGGGCGGGCCGGGAATAGGAGGCGGCCCATGTCCCTTCTCTCCCGACAGATCGACAAGCACATCGCGGCGTACCAGCGGGAGCTGATCGAGACCCACTACGCCGAGGTGGAGAACATGTACAGCCAGATGCGGGGCTGGCGGCACGACTACCGCAACCACATCCAGGCCATGAAGGCTTACGCCGCCGCCGGGGATCTGGACGCCATCCGGACCTATCTGGACGCCCTGGACACGGACCTGAACACTGTGGACACGGTGGTCAAGACCGGCAACCCCATGGCGGACGCCATTTTAAACAGCAAGATCTCCCTGGCCCGGTCCAAGCACATCGCCGTCAAGGCCGACGCCCACGTTCCCGTGGCCCTGCGGACCTCGGAGCTGGACCTGTGCTGCATCATCGGAAATCTCTTTGACAACGCCATCGAGGCCAGCCTCTCCCTGCCGGAGGAGCGGCGGATGATCCGGGTCTACATGGATATGAAGGGCAGCCAGCTCTACATCTCCTTTACCAATCTGACCGCCCAGAGCAAGCAGCAGAAGATCGGCGGCCGGTTCTCCTCCACCAGGGGGCAGGGCCGGGGCTTCGGCCTGAAGCGCATCGACGCCATCGTGGAGCGGCTGGAGGGCTACGTCAGCCGGGGCAGCGAGGACGGGGCCTTCACCACGGAGATCCTGCTGCCCCAGGAATAGGCCACAGCGCGATTCGTCCCCGCCACAGCGCGTTTCGTCCCCCAAAAGCCCGCAGCGGCTTTTGGGGGGTTATACTGTGGGCAGTCAAACGCGAAAGGAGCGATTCATTTTGGAGAACAGCAAAAACGCCAAAAGCGAAAAGCCAAAATACGGTATGTGGCGGTGTGTGGGCTTCATGCTGGCCACCGCCTGGCGGGAGCGGGAGCTGGCCTCTCCCCTGTGGGGGCTGGTCATCGCCCTGGCGGCGGTGGGGTCCAACCTGGTGGGACTGTACCTGCCTCCGGCGGTGGTGCGGGGCGTGGAGGGAGGCGTCTCCCCCGGACAGCTGCTGGCCACCATCGGGCTTTTTGCCCTGGGGGCCATGGCCTGCGCCGCCCTCAGGACCTATGCGGTGGAAAATCAGCTCTTTCCCAACATCACCATCCGCACGGCCATTTTGGATATGCTGAACCAGAAGCTGGGCCGCACCTCCTACCCCAACCTCTCCGACGGGAAGCTGCTGGCCCTGGCCAACAAGGCCCAGCAGGCCTGCGAGGGCAACAGTGAGGCCTCCGAGGCGGTGTGGGACACCCTCACCGAGCTGGCCCAGAACGTGCTGGGCTTTGTGATCTACCTGATCCTGCTGTCCACACTGGAGTGGTGGATCGTGGCTCTGGTGCTGGCCACCGCCGGTCTGGGGTATTGGGTGACCAAGCGCCTCAGCGATTACGCCTACCGCCACCGGGAGGAGGAGGCCGCCCTGACCCAGGCCATCCTGTACCACGTGGACCGGGCCAAGGACGCCAGCTTTACCAAGGACATCCGCCTCTTCCACCTGCGGCCCTGGCTGGAGGAGGTGACGGGCAAGGCCCTCACCGCCTACCGGGACTTCAAGTGGAAGGTGGGCACCCGGCAGCTCTGGGGAGAGGTGTTGGACCTGGTCCTGGCCTTCCTCCGCAACGGCGCCGCCTACGCCTACCTCATCGGTCTGGTGCTGACGGGGGAGCTGACCACCGCCCAGTTCCTGCTGTACTTCTCCGCCGTGGGGGGCTTCTCCGCCTGGGTGGTGGGCATCCTCACCCATCTGACCACCCTCTACCGCCAGAGTCTGGACCTCAGCGTCATCCGGGAGGTGCTGGACTACCCGGAGCCCTTCACCTTTGAGGGGGGCAAACCCCTCTCCGCCCGGCGGGAGGACCAGCACACCCTCACTTTGGAAAACGTCTCCTTCCGCTACCCCGAGGCGGAGGAGGACACCCTCAGCCACATCGACCTGACCCTCCACCCCGGGGAAAAGCTGGCGGTGGTGGGCCTCAACGGAGCGGGCAAGACCACCCTGGTGAAGCTGCTGTGCGGCTTTCTGGACCCCACCGAGGGCCGTGTGCTGCTGGACGGGGAGG
Organism: uncultured Oscillospiraceae bacterium; assembly: GCA_958423465.1. GTDB lineage: Bacteria > Bacillota > Clostridia > Oscillospirales > Oscillospiraceae > Pelethomonas. Next base: position 5,310 of record CATZRD010000046.1, on the reverse strand, counting down.
ACATCCGGCAGTTTGACCGCCGGGACTACTACACCCTCTTTGCCGCCGTGTTTCAGGATTTTTCCGTCATGGCCGCCTCCGTGGCCGCCAACGTGGCCCAGGAGCCCCATAAGGAGGATATCGACATGGACCGGGTCCGCGCCTGCGTGGCCCAGGCGGGGCTGACGGAGAAGGTCGAGAGCCTCCCCGGCGGCTACGACGCCCTGCTGGAGCGCAGGGTCTACCCCGACGGCGTCCAGCTCTCCGGGGGGCAGATCCAGCGGCTGATGCTGGCCCGGGCGCTGTACAAGGACGCCCCCTTCGTCTTTCTGGACGAACCCACCGCCGCCCTGGACCCCATCGCCGAGGCGGACCTCTACGAAAAGTACGCGGAGATGACCCGGGGCTGCTCCTCGGTGTACATCAGCCACCGGATGGCCTCCACCCGGTTCTGCGACCGGGTGCTGTTCCTGGCGGACCACCGCATCGCCGAGGAGGGCACCCACGAGTCCCTGCTGGCCCTGGGGGGCCAGTACGCCCAGCTCTTCGAGATCCAGAGCAAGTACTACCGGAAGGAGGCCGTGAGCCATGAAGAAGCCTGAGAAGAAAGACGCCCTCTCCTGGCGGGAGTGCCTCCGCCTGAACCGCCGTGGCTTCGTCCTGCTGCTGAAGACCAGTCCCGGACCCATGGCGGCCCAGATGGCCCTGGCGGCCTGGGAGGCTCTGACCCCCTACCTGGGCATCTACCTTTCCGCCCGCATCCTGGGGGAGCTGGCGGGAAACCGGGACCCCACCGCCCTTCGGAACTGGGTGCTGATCGCCCTGTTCTCCGCCGCCGCCGTTTCTCTGGTGACGGCCCTCCTCCGCCGGGTCAAGACCGCCGGGGAGGAGCTGCGGTACTTCCAGCAGTACCTCATCTTCTCCCAAAAGCAAATGGACATGGACTTTGCCGACGCCGACGATCCCCAGACCCAGCAGCTCTACTCGGACATCTGGGCGGACCAGCGGGGCAGCGGCTGGGGCCTGAACAAGCTGTACCGGTACTCGGTGGAGGCCGCAAGGGCCGTCGCCTCCCTGCTGGGCGGCGCGGCCATGACCTTCTCCCTCTTTACCGCCCCGGTGCCCGCCGGCAGCCCTTACGCCTTTCTGGGCTCCCCTATGTACCTGGCGGCCATGGCGGCGCTGATGCTCCTCATCGTCACCGCCGCCCCGGCCCTCTACACCAAGTCCGACAGCTACTGGGCCAGGGTCAGCGACGACCACGCCCTGGCCAACCGCCTCTTCGGGTTCTACGGCTTCCTGGGATTCAACCGGGAGCGGGCGGCGGACGTGCGGATCTACCGGCAGGAGAAATTCTGCGCCGCCCACAACTGCGACAAGACCACGACCTTCCTCTCCAAGGGCCCCTTCGCCCGGCTGGCCCGGGGACCCATGGGCCTGCTGGCGGCGGCGTCCACGGCGGTCACCGCCTCCTTTACCGCTGCGGCCTACGCCTTTGTGGGGCTGAAGGCGCTGGCGGGGGCCTTCGGCGTGGGGGCCATCGCCCAGTATGTGGCCTCCCTCAGTCTGGTGGCGGACAATCTCTCCACCCTGCTCCAGCTTCTGGGCCAGACGAAAAACAACGCTCCCTTCCTCAAGAAGTGCTTCCGGTATCTGGACATCCCCAACGCCATGTACCAGGGCAGCCTGTCGGTGGAAAAGCGCCGGGACCGGGACTATGAGATCGAGTTTCGGGACGTGTCCTTCCGCTATCCCGGCAGCGAATCTTACGCCCTGCGCCATGTGAACATGAAGTTCCGGGTGGGCCAGCGGCTGGCGGTGGTGGGCCCTAACGGCAGCGGCAAGACCACCTTCATCAAGCTTCTGTGCCGGCTGTACGACCCCACCGAGGGGGAGATCCTCCTCAACGGCATCAACATCCGCAAGTACGACTACGCCCAGTACCTCTCCGTCTTTTCCGTGGTGTTTCAGGACTTCAAGCTCTTTGCCCTCCCGCTGGGTCAGAACGTGGCCGCCCGGGTGGACTACGACCCGGAGCGGGTCCGCCGGTGTCTCACAGACGCGGGCTTTGGCGAACGGCTGGAGACCATGCCCCAGGGGCTGGACACCTATCTCTACCGGGAGCTGACGGAAAAGGGCGTGGACGTCTCCGGCGGGGAGGCCCAGAAGATCGCCCTGGCCCGGGCCCTCTACAAGGACGCGCCCTTCATCATTTTGGACGAGCCCACGGCGGCCCTGGACCCGGTGGCCGAGGCGGCGGTGTACGCCGGCTTCGACAAGATCGTGGGGGACAAAACCGCGGTGTATATCAGCCACCGGCTGTCCTCCTGCCGGTTCTGCGACGACATTCTGGTGTTCGACCAGGGGAGCGTGGTCCAGCAGGGCAGCCACGACAGCTTGGTGGAGAACCAAAGCGGGAAGTATTACCAGCTCTGGCAGGCCCAGGCCCAGTACTACACATAAGCGCAAAGGGGGAGCGGCGGAATGCCGCTCCCCCCTTTCGGTCTATTACTCTTCGGCCTTTTCCCGCTCCCGGCGGTACTGGCCCAGAATCCCGTCGTACCTCCGGCCGGCGGCCCGGAACCACAGCTCGAAGCCCAGGGTCATCACCAGGAACACCGCCAGAAAGATGCCCAGAAATACCAGCCAGCTTCCCGATTCCATGGGAAACCACCGGAAGGCCCAGGCGATGGCCGCCAGTACCGGCAGAAACAGCAGGCAGAACAGGGCCAGCCGCGTCGTGTACCGCATCCGCCGGATAACAAGCTCCGTAAAGCACAGGACCTGGAGCAGGGTCCCCGCCGCGCTGACCAGCAGCAGGGACCACAGGGTGCCCACCGGCGCCGCCTGCTCCCCCAAAATCTGGCAGATCACCAGATACAGGACCATGGTGCCGGTGAACATCAGGCAGGCCCCCGTTTTCCACTCCATCACAAATCTGAAAAACCGTTTCATTTTCCAAAGCTCCTTTCCAGCTCCCGCAGCTTCTCTCTCCAGACCGGCGCGCACTGGCGGGACACATACAGCCGCTCGCCGCCCTCCACCGTCACCTGCAGCCGTCCCCCCAGCTCCGGCCGGATGGACCGGACATGGCGGAAATTCACCAGGCAGGACCGGCTGGCCCGGCAGAACTCCAGCCCCGCCAGGGCCTCCTCCAGCTCGTAGAGCCGCAGGGCGCTCTCGTACACCCGGCCCGGGGTGTACAGAAACGCGCGCTTGTCCGCCGTGTCGATGTAGAGCACGTCCTTCACGTCCAGCAGATGGCTCTCCCCCTCCAGCAGCCCCACCAGCTTCCGCTGGTGGACCCGGAGCATGGCCACCAGGCGCAGGATCTCCTCGTCCGCCTGGGGACAGTTGATGACCACCTCCGTCTCCGGGAAGGACGGGTCCTGGTTCAGCGTGATCTTCATTCGCGCTCCCTCCTTTCAAGCCCATTGTAACAGGCCCGGCGGAAAGCGCAAGGGGCTTCCCCCCAGCGGTCATTTCCCGGGCCTCAGCGGGGGAAATACCGTCCCCAGCGCCCCGGAGCGGCAGGAATCGAAAGAGAGGAGCGGCTTTCGCCGCTCCTCTCCCGAACCATCGGTCACGCGCCCCGCAGTTCCTTCAGCAGCTCCCGGCGGAGGGTCAGGATCTGCCCCACATGGTAGTTGGTCACTACGTCCAGCTCCATCACAGAGTCCAGAGGCCGCGTGTCCCGAATCTCCGCGCCGCAGGCCGCCAGCCGGCGGCGGTTTTCATCGTTCAGCCGGCCGGGGAGCCCCATCCGGGCCAGCACCTGGAGCTGGGCCACCAGCTCCGCCGCCCGGCGCTCGCACAGGTGCAGCCGCTCCAGCTCCCGCTTCTGCCGGCGGAGGTGAAGGAGCAGCTTCTGATTCTCAAAGACCGCCAGCTGCCGCTCCAGAGCCTGGAGCTTCTTCGATACGTCCCCCGCGTCCGGCAGGGCCTCGTCGCCGTCGAACAGCTCCTCCAGAAAGAGGATCAGATCCCGGTCCAGACTCTCGATGGTGGAGCGGATCTGCCGGCTGTTGTCATAGGGGAACACCAGCATGTTGACGGCCATGCCCACCCCAAGACCGATGGCGGTGTCCCAGATGCGGCCCAGGGCGTACTCCACGGGCGCGATATCCGGCGTCGTGCACAGCATCACCAGAATAAAGCAGGGCAGCGACGGGGATATGGTCACATGGAGCATGTTGTACAGTGTAATGATCAGGATCACGCCGATTCCGGTGGCCGCCAGGTGGCTGATGGGCAGCATGGACAGCAGAACGCCCGCCAGCGCGCCGAAGATCACCCCCAGAATATCGGAGAGGCACGCCTCCACCGACTCCCGGAACGTTGGCTGCACGGCTGCCATAGCGCCCAGCATGGCGAAGATCAGCCGGGAGGCAGTAGCCCCGTAGAGGTCCACAACGACCATGGCGATGATGATAGCCGCGGCGGTCTTAATGGTCCGCAGGCCGATGGGCACGCGCTTGATTCTCATGTCATCTCCTTTTCCAGGCTGCTTCTCGCAGCATATGCGCTTTGGCGTCCCGCTTTCCGCATAACGCGTGGAATTGGATGGGGCGTCAAAGCAGCTCCCGCAGAAATTCGCCGTTCTGCCAGTGGCCGTACATCTCGCTCAGGCCGTCCTCCTCGAACACCCGCAGCATCTCCTCAAAGCTCACAGGCAGCTGATACCTGCCAAGCTCATTTCTGGGAATCCAGAAAACCTTTCCCTCCCGGGACGACTTCAGTTCCCCGGAAAAGCGGTCTGTCTTATAGAGGATAACGATGTACCGGCTGCCGTCATCATTGGGGAACTGCTTCAGGCCGCACAGCCGGGGACGCTCGATGGTCAGCCCGGTCTCTTCCCGGACCTCACGGATCACCGATCCGGTGAAGGACTCGCCGGGCTCCACATGGCCGCCAGGGAAGGTGACCCCCGGCCACTCCGGGTCCAGCCGGTCCTGGACCAGAACGTTCCCCTGACTGTCATAGATCATGCACATATTGGTCAGCGTCACCAGCTCGCTCCGCGCCATACTCCATCGCTCCTTTCCAGCAAATAGAAGAAAATGAGGGGCAGCCCATGGGCTGTCCCTCGTGTTGTGTTGGCGTTACCTATCTTTCCGGGCCGTCTCCAGCCAAGTATTGTCGGCAGAAGCGAGCTTAACTTCCGTGTTCGGGATGGGAACGGGTGGACCCTCGCTCTAATCAACACCAACTCACTTTCTTTCGAAAAAGAACGTGAGCAAAGAAACCTTTACTGACACTTCCTTCTTCTAAGGAAAGCATATCGTGAGCTGCGCCCTGAAAACCGAACAAAGGGAAGGAGCGATAAGCGAG
>CATZRD010000045.1 GCA_958423465.1 uncultured Oscillospiraceae bacterium | reverse complement strand
GACGGAGGAGGAGGCCGAGGTCATCCCCAACCTGATGATCGGCTTCGGCATCGACCAGGTCCAGGCGGAGTATGTGGCGGAGATCAAACTGCGCAACATCAACAAGGAGTACATCCTCAAGCGGGTCCAGGAGACCGAGGCCCTGCGGGACGAGATCGAGGATCTGGAGGACCTGGTGAACAGCCCCGCCCGGATCAAGAAGGTCATCATCGGGGAGCTGGAGAACGTGAAGAAGAAGTACCAGCAGCCCCGGCGCACCGCCATCGTCTACGACCACGAGACGGAGGCCCCGGACCTGGAGGAGGAGGCGCCCGACTACCCCGTGACGGTGTTCCTCTCCAAAGGGGGCTACTTCAAGAAGATCACCCCCCAGTCCCTGCGGATGGCCGACGCCCAGAAGTACAAGGAGGGCGACAGCCTCCGCCAGAGCGTCGAGACCACCAGCCGGGCCGAGGTCATGTTCTTCACCAGCCGCCAGCAGGTGTACAAGTGCCGCCTCAGCGATTTCGACGACAGCAAGGCCAGCGTTCTGGGGGATTACCTGCCCAGCAAGCTGGGCATGGAGGCGGAGGAATCCGTGGTCGGCATGGTCCTCCCCGGGGACTACAGCGGGTCCCTGCTGTTCTTCTTTGAAAACGGCAAGGCCGCCCGGGTGGAGCTGAGCGCCTACGCCACCACCTCCAACCGCCGGAAGCTCACCGGGGCCTACAGCGATAAAAGCCCCCTGACGGCCATGCTCCACCTTCGGGAGGACCAGGAGCTGGCTCTGTACTCCACCGAGGTCCGCGCCCTGATCTTCAACACCGCCCTGCTGGCCCCCAAGACCACCCGGTCCGCCCAGGGGGTGCAGGTCATGACCCTGAAGAGCAAATATCATCTGGCCCAGGTCCGCACCCTGGCGGACAGCGGCATCACCAATCTCAGCCGCTACCGCTGCCGCTCCATCCCCGCCGCCGGCGCGCTCCTCAGGGAGGAGGACGGGGATCAGCAGCAGATGCGGCTGCTGTGACGGATCAGGAGGCGAGAGCATGAAACGTGATACGCCGGCGCTGCGGCGCCTCTATGAGTACGGCGTCATCCTATTTGGCAGCGCCGTCTACGCCCTGGGCTTCAACTGGTTTTTCCAGCCCAACAATCTGTCCATCGGCGGCTTTACCGGCATCGCCCAGATCATCAATCACTTCGTCCCCGCCCTTCCGGTAGGCGTCACCGCCATTCTTCTGAACGTCCCCCTGTTCTATCTGGGCTTTCGCCGCCAGGGCGTCAAGCTGCTGGTCAGCTCCCTGTTCGCCATGGTGGTGGGGTCCCTGATGGTGGACGGTCTGGCGGCGGCGTACACCTTCCAGCCCATGGACCCGCTGCTGGCCTGCATCTACGGCGGCGTGCTGCTGGGGGTGAGCATGGGGCTGCTGCTCCAGGTCGGGGCCACCACCGGCGGTACGGAATTGGCGGCCCGGCTTTTGAAGTACCATCTGCGGCACCTGTCCATCGGGCGGCTGTGCATGACGCTGGACGTGCTGGTCATCCTGCTCTACGCCCTGACCTTCCGCAGTCTCAACAACGCCCTGTACGGCATCGTGGCCATGTACATCAGCGGCATGGCCATGGACGCGGTGGTCTACGGCTCCATCAACGCCAAAATGGCCTACATCATCAGCCGGGACAGCCAGGCCGTGGCCAGCCGGCTGCTGGAGATGGATCTGGGCGTCACCCTGCTCAACGGCCGGGGCGCCTACACCGGCGACGAGAAGCAGGTGCTGCTGTGCGCCTTCAAGCGCAGCCAGATCGCCGCCATCAAGGCCGCCGTCATCGCCATCGACCCCAACGCCTTCATCATCGTCTGCGAGGCCCACGAGGTCCTGGGGGAGGGGTTCGGCGCCTACAGCCAGGACAGCCTGTAGGCCCCGGCGGCAGATCCCGTTTCCGTCAAAAGGAGGAGCATGAAATGAAGCTCTGCATTGTCTTATCTCCACGCAAGGTTTGAGGACGCTGCATGGAGGGTCCCCGCAAGTCCTCGGACTTTGCTTTTCAGCTGATATTCTTATCTGAAAGGAGCAAAGTCAATGATCAAGAGCAAACAGCTCAGAACCTATCTGCTGCTCTGGAGCACCCAGGCGTTTTCCGCCCTGGGCAGCGGCATGACCAGCTACGCGCTGGTCCTGTGGCTCTATCTCCGCAGCGGCTCGGCCCTCGGCACCGCGCTTTTGTCCGTCTGTTCCTACGCGCCCTATGTGGTCATGAGCATTTTTGCCGGCGCGCTGACCGACCGGTGGGACAAGCGGCGCACCATGCTGGTCTGCGACCTGCTGGCGGCATTGAGCACCGCGGCGGTCTTTTGGCTCATCCGGGCCGACGCCCTGCGGGCGTGGCATCTCTATCTTCTCAACGCCCTGAACGGGCTGATGAACACCATCCAGCAGCCCGCCGGCGAGGTGGCGGCCACGCTGCTGGTCCCCAGGGACTGCTACCAGAAAACCAGCGGCCTGCGCTCGTTCTCCCAGTCCCTGAACTCCATCCTGACGCCGATTTTGGCTACCGCTCTGTTCGCGTTCGGCGGGATCAACACGGTGATCGCTGTGGATCTGGCCACCTTCGCCTGCGCGTTCCTGACGCTGCTGCTTTTCATCCGGATCCCGGAAGACGGCGGCCCGGCCCGGGCGCGGGAGAGCCTGCTGGCGGCGGCCCGGCAGGGGATCGCCTGGCTGCGGAAGGCCCCGCTCATCTTCACTCTGATCGTATACCTGGCCTGCATCAATCTGGTGGCGTCCGTCTATGACGCGGCGCTGCCCGCCATGATCCTGTCCAAGTCCAGCGGCGGAGAGGCGGTGCTGGGCGCGGTCAACACCTGCGTGGGGATCGCGACCCTGGCGGGAAGTCTGCTGGTCACGGTCCTCCCCGTACCGAAGGACCGGGTCCGGGTCATCTCGCTGGCGCTGCTTTTTTCCATGAGCAGCGAGAATTTTCTCCTGGCGTTTGGAAAAACGCCGGTGGTCTGGTGCGTGGGAGCTGTTCTGGGCTGGCTGTTCATCCCCCTGATGAACGCCAATCTGGATGTGATCTTCCGAAGCAGCGTCCCCCTGGAGATGCAGGGGCGGGTCTACTCCTGCCGCAACACCCTGCAATTTTTCACCATTCCCATCGGATTTCTGATGGGAGGACTGCTTGTGGACCGGGTCTTTGAGCCGCTGATGGCCGCCCAGGCCCCGGGAAGCCCCCTGGTCTATCTTTTCGGCGGCGGCAAGGGTTCCGGCGCGGCCATGCTGTTCGCCATCATCGGCGCCGCGGGGGTCGTGATATGCCTGCTGTTCAACCGCAGGCTGCAAACATACAACTGGATCGAAGATCCTATCTCTCACTAAGCGAAGGAGGACATCCCTATGGCATTGGAACAGGTAAAAGAGGCTCTGGAGAAAAACGGCTTCGCCGTGTCCGTGTTCGCCACGGGAGAGGAGGCCGCCGCCTACCTCAACCGGCAGATCGACGGCGTCACCGTAGGCATGGGCGGGTCCATGACCCTGGCCCAGCTGGGCCTGGGGGAGAGCCTGGCCCGGCACAACGTGGTGTTCAGCCACGGCCTTACCCCCTGCAGCCCGGAGGAGGCCCGGGCCATGGCCACCGCCGCCCAGGTCTATCTCCTCTCCGCCAACGCCGTGTCCCAGGCGGACGGGGCCATTTTGAACATCGACGGCCGGGGCAACCGGGTGGCCTCGTCCCTGTACGGCCACCAGAAGGTCTATTTTGTGGCCGGGCGCAACAAGATCTCCCCGGACTTCCACACCGCCCTCCACCGGCTGCGCAACGTGGTGGCCCCCAAAAACGCCCAGCGTCTGGGCCGAAAGACCCCCTGCGCCGCGAAGGGCGACCGGTGCTACGACTGCGGCAGCCCGGAGCGGATCTGCCGGGCTCTGGTGGTCCATTACCAGCCCATGCTGGGGATGGAGATGGAGGTCGTGCTGGTGGATCAGGAGCTGGGCTACTGATGAGGCGGCCGCGGGGCGTTTTCGCGGCGCTGTTGGCGCTGTGTCTGCTGACGGGCTGTGCCTCCCCGCTGGAGGGCCGGTCCTACAGCGTGGAGGAGCCGTATACCGACCGGTATTGGGACCCGGCGGCGGAGGACACCATGCGGGCGGAGACCTATCAGGATCTGGTGAACTCCCTGCTGCTGCTGCTGGACCAGCGCTCGGAGGAGGGGACCATCCGCTACTACGGGGACGAGGACGCCTTTACGGTGGCCAACGCCGCCCGGAGCGAGGTGTGCCGGGAGACCATGATGGGGGCCTATCTCATCGACCACATGACCTTCCTCATGGACTGGCAGGAGGACTACACCGCCTATACCTTTACCCTGGTCTACCGGAAGGACGCGGAGAACGTGGACAGCCTCATGGCCATCTCCGACAGCCAGTCCCTGGCGGATCTGCTGCGGCTGGCCCTGCGGGAGGAGCTGGAGCGGCTGACCGTGTCCTTCCCCCACGAGACCGTCAGCCGGGAGGAGGTGGCCCAGGTGGTGGATCAGCAGTGGGAGGCCCTGTATCTGGAGAGCCTGGCCCCGGAGGAGGCGTCGGAGGAGACCGGCGGTGAGGCCCCCGCCCCGGAAACGGAGCAGCCCGCGGAGGAGGCCGAAGCGGAGGCGCAGGCGCCCGCGGACGGATCGGAAGGGGAGGACCCCGCCGGTCCGGAGGGCGGGGAGATCCAGGAGACGCCTCCGCCGGAGATCCCGCCCTGCCCCTGGGTCCTGCGCTTCTATCCCGACGTGGATCGCCCCGGCATCGTGGAGCTTTGGCTCACCGGCGGCACGGAGGCCCTGGCGGCCGCCGCCGGCAGCCGCCTTTCCCAGGAAAATGGTCCGAAAATGTGAAAAAACCCTTGACAAACCGGTCCGGGTGCGGTATCATATCATCGTTCCGCATCCGGACGCTTAGCTCAGCTGGCTAGAGCACCTGCTTGACGTGCAGGGGGTCAGCGGTTCAAGTCCGTTAGCGTCCACCATAAAGCCACACCAATCTGGATATTTTAAGCGGAATGCTTAGAGTATCAGAGGGTGTGGCTTTTTTATTTCCCTGAAATTTGTGTTCTGAAAAAAAGATATTTTCGAGGCTTGTGGAGCCACAGAAGGACATTGAACCCCGGATCGCTCCATAAGATACCGGTTACCCCTCCCCTGCGCCCTTTTTCAGCCCTGAAGGCCGCCAAATGGAGGAAAAAATATATACAAAAAGTAGAGCGTCGGTTTGTTGGTTTCGCAACCATCAGACCGGCGCTTTTTTGCTGCACAGGAAGTTCAAAAAGGGCGCACACCTTTGCGTCTGCTTTGCTGAATAGATTTTTGTAGAGAAGATGGTATGGTGAAATTCCCGGGCAGGGGCGCAGAACGGTGATCGAAAAAGGGCGCTGAGCCCCCAAAGGAGGAATACGAACATGCCCCCCAAAACCTATTTCGAGGAACTGTCCTACGCCCTGCGGCGGCGGGAGCTACTGCCCCGGCCGCTGGAGGAGGACGGCCTGCTCCCGGTGGAGTGGAACGGACGCATCCTGTGCCGGGTCACGGAGAGCGGCGCCGTCCGGTATGACCCCACCTGGGTAGACACCAGCAGGGCAAAGGCCGCCCTGGCTCAGGCCACGGAGGCGGCGGGGACGGTGATGGAGTACATGACGCTTCTGGAGAATGCCCCACCTCTGAAGGCGGATGGCCTGGCGGACGGTTACCGGGTGCTGGCAGAGTTCAACGGCACAGTGCTGGCCGGGACAGAGACGCTGCTGGGGGCCCAGTTCGTCACCTGGGCCCGGGACTATGACCGGAGCGGGGTCAACAACGGCCACTACTACATGGAGGACTATCAGGGCGCCAGGGAGGACTTCGCCCTCCGCTCCGGGCTGGTGGCCAGGGAACGGGTCTTTGACCGGGAGCAGCTGGAGGGGCTGCGCCAGGCGGTGCAGGGCTTCCTCTATGGAGAGGGCCCCGCCTCCTACCAGCAGGAGTTCCAATGCCGGCGCCTCCTGGATCAGATCACAGCCCAGCTGCCGGAAAGAACCCAGGATCAGATGCAGAGCGAAAGTCAGAAGCTTGGACAGTCCATATGAGGGCGGTGCCAAATCAGGCGCCGCTTTTTCTATACAGAAATTGTTGGTATCGCTTGGTTTGCGGCATTTTTTTCGTTACGTATGGTGATAGCTTTATCCCGCAAAAGCGGGTATTGTTGTGGTCAGAAGCCCACCAAAAAATAACGAGGAGGACACACGTATGAAACAGATTGAGAAGCATCCCGCGCCGGAGAAGCTGCTTCAGCAGATAACTGAGGAGGCAATCAATGCCCTGGCGCTGGGCGGGCCGGACAAGATCGGGGATGAGGCTCCCATGGAGGCAGGCGTGAAGCTGATTGCCAAAGCCTGGGAAGTGCCCCGGGAGAGCCTGCAGGCCAGCCTGGAGCTGATTGAAAGAGAACGGCAGCTTCTGCGCAGCGGGAGCAGCGAGGACGCTCTGCCCAACAGCGAACTGCTGAAGCCTTACGACGGCAAGATGATTGCCGAACTGCTCTGGGGCCTGTTTGAGACGACGGCCAGGCTGGAGGATGCCCAAGACCGGGCGGCGATGCACAAGCTGGCCCTTCTCATGGCGGAAAGCCTGAACCTGGACAGTTGGATCGCGGAGTGCGGGCCATCTAAAATCTGAGACGGAAGCATACAGGAGGGGGGCTGTCCTTGGACAGCCCCCCTCACCTTTGCGCCAAAGAAGGATCGTTTACTTCCACTGGAGTGGAAAGGCCGCCCTGTCCCAGGGCGAGGCTAACCGCCGGCGGTAGCGCAACATCTGATATAGAAAGAGGGAGTAAATCTTGAACCGTCCATGTGAGGGCGGCGCCAAATCAGGCGCCGCCTTTTTCTATGCCCAGATTTTATTCCATTTCAGTGCCCGTAAGATTTATGCCCCGGAGCACCCGGCGGAACCGCCGCCCAGGCCAGTATGCACCCGCTCCCCCCTCTGTGTGGGCTGCCCCTACCCTGCCAACGGCTTCCTCTGCTGGGGGAAGGATGGGAAGTGCCTGCGCTCGGAGATGCGGCGGCTCAATGCCACGGACAGGTGGGCAGAGCAAGAAACTAAGGAGGAGATTCACACAGATGAATCCATGTAACAATCGCTTTCCCCTGCGGCCGGCCGCCCGTGAGGAGGCCGGCCTGTTCTACTCAGATGACCAGGCGGACAGAACAGTGGGACTGGACAGGCCGGTGGGCCGGGTTTCCTTTGCCAATGGCGAGCGCATGGAGTTCACAGCCCCACAGGATTACCTCCGGACCATCCGGGAGGAGCTGCCCACAAGGGATGTGACCGGCTTCCGCTTCGAGACCCTGACGGATGACCCGGCGGTGCGCAAGGCGGCGGACGATATGACCTATGACCTGTATGGGGAGGAGAACCCCAGGCCGCTGGAGGATTACGTGCCCCGCCAGGGGCCGGAGATAGGAGGGCAGCAGATGTGACCACACAGAACAGACAGCCGGTGCTGCGCTGTGTCCTGAGCAACGCGGCGCACCCGGAGTATGGCCAGGTGACCATCCCCTTCCCCATCCCCGGCATGGAATATGAGCGCACCCTGGAATGCCTGGCCGCTATGGAGCTGGGAGCCCCCCTGAAACGGGACTGCCGGGTGGACGAGTTGGAGAGCGGCTTCCCCATCCTCAAACGCCTGGAGAAGGTGGGCGCCAATCTGGACGAGCTGGACTACCTGGCCCGGCGGCTGGACAGCTTTGACGACTATGAGGCCGCCCAGTTCCAGGCTATGGCGGTCAGGCTGGGTACGTTTGATATGACGGACTTCATCAATCTTACCTTCTGCTGCCAGCAGGCCACGGTGATCACGGACTTTTCGGATTTGGACGCTGTAGGCCGCCAGCATTACATGACGCTGGAGGGCGGCTGTGCCAGTGAGGAGGAGCTGGAACAGGTGGATGGCAGAGCAGCGGCCTTGAAGTTGATCCTCAACAAGCATGGCACTATCACACCCTATGGCGTGGTTTATGATAACGGTATGGAGCTGGAGAAGTTCTACAAGGAGGGCGGCCCCTTTCCGGACTATCTTGACCGGGAGTTCGTCATACTCCTGGAGGCATCCTACGGCGAGGGGCAGAGCACACTGCTGGTTCTGCCGGACAGCCCGGAAAGGCTGGAACGTCTCCTGTGCCGCACCGGCATCCGGGACAGCCCCCACTTTTGGATAGTAGACAGCACCCTGCCCGGCGAGGTCATCAGCAGCATTCCGGCGGAACGCCTGTCCATCAATGGCCTCAACCGGCTGTGCCAGGCGGTTGAGCGGATTGCACCGGAGGATTTGAAAACTCTGGTACAACTGCTGGCCGACAAGGATCACCCCAGCCAGGGGCCATCCCTGGGCGGGCTATCCATGTGAACCGAGGGGGAGAGAATATACAGAAAAAAGAGTTTATCCGGCAGATCAATGAACTGGTTCCCAGGCCGGACCCCGTCACCACCGAGGCACTGTACCGCTTTGACCGGGAGTGTGCGGAGACGGAGTACATCGATATGCTCACCGCCCTGCGAGTGGTGGCGCGGAATTTCGGTGAGGAAACCCTCCAGGGCGCCTATGAGGTCATCCAGCACCAAAACGCCGCTCTGCCCAGCGAGCTGTTCGCCGCTGCCGTCTACTTTCAGGCCGGGCGCACACCGGCAGAGGTGTCCGGCCTGGCCAAGGAGGGCCGGCTTATGGGCTTCTTTGGCCCGGAGCGGCCGGAGGAGCCCAGCCGGATTGCGACCTGCACCATTGTGGAGTCCGGGCAGGAACAGCGGTTTTACACCATGGACTTTGGGCGCTTCAATCCGCAGCATGCCTTGAAGCGGGCCATCACATACGGCCGGGAAACAGGCATATCCGCCACCCAGGCCATGGCCCGCCTCACCATGGATCAACCGGAGTTTGCCGAAAAGCCCGGCGGGCCCCGCTGTATCCTGGACGGCCTGGGCTCAGAGCTCACCGAGGCGTTGTTCCAGATCTCGTCAGCCTGCCCCGCCGTGGCCGCCCATATCACCTGTAATGCGGATCTGGGTATCACAGAGGTGGCCTATTATCCGCTGTGGCTGGAGCGGAGTCAGAGTCAGGCGCCCATGCAGCCGCAGATGTAAAAAATGCTGGATATTACGGGCACACTGTGGTATGTTGTGTGCTTACCAGAAGAAAGGACGGGAAAGAACTATGAACCATCAGAGGAAACAGAGCATGCACAGGGACTCCGTTGAAGGCCGGCTTCCGCTTTGGAAGCCGGCCTTTTCTATCCGAATGACACTTGAGGCAAAATGAAGGGAGACAGATCATCATGCAGGGTGTATCGAAGGAGTGGCTGGATTTCCTGCGGAATCAGTTCCCCGCGGGCAGCCGGATCCAAACATGGGAGCTGGATGATCCCAGAAACACGCTGGAGGAGGCTGGTACTCTGGAGCACATCGATGACTCGGGCCGGTTCCACGTCCGGCAGAGCGACGGAGGTGAGTGCGTCCTGACCCTTGGGGAGGAGATGTTCTCCGTCCACCCGCCTGAGTCCACCCAGCTCAAGCTGTACATGCCCCTCACCGCCAGCTTCTATGCCCGGAATGAGTGGGGAGATTGGGATGAGACGGGTGAAGAATGGGACGGCAGAACGCTTCTGGACTATGAGGACAGGATCCTGGGCTTCATGGTACGGAACCGGGTGCCGGAGGAGGCGGAGCGGGGCCTCATGCTCTGGTGCGACAAGGAGTTCCTGGACGTCAAGGTGCGCTCCGCCGTGTTTACGGCAGAGGCCAGAGACGGCAGGCTGTGGGGCGTGGCGGAGTGCCAGGTCGTCGGCCAGCTCTCTCCGGAGGAGCTGACCGGGCTGAAGGACTATCTCACCGGCCAGGCCGCGGACGGCGTTGGCGAGGGCCTGGAGCAGCAGGCAATCCGTGTGGACGGCGGGGAGCTTTACGTCCACATGTGGCAGCCGGAGGGCTGGAGCATCCAGACGGAGGCAGAGCAGTTCGGGCTGACGCAGGCCCAGGGCATGACGATGGGGGGTATGAGCCGTGGATAAGGCCTTTACAGTATCCCTGTGCAATCCGGACAAGGATACTTATGTGACACTGGAGCTTCCAGCAGACCCGTATGCTGTCCTGGATGCCTGGGAACGGCTGCGGCTCGCACCGGACACCAGAGTGGAATGGGAGATGGAGGACTATGGGGAATTCCCCGTCCTGTTCCCTGGCCTGCAATCTGGCGAGGGCTTCCCCGCGCTCAATGCCCTGGCGGAGCGGCTGACCAGTCTGGACAGCCGGCAGCGCACCGCATTCGAGGGGCTAGTCAAGCTGCAGGACGGCAGGCCCATGGAACCAGACGCCCTCATTACCCTGTCTGAGCAGGCAAAGCACTGCCAGGTGGCGCCCGAGGCCACGGATGACGCCTCGTTGGGCCGGGTTTACGCGGCAAACGGTTCCATCCCCGAGGTGAAGGATGTGCCGGACAAGGTATTTGAACTGCTGGACTTCCAGCTCCTGGGCCGCCGGATCCGTCAGTCGGCGGGCGGGGTCTTCACCAGGCAGGGGTATGTGGTACCGGATGGGAACTGGAAGCCCACAGAGGGCCAGGAACCCCGCATCGCGCTGGAGGCCCCGACTGGCTTCTTTCGGCTGGAGCTCCGGCTCGGGGAGGAACGGGCGGAGCTCACCCTCCCCGCCGGACAGGAGCTGGTGGAGGTGCGGGAGCGGATGGAGGCCGTGGGCCTCCCCAACTGCGCCGTCACCGCCTTCCACAGCCGGGTACCCCAGCTTCCGGCAGCGTGGGCCACGCCGGAGCGGCTGGATACCCTGAACTGCCTGGCCATCCGGCTGATGGTGCTGGCGGAGCGGGACTCTCTGGCCCTGATCAAGTACAAGGCGGTGCTGGAGGTGTCGTCCATTTCGAGCCTGGAGGATGCCATGGCGTTGACGGAACGGCTGGACGCCTACAATCTGAATTGGGCAGCCGCCTCTCCAGAGGACGTGGCCCGCGGGGAGCTGCGCCGCTCCATGGGGGAGGAGAATGCCGACCTGCTGTGCTGGTACCTGAACCTCTACGGCTACGGCGAGGCGCTGATCCAGCAGTACGGGGGCGAGCTGACAGACTACGGTCTGCTGACCCGGGCGGATGGCCAGCCGGTGCAGAAACCGCTGCCGCCCCAGCCCACCCGGGGCGGCGTACAGATGGAAATGAGGTGAAACGCCCATGGATAAAGCAGGACTTTTACAGCTCCCCGGCAGGCCGGAGGAGCAGGACTGGCTGCGGGAGCGGCTGGAGGTGTTGACCGCGCGGGAGGGGATCGCCTTGGACGCGGCCATCCAGCGCCATCCCGCCCAGGACAGTACAGAGGTGGTCAGCCTGCTGGCCAGCCTGGACGAGTATGAGGTGTTGGGCGGCATCCAGAGTTATGAGGATCTGGGCCTGTATTACCTGGAGGAGACCAACGCCAGGCTCCTGGCGCTGCGGGACTACATCGACCTGGACAAGCTGGGCAGGCAGTATGAGGCACAGCACCCCGGCCGGTTCGCAGGGGGCTGCTATGTGGTATATCCGCGAAAGGGGGTGACGGGCTTCTACGACGGGGTCAACCTGCCTGGGCCGGACTACAGCTGGAGCCTGCGGCTGAAGCTGGCCTCCTCCGCGGTGCCGGAGGGGGTGTGGCTGGCGCTGCCGGACTACAACGACATCATGGACGTGAGGCCGGGGGAGATCCGGCTGGCCCTGGACGCTCTGGGTGTGCAGACCATCCGGGAGTGCACCCTGCTGGAGGCCCGGTGCAGCCTGCCGGGGATCACCGGCCTGGAGGATGCATATAGGGGACGGCTGGAGGATCTCATCTATGACGGTCAGAACCTGGGATTTATCCTCCAGGAACAGAACCAGGGGCAGAAGGGGTTCCTCCAGGCCTATCTCTGGATACTGGAGTATGAGCACTGCGCCACCCTGCCCGCCGCCCTGGATTTGGCGCAGAACCTGAACCGCTACCAGGTGGTGCGGGCGGATCAGCTCCAAGACATGGCGTGGATGGATCTGCGCGTGCGGTTGGGATGTGTGGATCGGGCCCTGTCAGGCTGCATTGATCTGGAACGGTACGGACTGGATTTGCTGCGGAAGAAGGGCTATACCTTGACAGAGGACGGATGTGCATACATTGCTAGGCAGCAGACGCAATCCCAGGCGCCCCAACAGATGCAGCAGATGTAACCCCAGGTCAAATCTATATCAAAACGAAACAGGGGCCGTTTTCCCGAAGGGGACAGCGGCCCCTGTTTTTTGTGCCCTTTTTCGGGAGGACGGCCCGGAAAAGGAGGACGTCATGAAAGCCAAAGAGAAGCAACTGCTGGAGTACCTGAAGAAGCACTGCCCCGGCCGGGAAAACGCCATCAGTGGCAAACAGATGAAAAAGAGGTTCCGCATCCATGAGGCAGAGCTGCGGAAGCTGGTCCATAACCTGCGGGTGGACGGGGCGCCTATCTGCAGCGACCGCACCGGCTACTTCTACCCCGCCAACGCCTGGGAGGTGATTGCCACAATCGGGCATCTCCGGCGAATGCGGGACGGCGTGGAGAAGGCCATCCGTAGCTTGGAGAGGGCCACGGGGGCCTTCCGTCTACCCGGGGGAGGTGAGGCGGATCGCTAAACCCTTCTTCCCCTGGGTAGGCGGGAAGCTGTTCCTGCTCCCCTATATTTTCCAGCTGCTCCCCAGGAGGGCGCCCCGTCTGCTGGAGGTCTGCGGCGGCAGCGGCGCGGTGACCCTGGGCTTGGGCGCCGGGTATGCCCCGCTCCGGGTGTATAACGACGTGGATGTGGATCTGGTCAACCTGTTCCGCTGTGCCCGGGACCGGCCCCTGGCGCTGCTCAGGGAGCTGGACTTCCTGCCCCTCCACGCCCGGGCGGACTTCGAGGTGGTGCTCCGCTTCCTCAACCACGGGTATGACCCCAACGACTTCCTGGAGGAGGAGCTCCAGATCGCGGAGGAGTACTTCCCGCCCATGGACAGGCAGGAGGTGAAGAAGCTCCTGATGGGCCGGGCCAACCTGCCGGACGTACAGCGGGCTGCGGCCTATTATCTGAGCATCCGGTACAGCTACAGCGCCACCGGGAACAGCTTCGGCGGGCGCAGCGTGGAGCTGCGCCGCTTCCTTGGCCTGCTCCGACGCGCCTCGGACGCACTCCAGGGCGTGGTGGTGGAGAACAAGGACTGCTGCGATGTGGTTCGGCAGTACGTCCGGACGGGTGCGGTGATCTATGCGGACCCGCCCTATCTGGAGGCGGAGAGGATGTACGCGCCCTCCTTTGCCCTCCGGGATCACGTCCGGCTCCACGATTGCCTGTGCGCCCCGGCGGCGCGGGACAGCCACATCGTCCTGTCCTATAACAGCCATCCGGACATTCTGGACCTCTTCGCCCCGGACTTTTATATTGTGGGCTTTGACCGCCCCAACCCCATGGCCCGGCAGGAGGACTCCAGGTACCACGAGCTGCTCATGACCAACTTTGACCCAAGCCCCATGCTCAACCGCCAGCTCTCCCTGCTGGATAACCCCGGACTGGTGTCCAGCGACCGGCCGGAGCTGCGGATCCTGTCCGCCCCTACCGGGCGGCTGCCTCGGGTGTGGGACTGGCCGCAGGACTAAGAATACGAGGTGAAAACAGAAGATGAAATTTACCATCTGCCATGACACAAGCAAGAAGACCCTGGCCATCCCCCGGGCCGCCCTCCAGCTCTCCGGACTGGAGGACGCGGAGCGGCTGGCCCTGCATACAGAGCACGGCTGCATCGTGCTTACCCGGCAGGGGGGCACTGCAAGGGAGCGGCTGGATGCCATCCGGCTGCTCTACGATCTGAACATCGGCATGGTTGTCCGCTTGGCTCTGGACAGCCGGTCAGCCAGCGGTATGCCGTGCAAAAGAGCGTCCGAGGTATTCCGAACCTATGACGCGGAGTTCCTGGATATGCTGGAGCATTGCGGCGTGGATTTGTTCGGGTTGGGCGCCCTGCTGACCCGGGAGGAGGATGCCGAATGAGCTTGGCCTATTACACCATGGATGATCTGCGGCTGGGCCGGGGCGGCTTCCTACAGAAAGGCTGGACGATCCGGCAGCGCCCGGAGCTGGGGGAGGCCCTGGCGCACTACCGGGGCATGCCCATCACCAAGCGGAAGGTGCTGGGCCTGACGGACGGCTTCCATGTGCTGGAGCTGGTGAAGAACGTGCCCCTCTTCCCAGATGATCCAGAGGGGGAAGATGTGCTGGCCTCAGAGTTGGGGGAGCCGCTGCCTCAATGGGCGGACACTCCAGAGGCCTGCCAGGCATTCCGCGCCTGTGTAGAGGATCTTGGCCTTCGCTACCAAATTGAGGGCAAGATCCTGGCCCCCATCCCCGTCAACAAGAAGCAGCGCCGCAAGAAGCTGGTGGGGAAATACCTCTGGCCCGACGTCCCCGGCAATCCGGCCTCTGCTCTCCGGTGGGTGTACCTGGCCGGGAAGGGCTGGCTGGCCCCCACGGTGCTCGAGGAGCACCCTGCCGTGCTGCCCCTGGTGCTCAAGGTGCGGGCGGACGGCATCACGGACAAAGGCGACTACCGCCCCCTGGAGCTGGAGCCCTGGGAGTTCCGCCTCCTGGCCCGGCGCACTCTGGAGCGGCTGGAGCAAAATATGACAAAATGTGAAGTCTGCAAATAAAAAGTCAATAGGGAAATGAAGAAAAATTGAGAGGAGGGGAAAAGGACATGCCAAAAGCAGCCAGCAGGTAAAGGACGCTGGCCGGATTAGCAGGTATGTAGCAGTAAGGATTATTTCTGAGGCAGGATAATCGTTGCTTTGGAGAAACCTTTCCAATCCAAGCATTGCCCGCAGCGGTCACAGTAAGGCTGGTATTCCCGTTCGAGAGTTCTCCCACATTGGGGGCAAACTGGGAAACCAGTCAGGCCGTGAAAGAAGTGAAAGCAGCGGATATGTGTAACCGGCATTGGTTCGCGGAAGGCCATCTCTCGCCAGAGTTCTGAGGGGATCAACAGGTCATTTGGCGTCAGATCAAAACCAACGCAGAGCTTTTCCAGCGTCAGGATCGTAGGCGCAGTCTTGCCCCGGGCAATGTCAGCGAAGTATCTGGAGCTGAGGTCGCATCGTTCCGAGGCGGCTTCATAGCTGAGTCTTCGAGTATCACATAATTTGAGGACGGAGGTGGATAAATTGTCTAAAAACATCTTAAT
>CATZRD010000044.1 GCA_958423465.1 uncultured Oscillospiraceae bacterium | reverse complement strand
CCCAACCTGCTGGTGAACGGCTCCAGCGGCATCGCCGTGGGCATGGCCACCAACATCCCGCCCCACAACCTGCGGGAGGTCATCGGCGCCTGCGTCCAGGTGCTGGACCATCCGGAGTCCACCCTGGACGACCTGATGGAGCATATCAAGGGGCCGGACTTCCCTACTAAAGGCATCATCATGGGCCGGGCGGGCATCCGCCAGGCCTACCACACCGGCCGGGGCCACATCCGGATCCGGGCCAGGACGGAGCTGGAGGAGTTCGGCCAGAACCGCACCCGCATCGTGGTCACGGAGATCCCCTACCAGGTGAACAAGCGGATGCTCATTAAGAATATGGCGGACCAGGTGGAGGACAAGCGCCTGGAGGGCATCAGCGAGATCCGGGACGAGTCCGACCGCAACGGCATGCGCATCGTCATCGAGCTGAAGCGGGACGCCAACGCCCAGGTGGTCCTCAACCGCCTCTTCGCCCAGACCCAGCTCCAGACCACCTTCGCCATCAACATGCTGGCCCTGGTGGACAACCAGTCCCAGCCCAAGATCCTGTCCCTGCGGCACATCATCGACGAGTACCTGAAGTTCCAGGAGGAGATCATCGTCCGCAGGACCCGGTACGACCGGAGAAAGGCCCAGGAGCGGGCCCATCTGCTGGAAGGACTGCTGGTGGCCCAGGACAACATCGACGAGGTCATCCACATCATCCGCTCCAGCTACGACAACGCCAAGGAGCGGCTCATGGACCGCTTCGGCCTGGACGACGTGCAGGCCCAGGCCATTCTGGATATGCAGCTCAAGCGGCTCCAGGGACTGGACCGGGAGAAGCTGGAGGCCGAGTACAAAGAGCTGGAGGAGAAGATCGCCTACTACGACAAGCTGCTTTCCGACGAGGACCTCCTCAAGCAGGTGCTGAAGGAGGAGCTGGAGGAGATCGGCAGAAAGTACGGCGACGACCGGGTCACCGAGATTGGCTTCGTGGAGGACGATCTGGACGTGGAGGACCTCATCGAGGAGGAGCAGTGCGTCTACACCCTCACCAGCGGCGGCTATATCAAGCGCACCAGCGCCAGCGAATACCGCCTCCAGGGCAAGGGCGGCATGGGCAACAAATCCATGTCCACCAAGGAGGAGGACTATGTGAACACGGTGTTCACCGCCTCCACCCACGACTATATTTTCTTCTTCACCGACAAGGGCCGGGTGTTCCGGAAAAAGGGCTATCAGATCCCCGCCTCCGGCAAGACCGCCAAGGGCACCAACATCGTCAACATCCTTCAGGTGGACCCCGGCGAGCGGGTCAGCGCCATGATCTCCACCCGGGTGCTGGACGATGAGGAGAAGTATCTGGTGATGGTCACCCGCAGTGGCACCGTGAAGCGTCTGGCAGTGTCCTCCCTGAAAAATATCCGGCTCACCGGTATCCGGGCCCTGAAGCTGGACGAGGGGGACGAGCTGATATCCGTAAAGGAGACCGACGGCGACAAGTACATCCTCATCGCCACCCACGACGGCCAGGCCGTCTGCTTCCACGAGCGGGAGGTCCGGGCCATGGGCCGGGACGCCGTAGGCGTTCGGGGCATCCGCCTCCGGGAGGGGGACTATGTGGTAGGCGCCGCCCGCATGACCCCCGGCAGGACGGTGCTGACCGTCACCGAGCGGGGCTACGGCAAGCGCACCCCCGTGGAGGAGTACCGGATCACCAGCCGGGGCGGCCTGGGCGTCAAAAACTACGACGTGACGGACAAGACCGGCAAGATCGTAGGCGTCAAGGTGGTGGACGGCGGCGAGGACCTGCTGGTGGTGACGGAAAAGGGCATCCTCATCCGCACCGCCGTGGACCAGATCCGCCTCACCGGCCGGTCCGCCCAGGGCGTCATCGTCATGAAGTTCAAGGAGGAGGGCGACCGGGTCCGCTCCATCGCCCTGGCGGAACGGGAGGACGGCGGCGAGACCCCCGCCGGGATCGAATCCTGATGAAGCAGGTGACCGTATACACCGACGGGGCCTGCTCCGGGAACCCCGGCCCCGGGGGCTGGGGGGCCATTCTCCAGTACGGACCCCACACCAAGGAGCTGTCCGGCGGGGAAGAAAACACCACCAACAACCGCATGGAGCTCACCGCCGTGATCCGCGCCCTGGAGATCCTCCGGGAGCCCTGCCGGGTGGAGCTGTACTCCGACAGCAAGTACGTCATCGACGCCCTGGAAAAGGGCTGGGCCAGAGGCTGGCGGGCCAGGGGCTGGGTGAAGAGCGACAAAAAGCCTGCCCTGAACCCGGACCTCTGGGAGCGCCTCCTGGCGCTGTGCGAGTACCACGACGTCCGCACCCACTGGGTCAAGGGCCACGCCGACAACCCCTGGAACAACCGCTGCGACCAGATGGCGGTGGGGGAATGGCAGAAACTGAAATAGGTGTTCTGTACTTTTCCCTCGCAGGAAAAGTACCAAAAGTGCGTTAAGGAGGGAGGGGTTCCGAATTCCCCTCCCTCCTTAAAACCACCCTCCCACAAGCGGCACAAGGAGGGGGCTTCGGCCCCCTCCTTGGATCCTCCCCCGGGGGAGAGCGAACGGCTATTGGGCGGATATGACCCGCTCCTCCGCCCGGAGAAGGGCGGCTTCCAACAGGGCCCGGGCTTTCTCCGCCTCCCCGCCTTCCAGCAGCGTCAACGCATTGTCGATCTGTCCCACCAAATAAGCATACAGCTCTTGATACAAGCGGTCCATATTGCATCACCTCGAAGAATATTATAGATAGAATTTATCTACAATGCAATAGTTAATTTCTATCTAAGATATGCTTATGCCGGGTGATTTGATGGAAACGCGGATAAAGGCTATGCGCGAGGACCGGGACCTGACACAACAGAAGGTCGCGGATGCCATTGGCATCTCGCAGAGAAAATACAGCTATCTGGAGACCGGCGTACAGCAGTGGACGGACGAACTGCTGGCACGGCTGGCCGTGTTTTACTGTACCAGCGTGGATTACCTGCTGGGTTTGACAGACGAACCCTCGCCGTATCCCAGAAAACGAAAAAAATGAGCCGTATATGATACGCCCCCTCTCCCCCAGGGAGAGGGTCAAGGGAGAGGGGCCGCAGCCCTTCTTCATTGGCGTTTCAAGGGGAAGGGGTTCTAAGGGGAAGGGGGAAATCGCAATCCCCCTTCCCCTTAGCGTCCCTTTGGCACTTTCCCGACGAGGGGAAAGTGCGAATCGCTCCCCGGCGAGGGGAAAGGGGCCCAGGGTGTGGGGCCGGAGGCCCCAAAAAGCAAAAGGGGAAAAAACAATCAAATCTTAAACAAAGAAACGATTGCTATATGACCCGTGGGCTGGTATACTATTTATATACACATTAGGATAGGGGGAATGCCCATGTCGATTGAACGCACCGTCTTCGGCGTCACCTCCGACGGCCAGGCGGTGGAACGATACACCCTGCGCAGCGGCCCCATGGAACTGGAGGTCATCACCTACGGCGGGGCCATCCGCGCTCTGCGGGTGCCGGACCGGACGGGCCGGCTCACCGACGTGGTCCTGGGCTACGACACCGTGGCGGGCTACGAGCGCAACGGCGGCCACATGGGGGCGCTGGTGGGCCGGTACGCCAACCGCATCGCCGGGGCCAGCTGCGTCATCGACGGGCAGCGGACGGCGCTGGAGCCCAGCGAGGGCAAAAAGCAGCTTCACGGCGGCGTCCGGGGCTTCAGCCGCCGGGTGCTGAACGTTCAGCCCGCCGGGGACAGCGCCCTGGCCGTTACCTACGCCGCCGCCGACGGCGAGGGGGGCTGGCCTGGGGTCCTGGAGCTGACCGCCATCTATACCCTGCTGGACGACGGCGTGGAGCTGCGGTATCAGGCGGTGTGCGATAAGCCCACCTACTGCAACATCACCAACCACTCCTACTTCAATCTCAACGGCGGCGGGGACATCCTGGGCCATAGCCTGTGGCTGGCGGCCTCCGCCTTCACCCCCGTGGACGGCGACTCCATCCCCACGGCCATGGCCCGGCCCGCGGCGGGCACCCCCTTCGACTTCACCCGGGCCAAGCCCATCGGCCGGGACATCGGCGCCGACGATGAGCAGCTGAAGAACACCGGCGGCTACGACCACAATTTTGTGCTGGACCCGGCCCAGGGCCTGCGGCTGGCGGCGGTGCTCACCGGGGAGCGGCTGGCCATGGAGTGCTGGACGGAAAAGCCCGGCATCCAGGTCTACGCCGGCAATTTCCTGAACACCGACGCCGACGGCAAGGGGGGCGTGGCCTACCGGCCCCGGCAGGGGGTGTGTCTGGAGACCCAGTTCTTCCCCGACAGCCCCAACCATCCGGAGTGGGGAGACATCACCCTGCGGCCCGGCCGGCGGTACGACTATACCACCCAGTTCCGGTTCCGGGCGCTGTAACGGCCCCAACCGGCAAAAAAATTTTCCCGGAGGCGGAACCATTTTCCTCCCCCCTGCGTCCATAGGAATGGGAGCCCTACGAGCGGTTGGAGAGGGCCGGGCCAAAAGATGCAAAATGGATGCAGTTCTGACACGTCCCCTTTACAATAGCTTGTTATGGTAACCTTGTAAGAATGCCCCAGCGGGGCGAAATTTTGTCAAAAGTGATGGAAGAAAGGAAGTATGGCATATGAAATATAAAGCGCGTAAGCTTCTGTCCCTGTTCCTGGCCTTTGTCATGGTCTGCGGCACGATCCCCGCGGCCTTTGCCAGCGGGAACGATGACACCGGCAATCAGGGCGACGACACTACTACGGAGCAAGTCGATCACACTACCGAGCATACTCTGACGTACACCCAAGGGCAAAACGGACAGCAAACGGTGAAGTGCTCCACCCAAAACTGCAAGTTTGAGGAGAAAACCGAAAACTGCACGTATGGAGAAGCAGAAGTGACCGAGGCCACCTGCACGGAAAAGGGATCCAAAAAATCCACCTGCACTCTCTGCAAGGCTGAGAAGACCGAAGAAATTCCGGCAAAGGGCCATACCTGGGGCGACTGGACTGCAAGTACGGCTGATACCAGCAAGCACACCCGCACCTGCTCTGTGTGCCAGACCTCTGAATCTGAAGCCCACAAGAGCTTTACCTACACCTATCAGGATTCTACGTATCACGTCAAGACCTGCGGCGTCTGCAAATATGCTGTGGCGGAGAAGCACACCATCAACAGCACTACTGGCAAGTGCTCCGCCTGCCAGTATGATTCCACCGCCATCGAGGCGAGCATCACCGGCAACCGCATCGATAAGACCTACGACTACAACGATGAGGTCAGGCTGACAGCCAATGTATCCGTCACCAAGGGCGGCGTCGAGATGTCCGCCAGTGAGTACGACGTTACCTACAGCTGGTCCGGCAACTGCGAGGAGGCCAGCAGGGATGAGAGCAGCGCCTGGCTGGACACCTCTCTGGCCGAGGCCGACGCCTACTGCAAAGTGACCGTTAAGGTCAATGGAAAAACGGTAAAAACCGCAGACCTGTCCTGGCACGGCGAGGTGGATTCCGAGATCAACGTGGAGGCCACCATCTACAGTACCAACCCCGGCTACGCCCTGGGCGACCCCGACGACGAGGGCGGCGACTCCATCGTGGACCAGATCGTGGACGCCATCGATAAGCTCAACGGCAAAAACGACGACTACACCCTGGACTATGTGAAGTTCAGCGAGGTCAAGGGCGACAAGGGCGACCTGGACGCCAGCACCCGCGCCAAGTATTACTACGACGACGAGGATGAGGACGACGACCTCAGCGCCGTGACCTTCACCCCGGACAGCGAGGAGGAGGGCAAGGTCTCCTTCACCTTCACCGCCTATTGCAGTGAGAAGAGAAGCGAGCGGACCTATTCCGGCACCATCACCTTCGACGTGAAGGAAGGCGAGAAGGGCATTGGCATCCTCTACACCGCCGAGAAGGGCGAGAACGTGGAGCTGGACCCCGACGATCTCGAGGACTTCTGGAACGAGAAGTATTCCAAGGGCGAGCTGAAATACGTGGTCTTTGACAGCGTTACCGGCGGCACCCTGTACGACAACTACTCCGGCGGCAAGAAGAACTGGACCGACGTGGAGGAGGACGAGACCAAGTGCTATCTGGAGCCCTCCAAGCGCGAAACCGGCCTGGACGACCTGACCTTCGTTCCCACCAGCAGCAAAAAGACCACCACCGCCACCATCCGCTTCACCGCCACCGGCACCACCGGTAAGAGCTCCAGCCGCACCGCCGATATGACCGGCACCATCACCATCCTGTATCTGGACGGTCAGGTCCGGGATATCGTGTGCACCTCCCGGAACAGCGACGGCAGCGTGACCATGGACCCGGCGGACTTCCTGGACGTGTACCGGGACGTCATGAGCACCAATAAGTCCACCACCCTGAGCATCCAGTTCCTGAAGGTCCCCACCTACGGCACCCTGTACTACAAGTACGACACGGACCGCAACGGCAAGCTCTCCAAGAGCACCGTGGAGCTGAAGACCAGCAATATCGCCAGCTACAGCTTCTCCACCGGCAAGACCGGCAAGCGCCTGGACGACGTGACCTACGTTCCCGGCCGGTCCGCTCTCAACGACTCCGTGACCTACGCCTGCTATGTGGGCGGGACCCTGAAGTATATCGGCACCGTCACCTTCGGCCTGGAGAAGGTTGAGCTGAAGTGCACCGCCAGCGCCGCCGGCGTGACCTTCAAGTCCAGCGACTTCTTCACCGGCAACCTGCTGACCTGCCAGTATATCACCTTCGGCGTGCCCTCCAGCGGCGCTCTGTATCAGAACGGCAGCACCCGGGTGAGCACCTATGACAAGTTCGGCTACACCGCCAGCGCCACCCAGGGCATCAACGCCATCAGCACCGTGTCCTACATGCCCGTGGCCGGCTACAACGGCGTGGTGGAGATCCCCTTCACCGCCGTGACCTACTCCGGCGGCTCCATCTCCGGCACGATGCGGGTGACCGTGGTGTCCAAGACCTTCAGCGATGTGCCCACCACCCACTGGTCCTATCCGTATATCTCCCGTCTGGCGGCTGAGGGCGTGGTGAGCGGCATCACGGCTACCACCTTCGGGCCCAACAACAAGGTGGAGTACGGCGCGGCCCTGAAGATGATCCTGCTGGCCACCGGCTATCCCAAGCAGAGCGAGAACACCTCCGGCAACTGGGCGGCCAACTACCTGACTCTGGCCTACAACAGCGGCATCGTCTCCAGCAAGAACGTGGACCTGACCAAGGCCATCACCCGCACGGAGATGGCTGAGATCGCCGCCAAGGCCCTGAAGCTCAGTTCCGCCAGCCGGGTCAACGCCGGCATCACCGGCCCCACCGATACCACCAACGGCTATGTGTACGCCCTGTACAACGCCAAGATCGTGGGCGGCGACACCTCCACCGGCAAGAACCTGTACCGCGGCGACAGCAGCCTGACCCGCGAGGAGATGGCCAAGATCGTCTGCAACGTCAGCGACTACTACAAGAACAAGTAAGATAACTTCCTCCCATTTCAATAGGGTCCCCGGGGACATGCCACCCCGGGGGCCCGCTTTTTGTCCCTCCCTCCCCTTTTGTTCCTCCCTCCCCTTTTGCCCCACCCGGATTTTGTAACCGAACTGTAACTTGCTTTTCTATTATACGGCCGTATAATAGAAAACAGAAAATACAATTGTATTATTACTTCGGAAAACGGGAGGGCGCATAGGATATGAGCAGGATGAGACATTTAGGCGACGGCGAGCTGGAGATCATGCAGGCGGTATGGGACGCGGGGGAGCCGGTAGGCTCCGGCTATATTCACCAGCGTCTCCGGGGCAGCCGGGACTGGGCGCTGCCGGCGGTGGTGACGGCGCTGAACCGGCTGGTGGATAAGGGGTTCCTCACCTGCGAGAAGCGGGGCCGGGTGAACCTCTACAGCCAGCGGATCAGCCGGGAGGCCTATCAGGCGGCGGAGGGCCGCAGCCTGCTGGACCGGCTGTACGGCGGCAGCTTTAAGGGCCTGGCGGCGGCGCTGGTGGACGGCGACAGCGTCACGGCGGAGGAGCTGCGGGAGCTGCGGGACTATCTGGACCAACTGGAGGAAAAATAGGATGGAGCTTTTGCTGAATACGTTGAAATGGAGCGCCGTGGTGGGCGCGGCGGCTCTGGTCCTGTGGCTTTTGAAGCCCCGGATGGACCGGCGCTACAGCCCCAAGTGGCGGTACTGGGCCTGGCTGGGCCTGGCGGCCGCCCTGCTGCTGGCCCCGGTCCCCTGGGGGAAGCTGCTGCCGGAGGAGACGGCTATCGCCGCCCCGGTGGTGGTGGAGGTCCCCTACTACCAGGTGACGGTGGGGGACATGACCGGCCTTCGTGCCCAGAGCTACCGGGAGGGCGACGATCCCCAGAAGGTCCTGCCTCCTGACCGGGGAGAGGGCAGCCTGTTCAACGCCTCCTCCCGGGAGGAGCTGGCCGCGGCCTACCGCACCTCCGGGGTGGTCATTACGGCGGAGACGGCGCTGACCGCCCTGTGGCTGGCGGGAGGGGTGTGCTTCCTCCTGTACCACGCCGTCGGGTCCTGGCTGTTTCTCCGGCGGCGGCGGCGGTGGAGCCTCCCCCCTGGGGCGGAGCTGGCGGAGACCTATGAGGCCCTGGCGGGAGAGATGGGCATTGCGCACCCGCCGGCGCTGCGGCTCTGCCGGGAAGTGGGATCTCCCATGGTGGCGGGCCTTCTGCGGCCCACCCTGCTGCTGCCGGAGACGGCGGCGGAGGGGACGGCCCTCCCCTTCATCCTCCGCCACGAGCTGACCCACTACAAGCGCCGGGACCTGTGGTACCAGCTTTTGCTGCTGCTGGCCGCCGCGGTCCACTGGTTCAACCCGCTGGCCCACCTGATGCGCCGCTGGGCGGCCTCGGACCTGGAGCTGACCTGCGACGAGGCGGTGATGGCCGGCGCCGACGCCGCTGTCCGCCGCAGCTACGGCGAGGCGCTGCTGGCCAGCCTCCACCGGCAGAAGGGGCTGGAGCGGGCGGCTCTCAGCACCCACTTCTACGGCGGGGCCGCCGCCATGCGGGACCGGCTGTGGAATTTGCTGGGCAGCGGCGCCCGGAAGCGGGGCGCTCTGGCCCTGGCCGCGGTGCTGATCCTGACCCTGTTGGCGGCCTGCGCCGTCCGGGTGAGCCAGACCCAGCCCCCGGTGGAGGAACCCCTGACGGCGGAGGAGCTGGCGGACTGGCAGGAGAAGCTCTCCAGCCGGGAGCTCAACGGCTTTGTCATCCGGCTGTACACCGACGTGCGGTATCTGCCCCTTTATGAGGTGTTCTACAACGGCGCGGGGATAAGCTGCAACCCCACAGACGAGGAATACGAGGCCATCCGTGACGACTTGGGCGACGACCCGGACACGGATATCACCGTCATCCGCGACGGGGATGTCGCCGCCTTCCTGGACCGGTACACCGGCTATACGGAGGAGGATTTCCGGTGCGGCCTGCGGGGCTGGCGGACTCTGGAGGACCATGACGCCCGCTATACCGTCCACGGGGACACCAACTACTGCGGCGTGAACGTCCTCAGCGGTACGAAGCAGGGGGACACGGTGACGCTGGAGCTGGAGCTCCCCGGCGGCAACGGCAGCGGCGGCGTTACCGGCGGGACCATGACCATCGAGGACGGGAAGATCAGGAGCTTTACCAACCCCCTCTACTCCGCCGTGGAGGCCATGGCCTGGAATTATGTGGACACCGCCGCCCGGAATTTGGAGACCAACGACTGGATCACGCCCGCCGAGGGCGGGACCGTCCCGGAGGGGACCAAAGTCCTGGACCGCTACATCAGCGGCCTGTGGAGCTATTCCAGCTATGAGATCGACGGCAAGACCTGGTCTGTGTGGTGGCTGGAGTACCGGCTGAAGCCTGAGGACATGAGCAAGGTCATCTTTGCCGGGGGCATGAGCGAGGAGAACGGCTGGGTGACGGAGAGCAGCTCCATGGGCAGCCCCATCTTCATCGTCAGCGAGGACGGCCAGGGGACCGTCAAGCTGGAGGAGAGCACCTATGACGGAACCGTCAGAGAGAACGGCTGGACCTGGGAGGAGTATATCGCCTGCCGCCTGGTCCTGGGCATGGACATCGGCTACCGTCTGGGGGGCTGGCCGGAGATCGACACCCCCTTTCTTCTGGACCTGAAAAACGGCCACAACACCTGGGCCATGGACTGGCAGGACACCGCCCGCAGCTATCTGGTCCAGGCGGGCTATGTGGACGCGGGGGAGCTGAGGGTCACCAGGACCTTCGACTGTGAGACCGCCTGGGACTGCGATCAGAGTATGCTGGCGGAGGCGGACTGGGACGGGAAGACCATCACCCTCTTCATGAGCCACGTCACCTACAACGACCTGCCTTTCTGGCAGGTGAACGGTGTGCTGACCGGGGACGGCAGCGTGACCGTGACCGCCGGAGAGACTTTCTATCAGAAGGCGGACTTTACTCTGGCCCCGGGGAAGACCGCCGACCTGGGCCTCGACGGGAAGAAGCTTTCCAACGGCAATTACGGCATCTCCAAGGTGCAGGTGTTCTGGAACGAGGAGCCCGGCGGCGCCGCCTTTTTCACCCGGGAGGCCATCGCGGCCCAGTGGGGGGAGGACAGCAAGGACTACTATACCGAGTCCCCCTATGAGGACGGCGGGCTGGTGCTGGAGGACTTCAATTTCGACGGCTATACGGACATCGGCCTTCAGGGGTGGATCTCCGCCAGCAACCTCCCCCGGTATCTGTGGCTCTACCGGCCGGAGACCGGCAGTTTCCAATACGCCCTCTGCGTCAACGGGGAGCTGACGTTGGACCCGGGGACCCGGACCCTGACGGCCGTCAGCGTGGATCAGGCCGGTTCCATCCAGTATCAGGAGCGCTACCAGCCCGATGAGACGGGGATGCTGTACCTGGCCCGGTGGGACGCCCTCCGCTATGAGAACGGGAAGTACGTCCCCCAGTCCAGCGAGACCTACGACCGGGAGGGGAACGTGATCTCCTCCGGCGTCGGGAAAATGAGCGTCCGGACCGCTTACCGGCAGGTGCTGGAGAGCTTCCTGGCGGATCGGACCCTGCCTCTGAACGGTGAGGACTGGTCCGTGGGAGCGGAGGAGGATCTGACCAAGAATCTCTTCTCCATTCTGGACGTGGACGGCGACGGCCGGGAGGAGCTGCTGCTGGAATACGTCACCGCCCAGCCCATGGCGGGCCTGACCACCATCGTCTACGACTACAGGGACGGCGAGCTGGTGACAGAGTTTTCCGAGTTCCCGGACCTCACCTTCTACGGCAATGGGGTGGTGACGGCGGGATGGTCCCACAGCCAGGGCCTGGCCGGGGACAGCTTCTGGCCCTATACCCTGTACCGGTACGACGCCGCCACGGACGCCTACGTCCGGGCGGGCATGGTGGACGCCTGGGACAAGACTCTGCGGAACACGGACGCCGGCGGGGACCCCTTCCCGGACGACGTGGACAAGGACGGCGACGGGCTGGTCTACTACATCATGACCGGCGGCATGTACGAGCGGAAGGACCCGGTGGACGGACCGGACCATCAGGCCTGGCTGGAGAGCTATACGGCGGGGAGCCAGCCCCTGGAGATTCTCTTCCTGTCCCTGACGGAGGAGAATCTGGCGCTCATCGAGTATGGCGACGTTTTCTCCGTCCCCCCTCTTGCCAGATAAAGAAAATCCGTGTAGAATAAGATCGGCCCCGCTCTTGGGCGGGGCCGACCTTTATGATGAAAACGAGGTGTATACAATGGATCGACCTGTCACCTTTGCCATCTGCGGCTTCGGCAACCGGGGCCGGGAGGCCTACGCCGCCTACCAGAAGGCCCGTCCGGAGGAGATGCGGGTGGTGGCCGTGGCGGACCCCCGGCCGGAGCTGCGGGAGCTGGCGGTCCGTGATTTCGGCGTGGACCCGGCCATGTGTTTTGAAAGCGGCGAGGCGCTGCTGGAGCGGCCCCAACTGGCGGACGTGCTGATCGTGGCCACCCAGGACAGCGACCATATCCGCTTCGCCCTGCCGGGGCTGGACCGGGGCTATCACATCCTGCTGGAAAAGCCCATCTCCCCCCGGCTGGACGAGTGCGTGGCCCTGCGGGAGCGGGCCCATGAGCGGGGCCGGATGGTGGCGGTGTGCCATGTGCTGCGGTACACCCCCTTCTACCGGGCCATCCACCGGCTGTTGGAGGAAAACGCCATCGGGCGGCTGGAGTGCGTCCAGGCCTCTGAGAACGTGGCCTACTGGCACTTTGCCCACAGCTTCGTCCGGGGGGCCTGGCGGCGGCAGGACGAGAGCAGTCCCCTGATTTTGGCCAAGTCCTGCCACGATATGGACATCATCCGCTGGCTGGTGGGCAGGCCCTGTCTGCGGGTGTCCTCCTACGGCGGCCTGGACTGGTTCAGGGAGGAAAACGCCCCAGCGGGCAGTACCGCCCGGTGCCTGGACTGCCCGGCGGAGGGCTGCCCCTACGACGCCCGGACCATCTACTTCGATTCGCCCCGCACCGGCATCCGCACCGGCCACACCGGCTGGCCCTGCTCCGTGCTGGTCCCGGAGCCCACGGAGGAGAAGCTGCGCGAGGCCCTGCGCACCGGCCCCTACGGCCGCTGCGTCTACCGCTGCGACAACGATGTGGCGGACCACCAGGTGGTGAACATGGAGTTTGAAGGCGGCGTCACCGCCTCCTTCACCCTCTCCGCCTTTACCCAGTCCTGCTACCGCACCATCCGGCTCACCGGGACCATGGGGGAGATCGAGGGGGACATGGAGAAAAAGACCGTGGTGCTCCGCCGGTTCGGACAGCCGGAGGAGCAGGTGGAGCTGGAGCCGGTGGACGACAGGTTCGCTGGACACGGCGGCGGCGACTTCCGGCTGGTGGAGGAGCTGTGCCGTCTGGTGGCCCGGGGGGGCGGCGAAGCCCTCACCAGCGTGGACGCCTCGGTGGAGAGCCACGTCATGGCCCTGGCGGCGGAGGAGAGCCGGACCCACAACGGAAAGAGCATCGACCTGGCGGACTTTGCCGCCGGGGCGGAGAAAGGGGCTGACCGGCTGTGATCCATGAGATGAAGCCTTTGGAGGAGCTGGAGCGGGAGCTGGGGGAGGCCCTGGCGGAGATCCGGCCCGCCGATCAGGGGCGGGTGGAGGCCGCCCTGCGCCACTGGGACGCGGTGGCCCACCCTCTCCACAGCCTGGGGCTGCTGGAGGAAGCGGTGGCCCGCCTGGCGGGAGCCGCGCCATTGCGCCGGGACTATAAAAAGTGCGTGGCCGCCTTCTGCGCCGATAACGGCGTGGTGGCCCAGGGCGTCACCCAGACGGACAGCTCCATCACCGCCAAGGTGGCGAAAAGTATGCTGGAGGGGACTTCCAGCGTGTGCTGCATGGCCCGGGTCACCGGGGCGGACGTGTTCCCCGTGGACGCCGGCATGGCGGTAGATGTGGAGGGGCTGCCCTCGGTGAAGGTGGCCTGCGGCACCCGGGATCTGGCGGTGGAGCCGGCCATGACCCGGCGGCAGGCCCTGCACGTTCTGCTGGCGGGAATGGACATGGCCCGGGACCTGAAGGAGCGGGGCTATACCCTCCTCTCCGCCGGGGAGATGGGCATCGGCAACACCACCACCACCTCCGCCGTAGCGGCGGCGCTGCTGGGCCGTCCCGCCGTGGAGATGACCGGCAAGGGCGCGGGTCTCTCCGACGCGGGGCTGGAAAAGAAGATCGCCGTTATCGACCGGGCCATTGCCCTCCACCGGCCGGACCCCGCCGACCCGGTGGACGTGATAAGCAAGGTGGGCGGCTTTGACATTGCCGGCATGACCGGCTTCTACCTGGGCTGCGCCCGGTACGGCGTTCCGGCGGTGCTGGACGGCTTCATTTCCACTGTGGCGGCCCTGGCCGCCCAGCGGCTGTGCCCGGCGGCGACGGGGTATCTCACCGCCTCCCACCTGTCGGCGGAGCCGGGGGCCCGGTACGTCATGGAGGAGCTGGGCCTGCGGCCTCTGCTCCGGCTGGGCATGGCCCTGGGGGAGGGCACCGGCGCGGTGTCCGCCATGCCTCTCATCGACATGGCCCTGCGGATCTACTACGATATGCCCTCCTTCGATAACTACGGCATGGAGGCGTACCGGCCCCTGTAACCGAGGAAAGCGCGTCCGTTGTCAACAGACATACAGCAAGGCGGGAGGCTGGCCCAAAGGGGCTGGCCTCCCGCCTTGCGGATGGTTTTGGGTCAGTATGTCAAGAAGAGGGGCATCCGACGTATGCTGGCGGAGCTTTTAACTTCCGGATAAATGGGAAGTTAAATCAATGCGCAGCTTCGTTCTGCCGCTTCTGTAAATCGTTTTTTATTTCTTCGTGCTGCTTACAGAAAAGCTCCGGCATTTCATCGAGGCCAAAGTATTGGAGATCGACCGTTTCGAGATCATCACATTTCAACTGTCCGCCGACCATTTCCAACTCGTAAACGATACATATGCTGTGCGCCTTATCACCGTTAGGATACTCCATGTCGCAGTCCGTATAGATACCGATCAAGCCTGACACCCTCACATCAAGCCCGGTTTCCTCTTTTACTTCTCTGATAACAGCCATCTCGGGTGTTTCCCCTATTTCAATCGCGCCACCTGGAAATCCCCACTTTTTACTATCCCCACGGCGTTGAAGCAAAACTTTTCCGTTTGTATCAAAGACACATCCGCCCGCGAAAACCAGGATGATTTTTTCGTGGCCGACTTTACTTCTTATCCACCGTATATAGTCTTTTGATTTCATATTGCGCTTCTCTCCTTTTGGCCTGCAGCATAGAGACCCGCCTATCGAGCTATACCCGTGAGAAGTACAGTGCCAAGTCAGAAATAAATCGATCAGGCGTCGAATTCCTTGGGGGCCTGTTCGGTTTTCTTGTCCTCCTCCGCCTCCTCCGGTTCCTTCGCCGGCAGGTCGTCCCGCACCAGGGCGGCAAAGACCGCCAGGGTCAAAGCCCCCGCCAGATACAGGGCCTTCAGCGGCAGCGAGGCGGCGTCCCCCAGGACGGCGGCGCAGGATACGACCGCCCAGTTGGCGGTGATCAGGAAGCCCCGGGGGGTTGCCTCCCCCTGGACCAGCCCCGCCAGCTGGGAGAAGGCGAAGGCCATCAGGGCGGCGGCCAGCACCCGCAGCCAGTACCGGGCCAGCACCGGGTCGGCGGCGGAGGGGAGATACACCGTCAGGGTCAGAAAGACCGTGAAGAACAGAGCGGGCAGCAGCCCCGTCACGCTGACGGGGGCGCGTTCCTCCCGGCGGAGGGCACGGACCAGCAGCAGCAGACCGCCGCCGGAGGCGGCCCCCAGGACCCCGGCGATCCCCTGAATCAGAGCGTACCGCCCGCCCTGGAGGGCGCCGGCGGCGGCCAGGGCCAGCCCCCCCGCCAGGAAGAGCAGGGCGGCGCAGATCAGCGTGGGCAGGGCCGCGGGCCCCACGGGGCGCAGCGCGTCCGCCAGACGGACGTAGGCCCGGGAGGCCCGCCGCTGGAGCAGAGGCTCGGCGATCAGACAGAAGAGCAGGCAGACGGTGAGAACCGTGCCGGGGACGGAGGGCAGGGCCAGCCCCGTGGCGGGGTCAAAGCCGCCGCGGACCTGGGCCAGGCGCAGAAACGCCAGCAGAGCGCCGGCGGCCACGGCGTGGCCGCTTTTGCGCCAGAAAGAAGTCATCATATGGAGTACCTCCCGGTCAGAAGGAATGAGTTCTCCTGTAGTATAGCACCTCAGAGGAGGTTTGTCATCATGTTTTGGACCTTGTCCGCATAAACTGTGGAAAACAAAGGAGGGTTCGACCATGGGAAAGCAGGTGGGCATTGCCCTTGTACTGGCGGCGCTGGTCTTTTTCCTGCCCTGGCTGTGGGGCGGAGAGGGGGCGGCGAGTCCGCCGGAGCCGGCCGCGGAGGAGGACGGGGGCCCAGCGGCCCCGGAGGACGCCCCGCCTCAGCCGGCTCCGGGAATCGACCGGAACGTGACCCTCAGCGTGCTCATCGGCGGGGAGCTGAAGCAGATGGACATGGCCAGCTATCTGATGGGAGTGGTCCGGGCGGAGATGCCCGCCTCCTTTGAGGCCGAGGCCCTGAAGGCCCAGGCGGTGGCGGCCCGGACCTATACCCTCTATAAGATGGAAAACGGCGGCGCGCCGGGCCACCCCCAGGCGGACGCCTGCGACGACATCACCTGCTGCAAGGCCTACCTCTCGGCGGAGGACGCGGCCCTGAGCTGGGGTGCAGACAGCGGGGCCTGGGAGGAAAAGATCCAAAAGGCGGTGGAGGACACCGACGGGGA
>CATZRD010000043.1 GCA_958423465.1 uncultured Oscillospiraceae bacterium | reverse complement strand
GGGGAACATCGAGGTGGCCCCGCTGGCCTATATGCGGGGCCGGACCCTGGACGACAGCTTCATCATTCTGGACGAGGCCCAAAACACCAGCCGGGAGCAGATGAAGATGTTTTTGACCCGCATGGGCTTCGGCTCCAAGGTGGTCATCACCGGCGACGTGACCCAGATCGACCTGCCGGCGGACAAGACCTCCGGCCTGAAGGAGGCCATCCGGGTGCTGAAAAACGTGGAGGGCGTGGGGGTCTGCGAGCTGACGGACCAGGACGTGGTCCGCCACGTGATGGTCCAGCGGATCATCAAGGCCTACGACGATTACTATAAGAATACCGGCTCCGCCGGCAAGGGAAAGAGAAAGTAGGGACAAGCCATGGCGAAGCGACACTATATCCCGGTGACAGCCGACGTGCCCGGGGCGGCCAGCCAGGGCAACTGCGCCCTGATCCGCCGGGCCATCCGCACCGCCCTGGCGGCGGAGGGCGTCGCCGTCCCCTGCGAGGTGGACGTGCTGCTCACCGACGACGGGGGCATCCACCGGATCAATCTGGATATGCGGGGCGTGGACCGGCCCACAGATGTGCTGAGTTTTCCGGAGTTCGACCTGGTTCCCGGCCAGCCCCCCACAGAGGAGGATGACCTGACGGACCCGGCCACGGGGCTGGTCCCTCTGGGAGATATGGTCATCTCCATGGAGCGGGTGAAGGCCCAGGCCAAGGAGTACGGCCACTCCAACCGCCGGGAGCTGGCGTATCTCACGGTCCACTCCATTCTGCACCTGCTGGGCTACGACCACCTGGACGAGGGACCCCAGAAGGCCCTCATGCGGCAGCGGGAAGAAGCCATTATGGCGGAGCTGGGGCTGGAGAGATAGGCTTTTCCAGCCTCTACAGGGTGGGGCTTCCAGCCCCGGACCCCAGTCTGATATGACTTTCAGGCTGTTTGGGGCTGTTCCGCGCCCCGGCGCGTGTTACTTTGCCCTCGGCGGCAAAGTAACCAAAACGCCGCCGGCCCCCTTCGGGCCGGACCACCGCTTTTGGCGGACTGCTGTGCGGGTGAAGAGTTTGTCATGCCGCCGAACGACAGATTCCTACGGGTTTCTGATCTACAGAACCATCTATTCCAACTTCGGCTGTCGCCCTCCTCATTAGAAAGCCCTGCGGGCGGCCTTCCGGATAGGGGGCTACGGGCTGTTAAAGGGAAAGAGCCATCTATTGGTGCGGGGCGGGGTGCACCGGACTATCGGGAAAAGAGGTCTGCCGCGATGACAAAGGCGGCCTGAAAGATGGCCTCCTGCTCAAAGCTTTGGCTCAGATTGGATTCAGAGAGCAGATCGTCCAGCTGGGGGCCGATGTCGGGATATTTTTCCAGCAGTGCTTGGGTCTGGCGTTCCTCTGCCTGGCAGATGTTACGATACTCCGGGGACAGCAGGTACTTCCGTACTTCCCGCTCCTGGGCGTACTGATATAAAACTCGCATGGCGTCTGTCATAAGGGGATACCTCCTAACACGTATTTTCTATACATGTTATAGCACGAATAAAATATACATGTCAAAAGGGAAATAGCAATGTACGGAGAAAGACTGAAAAGTTTGCGGAAAGAGAAGGGGACACCCCAAAAAGAACTGGCAGATTATTTGGGAATCAGCATCCGGGGGTATCAGTTTTATGAGAGTGAGAACAACGAGCCCAATATCAAAATGCTGATCGCCCTTGCGGATTATTACGGTGTGACGATTGACTATCTGGTAGGCAGGTCGGACGAGCGGTAAAGACCACCGTCCTATGCCAAAAATAAACAGATGGCTCTTTCCCTTTAACAGCCCGTAGCCCCCTATCCGGAAGGCCGCCCGCAGGGCTTTCTAATGAGGAGGGCGACAGCCGAAGTTGGACCAGATGGTTCCATAGATCAGAACCCCGAAGGATCAGTCATTCGGAGGCATTACAAACTCTTCACCCGCACAGACTCCCCCGAAAGGGGGTTCCCAGGGGGAACCCCCCTGGGCGCATTTTCACCCGCCCGCAGGCGGGCGCTTACGAGGCCAACCGCCGCTCGCGGCGGCTCTTAGGCCGAGTGTGGTCACTTTTTGCACGAGCAAAAAGCGACCCGGGGTCCGGGGCCGGGCAGGCCCCGATTGCTTCGCCGCGCCGGAGCGCGGAACAGCTCCAAACAGACTGAAAGTTAAATCAAACTTGTGGCCCGGGGCCGCAGGCCCAAAAAAAAGAACCTCCGGTACGCTCAATACCGGAAAAATAAGAAAGTTGAGGATCACCTGAATGAACGAGATCAAAAAAACCGCCATGATCACCATTGCCGGCCGGCCCAACGTGGGCAAATCCACTCTGACCAACGCCCTGGTGGGGGAGAAGATCGCCATTGTCTCCTCCAAGCCCCAGACCACCCGGAACCGCATCTGCGGCGTAGTGAACCGGGGGGACACCCAGTTCGTGCTCATGGACACCCCGGGCCTCCACCGGGCCCGCACCCGGCTGGGGGACTATATGGTGAAGGTGGTGAAGGACTCCGTGGCGGACGTGGACGCCGTGTGCCTGCTGGTGGAGCCTGTGGCCAAGGTGGGGGTCCCGGAGCGGGAGCTCATCGCCCGCATCAAAGAGGAGAGCCTGCCGGCGGTGCTGGTCATCAACAAGATCGACACCGTGGAGAAGCCCGTGCTGCTGGAGGTCATGGCGGCCTACAGCGCCGAGCACGATTTCGACGCCATCATCCCCGTCTCCGCCCAGCGGAAGGAGGGTCTGGAGGAGCTGATGGACCAGCTGGCCAAATACGCGGAGGAGGGCCCCCAGCTCTTCCCCGACGGCATGACCACCGACCAGCCGGAGCGCCAGATCGTGGCGGAGATCGTCCGGGAGAAGCTGCTCAGAAACCTGGACAAGGAGGTCCCCCACGGCGTGGCCATCGAGGTCACCAAATTCTCCCAGCGGGACGACGGGGTCATCGACCTGGACGTGACCATCTACTGCGAGAAGGCCAGCCACAAGGGCATCATCATTGGCAAAAACGGGGCCATGCTGAAAAAGATCAGCTCCCACGCCCGGGAGGACATCGAGCGGTTCATGGGGGAGAAGGTCTATATGGAGACCTGGGTGAAAGTGAAGGAGAATTGGCGGGATAATGTCAACTACATCCGAAGTTTTGGATATGACGAGCAATGAGAAAGCAGAAGAATTCCCCGTGCCAATTCTTCTGCGAGCGTAAGCGAGCCGCCGCAATGCGGCGTCAATTCGGAGCGCAGCGGAGAATTGCGTAGGGCGAATTCATTTCGCCCGTAAACGGATAAAATCAAGGGTTCCCGCAGGGCGAAAGCCCTGTGGGAGAATTGGCGGGACAATCTGAACTATATCCGCTCCTTCGGCTACGACGAACAGTAAAGAAAGAGGTCGAAAATACAATGGATTATCAGGAAAAGACCGTTTTGCTGAAAAACGGCAGAACCTGCCTCCTCCGGGCGCCGGTGGAGGGCGACGCGGAGATGATGCTGGACTATTTGATGACTACCTCCGCTGAGACGCCCTACATGATCCGGGAGCCGGAGGAGGTACGGACCGACCTGGAGGAGGAGCGGGAGTTCCTGCGGAAGGCCGCGGAACACCCCCGCCGCTTGATGGTGTCGGCCTATGTGGAGGGCCAGCTGGCGGGGACCTGCTCCTTCGCCCCCGCGTCGGAGCGAAACCGGATGCGGCACCGGTGCCGGGTGGGCATCTCCCTGTACCGGGCCTTCTGGGGCTTGGGCATCGGGACGGCGCTGATGGGCGAGATCCTGGCGGGAGCAAAGACCGCCGGGTTCGAGCAGGCGGAGCTGGAGGTGGTGTCCGCCAACGCCCCCGCCATCGGGCTGTACAAAAAAATGGGCTTTGAAGCCACGGGGACCATCCCCCGCGCCTTCAAGTACAAGGACGGGTCCTACGGGGATAACCTCTTTATGGTAAAAGACCTGACCTGACCACAACTTACCACTCATAGCGCCCGGTCCTCCTGTCCACCATAGGGATGGGAGGACGCAAGCCATGGAAGAAGTCTGGTGGGAACTGTTTGCCGGCACCGGACAGCCGGTGTTCTATCTGCTCTGCTGCCGGGAGCGGGACCGGGAGGAGATCGCCCGGTCCGCCTGGGGGGAGAGTACGACGGAGGCCGATCCCGCGTGACCGGCCTCTACATAGCAAGAGGTGTTTATGGAACGCACCGTGGTAAAAGGAATCGTGCTCCGCAGCGTGGACACCAAGGAGAGCGACAAAATATTGACCGTCCTCACCGCCGAACTGGGGAAGATCCCCGTGGTGGCCAAGGGAGCCAGATCCCGGCGCAGCCGGGTGACGGCGGCCACGCAGCTTCTGGCCTACGCCGAGTTCACCCTGTCGGAGAGCCACGGGTGGCAGTATCTCGCCGAGGCCAGCACGCTGGAGCTGTTCGACGGGGTCCGGCGGGACGTGGAGCTTCTGAGCCTGGGCAGCTATTTCGCGGAGCTGACGGAGACCGTGGCCTACGAGGAGTCGGAGGCGGGGAACATCCTCTCCCTGCTGCTCAACGCCCTGTACGCCCTGGGGACCCTCCGCCGCCCGCCGGAGCTGGTGCGAGCCGCCTTCGAGCTGAAGCTCATGAGCCTCATCGGCTTTGAGCCGCTGCTGGAGGGATGCGCCGTCTGCGGAGAGCGGGACCCGGCCCAGCCGGTGCTGGACCTTCAGGGCGGCGTGCTGCGGTGCCGGACCTGCGGCATAGGCGGCGGGTGCGCCCCCCTGACGGCCGGGGCTTTGGCGGCCATGCGGCATGTGCTCTACGGGGACCCCCGGCGGCTCTACAGCTTTACCCTGG
Source organism: uncultured Oscillospiraceae bacterium (assembly GCA_958423465.1). Lineage (GTDB taxonomy): Bacteria > Bacillota > Clostridia > Oscillospirales > Oscillospiraceae > Pelethomonas. Next base: position 14,547 of record CATZRD010000043.1, on the reverse strand, counting down.
AGCCGGAGGACCAGCGCCGGTTTTCCCAGGCGTCGGAGCGGTACGTCTCCGCCATGCTGGAGCGGGAATTCAAGACCCTGGGGTTTTATAAGAGCCTGCGGGGGAGCCTGCCGGAGGAGGACGCATGAGGCGGTATCGGCTGGGATTTGTTTGGCAGGGTACGGCTCTGTTTGCCCTGGTGATGCTGCCTAATATTCTGTGGGAAGTATTCCTTTCGGGGGACGTCCTCCACCGCCCTTCGGCCACCCCCGGCCTGGATATGGCCATGGCGGTGTGCCAGTGGCTGTTTGTGGCGGCCCTCTGCCTGATGAAAAACCGCGGGGCGGGACGCCTGACCCCAAAGGGACTGATGGGGCCCGCCGGAGCGCTGGCGCTGTACTGGGGCTGCTGGGCGCTGTATTTCGGCGGCGTGACCGGGTGGCCGGTGCTGCTGGGGCTGACGGTGTTTCCCTGCGCCGCCTTTCTGCTCTTTGCCGTGGAACGGCGGAACTGGATCGCGTTTATTCCGGCGGCCTGTTTTTCGGTTTTACACCTGTTCCATTTCTGGAGCAACTATATGACCTGACAGAAAGGGCGTATTGAAACGGAGTAACGAATATGAGCGAATTATTTGATAAATCCATACGGACCCTGGAGCTGCCGGCGGTGCTGAAGCTGCTGGCGGACCAGGCGGGCAGCGATGAGGCGCGCCAGCGGCTGCTGGCGGCGCCGCCCTCCACGGAAGCGGCGGAGGTGCGGCGGCTCCAGGATGAGACCGACGCCGCCCGGGCCATGATCGGCCTTCGCGGCAGCCCCGCCTTCGACAGCATCAAGCCGGTGGCGGAGAGCCTGTACCGGGCGGACCGGGGCGGCGTGCTGAACACCCGGGAGCTGCTGGACATCGCCGGGGTGCTGCGCTGCGCCCGCCGGGTGGGGGACTATCTGGGGGACAGCGGGGAAAAGACCGCGGTGGATCACCTGTTCCGCTCCCTGCGGGGGAACCGGTTTCTGGAGGAGAAGATCTTCACCTCCATTCTGGAGGAGGACGTCATCGCCGACAACGCCAGCCCGGCGCTGGCGGACATCCGCCGTCATATGCGCGCCGCCGCGGCCAGGGGCCGCCAGATCCTCCAGAAGATCGTCTCCTCCGCCAGCTACGGCAAGGTCCTCCAGGAGGCGATCATCACCCAGCGGGACGGCCGGTTCGTGGTGCCGGTGAAGGCGGAGTTCCGGGGGAGCCTCCCCGGACTGGTCCACGACGTCTCCGCCTCCGGCGCCACCCTCTTTGTGGAGCCTATGGGGGTGGTCCAGGCCAACAACGAGCTGAAGGAGCTGGAGGCCAAGGAGAAAAAGGAGATCGAGCGCATCCTGCGGGCCCTCTCCGCCGAGGCTGCCGGCTACCAGCGGGATATTCTGGAGGACTATGAGCTGCTGGTGCGGCTGGACATGATCTTCGCCCGGGGCCAGCTGAGCTACAAGATGAACGCCTGCCGGCCGGAGATCCGCACCGACGGAGCCGTCCGCCTGCGCCACGCCCGGCATCCCCTGCTGGACAGCGCCAGGGCGGTGCCGGTGGATCTGGAGCTGGGGGAGCGGTTCGACACCCTGGTCATCACCGGCCCCAACACCGGCGGCAAGACCGTGAGCCTGAAGACCCTGGGCCTGCTGACCCTCATGGCCCAGTGCGGCCTCCACATCCCCACGGACAGCGGCAGCGCCGTCACCGTGTTCCGCCGGGTGCTGGCGGACATCGGCGACGAGCAGAGCATCGAGCAGAGCCTCAGCACCTTCTCCTCCCACATGGTGAACATCGTGCATATCCTGGAGGAGGCGGACGGTGAGAGCCTCATCCTCTTTGACGAGCTGGGGGCGGGCACGGACCCGGTGGAGGGCGCGGCTCTGGCCATCGCCATCATCCAGCGGGTCCGGGAGCTGGGGGGCAAGGTGGCCGCCACCACCCACTACGCGGAGCTGAAAACCTTCGCCATGACCACGGCGGGGGTGGAAAACGCCAGCTGCGAGTTCGACGTGGAGACCCTGCGGCCCACCTATAAGCTGCTTATCGGTATTCCCGGCAAGTCCAACGCCTTCGCCATCTCCCAGCGGCTGGGTCTGGACCCGGCGGTGATCCAGGCCGCCAAGGCCCAGATGGACAGCGAGTCCGTCCGGTTCGAGGACGTGCTGACCCAGCTGGAGGAGAAGCGCCAGAGCCTGGAGCGGGACAAGGACGAGGCCGCCCGGCTGCGGCTCCAGCGGGAGGAGGACGCCAAACGGGCCCGGGAGTTCCGGGAGCAGATGGAACGGGCCAAAGACAACGCCCGCACCCGGGGCGAGGCGGAGGCCCGGCGAATCATCCGGGAGGCCCGCTTACAGGCCGACGCCGTGTTCCAGGAGCTGGCGGAGCTGCGGAAGGCCCAGGAGCGTCAGGCGGACGCGCAGGCCATGAACGACGCCAGGGCCGCCATCCGGGGCCAGCTGAGCCAGGCGGAGGACGCCCTCCGTTTCAAGGAGGAGAAGGAACCCATCCCCGCCCCCAGCCGCCCTATCCGGGTCGGAGACCTGGTGGAGCTGGGGGGCACCCGGACCCGAGCTGCCGTCACCGCCGTCAGCGGCGATAAGCTGACGCTGGCGGCTGGGAACATGAAGCTGACGGTGGACGCCGGCGAGGTGCGCCTCATCGAGGAGGCGGAGAAGCCGGCGAAGGCCGCCCCCAAGCGCCATGTGGCCACCGCCATCCGCACCAGCGAGGGCCGGTCCGCCAGCACGGAGCTGGACCTGCGGGGCCTGATGACCGACGAGGCGGAGCTGGCGGTAGACCGCTTTCTGGACCACGCCCTGATGAACAAGCTGGGCACAGTGACCATCATCCACGGCAAGGGCACCGGCGCTCTGCGCCGGGCGGTGCAGCAGCAGCTCAAACACCACAGCGCCGTGAAGAGCTTCCGCCTGGGCCGCTACGGCGAGGGGGAGGACGGCGTGACCGTCGTGGAACTGAAGGGGTAGTCAGGGGCAGACCGGCGGATCACCGCCGGACCCCTCGCCGTTTCGCCGCGGAAGCGGCGTACAAGCGTCCCGCCTGCGGCGGGACCTTGGCGCAAGGGGCGATTCACTCGCCCCGCGCAGGTTGAATCTCTGTGGGGCCCCCGCGGACGCTGTCCGTGGGGATGAGGGGGAGGACGGCGTGACCGTCGTGGAGCTGAAGGGGTAGTCAGGGGCAGACCGGCGGATCACCGCCGGACCCCTCGCCCTTTCGCCGCATCTTGTCCCGTGGGACCTGGATTCTTTCGTATTTTTTGGGAATAGCGGGTCTTTCGTACAACTTCACACAAAATGGCGGGGAGAGCCGTCCTTTGCCCAAAGAAATTTGTGGAATGTGACATTGACGGAAAATCAGAAATTTGCTACCATAGTACTATGTTCCCGACTGCGGGCAGTGTATGCAGATTGCGAGATAAGGAGAATAGAGGCCTATGTATACGCAGGAAGTCACCATCAACAACGAGGTTGGTCTGCACGCGAGACCTGCCACCTACTTCATCCGCAAGGCCAACGAGTTCAAGAGCGGCATCTGGGTCGAGAAGGATGAGCGCCGGGTCAACGCCAAGAGCCTGCTGGGCGTGCTGTCCCTGGGCATCGTCAAGGGCACTACCATTACCCTGATCGCCGACGGTTCCGATGAGAAGGAAGCCGTGGAGGCTCTGGCCGAGCTGGTCCGTTCCGGCGACTTTGGCGAGTAAGCGATTGGTTGGATGAAAAGAAGGACTGTTTCGCGGAGCGAAGCAGTCCTTTTTCCATCCTGTATCCTGTAGTGCGGAGGTGAGGTTTGCCCCATGACAAAAGACGAGCTTCTGGAAAAAGCCAACAGCCTGCCCCTGGCCCCGGGGGTGTACCTGATGCACGACAGGGACGATACCGTCATCTATGTGGGCAAGGCGAAAAAGCTGAAGAACCGGGTGAGCCAGTATTTCCAGGCAGGCCGGGGCCACGATCTCAAGACCCAGACCATGGTGAGCCATGTATACACCTTCGAAACGATCCTGGTGGGCAGCGAGTTTGAGGCCCTGGTGCTGGAAAACGCACTCATCAAGCAGTATATGCCCCGGTACAACATCCTGCTCAAGGACGACAAGGGCTACCCCTTCGTCCGGCTCAGCCGGGAGGCCTACCCCCGGTTCTCCATCGTGAGCCGGGCGGCGGAGGACGGAGCCCGGTACTTCGGCCCCTTCGGCGGACGGGGAGAGACCCGGGCCGCTCTGGACGCCATCGCCAGCGCTCTGCGTCTGCCCACTTGCCATAAGAAGTTCCCCCGGGACATCGGGAAGGAGCGGCCCTGTCTGAACCACCACATGGGCCGGTGCGACGGCTTCTGCCGTCCGGAGATGACGGCGGAGGAGTATAACCGCCGGATGGACCTGGCGGTGCGGCTTCTGGAGGGAAAGGTCCGGTTGGTCACCGCCCAGCTGGAGGAGGAGATGGGCCGGGCGGCGGAGGAGCTGCGCTTCGAGGAGGCGGCGGCCCTTCGGGACCAGATCCAGGCTATCGGCGTGCTGACCAAGCGGCAGAAGGTCATCGCCGGCATCTGCGCCGACACCGACGTGTGGGGGCTGTACCTGGGAGCCAAATGCTGCTACGCCGTGCTCCACTACGATCAGGGCCAGCTGACGGGGAAGGAGGCGGAACTGTTCACCGCCTCGGCTTTGGACGATCCGGGGGAGATCCTGTCCGCCCTGCTGCCCCAGTATTACGGCGGCCGGGGGGCGATCCCCCGGGAGATCTGCGTCCCGGCGGAGCTGGAGGACCGGGAGGCCCTGGAGCGGCTGCTGTCGGAAAAGTCCGGCCACCGGGTGGACCTCCGGGTCCCCCAGCGGGGGGACCGGGTCCGGGTACTGGAGCTGGCCCAGGCCAACGCCCGGGAGGAGGCGGAGCGCCAGACCTCCCAGGCGGAGCGGGCGGACAGGACCCTGGAGCTGCTGGGGAAGCTCATGGGCCTGGGGGAGCCGCCCCGGCGGATGGAGTCTTACGACATCTCCAACACCGGCGGCGACGATATCGTGGCCTCCATGGTGGTGTTCAGCGGCTCCCGGCCCGCCCGGGACAGCTACCGCCGGTTCCGCATCAGGGAGACTTCCGGCCACCCCGACGACTACGCCAGCATGGAGGAGGTCCTCACCCGCCGCTTTACCCGGTATATGGAGCGGGACAAGAAGTTCATGCCCCTGCCGGATGTGCTGCTCATCGACGGCGGCCAGGAGCACGCCAGGGTGGCCCGGCGGGTGGCGGACCGGTTCGGCCTGGCCATCCCGGTGTTCGGCATGGTGAAGGACGACCGGCACCGGACCCGGGCTCTGGTGACCCCGGAGGGCCGGGAGATCGGTATTCAGGGCTATCAGGCGGTGTTCACCCTCATCGGCCGCATCCAGGAGGAGACCCACCGCTTCGCCATCACCTACAACCGGGAGAGCCACGGCAGGACCGTCCGGGGGTCCACCCTGGACCAGATCCCCGGCGTGGGGGAGGCCCGGCGGACGGCGCTCCTGAAGCGCTTCAAGAGCCTGAAGGCCATCCGGGAGGCCAGCCTGGAGGAGCTTTTGGCGGTGGTGCCCAAAAACGCCGCCCAGGCGGTATACGACTGGGCCCACCCGACGGAGGAGAAGGAAGAATAAGGAAGAGAGCGGAGGCCCCGGCCTCCGCTCTCTTGCGCTTATGTTCTCTCCTCCGGCGGTTCCTCCGCTTCCCGGAGGTCCTCTTTGCCCGCCAGGTACTCCGCCAGCTGGCCCCGGGCGCGGAGCGCGAACAGCGCGCAGCCCGCCCCCGCGCCGATCAGGGGGTTTCCCAGCCAGCACAGCAGGGCCATGACGCCGCCGCAGCAGATGAAGCCCAACGCCAGATCAAAGGCGTGCTCCCGCAGCCACTTCTGCCGCCAGAAGGCCCGGCGGTGGGGCCAGGAGAAGCTGGAGCGCATGACGGACAGAACGGCCTCGTCCGCCTTCTGCCGGTACTCGCTGTCCGGGCCGATGCGCTGTCCGGCCAGCAGCTCGTTGACCCCTGTCCCCAGTTCCCGGGCCAGAGGCGTCAGCAGGGACACGTCCGGCATGTAGTTGCCGTTCTCCCACCGGGAGACGGTCTTGTTGGTGACGCCCAGACGCTGACCAAGCTGGGCCTGGGTCAGGCCCTTCTCCTGGCGGAGCTGGGCGATGAATTGTCCGATCCTCTTTTGATCCATGGCGGTCCCTCCTCTTTCTGCTGAAAAAGTATAGCAGACCCGCTCCGGTTTGTCATCCCCGCAGACAGCGAACGGGGGGAAAAGACTGTCCAATGGGGCGGCGCCCCGCTAAGAGCCGCCTTTCTCGGCCTCGCCTCTGGATAAGTCGTGCGAATGCTTGCGCCATGAGGGATTTGCTTTTCTGCGGAAAAGCCACGGCGGTTGCAGAGCGCCCCCGGCGCTCCGCTAAGAGCCGCCTTTCGAATCCCTCATGGAAACAAAGAGACGTCATCCTAGGATGACGTCTCTTTGTTTGGCACGCCATGAGGGATTCGAACCCCCGGCCTTCTGGTCCGTAGCCAGACGCTCTATCCAGCTGAGCTAATGGCGCGTGTCCTCTCAGACAGCTTAGTCATCATACCACGGCCCGCGGGAAAAAGCAATACATAATTTGCATTTTTTCAAAAAAATTTCCCCCCCGGGACAGAGGGGCACAGCCGGCCCTCCGGTCGGGCGTTTTTCACAAAAAAAGTCCCTCTGCCGGAGCATTGCTTGGCGGCGTTCCCCGGCCCCCGGGGCCTTGATGGAGAGGGTAAGAATTAATGCACAAAATGCGACATAAATATACGGAGGATTTTTGCTGAAATGTACAATCGAATTTCTGTAAAACTTCCAATGTTATTTTCGAAAATGAGGTACACTAAGGACGTGCAAAAGGCTGAACGCATCTATGCGCGCGGATGTGAGAAGCCGGGTTACAGCAAAACAGAGCAAATATAAAGCAAAATCCATCCATTGGAGGTAAATTGGAGGAATTATGAAAGGTATTTGTGTAAGAAGCGAGATCAAGCCCCTGAAGAAGGTGCTGCTGCACCGTCCTGGCAAGGAGCTGCTGAACCTGACTCCTGACCGTCTTCCCGAGCTGCTCTTTGACGATATCCCCTTCCTGAAGGTCGCTCAGCAGGAGCACGACGCCTTCGCCCAGATCCTGCGGGACAACGGCGTCGAGGTCGTGTACCTGGAGGACCTGATGACCGAGGTGCTGAAGCTGCATCCCGAGGTGCTGAAGCCTTTCCTGTATCAGTGGCTGGAAGAGGGCAACATCAAGACCCGCAAGTGGCAGGACAAGCTGTATGACCATCTGACCGAGAACTTCTCCGGCAAGGACCTGGTGGAGAAGACCATGGAAGGCATCACCATGCGCGAGATGGGCAACGTCTCCGCCTACTCCCTCCAGGATATGATCGCGCCTCCCGACGATCTGGTGGTGGACCCCATGCCCAACCTGTACTTCACCCGCGATCCCTTCGCCTCCGTGGGCACCGGCGTGACGCTGCACAAGATGCGCTTCCCCACCCGCTGCCGCGAGACCATCTACGCCGACTATATCTTCCGGTATCATCCTGACTTCGAGGGCCTGGTCACCCGCTACTGCGACCGGAACAGCATCAGAAACATCGAGGGCGGCGACGTGCTGAACCTGACCGAGGACACCCTGGCCATCGGCATCTCCCAGCGCACCTCCCCCGACGGCATCGAGGAGGTCGCCCGCAACCTGTTCAAGGACCCCAACGCCAAGATCCGCACCATTCTGGCCTTTGACATTCCCGACTGCCGCGCCTTCATGCACCTGGATACCGTGTTCACCCAGATCGACGTGAACAAGTACACCATCCATCCCGCCATCATCGGGCCTCTGACCGTCTATGAGATCACCCCGGGCAAGAACGATCCCGCCGATCTGTGCATCCGGCGCGTGGACTCCGATCTGAAGTCCATCCTGGAGAAGTACACCCATGTGGACAACGTGGAGCTCATCAACTGCGGCGGCGACGACCTGATCGCCGCGGCCCGCGAGCAGTGGAACGACGGCTCCAACACCCTGTGCATCGCCCCCGGCAAGATCGTCGTCTATCAGAGAAACGACGTGACCAACGCCATCCTGCGCGACCGGGGCATCAACGTTCTGGAGATGCCCTCCGCCGAGCTGTCCCGCGGCCGCGGCGGTCCCCGCTGCATGTCCATGCCTCTGATCCGCGCCGAGTGATCCCCGGGCCGGGCGGACCGGCTCCCCGGAGCCGTCCGCCTTGCCTGTTGACCCAGCTGCATACCATATATCATCTATTATTTACTAGGAGGAAACGAATTCTATGGGCGTTAACGTGAGAGGCAGGAGCTTTCTGACCCTGCTGGACTACACCCCCGACGAGATCAACTATCTGCTGAACCTGGCCGCCGAGTTCAAGCGCATGAAGGCCAACGGCGTGGAGCACAAGTGGCTGACCGACAAGCAGGTCGTGCTGCTGTTTGAAAAGACCTCCACCCGCACCCGCTGCGCCTTTGAAGTGGGCGCCCGGGACCTGGGCATGGGCGTGACCTTCCTGGATCCCGGTTCTTCCCAGATGGGCAAGAAGGAGTCCCTGGCCGACACCGCCAAGGTGCTGGGCCGCATGTATGACGGCATCGAGTACCGCGGCTTCAAGCAGTCCGTGGTGGAGGATCTGGCCCGCTACTCCGGCGTTCCCGTCTGGAACGGCCTGACCGACGACTTCCATCCCACCCAGATGCTGGCCGACATCCTCACCGTCAAAGAGGAGTTCGGTGATATCCGCGGCCGCAAGCTGACCTTCTTCGGCGACGCCCGCAACAACGTGGCCAACTCCCTGATGGTGGTCTGCGCCAAGCTGGGCATGCACTTCTGCGCCTGCGGCCCCAAGGAGCTGATGCCCAAGGCTGAGCTGGTGGAGAAGTGCCAGGCCGTGGCCGCCGAGACCGGCGCCGTGCTGGAGTTCACCGACGACGTGGCCCAGGGCGCCAAGGACTGCGACGTGCTGTACACCGACATCTGGGTCTCCATGGGCGAGCCCGACAGCGTGTGGGAGCAGCGCATCAAGCTCCTGCTGCCCTTCCAGGTCAACCAGAAGGTCATGGATATGGCCAAGCCCAACGCCATCTTCATGCACTGCCTGCCCTCCTTCCACGACAGAGACACCACCATCGGCGAGGACATCTATCAGAAGTACGGCCTGGAGGCCATGGAAGTCACCGACGATGTGTTCCTGGGCAAGCACGCCCGCCAGTTTGACGAGGCCGAGAACCGCATGCACACCATCAAGGCTGTCATGTACGCGACCCTGAAGTGAGCGCCATGGCAGAGAGAATTGTAGTAGCGCTGGGCGGCAACGCCCTCGGCAAGACGCCGGAAGAGCAGCTGGCCCTGGTCAAGAACACCGCCAAGCCCATCGTGGACCTGGTGGAGAAGGGCTATGAGGTCATCATCGGCCACGGCAACGGCCCCCAGGTGGGCATGATCAACCTGGCCATGGAGTTCTCCGCCAACAAGGGCGGCAATACCCCCTTCATGCCGTTCCCCGAGTGCGGCGCCATGACCCAGGGGTATATCGGCTATCATCTGCAGCAGGCCATCCAGGAGGAGCTGGCTCTCCGGGGCATCCATAAGGAGTGCGCCACCGTGGTCACCCAGGTGGTGGTGGACGAGAAGGACCCCGGCTTCCAGCATCCCACCAAGCCCGTGGGCAGCTTCTACACCAAGGAGGAGGCCGACAAGATCGCATCGGAGAAGGGCTTCACCTTTGTCGAGGACGCGGGCCGCGGCTACCGCCGCGTGGTTCCCTCCCCCATCCCCAAGCGGATCGTGGAGCTGAAGGTGGTGGAGCAGCTGGTAGAGGCCGGCGACATCGTGATCACGGTGGGCGGCGGCGGCATCCCCGTGGTGGAGACCGAACAGGGTCTGAAGGGCGTGGCGGCGGTCATCGACAAGGACCGCGCCAGCTCCCTGCTGGCCCAGGATATCAAGGCTGACCGCTTGATCATCCTCACCGCGGTGGATCGGGTCTGCATCAACTTCAACAAGCCGGATCAGCAGGAGCTGCCTGTGATGAATCTGGCGGAAGCTGAGAAGTATATCGGTGAGAAGCAGTTCGCGCCCGGCAGCATGCTGCCCAAGGTGCAGTCCTGCATGGAGTTCGTCGCCAACAACGAGCACGGTGGCACCGCGCTGATCACCTCCCTGGCCCGGGCGGCCGACGCCCTGGAGGGGAAGACCGGAACGGTCATCACCAAGTGACGGATCCTCACAAAAATTAAAAGAGAGAGGGAAAAATCATGGCCAACAATTCTGCCAAGAAGAAGGCTAAGAGATCTCTTAGTACCTTCGCGATCCTGCTTTGCGTGCTGCTGGTGGTGTCCATCTTCACCTGGATCACGCAGGGCAACACCTACACCGACGCCGAGACCGGCGAGGCTGTGGCGGTCACCGCCGCCAGCTTCAGCGACATCCTCATGGCGCCTATCGCAGGCTGGCACGACGCCGGCGACGTTATCGGCTTCGTGTTCTGCCTGGGCGTGTTCCTGTCCCTGCTGAACGCCACCGGGGCTCTGGAGACCGGCATCCACGTGCTGGTGAAAAAGCTCCACGGCAAAGAATTGGTCCTTGTCTGGATCCTGATGTTCCTGTTCTCCGTCGGCGGTACCACCTACGGTATGGGCGAGGAGACCGTGGGCTTCTACATCCTGCTGGCGGCGACCATGATGGCCGCCGGGTTTGACCCGCTGGTGGGCGCGGCTACCGTCCTGCTGGGCGCCGGCTCCGGCGTGCTGGGCTCCACCATCAACCCCTTCGCCACCGGCGCGGCTGTTGACGCCGCCACCGCGGTGGGCGTGAACGTGAACATGGGCGTTCTGTATGTGGAGGGCATCATCCTCTGGCTGGGCACCTATGTGATCTCCGCTCTCTTCGTTACCCGCTACGCCAAGCGCGTGAAGGAGAACAAGGGCTCCATCCTCACCGCTGAGCAGATCGCCGAGTGCAAGGCCGCCTACGGCGGCGCCGACGAGATCGACGACAACGTCCGCCTCTCCGGCAAGCAGAAGGCCGTTCTGGTCCTCTTCGCCCTGTCCTTCGTCGTCATGATCCTGGGCTTCATCCCCTGGGGCAGCCTCAGCGAGGGCATGTACAACGGTCTGGGCTGGTCCCGCTTCCTCACCGGAAACCAGCTGGGCGACTGGTGGTTCGATGACGCCGCCACCTGGTTCCTGCTGATGGGCATTATCATCGGCATCATCGGCATCGAGGACAAGAGCAAGTTCATGACCTATGTGGTCAACGGCTTCGCCGATATGATCTCCGTGAACCTGGTCATCGCCCTGGCCCGTGCCACCACCGTGATCATGAACAGCACCGGCATGGGTTCCTGGATCGTCGAGGCTTCCGTTACCGCTCTGTCCGCCTCCGGTCTGCCCGCCGCCGTGTTCGGCTTCCTGGACTACCTGCTGCACATCGGCCTGAGCTTCCTGGTTCCCTCCTCCTCCGGTCTGGCCGGTCTGTCCTCCCCCATCGTCTCCCCCATCGTGGCCGGCATGAACTGGTCCGTGGAGACCTCCATCATGATCAATGTGGCCGCCAACGGTTTCGTGAACCTGTTCACCCCCACCTGCGGCTTCATCATGGGCGGTCTGGCTCTGGCCCGTGTGCCCTGGGAGACCTGGGTCAAGTGGGCCGGCAAGCTGCTGGCTGTCATCGCGGTGTTCGTCGGCGTGGTGCTGACCCTGGCGATGCTGTTCCTCAGCTGATTTTCTCTCGCATTTGTCCCGTGGATATGGTATAATCAGTTGTCGGCTGCATGTGCTGTGCATGCAGCCGACTTCTGGTCTGGGACACAAAAACAGAAGGCTCGAGGTGCATGAGTATGACGAAACCGGCAGAAATGCAGAACAGTTGGGTGTCCGCCTCCGACCCGGCGGCGATCTGCTCCTTTGATTACGAGGCGATCCAGGGGGCCACCAAGCCCCTCATCCATCAGGCCGCGCGCTTTTTGTATATCAAGCACGGCCGGGGGACCATCGAGATCGACGGCGTGGATTACTCCGTGGAGCCGAATATGCTGATCGCCATTACCCCGTGGAAGATCTCCGAGGTCACGGCGGTGAGCGAGACCCTGCAGTTTATCAAGGTCGTATACGACTACTCCTATATCAATTCCATTTTGAAAAGCGTCCAGGGCTCGGAGGACGACAGCTCCGAGCTGATGCGGTTTTTATCCATGGAGCCGGTGGTGTACCTGGACTCCGTCCAGGCTCAGTATGTGGACAGCATCATGGAGAATCTGAAGGGGGAGCTGGGGCTGGAATCCTGCCGGCAGGCGCATCCGGACAAGCCCATGGCCCAGCTCTATATCACCAGCAAGCTGGCGGAGCTGATGATCATGTACCGGCGGTACATCATGTCCGCCCGGGGCGAGAAGGACCAGAGCAAGAGCGCGTCGGCGGAGAACACGGTCCTCAGCTATATCTACGCCCACTCGGCGGAGAAGCTGACCCTGGCCCGGGTGGCGGAGGTGTTCTTCGTGTCGGAGTCCGGCCTCTCCAAGCAGCTGGCGGAAAAAACGGGGCAGACCTTCCCCAAGCTGCTCAACAGCATCCGAATCGACAAGGCTTCGGATTACCTGATCTACACGGACCTGAATCTGGACGAGATCGCCAACCTGGTGGGCTTCGTGGACGCGTCCCACCTCTCCAAGCACTTTGTGTCCAAGGTCGGCATCACGCCCATCAACTATCGAAAGATCTACAGCAAGGCGAGGAGCAAATATAACCGCACCGATAAGAACGTCGCCTTTGCCGTTACGGACTATATCTTCAAGAACCACCAGGATGAGCGGCTTTCCGCCAGCCAGGTGGCTGCCCGGTTCGGCATCTCCGTGCCGGAGATGAACCGGCTGCTGCTGTACTACTCGGAAATGAACTTTGAAACCCTGCTGAACTATGTGCGGATCAACAAGGCTTGCGAGCTGCTGGCTTCCACAGAGCTGCTGGTCATCGACGTGGCTATCGAGGTGGGCTACAGCAATATCAAGACCTTCAATATGAACTTCTATAAGCACAAGGAGATGACGCCTACAGAGTTCCGCAGCCGGGTGACGCTGCAGAAGACCGACGGCAGCGAGACGGCGGGGCGGAAGAGCGGCGGCCGGCGGGGCCGTCCGCCCAAGGGCGAGGCGTAACGACGCCGGGAAGGACGCGGAGAGACATGAAACTGGATGAGACCCTGCTGGAAAAAACGGAGGCCCTTCTCCGGGCGCTCCACGGCTGTCCGGAGCTTTCCGGCCAGGAGCGGAAAACGGAGGCGCGGATCAGAAGCTTCCTCCGGGAGAACACCTCCATGGAGGTGCGCCCCTGCGGCCGGGGCTTTTACGCGGCCCATGTGGAGACGGACCGGACCCTGCCTGGGATCGTTCTGCGGGCGGATTATGACGCCCTGCCCCTGCCGGAGGGCGGGGCGGCCCATTTGTGCGGCCACGACGGCCACGCGGCGGTTTTGTGCGGCGTGGCGCTGGCGCTGGAAACCATGCGGGTGGGGCGAAACGTGTTCCTGCTGTTCCAGAGCGCGGAGGAGACAGGGGAGGGGGCGAAGGGCTGCCTGGACCTCTTTGACCGGGAGCGGGTGGAGGCCGTCTACGGGGCCCACAACCTGCCCGGCTTTCCCCTGGGACAGGTCCTCACCCGTCCGGGGACCTTTGCCTGCGCCTCTCAGGGGCTGACCCTGGGACTGCGGGGCAGCTCCACCCACGCGGCGTATCCGGAGCTGGGAGTTTCCCCGGCCCGGGCGGTGGGGAGCCTGCTGTACGAGCTGCCGGATCTGGTGCCGGACCGGACCCGGGACGGCATCCGGCTGTGCACGGTGGTGGGCGCCCGGGTAGGGGAGAAGGCCTTCGGCATGGCGGCCTCCACGGCGGAGGTGTGGCTGACCCTCCGGGCGGAGGAGGACGAGGTCCTGGCCGACGCCTGCGGGACCGTCGTCCGCCGGATGGAGGAGCTGGCCGGCCAGGCCGGCCTGACCCTGACCCGGGAGGACCAGGACGTGTTCCCCGCCACCAGGAACGACCCGGACTGCGCCCGGCGGGTGCTGACCGCCTGCGGCGGCGCGGTGCTGGAGAAGCCCATGCGTTGGAGCGAGGATTTTGGCCACTATCTGCGGCGCTGCCCCGGGGCCTTCTTCGGCATCGGGGCGGGGGAGACCTGCAGGCCCCTGCACAGCACCGAGTATCAGTATCCCCGGGAGCTGCTGGCGCCGTCCGTTCAGGCGTTCATCAATCTGCTTGCATCTTACCGCAGACAGTGATATAAATAAAATGTTTCGACAGATTTTGACACGGCCCGCCGGCATCCCGGCGGGGACCGGCGCGACATGAGGAGGAAACAAATGAAAAAGTTTGTGACAGAGGACTCCTTCTGGGAGATCTTTCCGGAGGCCGCCATCGGCGTGCTCACCGTGGAGGGCGTTCAGGAGAACGCGGCGCTGGACGAGGTCCAGGCCGCGGAGGTTAAGGATCTGCTGGACCGGGCCA
>CATZRD010000042.1 GCA_958423465.1 uncultured Oscillospiraceae bacterium | reverse complement strand
GACTTATTTCCGCCGCCAGCGGCGGTTTGCATCGTATTCTCCCGCCTGCGGGCGTGTGAATGGGCGAAAGGGGGCGCTGCCCCCTTTGAACCCCCAAAGAACGTTTTGTTGACGCAACGGCAGAGATTTGTTTTCTACCGCTCCTCGCACCTGTATCAATGACAGCTTTCCTCGTCTGCCCAACCCCTCTGCCCTGCGGTGCCTACCGTTCAAAAGAGCAATTCCTTCGTTACGCTCCAATAGATGACTCTGCCCCTTCAAGAGGGCGACAGCCGAAGTCGGATCAGCTGGTTCTACAGATCAGAACCCCGTAGGACCTCTTGTTCAGAGGCATTACAAACTCTTCACCTCCGCCGCAGTCCGACAAAAGCGGGGAGTCCGGCCCGAAGGGGGCCGGCGGCGTTTTGGTTACTTTGCCGCCGAGGGCAAAGTAACCCGCGCCGGAGCGCGGAACAGCTCCAAACACCCTGAAGGGCAAATCAGACTGGGGTACGGGGGCGCGCAGCCCCCGATTCCACCGGGGCCAGGCAGGCCCCGATCGCTCCGGGGGCGCACAGCCCCCAGTATCCCCCCGCCCCGCAGGGGCGGAAGATTTTCCCGCCGCGAAGCGGCAAACCAAAAGGAGAGAGACATTATGGATCTATTCATCAAGCTGGCCATGCTCGTTGTGTTCTTCTCCGTGATGATCGGCATTGGCCTCTACTGCCGCCGCCACGCCACCGACGTCAGCGGCTTCGTCCTGGGCGGACGCAGCGTGGGCCCCTGGCTCACCGCCTTCGCCTATGGCACCAGCTACTTCTCCGCCGTGGTGTTCGTGGGCTACGCCGGACAGTTCGGCTGGAAGTACGGCATCGCCGCCACCTGGGCGGGCCTGGGCAACGCCTTTTTAGGCTCCCTGCTGGCCTGGGCGGTGCTGGGCCGCCGCACGAGGGTCATGACCCAGCACCTGGACAGCGCCACCATGCCGGAGTTTTTCGGCAAGCGGTTCATGAGCCGCCCCCTGAAGCTCTGCGCCTCCGTCATCATCTTCGTTTTCCTCATCCCCTACACCGCCAGCCTCTATAACGGCCTTTCCCGCCTGTTCGGCATGGCCTTCGACATCGACTACTCCGTGTGCGTGGTGGTCATGGCGGTGCTCACCGGGATCTACGTCATCGCCGGGGGCTACATGGCCACCGCCATCAACGATTTTATCCAAGGCGTCATCATGATCTTCGGCATCATCGCCGTGATCTGGGCAGTGCTGAAAAGCCAGGGCGGCTTTCTGGCGGCGCTGGACAGCCTGGCCCGGGTCACCGACGAGAGCGTGTCCACCGCTCCGGGGGTCTTTGCCTCCTTCTTTGGTCCCGACCCGGCGGGCCTTTTGGGTGTAGTGCTCCTGACCAGTCTGGGCACCTGGGGCCTGCCCCAGATGGTCCAGAAGTTCTACGCCATCAAGAGCGAGGCCGCCATCAGCAAGGGCATGATCATCTCCACGGTGTTCGCCGTCATCGTGGCCGGGGGCAGCTACTTCCTGGGGGGCTTTGGGCGGCTCTTCTCCGGCCAGGTGGATATCGCCGCCGGCGGCTATGACTCCATCGTACCCACCATGCTCTCCGGCCTGCCCACGGTACTCATCGCCGTGGTGGTGATATTGGTCCTCTCCGCCTCCATGTCCACCCTCTCCTCCCTGGTGCTGGCCTCCAGCTCCACCCTGACGCTGGACTTCATCAAGGATCTGGTCATCAAGGACATGGACGAAAAGCGCCAGGTGCGGTGGATGCGGGGCCTGGTGGTGGTCTTTATCGCCATCTCCGTGGTGCTGGCCCTGATTCAGTACCGGTCCAACGTCACCTTCATCGCCCAGCTCATGGGCGTCAGCTGGGGCGCTCTGGCGGGGGCGTTTTTGGCCCCCTTCCTCTACGGGCTGTACTGGCGGCGGACCACCAAGGCCGCCTGCGCCGTGAGCTTTCTGTTCTCCACGGTGGTGATGATGGCCAACATCTTCTTCCGCGCCAGCTTCCCCGCCATGCTCCAGTCCCCCATCAACGCCGGCGCCTTCTGCATGATCGCCGGGCTGATCCTTGTGCCGGCGGTGAGCCTTGTCACCAGGGCGCCGGAGAAATCGGAGCTGGACCGGGTGTTCGCCTGCTATGAGCGCACCGTCACCGTGGCGGTGACCGACTCCATCGGCGGGGACATGCAGCCCGCCGGAACGGGTGAAAAAAACCATTGACTATCCCGCATAAAAGTGCTAAAGTAAGGAGCAAGATCATAGACAACGCGATGACGGAACCAAGTAAATGACCCAGCGTTCCCCCTCAGAGAGCCGCCGGCCGGTGCGAGGCGGCGGGGGACCGGACATTGAATTCCTTCCTGAGCGGCCCGCCGAACCCGGGAAAGCTTCCTCCCTCTCAGCCGGAGGTTTCCCCGGAAATAAGCGGCGACGGGGGCGCCCGATACAGCGCCGGGGGTATGCTCGTACCCCATTGAGGCCGCGTTTCGCGGCAAACTGAGGTGGTACCGCGGGATCGATTCTCGTCCTCTGCAAGATGACTCGTCTTGCAGAGGACGTTTTCTTTTCCCGCAGCAACGCGTAAGCCCCCTCCCCGTCGGGAGGCGGCGGAAGGAGGATATACTATGAAACAACTGATGCTGGGCAACGAGGCCGCCGCCCGGGGCCTCTACGAGGCGGGGTGCGCCTTTGTCTCCAGCTACCCCGGCACCCCCAGTACGGAGATCACCGAGGCCGCGGCCAAATACCCGGAGATCTACGCCGAGTGGGCCCCCAACGAGAAGGTGGCCATGGAGTCCGCCTTCGGCGCGTCCCTGGCGGGCCGGCGGAGCTTCTGCGGCATGAAGCACGTGGGGCTGAACGTGGCCGCCGATCCCCTGTTCACCATCGCCTACACCGGCGTGAACGCCGGCATGGTCATCGCCGTGGCCGACGACGCCGGGATGCACTCCTCCCAGAACGAGCAGGACTCCCGCCACTACGCCAGGGCCGCCAAGCTGCCCATGCTGGAGCCCAGCGACTCCGCCGAGGCCCTGGCTTTCGCCAAGCTGGCCTACGAGCTGTCGGAGGAGTTTGACACCCCGGTGCTGCTGAAGATGTGCACCCGGGTCAGCCACTCCCAGTCCGTGGTGGAGCTGAACGACCGGATGGAGCCGGAGCGGCGGGCATACGAGAAAAACGGGGCCAAGTACATCATGATGCCCGGCAACGCCAAGCGCCGCCACCCGGCGGTGGAGGAGCGGCTGGCCGCTCTCCGGGACTGGGCGGAGACCGCCGGCGTCAACCGGGTGGAGCCGGGCCGGGACCGCGCCATGGGCCTCATCGCCTCCTCCACCAGCTATCAGTATGTGAAGGAGGTCTGCGGCGACGCCTACCCGGTGCTGAAGCTGGGCATGATCTGGCCCCTGCCGGAGAAGCTGATCCGGGATTTCGCCGCCTCCGTGGAGAAGCTGGTGGTAGTGGAGGAGCTGGACGGCTTCATTGAAGAACACTGCCGGAACCTGGGCCTGGACGTCGTGGGCAAGGCCCTCTTCCCCGCCGTGGGCGAGCTGAGCCAGAACCTGGTGGCGGAGAAGCTGGGCCTGCCCCACGCCGCCGGTCCCCGGCTGGAGGAAACCATTCCTCCCCGGCCCCCGGTGATGTGCGCCGGGTGCCCCCACCGGGGCCTCTTCTACACCCTGGCCAAGCGGAAGCTGACGGTGCTGGGGGACATCGGCTGCTACACCCTGGGAGCGGTGGCTCCCCTCAGCGCCATCGACACCACCATCTGCATGGGCGCCTCCGTCTCCGGCCTCCACGGCTTCAACAAGGCCGGCGGCGGTCAGGGAGCGGGCAGGACTGTGGCGGTCATCGGAGACTCCACCTTCATGCACTCCGGCGTCACGGGCCTCATCAACGTAGCCTACAACGAGTCGAACTCCACGGTCATCATTCTGGATAACTCCATCACCGGCATGACCGGCCACCAGCAGAACCCCACCACCGGCTTCAATCTGAAGGGCGACCCCTGCGCCAAGATCGATCTGGAGAGCCTGTGCCGGTCCATCGGCATCCGGCGGGTCCGGGTGGTGGACCCCTACGACCTGGAGGCCTGCGGCCGGGCCGTGGACGAGGAGCTGGCGGCGGCGGAGCCCTCGGTCATCATTTCCCGCCGCCCCTGCGCCCTGCTGAAGTATGTGAAGCACCCGGGCCCCATCGCCGCCGATTCGGACAAGTGCGTGGGCTGCAGGAGCTGCATGAGGATCGGCTGCCCCGCCATCAGCATCGCGGAGGGCAAGGCCCGGATCGATTCCACCCTCTGCGTGGGCTGCGGCGTGTGTACGCAGCTGTGCAAATTCGGCGCGTTAGGCGGCGCGTCAAGGGATCAGGAGGCGAAGTGACCATGGAAACGAAGAATATCATGATCGTCGGCGTAGGCGGCCAGGGCACCCTGCTGGCCAGCAAGCTGCTGGGCCGGGTCCTGCTCAGCCAGGGCTATGACGTGAAGGTCAGCGAGGTCCACGGCATGAGCCAGCGGGGCGGCAGCGTGGTCACCTACGTCCGCTGGGGAGACGCGGTGCGCTCCCCCGTCATCGACAAGGGGCAGGCGGACTTCATCCTCTCCTTCGAGCTGCTGGAGGCGGCCCGGTGGACGGAGTACCTGGCCCCCGGCGGCAAGCTCATCACCAACACCCAACAGATCGCCCCTATGCCCGTCATCACCGGCGCGGCGGCTTATCCGGAGGATCTGACGGGGAAGCTCCGCGCCGCGGGGGTGGATCTGGACGCCATCGACGCTCTGGCCCTGGCGGAGGAGGCCGGCAGCAGCAAGGCGGTGAACCTGGTGCTCCTGGGCCGGCTGTCCAAATGGTTCGACTTCACCCGGGAGGAGTGGATGAGCGCCATTGAGAAGAGCGTCCCCCCCAGGTTCCTGGAACTGAACAAGCAGGCCTTCGACCTGGGGCGGAACGCGTAAGCGCCGCCGCCCCTTATCACCACTACATACGACAGGAGAGAGACAGCCAATGGAGCGTTACTATCAGCCTGAGATCGAGTGCGCCAGCCGGGAACAGATCCTGGCCTGGCAGAACGAGCGCCTGGTAAAGCAGGTGCACCACGTCTGGGACAACGTCCCCTATTACCGCAAAAAGATGGAGGAAAAGGGCCTTACCCCCGAGGACATCCGGGGCGTGGAGGATCTCCACAAGCTGCCCTTTCTTACCAAGGACGACCTGCGGGAGGCATACCCCTACGGCCTACTGGCCAAGCCCCTGAAGGACTGCGTCCGCATCCAGTCCACCTCCGGCACCACTGGACGGCGGGTGGTGGCCTTTTACACCCAGCACGACCTGGACCTGTGGGAGGACTGCTGCGCCCGGGCCATCGTGGCCGCCGGCGGCACCAACGAGGACGTGTGCCACGTCTGCTACGGCTACGGCCTCTTCACCGGCGGGCCGGGCCTCAACGGCGGCAGCCACAAGGTGGGCTGCCTGACCCTGCCCATGTCCTCCGGCAACACGGACCGGCAGCTCCAGTTCATGGTGGATCTTGGCTCCACCATCCTCTGCTGCACCCCCTCCTACGCCGCCTACCTGGCGGAGAGCATCCACGAGCGGGGCCTGCGGGACAAGATCAAGCTGAAGGCCGGCATCTTCGGGGCCGAGGCCTGGAGCGAGGAGATGCGCCAGGATATCCAGAACAAGCTGGGCATCAAGGCTTACGACATCTACGGCCTCACCGAGACCAGCGGACCGGGCGTCAGCTTCGAGTGCAGCGAGCAGACCGGTATGCACATCAACGAGGACCACTTCATCGCGGAGATCATCGATCCCGACACCGGCGAGGTCCTCCCCGAGGGCAGCAAGGGCGAGCTGGTGTTCACCTCCATCACCAAGGAGGCCTTCCCCCTGCTGCGCTACCGGACCCGGGACATCTGCATCCTCTCCCGGAAGAAATGCTCCTGCGGCCGCACCCATGTGAAGATGAGCAAGCCCATGGGCCGCAGCGACGATATGCTCATCGTCAAGGGCGTCAACGTATTCCCCAGCCAGATCGAGACCGTTCTGCTGGAGCAGGGCTACCCTGCCAACTACCAGATCATCGTGGACCGGGTGAACAACTCCGACACCCTGGAGGTCATGGTGGAGATGACGGCGGAGAACTTCTCCGACAACCTGGGCCGGATCACCGAGATAGAGAAGGGCCTGGTGGCCGCCCTGAAGGCCATGCTGGGCATCTACGCCAAGGTCCGCCTGGTGGCCCCCAAGACCATCACCCGCAGCGAGGGCAAGGCCGTCCGCGTCATCGACAAACGGAAAATTTAAGGAGGAGGCAGCTGCTATGACCATTCATCAGATCTCTGTATTTTTGGAGAACCGGTCCGGCCAGCTGGCGGAGATCACCGCCACCCTGTCGGAAAACCATGTGGACCTCCGGGCCATCAGCATCGCGGAGACCGCGGACTACGGCGTGCTGCGCCTCATTGTGGACGACGCCCAGCGGGCCTCCTCCATTCTGCTGGAGCACGGCTTCATCCTCACCATGACGCCGGTAGTGGCGGTGGCGGTGCCCGACCGGCCCGGCGGACTGAGCCAGGTGCTGGGCGTGCTCAGCGCGGCGGGCATGGACATCGAGTATATGTACTCCGTGTTCGGCCAGAAAAACGGCCTGGCCTATATGATCTTCCGGGTGGCGGACCCTGCCGCCCTGGAGGATGTGCTGACAAAGAACGGTCTGGCCTCCGTCCCCGGCGAGGAGCTGGGAATCCACTGAGGCGGCATACATTCTTTTCTTTATGAAAGAAAAGAATCAAAAGAAATTTTATGCGAAACGATCGTTTCGCATGGGAGAAATGAAGGAAAATCGTTTTTTGCGGGGCTCCGCCTCGTAAAAAACACCTTGCACGGAGCGAGCGTCGAATTGGCCGTTTTCGGCCAACAGAGGCGCAGAGCGAAGTGAATTCAAAAAAGCGCCCGCGCTTTTTTGACTATGCCAAACACGAAAGGATTGAGCTGTTATGCAGGAAATGAGCAGAAAGAACAAGCTCTTCACGGACTCGGTGATCCGGCGGATGACCCGGATCTCCCTCGACTGCGGGGCCATCAACCTGGCCCAGGGCTTCCCGGACTTCGACCCGCCCAAGGCCATGCTGGACCGCCTGGCGGAGGTGAGCTATCTTGGCCCCCACCAGTATCCCATCACCATGGGCGCGCCCAACTTCCGTCAGGCCCTGGCCCGGAAGTGCGGCCGGTTCATGGGCCGGAAGCTGGACCCGGACCAGGAGATCGTGGTGACCATCGGCTCCACGGAGGCCATGGTGGACACCATTTTCGCCCTGACCAATCCCGGGGACAAGATCGCCATGTTCTCCCCCTACTTTGAGAACTACCGGGCCCAGGCCATCATGGCCGACTGCGAGCCGGTGTTCATCCCTCTGGTCCCCCCCGCCTTTGACTTCGACGCCAACGTGCTGGAGGACGCCTTCAAGCAGGGCGTCAAGGCGATTCTGATCTGCAACCCCTCCAACCCCAGCGGCAAGGTGTTCACCTACGACGAGCTGAAGCTCATCGCGGACCTGTGCGTCAAGTACGACGTGTACGCCATCATGGACGAGGTCTATGAGCACATCCTCTACGACGGCCACAAGCATGTCTATATGAACAGCCTTCCCGGCATGTGGGAGCGCACGGTCAGCTGCTCCAGCCTCTCCAAGACCTACTCCGTCACCGGCTGGCGGCTGGGCTACGCCATCGCCCCCAAGCCCATCATGGACCGGATCAAGCAGTACCACGACTTCAACACCGTGGGCGCTCCCGCCCCCCTGATGGAGGCCGCCGTGGTGGGCCTGGATATGCCCGACAGCTACTACGACGAGTTCGGCGCCCACTACGCCCACATGAAGAAGCTCTTCACCGAGGGCCTAGCGAATATCGGTATTCCCTTTACCGATCCCCAGGGCGCCTACTTCGTTCTGGCCAACATCGGGCCCTATCTGAAAAAGGGCCAGACCGACGTGGAATTCTGCGAGGAGATGGCCCGGAAGGTGGGCGTGGCCTGCGTCCCCGGCACCTCCTTCTTCAACGAGAAGGGCGTCAACGACATCGTCCGCGTCCACTTCGCCAAGCAGGACGCCACCCTCCTGGAGGCTCTGGACCGCCTGAGCCATATCAAGGAGAAGATGGCGTAAGGCATCCATCCTTTTTCAGATAAGAAAAAGGATCAAAAAGAGCTGTATCGCGAGACTTCGCTTCGTAAAACAAACCAAGCCGGCCCCGGCCGTGGTCCATTCTGGACCACAGCCGGGGCCGGTCAATTCCGGTTGACACGCCCGCAACCGCCGGTTGCCGCGGATGTAAACAGAAAGCCGCACGGGGAAACGCTTTATGTAACGCAGAGGTTACATCAGCTTCAAAATCCGCAGCAGGGTGTGGGCCGCGCGGATATTGTAGTTGGCGCAGGCATAGACGCCTCTCCCCCGCCGGTCCAGGACCACCGCCAGGGGCAGGCGGGCGTCCCCCACCCCCAAAGAGCGGCGGAGGTCATAGGTATCACCGCCATAGAGGCGGCACCGGGCGGCGGGCAGGGCCTCCAGCACCCGGCGGAGGGTGGCGTTCTCCGCCTCTTCCCGCCGGGAGAGAAGGATCGTTACAGGCCACTCCCCCTGCCGGAAGCTCTCCGCCAGCTCCAGCAGCTCCTGAAACAGATGCTCCGTTGGCTCCGCCCCCGGCTGAGCGAACAGCGCCAGGCTTCCGCCGCCGGTGGGAGCGGTCAGATCCTCCGCTGCACCGTCTGTAAAGGGAACTGCCATGACGGGCGGAAGTTCCGCGCTGCGCAGCTTTTCCGCCGTCCGGTCCGGCTCCAGGGCAAGCTCCACCGTCCGGTCCTCCCTCAGGACCAGATCCCGCTGCCGGACGCCGAGGCTACCGTCCACCTGCCGCCGGGCGGTGGTGAGCCGGTAGGCCCCGGGGGAAAGAAACAAGTCCCAGTGGTCCTCCACCCTGTGGGACAGGGCCAGGGGCCGGTACGCCTCCCCCGTCCAGCGGGCCAGAGAAAAGTGCTCCCCATAGGTCAGTGGACCCTCCGGCGCGGTCAGCCGGAGGCGGAACGCCCCCTCCTGTCCGCCGGGGACATAGGCCCTCCCCTCCGCCACCAGCATGAGCCGTCCGTCCTCCGGGGCCAGGAAGGCCGGGAGTCCCAGGGCCCGGCAGAGCTGGACCGCCAGCAGATTCCACTCCCCCTCAGGACAGAGTCCGTGGCGGACATAGCCCGCGGCGTCCCCCCGCCGGTCTGTCATGCCATGATCCTTTACAGGCTTGATATTTTGGCGCATCCAGGCCAGCACGTCCTCTCCCGTGTGCAGCCCCTCCCCCGCCAGGCGGCTCATCAGCTCGCACCGGATGGGCAGCAGCGGCTCGTGCTCTACCCGGGGGGCCAGGACCCAGTTGGCCCAGACCAGCGGCTGATACCGCCCCTTCCAGGGCAGGGCGGCGGTAAGGGCGTCGGCCAGAGTCTCCGCCGTCACATCGGCAAAATCCTTCTCCGTCAGAGTGGAGAGCACCGCCTCCTTGTCCGCCGGCGTAAACTGCGGCAGGGCCAGAAAGGCCCGGATCTCCTCCCAGTTCCCCGCCGCCAAAGTCAGCCAGCGGGAGCCGTCCCGGGGAAAGTCCTCCCGCCGCCGGATCAGAGCCGCCTCGCAGGCCGCCACGGCCTCCCGGTGGGCCGGAGACCAGTCCGGCACCGGCGGCGGCATCCGCTCCGCAGGCGGGATCTGCTCCCAGGCCCGCTCCTCCTCCCGGCAGGCGGGGTCCGCCCCCTCCTCCCACCGGAGGGTCACAGCGCGCTCCCGGCGGGTATCGATCTGGCCCTCCGTCAGGCGGCCGTCCCACCAGACGGACACCGTGAGGCTCCCCAGGCCGCAGGTCAGGGATACCCGACCATTTCCGCCGGTGACGGCCTCATAGATGGTGCAGAGGCGGCTGTCGTTCACCACCTGAAAGCGGACGGGGACCCCCGCCGCCGGGACACCGCCCCGGAGGCAGGTCACGGTGAGGACCGCCGTAGGGGCGTAGCGGTCCGTGACGTTCACCACCCGGCAGCCGCCCCGCTCCCAGTCCGGGACCAGGGCCCGGACTACCATGGCCCGGGAGGCGGCGGCGGTGAACCAGCCCACGTCCGGCGTCTCCTCCGGCTCGCAGGCCCCCATGTACCGCCAATGGGAGCCGTCGAAGAACTCCACCCAGGCGTGGTTGTCGTCGCAGTGGGACCACCGGGGGGCGTAGACCTGCCGGGCGGGGACGCCCACCGCCCGCAGAGCGGCAGTAAGCAGGGTGGATTCCTCTCCGCAGCGGCCCCGGGTCCTCCGGCACATGCCCAGCGGGGCGATGGTCCGGTCATCCGTTGGGGCGTAGACCGCCCGGCTGCGGCACCAGCGATTCACCGTCAGGGCGGTATCCGTCAAGTTTTTCCCCTTTACAAGTTCCGCCAGTTCCCGGCGCAGCCAGGGACGGGCTCCGTCGGGCCACTCGTTGTTTACCCGGGGCGGCAGCACATAGTCGAAAAACAGCTCCGGCGGGATCTGCCAATCCCGGTCCGCCAGGGCCGCTAACGCGCACCGGACCTCCCCCAGCAGCCGCTCCACCGGCTGACCCGCCAGATCCTGAGGGCCAAGCCCGGCGTACACCGCCTCCAGGCACAGGGCCTCCTCCGCCGGGAGCGCCGGCAGCACCGCCGCCAGCTCCCTCCGGACCTGGGGCCACTGCGCCAAATTCCGGCGGCAGGCGGCGTGGACCCGCTCCGCATATTCTGTAAAGTATGTTTCCATGTCAGATATCTTTTTTCAGGGCTTTTGCCGCCTCACGGACGGCATCCTCCCCGGTGCGCCAGACCTGGAACTCGCTGATGCCGGGAAGGCCCATGGAGACCCGGGGGTTGCGGAAGGTCATGCCGCTGTCCAGCACCTCCTTGCCGGACATATGGAAGCAGCGGGCCAGGGGCAGGCTGCGGCGGAAATCCCGGATCACGGCGGCGTTCACGCCGCCGCCGATGAGGATGTCCCCCCTGCCTTCCGCCCGGTCCAGAAGTTCCCCGATGAGGTCCCGGCCTGTCCAGGCGTCCGCCTGCTGGCCGGAGGTGAGGATGGTGCCCACCCCCAGCGCAAAGGCCAGCTCCATGGTCTCCCGGGGGTCCCGGCACACGTCGAAGGCCCGGTGGAGGGTGACGGGACGGCCCCCGGCGGCGGCCAGCAGCTCCCCCATGGCCCCCCGGTCCAGCCTGCCGTCAGGCCGCAGCGCGCCGGTCACCAGGCCGCTGGCTCCCCGCTGGGCGAAGTACGCCATATCCCGGGCCATGATCTCCAACTCCCCGGAGGTGTAGAGGAAGTCCCCGAACCGGGGCCGGATCAGCACGTTCACCGGCAGGCCCGTCTCCTCCCGCACCGCGTCGAACAGGGCCGGGCTGGGGGTCAGGCCCCCCACCACCAGACCGGAGCACAGCTCCAGCCGGTCCGCGCCGCCTTGTTTGGCGGCCAGGGCGGACTCCAGGGAGTCCACGCAGACCTCCAGTATCCGCTTTTCCACTTACCGCTCCTCCATATCCGCTGCCAGGTGGTACAGGGTGGTCACGGCGGCTCCCGTAGCGCCCTTGACCTGGTGCTTCCACACGGGGATGGTGACGTCGGCGGCGCCGGCGATGTCCAAATGCATCCAGGGCAGGCCCTGGGTGAACCGCTTCAGGAACAGTCCGGCGGTGATGGCGCCGCAGCCGTCCCTGCTGGTGTTGCGCACGTCCGCCAGGGGGCTGTCGATGAGCTTCTCGTACTCCGGGAAGTCCGGCATCCGCCAGAACCGCTCCCCGCTCTTTTCCGCGGCGGCTGTCAGACGGGCGTACCAGTCCTCCCCCACGGCCATAACGCCGGTGGCCACATTGCCCAGCATGGCGTGGATGGCCCCCGTCAGGGTGGCGATGTCCACCAGATGGGTGCAGCCCTCCTTCTCGATGGCCCAGGTCAGGCCGTCAGCCAGGATGAGGCGGCCTTCGGCGTCGGTATTCAGCACCTCGATGGTCTTTCCGGACAGGGAGCCGATCACGTCCCCGGGCAGGGTCCCCTCCCGGGAGATGCGGTTGGCGCAGATGGGGATGACGGCGGTGACGTTCACCTTCGCCCCGTTGGCGGCCAGAGCGCGGAGGGCGCAGGCCGCGGCGGCGGCCCCCGCCATGTCCCCCTTCATGCCCGCCATGGATTTGCCGGACTTGACGCAGTAGCCGCCGGTGTCGCAGGTGATGCCCTTGCCCACAAAGCCCAGACGGACGCCGCTCCGCGGCGCGCCGGTGTAGCGCAGCACCGCCAGATACGCGCCGCCGCCGCCTTTGGCCACCGACAGCAGGGCCTGAAGTCCCAGCCGGTCCAGCTGTTCCTCCCCGTAGATCTCCGCCGTGACGGGCAGGCCCTCCGCCATCTCCCTCAGCGCCTCCGCCAGGCCGGCGGGGTCCAGCAGATTGCCGGGACGGTTCACCAGGTTCCGGGCCTGGATCACGGATCTGGCCACTTCCGAGGCCGCCTGGAGCTGCTGGGGGGTAAAGCCCTCCCCCTGGGCGTACAGGGCCATCTCCGGCTCCACGTCCCCGGTGAGGGCGCTCCTGATCTTGTAGCCGCCGCCATAGAGGCCCTCCAGGGCGGCGCAGAGGCCGGGAAAGCCCAGCTCCGCCGCCGCCGTCAGGTCCGCGGCGCAGGCGCTCCGCTCCAGCTCCCCGGCAGTGCGGACGGCCTGGGCATAGACCTCCTTGCAGGCCAGAGGAGACCAGTTCTCCCCTCTGCCCACGGTCACCAGGGCGGGTCCCTCCTCCTTCAGGTAGTAGCGGGTCTGGAGATACCGGCCCTCCGCCGGGCGCAGAACGGCCTCGACGGCCTGATCGGTGTAAAGCTGCATATCGCGTATCCTCCTTCTGTCCCCTCCCCGGGCGGGAGGGCATGTCTCTGTGGTCAGTATACCAGTTTTTTCCCAGGAAGCAAGGGGGCCAGCCAGCAAAAAAAGAGGCGGAGCTTCTATTTTGGAGTCCCCCGCGGGCAGCTGACCGGGGCAGAGAACGGGCTTTCGGGCAACGTTTACACTTTGTCCATTTACTTTTTCTCCATTTTGTGGTTTGATGATAGGGATGATCGCTATTCCGTGACTGTAAGGAGGTCTTTTTATGAATCTGTCCACCGCCAGCCGCACCCTCCAGCTCCTTGGCCGGGTGGCGGACGTGCGCACCGCCACCGAGCCCTTCCTGGCCCCGGAGGGGGACAAGCCCGCCCTGCCCCTGCGCCCCGCCCAGCAGCCCTTTCCCCGGGTGTCGCCGGAGGAGGAGGGCGTCTCTTCCCGCCATCTGAAAAAGTTCCTGGAGGAGCTGGCGGCGGGCCGGGACCTGTATATGCAGGACGTGATGGTGCTGCGCCACGGAAAGGTGCTGTGCGAGGCCGCCTTCGGCGGCCAGGACCTGCGCTGCCCCAAGTACACCTTCTCCGCCTGCAAATCCGTTACCAGCCTGGCCGTGGGTCTGCTGGTGGACGACGGACTGCTGAGCCTGGACGAGAAGGTAGTGGACATCTTTGATGATATCGCCCCCCAGGCCACTAAGCGGCGGCTGAAGAACCTCTCGGTAGAGCACCTGCTGACCATGCGCTCCTCCGTGGTGTTCAGCGAGCCGGAGGCTCTCACCGAGGAGGACTGGCCCCGGCGGTTTTTAGGCTCCGCCCAGAAGGGGGAGCCGGGGGCGGAATTCGCCTACAACAGCCTCAACACCTATATGCTCTCCGCCATCATCCGCCGAAAGACCGGCCGGGGGATGACGGAGCTGCTCCAGGAGCGGCTCTTCGAGCCTATGGGCATCACCGACACCCTGTGGGAAAAATGCCCCCAGGGCATTGAAAAGGGCGGCTGGGGCCTCTATATCCGCCCGGAGGATATGGCCAAGCTGGGCCAGCTGGTGCTGAACGGCGGCCAATGGCAGGGCCGGCAGCTCATCAGCCGGGCGTATCTCGACGCCGCCGTCACCGCCCACGCCTTCCCGCCCCACACCATTGGGGACTACGACTACGGCTACCAGATCTGGGTAGGCCGCCATGAGCGCAGCTTCCTCTTCAACGGGATGCTGGGCCAGAACGTGCTGGGCTATCCCGACAGCGGCATTCTGGTGGTGACCAACGCCGGGGCGGACACCGACTTCCAGGAGAGCCGGTATTTTGAGATCGTCAGCCGCTATTTCGGCGGTTCTTTCCCTGACGCCCTGCCGGAGGACCCCCAGGCCCGGGAGGAGCTGGAGGCGGCGGCCCGGTCCCTGAGCTGGTACAGCCGCCCGGGCCAGGGCCTCACGGAGGCCGCCGGGCCCTTCCTCAACCGGTGCTTCACCGTCCGGGACGACAAGGCCCCCTCCACGGGCCTGCTGCCTCTGGCCCTCCAGGCCCTCCACAACAGCTACACCGGCGGCGTGGAGGCGGTGTCCGTCAGCGTCCGGGACGGCCTGCCGGAGCTGATCTACCGGGAGAAGGACGCCCTCCACCGGCTCTGCGTGGGGCTGGGGCGGCCCCGGGTCTCGGCGCTCACCTTCGGCGGCTGCTCCTATCAGGTGGCCGCTCTGGGCCGGTTCACCCACGACGAGGAGGAGCGGCCGGTATTCTATATCCGGCTGGAGTTCCTGGAGACCCCCTGCGTGCGGGTCCTCAAGCTGGTGATAGATGGGGACCAGGTGCTGCTGAAGCAGACGGAGACCCCCGGCGTCCCCTACCTGCTGCGGAAGCTCCGCCGGGCGGCGGAGCAGCCCCTCTCCAAGCCCCTGCTGCTCATGGCCCTGGGCGGCGCGGAGGACGACTTTCTGCTGTACAAAACGGAACAGATCATGTCCCCCCAGCTCCATATGGAGATCTGACGGGACACGGCATGGCAAGGCCCGGGCGGGAGCGCTTCCCGTCCGGGCCCTTTCTGTCCGCTGTTTACTTCTCCAGCGTCTCCGGCTCCTCCGCCGGGGACGCATTCTCCGGTCCCGCGGGGACCTCGGCCTTCTCTGCCGGGGCGGCCGCCGGAGTGGGGGCCTCCGCCGCCGGAGCGGGGGTTTCCGCCGCCTGGGCGGCGGCCAGCCGGGTGACATAGAGGGCCTCCCGGCCATGGGGATGGCGGCGCTTGGCGATCACCAGCACCAGAAAAGCGGCGATGACCAGCACCAGGCTGAGCAGCTGGCTCACCCGCACCGGCCGGCCGAAGATCGTCAGGTCAAAGAGGTACAGACTGTCGGTGCGCAGGCCCTCGATCCAGAACCGGCCCACGCCGTACCAGATGAAATAGAAGCAGGTGTTCTCCCCGTCGAAGGTCCGGGCCTTGGACACCACCAGCAGGATCAGCAGCAGCCCCACGAGGTTCCACAGGCTCTCGTACAGGAAAGTGGGGTGGACCTCGATGTACTCGGTGGCGGAGGTCCAAAGCCGCATCCGCCAGGGCAGGGTGGTCTCCCCGCCGAAGGCCTCCCGGTTCATGAAGTTGCCCCAGCGGCCCACGGCCTGTCCGATGAGGAGACCCATGACCCCAAGGTCCGAAAAGGCCCAGGGGACGATCTTCTTCCGTTTGCAGAAGAGGATCAGCACGATGAAGGCCGTGATCACCGCCCCGTAGATGGCCACGCCGCCGTCCCAGATCCGCAGCATGGCGGCGTAATCCAGCGTGCCGTCGGCGCGGCGGTAGCGATCCAGATAGAAGATCACATAGTACAGCCTGGCCCCGATGATGCACAGGGGGATCTGCCAGATCATCATGTCGTATACGTTGTCCGGCGTGATGCCGTACCTCTTCCCCTGACGGCAGCAGAACAGCACCGCCAGCAGCAGGCCCAGGCCGATGATGATTCCGTACCAGTAGATCCCGTTGCCAATGTGGATGGCCACCGGGTCCGGATTGATCTCCCAGTCCCCGAAGAGGCCGGGAAAGCTGATGGGC
Source organism: uncultured Oscillospiraceae bacterium (assembly GCA_958423465.1). Classification (GTDB taxonomy): domain Bacteria; phylum Bacillota; class Clostridia; order Oscillospirales; family Oscillospiraceae; genus Pelethomonas. The sequence goes on along the minus strand of CATZRD010000042.1, from coordinate 3,570 downwards.
ATATCGCTTCTCGCGTACATGGTCGTTTCCTCCCGATCAAAGAGTTTTGGGGCGGATGACGGATACCGCCATGCGCTCCCGGGTGACGTTCTCCCGGAGAAAGGCCTCCACGTCGGCACGCTCCACCGTGTCGAACACCTCCGGGAAACGGTAGTAGTCGAACCCCCGGAAATAGCCCTCCGCCATGCTGACGGCCACGTCCTCCGGGGCGTTCAGCCCCCGGAGCATGGCGCCGTAGGCGGCGCGCCGCAGCCGCTGGTAGAAGTCCTCCCCGATTCCCTCCCGGCCCAGTTTTTGGGCCTGGTCCAAAATGGCCTCGCAGACGAGCTCCGGGTCCCGGGCGTCGCCGCCCACATAGACGTAGGCCGCGCCGGGCTGGGCGTCATAGCCGCCTCCCAGGCTGCCGTTGACGGCTCCCTCCCGGTAGAGGCGGGCGTAGAGGGGACTGGAGTCCCCGAAGAGGGCGTCGCAGGCCAGATCCCCGATGATGGTGCTCCGCAGCAGCGCCTCGCCCCCCGCCGGGGGGCTGCACTTGAAGCCCGCCAGGAACATGGGCATGGAGACCTCCATCTCCGCCGCCGTCTCCCGGCAGGCGGGAAGAAGGTCCTCCGCCGGGCCGTAGTCCCGCGCCGGGGCGTCGCCGCCGCCGGAGGGCAGCAGCTCCATGGCCAGCTCCGCCACCCGCTCCAGCTCCATGCCTCCCACGCACACCAGGACCATGTTGCCGGGGGTGTAGAAGGCCCGGTGGCAGTCGTAGAGGAGCTGGGGCGTGACGGCCTGGATGCTCTCCACCGTGCCCGCCACCGGCAGGCGGACGGGGCTTTGGCGGTAGAGGCACGCCATCAGCCGGTCATAGACCTGCCAGTCCGGGTCGTCGTCCACCATGCGGATCTCCTGGGCGATGATGCCCCGCTCCTTGTCCACGCTCTCCTGGGTGAACCAGGGCTGGGAGACGAAGGAGAGCAGGATCCGCAGGCACTCGTAGAAGTCCCGGGTACACTGAAAGTAGTAGGCCGTGACGGCATTGGAGGTGAAGGCGTTGTCCACCGCGCCGTACCGCGCCAGCTGCTGGGAGGCGCTGCCCGCGGGGGTGTCAAAGAGCTTATGCTCCAGGTAGTGGGCCACTCCCGCCGGGGTGTCCCGCCAGGCCCCCTCCCACTGGAAGCGCAGGTCCATGCCGCCGTACCGGGTGGCAAAGAGGGCGTAGCTCCTGGCGTGGGCGGGCCGCTCCACCACGATCAGCTCCAGGCCGTTTGGCAGCGTCTGCCGCCGCACCCGCTCCCCCAGGCGGGGGTATTCCAGCTCTCTCACGGCGTATCCTCTCCCTTCAGGAAGTAGATGGTGTCCAGCCGGAGGGCCCGGGCCGCCTCCTGGACGTCCTGGGCCGTCACCGCCTCCAGGGCGGTCATGAGGCCCGCCACGGTCTCGTCGCTGCCGCCGGCGGCCCGGCCCACGGCAAAATCCTCCAGGCTGCCGGGATCGTCCTCCATGGACCGCAGGCCGCTGAGGAGGGCGCGGCGGGCGTCGTCCAGCTCCCGGTCCGTCCAGTCCCCCCGGCCCATGGCATCCAGCTGGGCCAAAATCTCGTCCAGGGCCCGCTGGTAGTCCCCGGCGCGGATGCCGGCGGACACGGTGACAAGCCCCTTCCGCCGGTGGTAGGCGCTGGAAGCGTAGTAGCACAGGGACAGCTTCTCCCGCACGTTCATAAAGAGCTTGGACCCGCCGGAGCCGCCGAACATGGCGTTCATCACCATGGCGGCGGCGGGGTCCTCCCCCTCCAGGCGAAAGCCCAGGCACAGGCGGCTCTGGGCCACGTCCATTTCCTCCTCCACCAGCTTCGGCCGCTCCCGGGCGGGCCGGCGCAGGGTGGGGGCGGGCTCTATCCCTCCCTGCCGGGGCAGAGAGGCGAAGGCCCGGCGCAGCATCCCCGCCACCCGGCTCCGCTCCCCGCTGCCGCAGTAGAACAGCTCCAGCCTCGCCTGGGGCAGAATGGTCTTGTAGTGGGCGTTGAGCCGCTGCAGGGAGATGCGCTCCACGTCCCGGGCCTCCCCCAGACGGCTGACGCCGTAAGGCTCCTCCCGGCACATCTCGGCGATGAGCCGCCGGCTGGCGTAGGAGCGCTTATCGTTGATCTCGCCGCGGATCAGATCCGCCAGGTTCTCCTTCTCCCGGGCGGTATACTCCCCGGACAGCCGTCCGTTCCGGGTGACGGGGTGGCAGAACATCTCCCCCAGCAGATCCGACAGCGGCTCCAGCAGCCGCTCCGGCTGGGGCAGGAACCGCTCGTCCACGCAGGAGGCCACAAAGCCGAACGCCTGGTTCTCCCCCTTCTTCCGCACGGTGGGGATCACCTCCGCTCCGTAAAGCTGATCCAGCCGGGCGGAGAGGGCCGCCATGTCCGGACAGTTTACCGTGCCCTGGCTCAGCACGTTCACCAGCAGGGCGTTGAGGGAAGCGGTCTCCCGGCGCAGGGGCGCCACCATCTGAGCGCTCAGAAGCCCGGTCTTGAACTTCCGGGAGGGGACGTAGGTGAGATACACGTTGTCCATCAGCTCTTCCCGTATCATGGCTCACCCTCCTCTTCACGTTTTGATGTCCATATGATTTTTATAGTATATACCCTTCTCCCTGTTTTTTCCATAGGTTTTGAAAAAGTTAATCTTCCCGCAATAATTTCCCGCTTTCAGACCGGCCGGGCCGGCGGTCTGCGGGTATCACTTGACAGGGCCGGGGGACATGCTATACTGGAGGCATGAAAACAACGCCACGCGCCGCCTGACGGCGGGAAAGGAACTCATTATGACTCTTGTGGAAGCCATCGACGTCAGGCGCTCTGTCCGCGCCTACAGCACCGACCCCGTCTCCCCTGCCCAGCGGGAGGAGCTGGGCAAGCTCGTCCGTCAGCTGAACCGCCGGGAGGGACTGGACCTGCGGCTGATCTGGGACGACCCCGCCCCCTTCCGCAGCGCTGTCAAGACCTACGGGATGCTGACAGGGGTGCGGAACTATATCCTGCTGGCCGGTCCCGCCGGCCGGCCCCGTCTGGCGGAGCGCTGCGGCTACTGCGGGGAGCAGCTGGTCCTTACCGCCGCCGCCATGGGCCTGGGCACCTGCTGGGTGGGCGGCACCTACGACAAGAAGCGCTGCCGGGCCGTTCTGCCGCCGGACCGGGAGCTGGTGTGCGTCATCGCCCTGGGCCATCCCCGGGAGTCCAGCCCCCGGGATCAGCTGGTCCGGGCGGTGGCCGCCCGAAAGTCCAAGTCCGCTCAGGAATTGGCGGAGGGACTGGACCGGGCGCCCGACTGGTTTGCCCGGGGCGTGGCCGCCGTGAAGCGGGCCCCCTCCGCCATGAACCGCCAGCCGGTGCGCTTCACCTGGCGGGAGGACGGCACAGTCCAGGCCCGGACCACGGAGGACACCGCCTTTTCCCCGGTGGACCTGGGCATCGCCAAGCTCCACTTTGAGCTGGGCGCCCACGGCGGCGCGTGGGAGGGCGACCTGTTCCGCAAGGCCCGGGAGGAGAAATCCTGCGGCGCGGTGATCTGGCGGGGCACGGCGGAAGATCACCAG
>CATZRD010000041.1 GCA_958423465.1 uncultured Oscillospiraceae bacterium | reverse complement strand
CGACCGTTTTCTCCATGTTTTGTGGATAAAAAGTACAGCTTCAATCCCCTTACCAAAGTTGTAATCCCGCGAGCGGCGGTTTTTCTTGCTCAATGGCGAGCAAAGGCGGCGCTAGCCGGCCCCCGCGCTTGCCCACCACGGGCAATAGGAAACCCCCATTCGGAGCTTACGGTGTGAGTGTATCATTCAATGATTTGGATGTCAATGCGATTGCGGCTGATGTAACACAACTGTAACAAAGGTCCGCCCCGGGGCCTCCCCCGGAGAGATTTTTGTGACAGCATCCGCCAAATCTGGTAAACTGGGGGTATCACCCCCGCGAAAAATACTGAATGGAGGAATGTTTGGCATGAAACTCACCATCCGAAAGGTCCTGTCTCTGCTGACGGCGCTGGCCGTCCTCTGGAGCGCGCTCCCCGCCGCCGCGCAGGAAGCATCTCCGGTGACGGTCACGCTCTCCGTCCCGAAATCCGTGATCGCCGTTGGGGAAACCATCACGCTGACCGCGTCGGTATCCGGCGCCGCCGCGGCGGAGGACGCGGTGCTGTGGTACTATGAGGAGACCCCGTCGCCGGTCTGCCGGGCCTCCGAGGACGGCAGCGCCTTCACGCTGACCGGCCTGGCGGAGGGCACGGTCACGGTGGTGGCCACCTACCGGGACGACATCAGCGTGTTTGACGAGGCCGTCATCCGCGTCGAGCCGGCGCCTGTGATCCCGGTAACGGGCCTTGTCCTGACGCCCAGCGCGGTCACTCTGGCGGCAGGCGCCGAGATGTCGCTGACGGCGGTCCTCACGCCGGAGAACGCTACGGACCGGGAAATCCGGTGGAGCACCTCCGACGCCGGCGTCGCCGCTGTGGATCAGACGGGCCGGGTCCGGGCCACCGGGGCCGGCCGGGCGGTCATCACTGCCGCGGCCGGCGGCTTCAGCGGCGTCTGCGGCGTGACGGTGACTGCCGGAGCGGTGCGGTCCCTGACGCTGTCCCACGCCTCCCTGACGCTGACGCAGGGCAGCGGCCGGCGTCTCACCGCCGTCACCGACCCGGAGGGCGCGCCGGTGTCGTGGCAGTCCAGCGATCCCGGCGTCGCCGCGGTCTCCGCCGACGGCTATGTGACCGCCCGGGAGGCGGGCAGCGCCGTGATCACGGCCTCAGCCGGCGGCAGGGAGGCCGTCTGCCCGGTGACCGTCACCGGCGGCTGCGTGACCATCCGCCCCGGCTCCGTCAGTCTGGCCCTGGGCGGCAGCGCCAGGCTGGAAGCTGACGTGGACCTGGAGGGCGTTTCCGGTTCCAGCGTCATCTGGTCCACCAGCGACCCCTCCGTCGCCTACATCTACCGTCGGGACAACACCGGCTCCGCCACCACCGTGTACGCCAGCGGAAAGGGCACGGCGGTGATCACCGCCGCCGTGGAGTACGGGGGCCGGGTCTACGCGGACACCTGCCTGGTGGAGGCCGGCGGCGGCATCGGCGCGGAGGCCACCGTCTACCGCTCCGGCAGCGGAGTCGCTCTGGGAGACGGCGACGACGCCGGCGGAGTCTCCGTCGCGGAGCAGATCGCCAATGAGATCGGCAGCCTCACCGGCTGGAGTCAGGAGCTGGACTATGTGGTGTTCCAGCCGCCCCTCTCGGTCAGCGGGAAGGGTTCCCTAAGCGCCAGGCCCTCCCGGAGCTACTCCTACCGCTCCGATGCCTCGGGCTATTCTCTGCGCGACGTGGTTTTCACGCCTGACGGGGACTTCACCGGCGACGTGTCCTTCCCCTTCACCGCCGCGGATACCGGGCAGAACAGCTATTCCGGCGCGGTTACCTTCCATGTGGAGGAGGGCGTTCAGGAGGCGGGCATCCTCTACGCCGCCCGGGCCGGCGAGAGCGTGACGCTGGACGCGGACGATCTCACCGCTTTCTGGGACGGGCAGTATCCCGGCGGGAAGCTGGCGTACATCGTCTTTACCAGCGTGTCCCGGGGCGGCCTCTACGGCGTTTCCGCCGGCGGGCAGAAGCTGACGGACGTGGAAGCCGGCGGCGTCAGGTGCTGCCCCTCCCCCGGCAGCCGGGAGATGGGCCTGGACGATCTGACGTATGTGCCCACCCCGGACACCTCCAGCGCCGTCATCCGGTTCACCGCCTACGGCGCTCCCCGCGGCGGCGGGAGCCAGACCGCCCGGTCCGGCTCCATCACCATCGTCTATACGGATGAGGACGTGCCGCCCATCACCTGCCGGGCCTCCGCCGCGGACGCCGCCGTTGGGCTGAGGAGCGCGGACTTCCTCGGCGCGTATCAGAGCGCCGTGGACGCCGCCGGCTCCGCCGATCTCACCATTCGCTTTCTGAGCGTCCCCCAGAGCGGCGACCTGTACTGGGACTGGTCTTTGGACCAAAATGGCCGGGTCTCCGGCGTCAGGCTGACGGAGGCCAACCTCGACGGCTTTCTCTTCACCGCCGGCGGCAGCGCCGGCAAACGGATCGACGAGGTGGCCTATGTGCCGGACCGCCCGGGCGGGAAAGACACGGTCAGCTACGTCTGCTATGAGGACGGCGCGCCGCGGTTTACCGGCGTCATCGACTTCGACGGGACCTCCGCCGGGGGCCTGACGGTCAACTATATCAGCCGGGGCGGCCCCGTCAGCTTCGCCCCCGGCGACTTTTTTACCGGTGAGGCGCGGTACGCCAGCTATATCACCTTCTCCGCTCCCGCCAGCGGCAGGCTGACCTGCGGCGGCGCGGACGCCGCTTCCGGCCGGTTCTCCCTCTCCGGCGGGTCCGGCTGCCAGAGCTTCAGCGGCCTGACCTACGCCCCCGCCGACGGCTATACCGGCTCGGTCCAGATCCCCTTCCGCGCCTGCGACGCCCTGGACAGGTCCCTGGCCTATGGAACGGTGAATATTTTCATCACCGCGCCCGCCGCCGTCTTTACCGATGTGAAGGCCGACGCCTGGTATTACGCCTACGTCAGCAGCCTGGCCGGCATGGGCATCCTCAGCGGTTACGGCGACAACACCTTCCGCCCGGAGGGCGAGCTGACCTGGGCCGAGGCCCTGAAGCTCATCATGATGGCCGTGGGCTACAGCGACCTGTCCATCGCGAACGGCGGCGGCGCGTGGGCGGAGGGCTTTCTCCTCCGCGCCCAGGCGGATGGTCTGGTCTCCGGCAGCGTGGACCTGAACGGCGTCATCACCCGGGAGGACTTCGCCGCCGTGGCGGCCAGGGCGCTGAATCTGCCGCCCGCCGCCTACAGCCCCTTCACGGATACCGCCAGCGGCTACGCCGCGGCCCTGTATGGCGCCTTTGTCAACGGCCAGCGGATCATCTCCGGCGACGGCGACGGAAGGTTCCGCCCCAACGACGCCATCAGACGCAGCGAGGTCTGCAAGATCATCTGCCTCATGCGCGACTACCAGCTCTGACAGGCGTCTCCGGCCCGGCGGCTTTTTTTCGAAAAACAGTGGCCTTTTCCTGCGGGCTGTGGTATACTTTTAAGGAATGTGCCGGAGGGAGGGAGCCGTTTGGCCCAATTATATGATAAGCTCACGGGAAGCCGGCCGGGCCGGTTCGCCGCCGGCCTGCTGCGCCGCTATTTTGTCCACGACGTGGGCCGGCAGGCCGCGGCCCTGGCGTACTACCTGCTGTTCGCCATTTTCCCCTTTCTCATCTTTATCAGCTCCCTGCTGGGCCTGCTGCAATTGGACGTCTCCGGCATCATCCGCACGCTGACGCCTCTGCTGCCCGGGGACGTGGTGGCCATTGTGGAGACCTATCTCAACTATGTCTCCCACACCTCCAGCTCCACCATTCTGTGGTTCTCCCTGGTGTTCTCCATCTACTTTCCCATGCGGGCGGCGGGCTGCCTGATGGCGGCGGTGCGCCGGGCCTACCACCTGTCCCAGCCGTCCCGCCCCCTGCTCTATCAGGTCAAGGTGCTGCTCTATACTGTGTTTCTGCTGGTGGCCATCGCCCTGACTCTGGTGCTGACCACGGTGGGCCAGCGGGCCCTGCGCTTTCTGGAGGACCTTTTCCATATCCCGCCGGGCTTTTCGGAGCTGTGGATCACTCTGCGCTTCGTGGTGCTGGGCGTAGTGGTGTTCGCGGCGGTGGGCCTTCTGTACGCCATGGCCCAGGACCGCCGCCGGCCGGGCCGCGACATCGTGCCGGGGGTGATCTTCTCCCTGGCGGCGTGGATGGCCCTGTCCGCCCTCTATTCCTTCTATGTAGAAAACTTTTCCAACTACTCCGTGATCTACGGTACGCTGGGTACGGTGATCGTGCTGCTGATCTGGCTGTCTCTCACCGCCACCGTCCTGATTCTGGGGGCGGAGATCAACGCCGTCCTCATCTCCATGCGCGCCGCCGCCCGGCGGGGCGGCGGGGCAGATATCGATGAAAAGGGGGACGACGCCCCCCGCAAGGAGCGCTGACTATGAAGATCATCATTATTGGCAACGGCAAGGTGGGCTACACCCTGGCCCGGCAGCTTTCCGGAGAGGACCACGAGCTGGTACTCATCGACCGGAGGGCCGAGGCGCTGAAAAACGCCGACGGCGTGCTGGACGTCCTGTGCGTGGTGGGCAACGGCGCCTCCATCCAGACCCTTCTGGAGGCCGGGGTCCGCTCCTCAGACCTGGTGGTGGCGGTCTCCGGCTCCGACGAGCTGAACATCGTCTGCTGCCTCATTGCCAAGAAGCTGGGGGCCAAGCACACGGTGGCCCGCATCCGCAACCCGGAATACTACAAGGAGGCCAACCTGCTCAAGCGGGAGGTGGGCCTGAACATGGTCATCAACCCCGAGTACGCCGCCGCCCAGGAGATCTCCCGGCTGCTGCGGGTCCCCACCGCCTTCAGCGTGGAGACCTTCGCCCGGGGGCTGGTGGAGATGATCGGCTTCCCGGTGAAGGAGAGCGACGGTCTGGCGGGCCTGACCCTGTTCGAGTACAACCGCCGCCATCCCAACGGCGTGCTCATGTGCGCCGTCATCCGGGGGGAGGAGGTCATCGTTCCCGACGGCAGCTTTGTGCCCCAGGTGGGCGACAAGGCCTATATCATCGGCAGCCAGCAGGAGACCGCCCGCTTTTTCCACACCCTGGGCCGGGACAGCGGCGTGATCCGCCATATCACCGTGCTGGGCGGCAGCAAGATCGCCACCTATCTGGCCTGGGCGGTGCAGAAGGTGGGGATGGACGTGCGCATCGTGGAGCAGGACGGGGAAAAGTGCCTGGCTCTGGCGGACAAGCTGCCTCAGGCGGTGATCATCCAGGGGGACGGCACCGATTCCTCCGTGATCGAGCAGGAGGATCTGCTGAACACCGACGCTTTCATCACCCTCACCAACCGGGACGAGGAGAACCTGCTCATGGCCATGACCGCCCTGCGCCACGGCGTCAGCAAGGTCATCCCCAAGATGAACCGGCCCAACTACACCGGCATGATGCGCCAGTTCGGCGTGGACAGCATCATCAGTCCCAAGGACATCACCGCCAACCAGATCTCCGCCTACGTCCGCTCCCTGGCGGGCAGCCAGGGCAGCGCCGTGGAGAACCTGTACCGGCTGCTGGGGGGCAAGATCGAGGCAGTGGAGTTTACCGCCTCCGACGGCAGCCGGGTGCTGGACACCCCTCTGAAGGACCTGAAGCCCGCCGGCGGGCTGGTGGCGGCCATCGCCCGGGAGGGAAAGACCGTATTCCCCGACGGCAACGCCGCCATCCGCGCCGGAGACCGGGTCATCGTCATCTCCAAGGGCGCCGCCCTCAAGAGTCTGGACGACATCCTGAAGCCGGGCCGGGAGGGGTAAGATGAACGCTAAGCTGGTATTCCATATCCTGGGCCTGATCCTGCGGGTGGAGGCGGTGCTGATGCTCCCCGCCATGGCCATCGGCTTCGTCACCGGCGACGGGGACGGCATGGCCTTCCTGCTGTCCGCCCTGGCGACGCTGGCCGCAGGTCAGCTTCTGTGCTTTCTGCCCACCCGGGGGGCCAAGATGCAGGCCCGGGACGGGTTTGCCGCCGTGTCCCTGGGCTGGATCGTCCTCTCCCTCTTCGGCGCGCTGCCCTATGTGCTCTCCGGCGCCATCCCCCACTATGTGGACGCGGTGTTCGAGACCGTATCCGGCTTCACCACCACCGGCTCCACGGTGCTGGGGGCCATCGAGGGCCTGCCCCGGGGCGTTCTGTTCTGGCGGGCCCAGACCCAGTGGATGGGCGGCGTGGGGGTGCTGGTGCTGGCCCTGGCCCTGCTGCCAAAGCTGGGGGAGGGCAGCGTGTACCTGATGCGGGCGGAATCCCCCGGCCCCATCAAGAGCAAGCTCACCCCCCGGGTAGGGGACACGGCCAAGATCCTCTACAGCATCTACATCGGTCTCACCGTGCTGGAGACCCTCTGCCTGCGCCTGGCGGGGATGAGCTGGTACGAGGCGATCACCCACTCCTTCACCACCATCTCCACCGGCGGCTTCTCCGTGAAAAACGCCAGCATCGCCGCCTACGACAGTCTGGCCGTCGAGTGGATCATCATTGTCTTTATGTTCCTCTCCGGCATCAACTTCAGCCTGCTGTTCTTCGCCCTGCGGCGGAACTTCCGGGCGGTGTTCCAGAGCGAGGAGCTGCGCTCCTACACCTGGATAACCCTGGCGGCCTCGGCCCTTATCGCGGCCAATCTGGTCCTCCGGGCGGGGTGGGCGCTGAATCTGGAGACCGTTACCGACGCGGTGTTCCAGGTGGTGACTCTCATGACCACCACCGGCTATATGACCTACGACTACGTTCAGTGGCCCCCCTTCTCCCAGATGGTGCTGGTGCTGGTGATGTTCGCCGGGGCCTGCGCCGGGTCCACCGCCGGCGGCGTCAAGCAGATCCGTGTGGTGCTGCTGGTGAAAAACCTGCGCCGGGAGGTGCGGCGGATCCTTCATCCCCGGCAGGTGACGGTGATCCAGTGCGACGGGGACCGGGTGGACGAACCCACCCTCTCCGGCATCTCCCTCTTTTTCTTCGCCTACATCCTCTTCCTGCTGCTGGGGATGCTGGTGGTGAGCTGGGACGGGCTGGATCTGGCCTCCGCCTTCGGCGCGTCCCTGACCTGTCTGAGCAACGTGGGCCCCGGCTTCGGCATCCTGGGCCCCACCTGCAACTTCGGCTCCCTGGAGCCGGTGACCAAGATCTTCCTCAGTCTGAACATGCTGCTGGGCCGGCTGGAGATCATGCCCCTGCTGCTGCTGCTGTTCCCGGGGCTGTGGAAGAAAAAGTAAACAGACCGCTTCGGCGGATCGCAAGCAATATATGCAACATGCATTTAAGGAGGATCACAAGATGGATCACAGCGACAAGAGATTCGCGGAGTACGCCCGTCTGCTGGTAGAGGTGGGCGTCAACGTCCAGCCGGGCCAGGAGCTGCTCATCAACTGTCCGGTGGACTGCGCCTGGTTTGCCCGCATGTGCGTGAAGGCCGCCTACGACGCCGGCTGCCGGCAGGTGACCATGGGCTGGAGCGACGAGATCATCGGCCACGAGAGCGCCCTGCGGGCCGCCGACGAGACCTTTGACGAGTACCCCCAGTGGAAGGCGGACCTGCTGGTGGGCCTGGCCCGGAAGGGCGCGGGCTTCCTCCACATCGACGCCAGCGACCCGGAGCTGATGGCCGACGTGGACCCCCAGCGGTTTATCCGCATGAGGAAGGCCGGGGCCCCCAAGATCGCGGAGTACCGCCAGGCCACCATGACCAACGCCGTCCCCTGGGCCATCGGCGCCGTGCCGGTGCCAAGCTGGGCCAGAAAGGTGTTTCCGGACTGCTCCGAGGAGGAGGCCATGGACAAGCTGTGGGACGCCATTCTGGAGACCGTCCGGGTCACCGGCGACGGTCAGGCGGTCCAGCGCTGGCGGCAGCATCTGGACACCCTGCGCAAGCGGGTGGACATCCTCAACAGCCTGCGGCTGGAGAGCCTGCACTACACCAACAGTCTGGGCACCGACCTGACCATCCGCCTGCCGGAGGACCACGTCTGGGCCGGCGGCGACGCCCCCTGCAAGGCCGGCCAGCGGTTCATCGCCAATATGCCCACGGAGGAGATCTTCACCGCCCCCCGGCGGGACGGCATCGACGGCGTGGTCTTTGCCTCCATGCCCCTGGTCAACGACGGCGTGGTCATCGAGAAGCTCCGCTTCGTCATCAAAGAGGGCAAGATCGTGGAGGCCAGCGCCGGGACCGGCGAGGAGAAGCTGAAGGCCGCCATCTCCGTGGATGAGGGCGCCTCCCACTTCGGCGAGGTGGCTCTGGTGCCCTACGACAGCCCCATCAGCAACCAGAAGCTGCTGTACTACAACACCCTCTTCGACGAGAACGCCTCCTGCCATCTGGCCTTCGGCGAGGCCTACGCCGAGTGCGTCAGGGGCGGCGAGAACATGACCAAGGAGGAGCTGAAGGCCCACGGCCTCAACGACTCCATCACCCATGTGGACTTCATGGTGGGCACCGCCGACCTGTCCATCGTGGGCCGCACCCACGACGGCCGGGAGATTCCCATTTTCGTTGACGGCAACTTCGCCATCTGACGAAGCCCTCTCACCGCGCGGAAGGCCCGGGGGCTATGACCCCGGGCCTTCCCGATTCTCCCGCGATAAACGGACCAGGGGCGCGGTACCGATGGTACCGCGCCCCCTTTTTACTTCTTTACCTGGCGGTCAGCCGTTTTCCGGCCCCGCTCACTGCTTCGCGGCCTGGAGACGCAGCAGCATGGCGGCCAGCTGCGCCCGGGAGGCGGTAGCGGAGGGAGCCAGCTTGCCGTCCATACCGCCGATCACGCCGGAGCCGGTGGCCCACTGGAAGGCGGAAACGGCGTACTCGCCCACCTGGCCGGCGTCCGCGTAGGACAGGATGTTGGTATCCTCGCCCACGGAGACGTCGTACTTCATGTACTGGGCATAGCGCCAGAACATGACGGCCAGCTGCTCACGGGTGATGGGGTCGCCGGGACGGACAGCGCCGTCGCTGCCGGCCAGCACGCCCTCCTGGACCGCCCACAGCACGGCGTCCTTCGCCCAGCCGGAGATCTTGCCGGCGTCGGCAAAGGCGGCCAGCTCGTCGCCGGTGACCGCGGGAGAACCGGCGGCCCGGTACAGGACGGTGGCGACAGTCTCACGGGAGACGGTGCTGTCGGGGCTGAAGGTGGTCTCGGTGGTGCCGCCCATCAGTCCGGCGGCCGCCGCGGCGTCCACATCGGCGAAGTACCAGCTGTCGTAGTCCACGTCGTCAAACCCGCCGGACACCGTCAGGAAGGCGGCGTTGGCCACGAAGGTGAACTCGTCTCTCTGGTGCATCTTGTTGGTCAGGGTGTTGGCGAAGAGCACCACGTCCATACCGTTCTCCTTGTAGGAGAAGGCCTGGATGGAGCCGTTCTTGAAGGCCTCGAGGCCGTCGCCGGCGGGCAGGAAGCCCTCCATCAGCTCCCGGGAGCCGTCCATACGGACCAGGACCTTGGCGCCCTCGGGGATCACGGCGAAGTAGCCCGCGCCGTAGCCGTACATGATGTCGTCGCCCTCGGACACGTAGCTGGCGGTGATGAGGCTCTTGGTGGGATAGGTCACATAGCCCAGGGCGTCCATGGCGTTGTTATCGGCGCTGAGCCAGACCAGCTCCTCCTCGGCGAAGAGCTGCCCCTCGATGCCCCACATGGCCTCGGGACCGTAGCCGATGTAGGGAGTGCCGGCCTTCACAGCGGCCAGGGCGGCCTCGTCCAGCATGGCCGCGCCGATGATCAGATCGGCCTTGGTCACATCGTCGGTGGTCTCAAAGCCCATGAGGCGCATGGACTGGCGGTCGAAGTTGTAGGAGGTGTTGCCCCAGTTGATGAGGGACGCGTGGACAAAGCCGTGCTCGTCGTCGGGGGTCTTGCCCGCAATGTAGATCACGGGAGCCTTGGACAGAGTCCGGGCGGCGGGAGCGTCGCCCTCCACGGCCACGGCGTTGAGCAGGCGCTCAGCGGCCACAGCGTCATAGTCGGCCTTGGCCAGCAGGAAGCTGCCGGCGTAGTCCCCGGCGGTGATGAGGCCCACGCTCTTGCCGGCCTTCAGCAGCTCGTTGACGGAGATGATGGCGGCCTCGGAGGTGTTCCGCAGGATGACCTGCTCGGTCTCCACCTTGTCGGAGGCCACGGTCCACTTCTCGCCCTCGGTGCAGGCGGCGGCGATGGTCTCATAGGCGGCAGGCTCGGCGCAGGTGGCCATGTCGAAGCCCCGGGTCATGTTGAAGGCGGTGATGCCCTCGGAGTACAGGATGGGCCAGCCGGTGATGACGGTGCCGTCGTACAGCACGCCGTTGGCCACGCTGCGCTTGGCCTGGTACATGGACACCACGGCGGTGCCGGCGGGGTACTCCACGCCGTCATAGGGGAAGGCCTTGTCGGCGAACATCACCTTCACGCCGTTGCGGAGCAGGTAGGTCACCATCTGGTCAGCAGCGTCCAGATTCTTCTGGTGGGCGCTGTCCAGAGGAATGATGTAGCACTCGGGATAGAAGTTGCCGTTCTGGCCCTCGCCGTCGTACTCGGGACGGAAGGTATCCATCTCGGCGCCCTCCACGTCGTACTGGTCGCAGAACCACTGGCCCACCAGATCGTAGGCGTTGGAGTTGGCGTTGGTCACGCCGCGCTCAAAGATCCTGGCCTGGTTGAGCAGGTAGGACTGCTTGTTGGCGGCGATGAAGTTGGACTGGCCCAGCTGGCCGTAGGCGACGGCGGTGGCGGTCTCGTCGTTATAGGCGGGCTGCTCCACCGTGTAGGCCACGGTGCCGTGGAGCATGGCGTACTGGGGGGTGTAGCTGGTGGACATATCGTCCCAGGGATCGAACCACTGGGTCTGATCCTCGCCGTCGGCGGTCTTCTGGCCGTTGTAGCTCAGATAGTCACGCTGGGGGATCACATAGCTGTTGTAGCCCTCGTTGTTGGCCACAGCGGCAATGCCGAAGGCCTCGCCGCCGGGGACCAGATGCTCCGCCAGCAGGTCGTACTCAAAGTTGGGCTCGTGAGGCGGATCGCAGGGCTCGCACTGGAAGGACTCGATCCGGCCGTGGAACTCGGTGAAGCTCACGGGGTTCCAGGTGGCGATGAGCCGGGTCATGTTCCGGGTCTCCGCCTGGGTCTGGAAGGAGTTGTCCCGGTTCAGGTCCACGCCGCCGGAGGACTCGCGGGTGATGTAGGTGCGGCCCTCGGCGTTCTCGGCGGGAACGATGATGAAGAACACGTCGTTCAGCAGCTCGTTAACGTCCACCGTGACAGTTTCCTGGGTGTAATACTTATCCAGGTCCACCGGGGCGGAAACGCCGGAGCCGGGGGCCTTGATGTAGCCCAGATAGGTGGCGGTATCCTTCACCAGGTCGGGAACGGCCACGCTGCCCTCCTCACCGGCGGGACCCATCTGCTGGGCCAGCTCGGCCTTGCCGGCGTCGGTGAAGCCGGTGAGCTTGTTGTAGTCGATCTTGCCGGCGCCCGCGGCGGTCTCCACCAGCATCCGGGCGAACTTCAGGATGCCGTCGGTGGCGGACACCTCATTGGTGTGCACGTTGGAGTAGAGGACGGGGACCTGATAATCCGTCAGCTTGCCGCTCTCCAGCTCCTGGATCAGGGCGGCGGGATCGCTCTCCGCCTTGGCTTTGATGGTCTGCCACTGATCCACCGCGGCCTTGCTCTTGGCGATGATCAGATAGGGCATATCCAGGCTGGTCAGGCCGTTGTCGCCCTGGGTCTTGCCCATGGAGAAGCGCTGCACATAGAGGCTGGTGTTGGCCTTGGCGTAGTCCACCAGCTCGTCGATGGCGGCGTAGACCTCCTTCATGGTGTGGAACTCGTCGTAGGGCGTGACCTTCACCTGCACGCTGCCCAGTTTGGCGCCGTCCGCGCCGGCGGCAATGAGATCATACCAGCCGCAGACGTCCATATAGACGCCGCCCTCGTCGTGAGGCGCGCTGGGATCCAGGTACATGGACCCGTCTCTCCAGTTGGTGTCGTAGAAGTAGACGCTGCTGTCAAAGGTGACTGTGAGACAGACCTTCCCGTCAACGACCTCCACGCCGGTCACAGGCTTGGTGAACAGGTCGGAGCCGTCCATGGCCTTCCAGCTGTCCAGGGCCCCGCCCTCGGTATGGTTGGGGAACAGCTCGGGGTCCAGATACCCGGCCTCCTCGTCGTAGTCCAGAGACCAGACCACGCTGGGGGCGGCGGCCTTGGCCTCCTCCTCGGTCATGCTCACCGGGACAACGGCCTTGAAGGACCGGGCCTCAGTGAGGTTGATGCAGTTCTCGCCGCCGTCTTCAGAGACGTTGGCGAAGGAGCCCTCCGCCGCGGACTCGTCGGCCATGGCGGGAAGGGTGACCAGCGACAGGCACATGGCCAGCGCGGTCAGGAGAGCGGCAGCTCCTCCAAGAGAAGCGCTTCATCTTTTTCACCTTTCCTTATTCAAAATTTTAGATATTTCCGCCAAATTGCCCAGGCAGAAATGTCCATGGGTATATTCTATCTCACCTCGCGGCGGTTGTCAAGACGTCCCCCGGCCCCGCCGGGGGGACGGGAGAAGCGCCCCGGCGGCAGTCAGGGCAAAAAGCAGCCCCGCGGCATGGTGTACCGCGGGGCTGCTTTTACCGGGCTTTTACCGGGATGTCACATCAGCTGGGTGGTATAGTAGACCATTTCGGCAAACAGCGCCACGCCCAGCACCCACATGAGGTAGTAGGCGGCGGGGACCGCCAGCAGCGCCACCGCGATGGACACAAAGCTCAGTCCCAGCACGCTGTACAGCAGCCAGTACTCGCACATGGTGTCCATGATCTGGACCCCGGCCAGCTTGCCCTGGCCCTTTTGGAGCAGATGGACCACCCACGCGGCGGCCGCAAGGCCCAGCAGCACCGCCACCGCGCCCACGATGACGGCGGTGCGGATGGACACCACGTTGCCGCACAGCCACACGGTAAAGAGAGCGCCGGAGAGGATCACCGTGCTGAAAAAGCACTCCCGCTGGAACAGGAACCACACAAGGGCCAGCAGCGTCACCACGGGTACCACCACGCACATCAGGGTCACGCCCTTGGGGTAAACGCTGGTCATCACAAGACCGGACAAGAACAGGAAGAAGCCCACGCCGGAGGCCAGAGCCAACCAATTGCGGACCCTGACATCGCCGCGCTTCACCACGGCCGCCGCCAGCCCCGCCAAAAACAGGGCCAGGCCCACCCAGGTCCCCACCCGCAGGAACGTATGCCAGGCCACGAGCTGGCCGGCGGTGCCGGCCACATAGCCCCGGTAGACCAGCAGCAGGTAGCACTCCGCCGCCAGGCCCGCCAGGAACGCGTTCAGAACGTGGCGCAGCGTCAGTTCCTCCTGCTGCTGGCGCTCCAGCTTCTTCTGGCTGATGGATTTCTTAGACATATATTTCGACCTCCGGATCAGGTTGTTGGCTGGGGAAAGCATGTCCGGCTTCCGCGGGAGCCAGACCCAGATAGTGTATCAGCTTTTCCCCGCTTTGGCAAGGAAAACTTGCCGGGAGGCAAAATTCCCCCCCTGGGCATCCGCCTCAGTTGATCTGGCGGGTGCGGGAGAGGTTGATGGTCCCCTCCTGCATATCCCCGATCATATCCAGGCTCTGGCCGGTGCCCTCGGCCACGCAGGCGATGGCGTTGGACGCCACGGTGGTGGTGATCCCCGTGCGGGAGAACACCAGCTTGTCAAAGCCGTCCACCAGGCTGCCGCCGCCGGTCATAACGATGCCGTTGGTGGAGATATCCGCCACCAGCTCCGGGGGCGTCCGCTCCAGCACGGAGTGGATAGTCTCCAGGATCCGCTCGGAGGGCTCCTCAAAGGCCTCCAGCATCTCGGCGGAGGACACGGTGATGGTCTTGGGCAGGCCGGTCATGAGGCAGCGGCCCTTCACCTCCATGGTGGTCTCCTCCTCCTTGGGATAGACGCAGCCGATGGCGATCTTCATCTTCTCCGCGGTGGACTCGCCCACCAGAATGTTGTGCTTGCGGCGCATGTACTTGACCACGGCCTCGTTGAACTGGTCGCCGGCCACCTTGATGGAGGCGGACTCCACCACGCCGCTGAGGGAGATGACGGCGATGTCGGCGGTGCCGCCGCCGATGTCCACCACCATGTGCCCGTCGGGCTTGGTGATGTCGATGCCCGCGCCGATGGCGGCGGCCACAGGCTCCTCGATGAGATACACCCGGCGGCAGCCGGCCTGGATGCCGGCGTCCACCACGGCCCGCTCCTCCACCTCGGTGATGCCGGAGGGCACACAGATGATGACCCGGGGCTTGAAGAGGTTGAAGCCCGTGACCTTGCGGATGAATTCCCGCAGCATCCGCTCCGTCATGTCATAGTCGGAAATGACGCCCTCCCGCAGAGGACGGATGGCCACGATATTGCCGGGGGTGCGGCCCAGCATCTGGCGGGCCTCCTCGCCCACCTTCAGCAGCTTGCCGGTGTTCTTGTCCATCGCCACCACAGACGGCTCGTTGAGGACGATTCCCTTGCCCTTGATGTATACCAGCACAGAGGCGGTACCCAGATCGATACCGATATCCTTCGCAAAGTTGAACATAGCTTCCACCTCGTCGTATCATATTCCAGCGGCTGGTACCGCTTATACTCCAGCAAATTATTATACCGGCCCAGGCCGGATTTTGCAAGGGATTTACATAACTTTTTCCGAACTTTTTCCTTCCGCCCCTCCGTTTTCCTCCGACGCTCCGGCGTGGCCCCCGGCCAGAGCGGCGCAGACCACGCTCTCCGCCCCCGCCGCCATCAGCGCGCCGGCGCAGGCCGCCAGGGTGCTGCCGGTGGTACACACGTCGTCGATGAGGAGGAACCGGCGGCCCCGGACCCGCTCCGGCCTTGGGACGGCGTAGGCGTCCCGCACGTTGGCCCGGCGCGAGCCTGGGTCGTCCAGGCCCGACTGAGGGCGGGTGTTCCGGGTCTTGCGCAGGACCGGTTCCTCCCTGACGCCCCAGACTTTGGCGGCGGACCGGGCCAGCAGCCGGGCCTGATCGTAGCCCCGGCGGTACCGGCGCTGCCAGCTCACGGGGACATAGGTCACGGCGTCGAACCGCCCGGACAGATGCTCCGCCGCCGTCTGGGCGATATAGCCGCCGAACACGCGGGCCCGCCAGGGCTTGTTATGGAATTTCAGGCCCAGGACGCCCTCCCGGACAGGTCCGTCGTAGTAAAACGCCACGGCGCAGTCGTAGTCCCCCGCCCGCCGCAGGACCTGACCGTCCGGGACCCGGGGCAGCGCCCCGGCGCAGTCCCCGCATACCTCCTGCCCGGGGCCGGTCAGCCGGCCGCAGAAGGCGCAGCGGGAGGGAAACAGCAGCTCCAGCAGCCAGTCCCTGATGCCCATGGTCTCCTCCTTCTCTGATAAGCGCGCCCCGTCTGTCAGGCGGCAAAGGGTCCGACAGGCGGGGCGGCGGGGCGTCACAGCGCCCGATAGTGATAGAACCTGGCGAAATTGTTGAACAGGATATCCTCCAGCAGGCCCTCCTCCAGACCCAGAGCCAGGGCCTTGTCCAGCTCCTTCTTCGGACACCAGATGGGGTAGTCGGAGCCGTAGAAGATGTGGGTGGGGTCGTAGTCATAGAGGATCTCAAAGAGGGGCTTTTTGTCCGTCACATAGCTGAAGGAACTGGAAATGTCGGTGTACACGTTGTCCAGCCGGGTCAGAGGGCGGATCTTCTCCCGGTCCCAGTCCCCCCAGTTGCCCAGGTGGGCGGCGATGCACCGCAGTCTGGGGAAGGTCCGGGCGATGGGCAGCAGCCGGGCCGGACCGGACACGTTCACCCGGGGGTCCCCCATGTGGCTGATGAGGAACATGTCCGTGCGCTCCATCTCCTCGAACATGGGAAAGAGCCTCTCGTCGTCCAGGACGAAGTGCTGGAACTCCGGGTGGAGCTTCACCCCGTGGACCCCGTGGTCCCGCAGCCAGGCCAGCTCCCGTTTGTAGTCCTGATACTCCGCGTGGAGGGTGCCGCAGGGGATGAACTGGGGATACTTCTCCGCCTGCTCGCAGATGAACCGGTGGATGCTCTCCACCTGACGGGGGCTGGTGGCGGCGGAGAACACCATGGCGTACTCGATCCCGGCCTCCGCCAGCACGTCCGCCAGCTCCTGGACCCGGCCGTGGTGGTTGGGCGGCTCCGGCAGATCGAAATACACGGCGGTGGCCTCGGTGGCCTTTTCCGCCACCCGGTCCGGGAAAATATGGGTGTGCATATCGATGACTCTCATGGCGGCGTCTCCTTTGCGGCTTTCCTCTGGGAAAAGTATACCACACCAAATCCGTCTTATAATACGGCGGATACCGCCAAAAATGCCAGGGTCAGCAGGAAGAAAATTAGTAGCAATTTCCACACGAACCGCACCCACCGGTCGTAGGGCACGCCCCCGAAGGCCAGGGCGCCCATGACCACCGCCGCCGTGGGGGTGACGAGATTCACCAGCCCCGAGGCGGCCTGGAAGGCGGTGACGATCAGCGCCGGGTCCACCCCGGCGAACCGGCCCAGAGGAGCCACGATGGGGATGGAGAGGGTGGCCAGCCCCGAGGAGGAGGGGATCAGGATGGACAATGGCAGGTAAATGAGATACACCAGCGCCACGAACAGCACGCTGCCCGCCCCCTCCAGGGCCTGCTCGCCCCAGTGGAGCACCGTGTCGGTGATCTGCCCGCCGTTCATCAGCACGGTGACGCCCCGGCTGATTCCGATGATGAAGGCCACGCCGATCAAATCGGCGGCCCCCGCCACGAAGGCCTCCGCCGTGTCCGCCTCCCCCAGTCCGTACACCAGCCCGATGAGAAGCCCGCCCGCCAGGAACAGGCCGCTGAGCTCCGGGAACCACCAGCCCAGGGCGGGCAGAGGCAGCCCCAGATCGTCAAAGGGGATGACCGCGTAGATCATCACCAGAAATACCAGGGCGAACACCGCCAGCACCAGCTTCCGCCGCCCGGTCAGCATGGGCACGTCCCCGCCGGCGAGCCGCTGGAATTTTTGGCTGAAGCCGGCCGTCAGGGACCGCTCCGGGTGGCTGCGGATCCTGGCGGCATAGCGCATCACATACCAGATGGCCGCGGCGTCGAACACCGCCAGCATCGCCAGCCGGGTCCCCAGGCCGTCCCCCAGGGAGGCCCCGGCAAAGCCGGAGGCGATGCCCGTGGCGAAGGGGTTGACGGTGCTGGCCATGACGCCGGCCCCGCTGCCCAGCAGCACCACGGCGATCCCCACCAGCGGGTCGTAGCCCGCCGAAACAAACACCGGAATCAGCAGGGGGTAAAAGGCCATGGTCTCCTCCCACATGCCGAAGGAGGTGCCCCCCAGACTGAACAGCAGCATCAGCACGGGGATGAGCCAGATCTCCCGTCCCCCCAGCAGTCCGATGACATGGCTCACGCCGGCGTCGATGGCCCCGGTCCTCATCACCACGCCCAGAAACCCGCCTACCATCAGGATGAACACCGCCACGTCCACCGCGTCGTAAAAACCCCGGAAGGGGGCCAGCGCCACGTCCCCCGCCCCCTGGGGCGTGGGCTCCACCCGGTGGTAGGTCCCCGTCGCGGGGACGCCGTCCGCGCCGTGGTCATAGCTCCCCGCCGGGATCAGCCAGGTGGCCGCCGCCACCAGAATCAGCAGCAGGAACAGGATCGTGTACGCCGTGGGCATCCGGAATTTTTTCATCAAATCCCTCCATTCCGCCTTAGCTTGGCTCAATGGAGGGGGGATTATTCTGATTTACAATCAGACACTTCTGTACGTTTCCCCCCGCTGGGGGACGATTCGCACTTTCCCCTTGTCGGGAAAGTGCCAAAGGGACACTCAGAGGGGGAGGGATTTCGAATTTCCCTCCCCCTCTGAGAACTCCCCCTCCTTGAAACGCCAAAGGAGGGGGCTCCGGCCCCCTCCCTTTGATCCTCCCCCGGGGATCATTGGATCTCCTGCTCCAAAGCGTCGAACGCCGGCGTGCTGAAAAATTCGCCCAGGGTCATATCCAAACCGTCGCAGAGTTTCTTGATCGTAAGAATCGAAATATCCCGGCGGTCTGGGTCCATCATGCTGTATACAGTCGATGGTGTGACGCCCGACAGATTCGCCAGGCTGTTGATCGTAATGCCCCGTTCCGCACAGATCTCCGCAAACCGCCGCGCCACCGCGTCTTTGACCGCCATACAATCACCTCAGTCCCATCTTATGTACAGCAACGCTCAGGCGTATACGCACTTGCGTATTTTATGGGACTGTGGTATGCTTATTTATATTTGGAAGGGAGGATACCCCTATGACGGACCTGTATCAAAAGCTGTACGCCTACTTAGTGGGACAGATCGACGAGGCGCTGACGCTGCTGGAGGACGGGGAGGCGGAGAAGGCCCGGGCCCTGCTGGCCGCCGCCCTCCTCCGGGCGGAGGAGCAAGTCATAGCCTCAGAATAGAAGCGCCCCCTCCCCTTCGGGGAGAGGGTCAAGGGAGAGGGGCCGAAGCCCCTCTTCATTGGCGTTTCAAGGGGAAAGGGTTCTAAGGGGAAGGGGGAAATTCGAAATCCCCCTTCCCCTTAGCGTGCTTTTGGTACTTTTCTCACGAGAGAAAAGTACAGAACCCTTATCGGCCGATGGTGGCCACCAGCACCGCCTTGATGGAGTGCATCCGGTTCTCCGCCTCGTCGAACACCACGGAGTGCCTGCCCCGGAACACCTGGTCGTCCACCTCCCGGATGTCCACGCCCTTGTCCTTCCACTCCCGGGCCAGCTTGGTCTCGAAGTCGTGGAAGGAGGGCAGACAGTGAAGGTAGAGCACGTCGGGGTTGTTGGTGCGGGCCAGGGTCTCCTCCGTCACCCGGTAGGGGGTCAGCAGGCGGGTCCGCTCCGGGATCAGGTCCTCCTCCCCCATGGAGGCCCAGATGTCGCCGTAGATCACGTCGGCCCCGGCCAGGGCCCCCTGATCGCTGGTGATCTCGATGACGGCGCCGGTCTCCCGGGCCACCTGGTCCACCCGGCGCGTCACCTCCTGGTCCACGCCGCCCACCAGCTCCTTGGGCCCCAGGCCCACGAAGTGCATCCCCATTTTGGCGCAGCCGTACATCCAGGCGTAGCACATATTGTTGCGCACGTCGCCGGGAAACACCACCTTCACGTCCTTCAGGGGCTTGGCGCAGTGTTCCTCAATGGTCATCATGTCCGCCAGGATCTGGGTGGGGTGGTCCACGTCGGTGAGGCCGTTCCACACGGGCACGCCGCTGTATCTGGCCAGATCCTCCACCACCTTCTGGTCGTAGCCCCGGTACTCGATGCCGTCGAAGAACCGGCCCAGCACCTTGGCGCTGTCCTCCAGGCTCTCCTTTTTGCCCATCTGGCTGCTGGCGGCGTCCAGGAAGGTGACGTGTGCCCCCTCCTGGGTGGCGGCCACCTCGAAGGAGCAGCGGGTGCGGGTGGAGGTCTTTTCAAAGAGCAGCACGATGTGCTTCCCCTTCAGGGCGGAGCCCCCCATACCCGCCCGGCGCTTGGCCTTCAGGTCGTGGCCCAGGTCCAGCAGATACCGGATCTCCTGGGGGGTCAGGTCCATCAGGGTCAAAAAGCTTCTGCCTTTCAGATTGACTGCCATGGTCAACTCTCCTTTTCCTATTCCGATCCCCGCGGTTTTCCGCAGGTATGGTTAGCATGACCCGCCGGCGGGTTTTCATACGCCGCCCCCAGCAAGTTTTTCCTCCTATTGTAAACTTAATTTTTTAATCAGGTTGACAATTGAGGCGGGACGTGATACAGTGGACCGCAGAATGTTCCTGTAAGGAGGGTCCGTCCTATGAACACCCAAAAGCTCCGCACCCGGGATCTGGTCTACATCGCCGTCCTCGCCGCCCTGATGGCCGTATGCGCCTGGATCGCCATTCCCACTCCCTGGAACGTGTCCTACACCCTTCAGACCATGGCGGTCTTTCTGGCCGTGGCCCTGCTGGGGGGCAGGCGGGGGACTCTGGCGGTGGTGGTCTACATCCTGCTGGGGGCCGTGGGCCTGCCGGTGTTTTCCAACTTCACCGGCGGCGTGGGGGCGCTGCTGGGGACCACCGGCGGCTATATCGTGGGCTTTCTCTTTTCCGCCCTGCTGGTATGGGCGCTGGAGCGGTTCACGGCGGGGCGGCTGTGGGCCCAGGCCCTGGTGATGGTACTGGCCCTCTTTGTGTGCTACGCCTTCGGCACCGTCTGGTTCATGGCGGTATACACGAAGGCCAAGGGGGCCGTGAGTCTGGGGACCGTGCTGGGCTGGTGCGTGGTGCCCTACATCGTCCCGGACCTGATTAAGATCGCTCTGGCCCTGCTGCTGGCCCGGCGGCTGAAGCCCCTGATGAAGTAAGGGAGAAGGGGGGCCCGCCCAGACGGGGGCCCGGGGGTTGACCCGGCCGGGCCGTGCCGCGGGCCCCCGCCCGGCGGTGTTAGGGGGGGGGGGGGCGGCAAGG
>CATZRD010000040.1 GCA_958423465.1 uncultured Oscillospiraceae bacterium | reverse complement strand
GGCGGGCGCTTACGAGGCCAACCGCCGCTTGCGGCGGCACTTAGGCCGAGTGTGGATACTTTCCCGACGAGGGGAAAGTATCCCGGGGTCCGGGGCCGGAGGTCCCGCGAAAGGAACCTCAGCTGTTGATCTGTGCCTCCACCAGCCTGCCGTGGCAGTACTTCTCCCGGAGGGCGGGCTTTTCGATCTTGCCGGTGGGGTTGCGGGGCACCTTGTCGAAGATGATCTTCCGGGGGCGCTTGTACCGGGGCAGCTCCCTGCAAAACGCCTGGATCTCCTCCTGGGTGCAGGTGACGCCCTCCTTGACCTCCACGATGGCGGCGGCGATCTCCCCCAGGCGGGGGTCCGGCAGGCCGATGACCGCCACGTCCTTCAGCTTGTCGAACCGGCGCAGGAAGTCCTCGATCTGCACCGGGTACAGGTTCTCGCCGCCGGAGATGACCACGTCTTTCTTTCGGTCCACCAGATAGAGGAACCCGTCCTCGTCCTCCCGGGCCATGTCGCCGGTAAAGAGCCAGCCGTCCTTCAAAATCTCCGCCGTGGCCTCCGGATTCTTGTAGTAGCAGCGCATGACGCCGGGGCCCTTCACCGCCAGCTCCCCGATCTGGCCGGGGGTCACGTCCTGGCCCCGCTCGTCCACCACCCGGGTCTCCCACAGGTAGCCCGCCTTGCCGATGGCGCCCACCTTATGGATGTTCTCCACCCCCAGATGGACGCAGCCGGGGCCGATGGACTCGGAAAGGCCGTAGTTGGTGTCGTACTGGTGGTGGGGGAACACCTTCATCCACCGGTGGATCAGGCTGGGGGGCACCGGCTGGGCGCCGATGTGCATGAGCCGCCACTGGTCCAGCAGGTAATTGCTGAGATCCACCTTGCCGCTGTCGATGGCGTCCAGCAGGTCCTGCGCCCAGGGCACCAGCAGCCACACGATGGTGCACTTTTCCTCGGTGACCGCCCGGAGGATCCACTCCGGCTTCACCCCCCGCAGCAGCACCGCCTTGCTGCCGGAGAGAAGGGACCCGAACCAGTGCATCTTGGCCCCGGTGTGGTACAGAGGCGGGATGCACAGAAACACGTCCTCCCGGGTCTGGCCGTGGTGGCGCTGCTCCGTGCGGCAGGAGCTTAAAAGCGCCCGGTGGTCATGCAGGATGGCCTTAGGAAAGCCGGTGGTGCCGGAGGAGAAGTAGATGGCCGCCTCGTCGGCCTCCTCCATCAGCACCGGCGGCGGGTTGGAGGAGCAGAAGCCCATGAGCCGCAGGCAGTCCTCGGTGTAGGCGGGCTTGTCCCGGCCTACGAAGAACAGCATCCGCACCTTGGGGATGCTCTGGTAGATGGCGTCCATCCGGCCGATGAACTCCGGCCCGAACACCAGCACCTCCACGTCCGCCAGGTCCAGGCAGTACCGAATCTCGTCGCTGGAGTACCGGAAATTCATGGGCACCGCCACACAGCCGGCCTTCAATATGCCAAAGTAAATGGGCAGCCACTCCAGGCAGTTCATCATCAAAATGCCCACCTTGGTCCCCCGCTCCAGCCCCCGGCTGAGGAGCAGGTTGGCGAACCGGTTGGCCCGGCGGTCAAAATCCCGCCAGGAGAGCTCCCGGCGGTAGGGGGCGTCGGGCTGGGCGCTCTCGATGAGGCTGGCTTCCCGCCAGGTGACCGCCCGGTCCCGCTCCTCCGTGGGACTCAGCTCCACCAGGGCGGTGTCGGAGCCGTAGAGCCGGGCGTTGCGCTCTAAAAGATCGGCAATGACCATAGTTGATTTCTCCTTTTCCCGCCGCCGGTCCCGTCGTCGCCCCGGCGGCTGATATCGTGGAAAACGCCCCGGTCCGGCTCCGCCGGAAGAAGGGGCGTTTAGTACTGTGTTGTACTTTAACACTTTTAATGGATAAAGTCAATAGCGGATTTCGACGCCGGTCCTGTTTTTTCTCCACAGAGGGGGCGGACGGTTGACGGCGGGGCGGGTGAGGGCTATAATGAAGAAAAAGGCCGGAGGGCATTTTGGACGGAAAGAGAGGGAACACGGAGATGCTTCGCAACGAACATATGGACCGGTGGGAGGATATCCGCCGGCGGCTGATCGCCTACTATGTGCTGCTGGCGCTCAGCGCCCTGGCTCTGATCCTGCTGGTGCTGCGCAGCTTTGGGGTGATCGCCGGCGGCGCGCCGGGGGTGCTGCAATACCTGGTGGCGGCGCTTCTGCTGGTCTACGGCGTCAGCGCCGTCCGCCGGGACCGCCAGGCTCTGAAGGAGCAGGAGAAGAAGCGGCCCAAAAAGAAAAAATAGCGTAAAGCCAACGAGGCGGACCCGGGAGGGTCCGCCTCGTTTTACGTCCTCATTTCTTTTTCCGGCTGTAGGGCGTGCCCTCCAGCGGCAGGGAGTACCGCCGCCTGCCGTCATAGCGGTAGTAGGCGTCGGCGATGGCGGGGGCGGTGGGGATGGAGGTGATCTCCCCGATGCCGATGGCCCCGCAGGCCACGTCCAGACCCGGCTTCTCCACCACGATGGCGGTAATGGGGGGCACCTGGTCCGCCTTGAAAAGTCCCAAGGTGCCGAATTTGGCGGTGGGCTTACAGTCTGTCAGGGGATAGTCCTCAGTGAGGGCGAAGCCCATGGACATGACCACGCCCCCCTCGATCTGTCCCTCGCAGCTGACGGGGTTCACGGCCTTGCCCACGTCGTGGGCCGCCACCATCCGCTCGATCTTCCCGTCCTCTCCCAAAACGCACAGCTGGGTGGCGTAGCCGTAGGCCACATGGCTGACGGGGTTGGGGACCTTAGCCCCCAGGGGGTCCGTCTTGGCCAGGTATTCTCCGTAGTATTCCCGGCCCTCCAGGTCCGCGAGATTCTTGCCCTCCAGGTCCTTTTTCAGGTCCCCGCAGGCCCGGCGGCAGGCTTCCCCGGTGATGAGGGTCTGCCGGGAGCCGGAGGTGGTGCCGGAATCCGGGGCCTCAAAGGTGTTGCTGCGCTCGTAGACGATATCCGCCCGGGGAAGGCCCAGCTGATCGCAGCATACCTGCACCAGCACCGTGCCCAGTCCCTGTCCGATGCAGGAGGCTCCCGCCAGGATATGTACCTTTCCGCCCTTCACCACCAGGCGGCAGCGGCCCCAGTCGGGGATGCCCACCCCCACGCCGGCGTTTTTCATGGCGCAGGCCAGCCCCGCGTATCTGGCCTTGTCGTAGTAGGGCTTTACCGCCTCCAGCGTCTCGATGAGACCGGTCTCCGGCCCCACGATCTGGCCGTTGGGCAATGTCTCGCCGGGGCGGATGGCGTTGCGGTAGCGGATCTCCCAGGGGGTGATGCCCACCAGGTCCGCCATCTCGTTGAGCAGCGTCTCCACGCAGAAGCAGGTCTGGGTCACGCCGAAGCCCCGGAAGGCCCCGGCGGGGGGATTGTTGGTGTAGTAGGCGTAGCCGTCGATCTGGAAATTCTCATAGTGGTAGGGCCCCGAGGCGTGGGTGCAGGCCCGCTCCAGCACCGGTCCTCCCAGGGAGGCGTAGGCCCCGGTGTCGGCGATGACGTTGGCGGCCACCCCCTGGATGACGCCGTTTTCGTCGCAGCCCATGGCGAACTCCATCTCCATGGGGTGGCGCTTGGGGTGGATGAGCAGGCTCTCCGCCCGGCTGAGCTTCACCTTCACCGGCCGCCCCGTGAGATAGGCCGCCAGAGCGGCGTGGTGCTGGACCGTCACGTCCTCCTTGCCGCCGAAGCCGCCTCCCACCAGCATATTCTTCACCTTCACCCTCTCCGGCGGCAGACCCAGCATGGGGGCCGTCTCGTGCTGGGTATCGTAGGCCCCTTGGTCCGTGGAGAGGATCACGATGGAATCCCCCTCGGGGTAGGCCACAGCGCACTCCGGCTCCAGAAAGGCGTGCTCCGTCCAGGGGGTGGTGAACTTCCGGGTGAGCACATGCCTGCTGCCGGCGATGGCCAGGGCCGCGTTGCCCCGCTGGATGTGCTTGTGGGCCAGCAGATTGCCGCTGCGGTGGACCAGCGGCGCGTCGTAGGCCATGGCCTCCTGGGGGGAGCGGACGGGGGTCAGCACCTCGTACTCCACCCGGACCATGCGCTTGGCCTTCTCCAGAATCTCCAGGCTCTCCGCCGCCACGATACAGATGGCGTCTCCCAGGTAGTGGGTGATTCCCCCCACGGGGATCATAGTATCCCAATCCTTGACCAGGTGCCCCACCTTATTCTGGCCTGGGATGTCGGCGGCGGTGTAGACCCCCACCACCCCGGGCATGGCCAGAGCTTCCTCTGGGTGGATGGCCTTCACCAGCGCCCTGGGATAGGCGCTGCGGACGGCGGAGGCGTAGAGCATACCGTCCATATACACGTCGTCGGGGTAGAGGCCGGTGCCCTGGACCTTTTCAGGTACGTCCACCCGGTGGACGTGAGCGCCTACGGTCCAGGCTCTCTCCTCCCGGGGGATGGAACCCTCCCGAAGGTATTTGGCCGCCAAAAGCACCCCCTGGATGATCTTCACATAGCCGGTGCACCGGCAGATGTTCGTGCGCAGGGCGCGGCGGACCGCCTCCTCCGTGGGGTCCGGGTCCTGATCCAGCAGGCCCTTGGCGGCCATGATCATGCCGGGGATGCAGAACCCGCACTGGACCGCGCCCGCCTCCCCGAAGGCGTAGGTGTAGGCGTCCTTCTCAAAGTCGGAGAGGCCCTCCACGGTGAGGACGGTCTTGCCCTCCATTTTGTCGGTGGTGAACACGCAGGCCCGGGTGGCCTTGCCGTCCACCAGCACGGTGCAGGTACCGCAGGCCCCCTCGCTGCACCCGTCCTTCACGGAGGTGAGGCGCAGCTCGTCCCGCAGAAACCGCAGCAGCTTCTGGTTCTTGTCCGTGGTGACGGTTTTCCCGTTGACAGTGAATGTAGCCATAACACAAGCCTCCTTGGCCCCGGCGGGCCCCGCCGCGACATTCTGCTTTCATTATACCTTAAAAACTGTTTGCTTGCAACACAAATTTTCAGGACCTATCGGGCGAGGGCCTTCACCAGGGCCTCGTCGGGGGTGACATAGGCGGTCTGGTAGGGGTCGTAGACCACCATGCCGGGCTTGGCCCCGGCGGGCTTTTTCACGTTGCGGACCCGGGTGTAGTCCACCGCCACCCGGCCGGCGGTCCGGCCCTGGGAAAACCAGGCCGCCAGCATGGCCGCCTCGGTCATGCTGGTCTCATCGGGGGCGGTCCCGCCGCAGCGGAGGATCACATGGGAGCCGTGGATCCGCTGGGTGTGGAACCAGTAGTCGCTGCGGTCCGCTTCCTTTGTCAGCTGGTCGTTCTGGACGTTGTTGCGGCCCACCAGGATGGTCAGGCCCCCGCTGGACCGGAACGCCCGGGGGCGGCTGGGGCCCCGGCGGGGCTCCTTTTTCCCGCCCCGCTCCCGGAGATAGCCCGCCGCCAGCAGTTCCTGGCGGATGTCCAGAAAGTCCTGCTCGCTCTCGGCGCGGCTCAGCTCGTCCAGCACGCTCTCCAGATAGTCCCGCTCCCGCCGGGCCAGGGCCATCTGCTCCGCCAGGACCTTTTCCGCCGTCTTGGCCTTGGCGTAGCGCTTGAAGTATTTGGCGGCGTTCTGCTGAGGGGTCAGCAGGGGGTCCAGGGGGATCTCCGCCGTGGGGCACCCCTCCTCGTACCAGTTTTCCGCCCGCAGCAGGGTCTGGCCCCGCTCCATGCGGTAGAGGTTGGCGTTGATCAGCTCTCCCCGCAGCCGCAGCAGGTCCCGGTCCTGGGTCTGGGCGTACTCCTTTTCCTGAAGGGCCAGCTTCCGGACGCACCGGTCCCGGGCGCTGCCTGCCGCCCGCTGGAGGTCCGCACCCCGGCGGCGGACCCGCTCCGCCTGCTCCCGCTTCTCATAGAACTCGTCCAGCAGGGCGGAGAAGCTCTCCCGTGCTTCCCCCGTCAGGGCGTCCCCGTACTGGCGGACGGGCAGGTAGGAGAAGTCCTTTGGCTGCTCTTTCCCCAGAAGGAGATAGGGTGTGAAGTTCTTTTCCTTCACAGCCTTCTGCCAGGCGAAAAAGGCGTCTGCCAACTGTTTGCCCGCCTCCGCCGTGAGGAGCCGGGCGTCCGCGGCCCCCAGGGCCCGGTAGGCCAGCTCCCGGCACACCAGGGGGGAGAGGGCGGTGAACCGGTCCAGCAGAAAGTCCGCCGCCTCCGTCTCCGGCGGCGCGGCGTCCAGCAGGGCGGCAAACGCCACCTCATCCACCGCCAGGGGGTCCGCCTTCCCCTGACCGGGGGGCAGACGGTAGAAGAGGCCCGGCAGGGCCTGCCGCTGGCCCTCGGCGGTAAGATCGGTCCGCCGCAGGCAGTCGATGATCCGGTCCTGGCCGTCCAGCAGCAGCAGGTTGGACCTGGGTCCCATGCATTCCAGCACCAGCTTCCGCCGGTCCGGTTCCCCCATCTCGTCCACCACGTCGAAGGTGAGAATGGCGGCCCGCTCGCCGGGGGGCTGGACCAGCTCCGCCAGACGGCCCCCGGTCAGATGCTTGCGCAGCAGCATACAGAACATGGGGGGCGCGGCGGGATTCTCCCGCTGCAGGCCGGTGAGATGGAGCCGGGCCCGGCCCGCCCCGGCGCAGAGCAGCAGCTTACGGTTCCCCCGGAAGGTGAGCACCGCCAGGTCCCCGGCGGGCTGCTGGAGCTTTTCCAGCCGCAGGCCCAGCAGGGCCGGGCGCAGCTCCTCCAGAACGGCGGTGAGGCAGACAGCGTCAAAGGGCATGGCCGTCCACCTCCATCATGGCGGTAAAGAGGGCGTTGATCCGCTCCCGCTCTCCCCGGAGATACAGCCAGCCAAACAGGCACTCCAATGCCGTGGCCTTCAAATAGTCCCCCCGGCTGGCGGCGTGGGGGATGGTGTGGACGTGGGCGTTGCGCCCCCGCTTAAAGACCGCCAGCTCCGCCTCCGTCAGCAGGGGGAGGATGGCGTCGGCCCTTCTGGCCTGGGATTCGGCCCGGACCAGCTCCACCGCCGCCCGGTGGAGGCCCTTGCCGGTGGCCTTGCCCCCGGCGCAGAGGTAGGCGCGGACCAGCAGCTCGTACACCGCGTCCCCCAGATGGGCCAGCCCTACGCTGCTGATGGCCCGGATGTCGTCCGGGGCCAGACATAGCTCAAAATAGTTTTCCATAGCGTTCTCCAGAAGGTTGAAATGATTGGCTGGCCCCATTGTACCACATCCTGCCGCCGATGGAAACCCCGGAAGAAAAATCGTGGGCATAACCGGGGACGAGCCTTCATACCATGGACCAGACAACGATAAGGAGGCGGTCCCATGGAGGAGTCATACGACGTCCGGCGCTACCGGCAGGCCTGCCAGCTGCTGCCCGCCCGCCTGCGGGGCCCGGCGCTGGAGCTGGACGTTTCGGAGCAGGCCCGGGCGGAGGAACTGCGGCTGCGGCTGGGCCGGTCCCTGGGCGTGACGCTGCCGGAGGGGGAGCGGACCCTGCCGGGGACCAGAGTCCTGGCCGGGGACCTGGAGCAGGTGCTGGACCGGGCCACGGAGCTTTCCCGGTACGCATCGGCGGAGGACCTGGCCCAGGGGTTCGTCACCGCGCCGGGGGGCTTCCGGGTAGGGGCCTGCGGCCGGGCGCTGCCCGCCGGCGGGGAAAACCGGGGATTTTCGGATCTCAGCGCTCTGGCGGTGCGGATCCCCCGGCTGCGGCGGGACGTGGCGGCGCCGGTGCTGGACCGGCTGATGGAGGGGAGCAGGCCCCTCAGCGTTCTGGTCCTCTCCCCGCCGGGAGGGGGCAAGACCACCTTCCTCCGGGATCTGGTGCGGCTTCTCAGCGAGGGGGGCAGCCGGGTGGGGCTGGTGGACGAGCGGGGGGAGCTGGCGGCGCTGTACCGGGGTGCGCCCCAGCTGGATGTGGGGCGGCGCACCGACGTGCTGGACGGCTGCCCCAAGGCTTTGGCCATTCCCATGCTGCTCAGGGCCATGAACCCCCAGGTCATCGCCGTGGACGAGCTGGCGGCCGCCGGGGACCTGGCGGCGGTGGAGGCGGCGGCGGGCTGCGGTGTGACCCTGCTGGCTACGGTCCACGCCCCCTCAGTGGCGGAGCTCCGCCACCGGCCCCTCTTCGCCTCTCTGCTGGAGAAGCGGATCTTCCGCCGGGCGGTGGTCATCACCGGCGGCGGCGCTGGCCGGCGGTATCTGGTGGAGGATCTGCCGTGAAGCTTCTGGGGGCGCTGCTGGTGCTCCTCAGCGGCGCGCTGGCCTGCCGGCGGCGGCGGGAGGAGGAGCTGACGGCTCTGCGGCTGGGGGAGGCTCTGTACGCCGACCTTGCGGTGCTGGGCTGCCGGATCTGCGCTTTGCGGCAGGTCCTGCCGGAGATCCTCCGGGAGGGACTGGCCTCCTCGGCGGCGTGGGACGGGCTGTGGCAGCCCCTCCTCCGGGATCTGGAGCGGAGGGAGGAGGACCCGGCGGCCTGCTGGCGGCGGGCGGTGGCGGCCCTGCCGGAGCGGCTGGGGGCCATCCTGTTTCCTCTCGGCCCTCTGCTCAGCGCCGGCGGGGAGCGGCTGGACCGGGCGGTGGAGGCGGCCAGAGACGCCCTGGCGGAGTTTCTGCGCCAGGAGCGGCAGCGGCAGGCCCAGCAGGGCCGTCTCACCGCCGGGGTGTGTCTGGCGGGGTCGTGTTTTCTGATACTGATGCTGTTATAGAGCGGGAGGCTTATGGATATTGATCTGATCTTCAAGATCGCCGCTATCGGAATCGTGGTGGCGGTGCTCAATCAGCTGCTGGTGCGCTCGGGCCGGGAGGAGCAGGCCATGATGACCACGTTGGCGGGACTGGTGGTGGTAATGATGATGCTGGTGCGGCAGATCAGCGACCTGTTTCAGCTCATCAAGGCCCTCTTTGGCTTCTGATGGAGGAGCTGATCAAACTGGCGGGGGTCTGCGTGGTATGCGTGCCCCTGGCGGCGCTGCTGCGGCGGCGGGAGCCGGAGCTGGCCCTGACGCTGACGGCGGCGGCGCTGACCCTGGCGCTGGTCCACAGCCTGGGGGCGGCGGCCCCGGCCCTGGAGGAGCTGCGCCGCCTGATGGATCTGGCGGGGCTGAAAGCGGCCCCCTTCGGGGTGCTGCTGCGGTGCCTGGGGGCGGCGGTGGTCACGCGGATCGCCGCCGGATTGTGCCGGGACGGCGGCAGCCAGGCTCTGGCGGAGGCGGTGGAGCTGGCGGGGGCTCTGGCGGGCCTGACCATCGCTCTGCCTCTGGTCCGGTCGGTAACGGAGCTGGTCCTGGGCTTTTTCCCGTGATGCGATGAGAGGAGGGAAGCGCCGGATGCGGCGATGGATTCTGACGATCTGCGCTCTGACCCTGCTCACCGCCGGGGCCTGGGCGGCGGAGGACCCGGCCCTGGACCGGGAGCTGACGGCCCTGGACCCCGCTGCCGCGGCCATGGTGGACCCGGAGGCGGAGGACATGGGTCTGGCGGCGGGGGTGAGCCGCCTCATCAGGAGCGCCTGGGGGGAGGCAAAGGACTACCTTTTGGCGGGAGGCAGAAGCGCGGCGGCCATTCTGGCGGGGACCATCCTGCTGGGGGCGGCGGAGAGTCTCGCGGCGGGCACCGGCGCGGAGCGCTGGGTGCCGGCGGCGGGGGCGCTGTGGGTAACGGCCGCCGCCGCCGGAGACGTGAACGCCCTCATCGGCCTGGGCCGGGAGACGGTGGAGGCCATGGCGGTAACAGGCAGGACCCTGCTGCCGGTGCTGGGGGCCGCTGCCGCCGCCGCGGGCGGAGTTACCGCCGCCTCCGCCCGGCAGGCGGCCACGGTCTTTTTTCTCCAATTGCTGCTGGGGCTTATGGAGAGGCTACTGCTGCCCATGATCTACCTCTATGTGGGGCTGGTCACCGCCGAGGCGGTGCTGGAGGAGGACGTACTCTCCGCTCTGGCCCAGGGGCTGAAAAAGGCGGTGTGCTGGGGTCTGACGGGTCTGACGGCCCTCTTTACCCTGTATCTCTCCATTACCGGGGCCGCGGCCTCGGCGGCAGACGCCGCCGCCGTGCGGGCGGCCCGCTCCGCCGTCAGCGCCATGGTGCCGGTGGTGGGGGGCATCCTCTCCGACGCCGCCGGGAGCCTGGTGGCCGGGGCCTCCCTGATCCGGGGAATGACCGGCGTGTTCGGCCTGCTGGCGGTGCTGTCCCTGTGCCTGGGACCGCTGCTGCGGCTGGGGGGACAGTACCTGCTGTACCGGGGGGCGGCTTTGGCGGCCTCCGCCGCCGGCAGCAGAAAACCCGCCCGGCTGGTGGGGCGGCTGGGGGACGCCTTCGCCATGGTGCTGGCCATGGCCGCGGCCTGCGCCGCTATGCTCATGATCTCCATCGTGTCATCGCTGACGGCGGTGGTCCCGTGATGGCGGCGGCGGGCCGGTGGCTGACAGGCGTGGTCCTCACCGCCCTGGCCGGGTCCCTGGCCCGGTCCCTGGCCCCCAAAGGCCGGGGAGAGGCGGCGGTGCGTCTGGCGGCGGGACTGCTGCTGGCCATGGCGGTGCTGGGGCCTCTGGGCAGCCTGACGGGCTTTTCGGCGGACCTGGGGCTGGAGGATCTGACATATGATGCGGGCCAGCAGGCGGCGCGGTGGCGGGGAGAAAACGAGGCTGCGCTTTCCGCTATCATAGAGGAGCGGTGCGCCTCATATATATGGGACAAAGCGGACCGGCTGGGGCTTGCCTGCCGGGTGGAGGTGTGGTGCGCGCCGGGGGAGGGAGACCTTCCCCTGCCGGATACCGTCACCGTCACCGGCCCCCGCAGCGAGGCCCTGTCGGCCTGGATCCAGGAGGAGGTGGGGATACCCGCCGAAAAACAAATTTGGCTGGAGGAGGACACATGGAGCGGGAACGAGGAGAAAAACGGTCCCTAGGATGGCTGGCGGCGGTGGGGCGGTACAAGTATGTGCTGCTGATCGCGGCTTTGGGGGCGGCGCTGCTGCTGTGGCCCGGCGGCGGGGACCGGGGGACGGAGCCGCCTGTCCAGACCCCGGCGGCGGGGGAGGAGAGCCGTCAGCTGGAGCGGGAGCTGGAGGAGATCCTCAGCAAGATCGGCGGCGTGGGCCGGGCGGAGGTGCTGCTGACGCTCTCCAGCGGGGACCAGCAGGTGCTGGCCGCGGACACCAGCCTCAGCTATACCGGGCCGTCCCAGTCGCCGGACAGCTACAGCCGCTCCACGGACATCGTCACCGTGTCCGGAAGCGGCGGGACGGAGGCGGTGGTCACCCACCGGCTCTATCCCCAGTACCGGGGCGCGGTGGTGGTGTGCGACGGCGGCGGCAGCGATAAGGTGCGCCTGGCGGTGACGGAGGCGGTCTCCGTGGCCACCGGCCTGGGCAGCGACAGGATCGCCGTGATGAGCCGGAGCGCCGCGGCGGGAGACGGGAAAGGAGCAGATCAATGACGGGAGGTAAACACAGTATGAAAACGATCCAGTGGAAGCGGAGCGCCGTCGTGGCCACGGTGCTGCTGTTCGTGTGCGCGGCGGTGTATCTCAACTGGCGCTACGCCGGCCAGACCGCCGAGACCGCCAAAACGGCGGCGGCGGACCCGGCGGACCCGGCCTCCGCTCAGGAGGGGGAGGACCAGAACGTGAAGGTCCTGGGCCAGGCGGCCCTGGTGGGAGGCGTGCCTACGGAGGCGGAGGACGGGACCGAGGCCATGGAGACCGCCGGGACCTATTTTGACACCGCCCGGCTCAGCCGCCAGCAGTCCCGGGACAACGCCCTGGCCCTGCTGCGGGAGGCGGCGGAGCAGGAGGGCGCGGACCAGGAGGCGGTCAGCGAGGCCAATCTGGCCATCCAGACCATGGCGGGCTACACCATGCTGGAGGCCCAGGTGGAAAATCTGGTGAAGGCAAAGGGATACGCAGACTGCGTGGCCTTTATGGGGGACGGCGGCGTCAGCGTGGTGGTCTCCACCGCCGGCGACGGCCTCCAGACCGAGGACGTGGCCAAGATCACCGACATCGTCCTCAGTGAGACGGACTATACCGCCGATCAGATCAGGATCATGGAGGCGGACTGAGGCCCCAAAAACGGAAAATATGGACAATGGCCCGGCGGCAGGGTGGTCCGCCGGGCCAAATTTTGTAGGAATCCACAATTGCCCACCGAGGGGGGTTCTGGTAAAATGTCAACATCAGAAATACAATCGTCTTTAGAAAAAGGACAATCCAAATCAAAAAAGGGGAGAGAGATCAATGGAGAGATGGATGGAAGCCATATTCGGTGAAAACGGGATCGAGCGCGCCGTCAACGGCGTGGTCTGGGGAGTGCCGGCCATGGTGCTGATCCTGGGCACCGGCCTGCTGCTGACGGTGCTGTGCGGGTTCCCGCAGTTCCGGCATTTCGGGCACATTATGCGCAACACCCTGGGCAAGGCTTTGAAGAAGTCCGACGCCAAGAGCGGGGCCGTGTCCCCCTTCAAGGCCATGTGTACCGCCCTGGCGGCCTCCATCGGCACGGGCAACATCGCCGGCGTCTCCGGGGCCATCGCCATCGGCGGGCCGGGGGCCGTGTTCTGGATGTGGCTCAGCGCCCTGGTGGGCATGTGCACCAAGTACGCCGAGGTGACCCTCTCCGTCCGCTACCGGGAGCGCAACGACAGGGGCGACTGGGTGGGCGGCCCTATGTACTACATTAAGAACGGTCTGGGCAAGGGCTGGCGCTGGCTGGCGGTGATCTTTGCCATCTTCGGCGGCTTCGCCTCCTTCGGCATCGGCAACCTGACCCAGGTGAACACCATCGCCGGTACCGTCAATGAGGCCATCGCCGGCTTTGTTCCCACCACGGAGGAGCAGCAGAAGGTCATCGCCCTGGCGGTGGGCGTCATCTGCGCCGTCGTGGTGCTGGTGGTGCTGGTGGGCGGCATCCAGCGCATCGGCGACGTGTGCTCCCTGCTGGTGCCCGTCATGGCTATCATCTATGTAGCCGCGTCCCTCATCGTCATCGTCATGAATATCGACGCTGTTCCCGCGGCCTTCGCCGCCATCTTCCAGGGGGCCTTCCGGCCCGCCGCCGTGGCCGGCGGCCTGGCCGGCGCCACCATCAAGACCGCCATCACCAAGGGTGTGGGCCGGGGCATCTTCTCCAACGAGGCGGGCCTTGGCTCCGCCCCCATCGCCCACGCCGCCGCCGACGTGAATCACCCGGTGAACCAGGGCATCTACGGCGTGTTCGAGGTGTTCATGGACACCATCGTGGTATGCACCATGACCGCCATGGTGGTGCTGCTGGGGGTGGGCGTGGAGAACATTCCCTACGGCACGGACCAGGGTTCCGCCCTGACCATTGCCGGGTTCCGGTCCGTGTTCGGCGGGCCGCTGCCGGCGGTGATCGTGGCCGTCTGCCTGACCCTGTTCGCCATCTCCACCATCCTGACCTGGGGCCTCTACGGCACTCGGTGCTTTGAGTTCCTCTTTGGCAGCAAGGCCACCAAGGTCTATCAGATCATCTTCGCCGCCATGGTGGTGGTGGGGGCCACCATGAAGATCCAGGTGGCCTGGAACATCGCGGACACCCTCAACGGCCTTATGGCCATCCCCAACCTCATCGCCCTGCTGCTTCTCAGTCCCCAGGTAGCGAAGCTGACGAAGGAGTACTTCGCGGCCGCGGCGAAAAAGTGACCGCTGTTTTACGAAAACAGCGTCATCAGCACGTCCAGCGTCTTAAAGCGGAAGGTCTGTCCCCAGAGGGTGAGCTGGAAGCCGCCCTCCGCCGCCTCCGTTACGGCGGTGAGAGGCTGGGCCAGGGGGGAGAACGCCACCCCCCACCACATGGGGGCGGCGCTGAGGGCCAGAGCCGCCAGCCCCGCCGCCAGAGCCAGGGCCAGCCGCCGCCTCCGGGGCCGGAGCCATAAGCGGAGGTAGGAAGCGAAAAAAGCAAGCTGTTTCATAAAAAATACCGTCCTTACTGGTTTTGCTTCCAGTATGGACGGTATTTTCGGGTTTTAAACCAAACTTATAGTCTGCTCCCGGCGGGGGCGCAGAAGAAGGTGCTGGGGAAGTGGGGGCGCAGGGCCTCCGCGGCCTGGCGGGCGGCGTCCTCCTCCCGGAAGACGCCGAACACGGCGGGCCCGCTGCCGGTCATGGACGCCGCCATGGCCCCCAGCTCCAGCAGCGCCCCCTTGATCTGGAACACCTGGCTGAACCGCCGGGGGAGCACGTCCTCAAAGACGTTGTACACCCGCCGGGCCACCCCTTCCAGGTCCCCAGCCTCCAGGGCGGAGAGCATCCCGGCGGCGTCCGGGTGGCAGCGGAGCTTTTTCATCCGCACCTGGGCGAACAGCTCCGGGGTGGAGATGGAGAAGGGGGGCTTGCACACCACGAAGAAGCAGGGCGGCAGAGGCGGCAGGTCCGTCAGGACCTCCCCCCGGCCCCCGGCCAGGACCGTGCCTCCCCGGAGGCAGAAGGGCACGTCGCTGCCCACCCGGGCGGCCGCGGCCTCCAGCGCCTCCCGGGACATGTCCGGCGCGTAGGCCCGGCGGAGAGCCCGGAGCACCGCCGCGCCGTCCGCGCTGCCGCCGGCCATGCCGGCGCAGACGGGGATGCGCTTGTCGATGGCGATGGTGAAGCCGGGGCAGGGCCGGTCCGCTTCGGCGAAGAAGGCCCTGGCCGCCCTGGCGGCCAGGTTGCCCTCGTCCCTGGGCAGAAAGGGCAGGTTCGTCTCCACTTCGATGGCGCCGTCGGTCCGGGGAATCAGCGTCAGATCGTCCCGCAGGTCCACAGTCTGCATGACCATGCGCAGCTCATGGTAGCCGTCGGGCCGCTTCCCCAGGATGTCCAGGGTCAGATTCAGTTTGGCGCAGGCGGACTCCCCCAGCGCCGCGGGGCTACGCGCAAGATCCATGATACAGAACTCTTTTCGATTTACTTGATCCGTCTGGCTTCGACATAGTACCGCTTATCCTCTGCGTGGCCCATGGAGAAGGTCTTGCGGGGCAGCACGCCGTCGGCCATGACGGTCTTGAACAGCTGGTCCTTGCCCATGGCGGGGAGGAGGAAGCCCATGTTTCCGGGCTGGCTCCCCAGGCGGCGGGTCACGTCGTCCCCATGGATGTAATCGACCTGGCAGGGGTGGTCCTTCCGGTAGTGGTCAATGAACCGCTGCAGGGTGCCCACCGGCAGCTGCACCGGGGAATCCGGCACGGTGAGGAAGCCGTCGTGGCCGGGCCAGACCACTTCGATGACGTGGCCGTCCCCCTTGCCCTCATAGGCATTGGGATAGAAGGTCTGAAACGCCGCCATGAAGTCCGCCGGGTCCACCCCGAAGAGCACCCGGTGGATGGCCTCGAACCGGAGAGCGTCGTCGTGGAGGTTCTCGATCTCCACCAGGGCGTATCGGGCGGGGAGATCCGCCCACTGGTCCGGGGGCGTGACCTTCTTCAGATCCTCATAGCAGGTCTTGGCGGTGGCCAGACTGTGGTTGCCGTCGCCCACGGCGAAGAGCAGGGGAGCGGCGTCCCTCATGCCGTACTTCTCCTCCATGGCCTGGGGGGAGATGAGGCCCGCCAGGGCCTCCGCCAGGGCGGCCTGCTGCTCCTCCGTCAGAAGCCAGCCGGTGAGGTGGCCGCCACCCAGCATCAGGTCGAAGTCATAGAGCTTCTCCATCTCCGACTTTCCGGCGGCGACAGGCTCGATGCAGGTCTTTCCCGGGTCATCGATGAGGAGCATCACATGGGGCAGCTCCAGGGGGGCGTCCTTCCGGACCCGGACCCGGGGCGGGATCCGCTCCAGCACCGTGCCCTCCGTGGCCCGGATCAGGGAGCCGGAGCCGGGGGTGTAGTCGTACCGCTCCAGATCCACGGCGGCCACCAGCCCCCGGCGGACCAGACCGTCGGACTGGGTGCGCTCCAGGTAGAAGATCGCGTTTTCATAGGTCTTGAACACGTCCCGGGCCAGATAGTCCCCCATGGCCCGGTTGATGTCCCCGATATAATGGTCCACGTCGGGATCGTGGAGCCGGCTCTCCGGCAGAATCAGCCGCAGAGAGGAGGGGGCGTCCCCCGCCAGCTCCTCCGCCTTTTGCCAGTACTCGGGCTGGGAGGTGAACTGGTCGCAGGCCACCACGGCCCACCGGGTCATGTCGCAGTCGCGGGGCAGCAGGATGTCCGCGGGCCTCAGGCCCAGGGTCTCGAATTTCGGATTCATTGGCAGATCCTCCTCTATATTTTCATATCAGCTTTCGCCGCGGGGCGGTGAAAGGGAATGACAGCTTTCTTACAGCAAAGGCTGCTTCTCAAAGAGATAGTCCAGAAGCCGGCAGCCGTTTTCCACAAAGGGGCCGGCCTGGCCGGCGCTCTCGTCGTAGACGCCCCCCCGGCCCGTGTCCCGGCGGCTGTCGTAGAGCAGGAAAGGCACCGGGTCGCCGTCGTGGCCACGGGTGGCGGTGAGGGTCTTATGGTCGCTGAGGACCAGCGCCCGGTGGTCAAGCCCCGCCTCCTCCAGCCGGGCCAGCAGGGGGGCGATGAGGCGGCTGTCCAGCCACTGGATGGCCTGGAGCTTGCCGGGAAGGTCCCCGTTGTGGGTGCACTCGTCGGGGGCCTCCAGATGGAGGCACACGAAGTCGTACTCTTGAAGCTTCTGCCATGTGGCCTCCAGCTTCCCCTCGAAGTTGGTGTCCAGCTCCCCGGTGGCGCCGGGGACCTCCACCATCTCCAGCCCCCGGAGCACGCCGATGCCGTGGCACAGGGGCACGGCGCTGACCACCGCCCCGTCCATGCCGTACTGCTCCCGGAAGGAGGGCAGCTCCACCGCCGTGCCCTCCGCCCAGAACCAGATTCCGTTGGCGGGCAGCTTTCCGGCGGCGCGCCGGGCCTCCGTTACCGGGTGATGGTCCAGTATCTCATGGGCCAGGGCCATGAGCCGGGCAAAGACCGCCGCCCGCTCATTTCCGGCGGGAAGCAGGGGGCCGACCGCCTCTCCCAGGTGGTCGTGGGGGGGCGTGAACCGGATTCCGGAGATGTCGCTTCCGTGCTGCACCGCGATCTGCCGGAAGGCGGGAAAGCGGTGGATCTCCATGCGGGCCTCCCGTAGGGCCCGGGCAAACCGCTCATCTCCCAGCAGAGCCTCCGTGGCGGCCATGGCGGAGGGCCCGTCGATGGACCCGGCGGAGTGGGAGAGGATCCGCTTTTCCTCATAGGGCAGGTCTCCGTCCTCCAGCGTCACCAGGTTGCAGCGGAAGGCCGCGTCGCCGGGCCGCAGAGCGATGCCGGAGGCCGCCGCCTCCATGGGGGACCGGCCGGTGAAATATGTCCGGGGGTCGCAGCCGAAGATGGACAAAATGGCGGTCTCGCTGCCGGCGGGGAGGGGCTTTGGGCAGTTGACCACGCTGCCCACCAGTCCCCGGGCGGCCATGCGGTCCATGGCGGGATGGGGGGCGGCCTGGAGGGGGGTTCTGCCGCCCAGCCGGGCCACGGGGTTATCGGCCATGCCGTCGCCGATGACAAGCAGATATTTCAATGGGCTTCGCCTCCTGGGATGGTTTCTCGCTTACGCTGCTCCCATTATACCGGTTCCCATCCCATATTTCAACGGGAAAGTCAAAACAAACCAAAAAATTTTTCAGCAGGTCTCATGATTTGTAATGGCGGACAAGATCCGGCTGCATGTTTTCGCCATCTCTGGAGATACTGAGACCGGGACCGGCGGGAAAGCCGGGACCGAAAAGGAGGGAAACGGTATGCTGCTTGATCGGATCGCCCTGGCGCTGGTGATCATCGGGGCGCTGAACTGGGGAGCCATCGGCCTTTTTGGCTTCGACCTGGTGGCCTTCCTCTGCGGCGGCCAGATGGCGGTGCTGTCCCGGGTCATCTACGCCGTGGTGGGCCTGGCGGGGCTGTGGTGCATGTCTCTGCTGTTCCGGGAGAACGCCGCCGAGGCTTCCGCCTGAATACGCCGGGGAAAAATTCTGCCTGCTTCGGCGGGCAGAATTTTTCATGCCGCGAGACGCCGCCGCTTTATGTTCGCGAGATCAAAAAAATGTATGGAATGTATTGAAATGTCGGCGGGATTGGGATATACTAGTTGCGCTGATTTCGCGCATAACCATCATTTTACGGAGGAATGTAACTATGATCAACATTACCAAAGACACCATCATCGGTGACATCCTGGATATGGCCCCCCAGACCGCGCCTATTTTCCTGTCCATCGGGATGCACTGCCTGGGCTGCCCCAGCAGCCGGGGCGAGACTGTGGAGGAGGCCTGCATGGTCCACGGCGTGGACGTGGAGAAGCTGCTGGAGGTCGTCAACGCGGAGGCCAACAAGTAAGATCCTTCAGGCAAACGACAAAGGGGGGAGAGCCATGGCGGCTGGACTGGCCCTGGGGCCGCGGCTGCGGGCCATCGCGGATCAGGTCCCGCCGGAGTGCCGCCGGCTGGCGGACATCGGCACCGACCACGGCTATATCCCGGCGGAGCTGCTTCTCGCCGGACGGATCGATCTCGCCGTGGCAGCCGACATCCGCCGGGAGCCGCTGGACCACGCCAGACGTACGGCGGAGCGGTGGGGCGTCCAGGACCGGGTGGACTTCCGCCTGGGGGACGGCCTCGCCGTTCTCTCCCCCGGGGAGGCGGACTGCGTGGTCATCGCCGGCATGGGCGGGGACGCCATCGCCGCCATCCTCTCCGCCGCCCCCTGGGTCCGGGAGGACGGGACCTGCCTGCTCCTTCAGCCCATGAGCAAGGCGGAGACCCTTCGGGCCTTTCTGCCCCAGGGCGGCTATCGGGTGGACGGGGAACGCCTGGCGGCGGACAAGGGGGTCCTTTACCCCATCCTGACCGTCCGGGGCGGCGCCATGTCCCCCGCCTCACCGGCCCAGGCCTGGGGCGGCTTCCTCCTGGAGGAGGACCCCCTGTGGGGCCTGTACTTACAGGACCGGCTGCTGCGGCTGCGGAAGGCGGCGGCGGGGCTGGCCCTGGCCCGGGACCCCTCGGCCGCTCTCCGCCGGCAGGAGCTGCTGGACGTGATCGGGGAGCTGACGGGTTGGAAGGAGGCGTGGGAACATGCCCACCGTACATGAGATCGAGGAATTCCTCTATGAGCTGGCCCCCAGAGACCTGGCCATGGAGTGGGACAACGTGGGACTGCTGGTGGGGGACCCGGACCTGCCGATACGCCGGGCGCTGGTGGCTCTGGACGTGACGGAGGAGACCGCCCGGGAGGCTGCCCGGTCGGGCTTTGACCTGATCGTGGCCCACCACCCGGTGATGAACCTCCACTGGCACCAGCGGGAGCTGAACACCCTCCGGCCGGACACCCGGCTGGGGAAGCTCCTCATCTTTCTGGTGAAAAGCGGCGTGGCCGCCATCTGTATGCACACCAATCTGGACGCCGCCCCCGGCGGGGTCAACGACGCCCTGGCCCAGGTCCTGGGCCTGACCGCCGCCGGCCCCCTGGGGGACGACGGCATCGGCCGGGTGGGGGAGCTGCCCGGGGAGCTGACCACAGAGGAGCTGCTGAAGCTGGTGAAGGACCGGCTCCAGCCCAACGGCATCCGGTACGCCGACGCGA
The DNA here is from genome assembly GCA_958423465.1 of uncultured Oscillospiraceae bacterium. GTDB lineage: Bacteria > Bacillota > Clostridia > Oscillospirales > Oscillospiraceae > Pelethomonas. The sequence goes on along the minus strand of CATZRD010000040.1, from coordinate 1,754 downwards.
AAAGGCCCATCCGCCGCCTGGCGGTGGGAGGCGGGGCCTGCGGGGACTACTTCCGCGCCGCTGTCGAGAGGGGCTGCGACGCCTTTGTGACCTCCGACGTGAAGTACGACCAGTTTCTGGACGCCCGGGCCCTGGGCCTGACCCTCGTTGACGCCGGCCATTTTCCCACGGAGAACGTGATCTGCCCTATCCTGGTCCGAAAGCTGCGGGAGCGGTTCCCGGACCTGACGGTGGAGCTGTCTCATGTCCACCGCGAGGTGATTCAATATGTTAAGTAAGGAGAAGAGAAGCTATGTCCGGACATTCCAAATGGCATAATATCCAGAAGACCAAGGGCGCGGCGGACGCCAAGCGCTCCCAGGCCTTTACCAAGATCGCCCGTGAGATGATCGTGGCGGTGAAGGAGGGCGGCAGCGGCGACCCCAACAACAACTCCCGCCTGGCCACCGTCATCGCCAAGGCCAAGGCCGCCAATATGCCCAACGACAACATCAAGCGCACCATCGACAAGGCCCTGGGGGCCGGCAGCACCGACAGCTTTGAAAAGGTGGTCTACGAGGGCTACGGTCCCAGCGGCGTGGCCGTCATCGTGGAGGCCCTGACGGACAACCGCAACCGCACCGCCCCGGAGGTCCGCCACCTCTTCGACAAGTACGGCGGGAACATGGGCGCCTCCGGCTGCGTCAGCTGGAGCTTCGACCGCAAGGGCGTCATCGTCATCGACAACGAGGACGGCGACCTGGATGAGGAGACGGTCATGATGGACGCCCTGGACTGCGGGGCCGAGGACTTCTCCGCCGAGGAGACCATCTTTGAGATCACCACCAGCCCCGACGACTTCAACGCCGTCACCGCCGCCCTGGAAGGCAGGGGCTACGTCTTTGCCGAGGCGGAGATCCAGATGGTGCCCCAGAACTACATCCAGCTCACCAATGAGGACGATATCAAGAATATGACCAAGCTCATCGATCTGCTGGAGGACAACGACGACGTGCAGAACGTCTGGCACAACTGGGAGCAGGAGTGAGCGGGCCGCGGGACGGCATGGAAAGGGAGGGGGATACCCAGTAGTATCCCCCTCCCTTGCTGTATCGGCGGGGCGTTATGATCTGCCCAGCTCCCGGTAGATGTCGCAGTAGATGCGCTGGCGCTCCTCCCCCAGCCGGCGGCTCAGGTCCCTGCGGAGAGCCTCGTCATCCAGCAGGGCCACGATCCGGGGGGCGTAGCGCCGCCCGGCCCCCTGGCGCAGCTCCTCCACCAGAGCGTCAAAGCTCTTGGCCTCGGCGTAGCTGCGGCCCACGTCGTCGGTGGCCGCGTCCATGGAGTCCGCCACCGTGACGATGTCCAGGGCCAGCCGTGCCTCCGGCGGCCGGGAGAAGAGGAACTCCTCCAGCAGGCCGTCGTTTTCCCGGCGCAGGCGGTAGCTCTCCGCGGCGTTCCCCCGGATCCGGGCCAAAACCTGGTCCTGGCCGGCGTCCGGGGGAAAGACGGGCTTGGAGAGGGCGCCTGCGGTAGTCAGGTTGTCCATATACTGCTGGCAGAGGGGGTTCACGGGGACCGGCTCCTTTCCCTGATGAAGTGGACGGAGGGAGGGGGATACCGGTCAGGTATCCCCCTCCATGGGCAGATGTGAGAAAAACTGTAAGCCGGGTTCTGTATTTGGCGGTCATCTATCTAGGCGGCCCGTTGCCGGACCGCTCCAGCCACCTCCTGAGGACGGCCGGGCCGGCCATATGTCCTCCCACGGTGTTGCT
>CATZRD010000039.1 GCA_958423465.1 uncultured Oscillospiraceae bacterium | reverse complement strand
CCGCGAAGCTGGCCGGCACCGAGCGCGGCATCACCGAGCCCACCCCGACCTTCTCCGCCTGCTTCGGCCAGGCCTTCCTGGAGCTGCATCCCACCAAGTACGCTGAGGAACTGGTGAAGAAGATGAAGGCCAGCGGCGCCAAGGCTTACCTGGTGAACACCGGCTGGAACGGCACCGGCAAGCGCATCTCCATCAAGGATACCCGGGGCATCATCGACGCCATCCTCTCCGGCGCCATTCTGGACGCCCCCACCAAGACCATCCCCTACTTCAACCTGGAGGTCCCCACCCAGCTGACGGGCGTGGATACCGGCATCCTGGATCCCCGGGACACCTACGCCGACGCCTCCCAGTGGGAGGAGAAGGCCAGGGATCTGGCCCAGCGGTTCATCAAGAACTTCACCAAGTACACCACCAACGAGGCCGGAAAGGCCCTGGTCCCCGCCGGTCCCCAGCTCTGAGGAGTCAAAAAAGTACGCAAGCGCACTTTTTGAAACCGCGCCGCTTCCCGCCGCCGTGTGGGAGCGGCGCGCGCTCCGCGCAGATACCTGTACATAACAGCAAGGCCCGCCCGGGCAGCACCCGGGCGGGCCGTTTCCTGTTTTGTCCGTTAGGACTTGTCAGAGCCGCTCTCCAATGGGCGGACGATCAGCTTGACGCCCTCCATGGCGGTGACCTCCACCTCCTGGTCCCGGAGGATGCGCTCCCCGCCGGCGCTGCGGGCGGACCAGGTCTTGCCGTCTACATATACCGCGCCCTGGCCGTACTGGTTTTCGATGGTCTCCGTGACCCTGGCGGTCATGCCCAGCACCCGGTCGGCGTTGGTGGGGACCACCCGGGGGGCCAGAAACCGCCTGGTCAGGGGCCGGGCCAGGGCCAGCACCAGAATGGAAAGGGCCAGGAACACGGCGATCTGGGCGGCGAAGGGGGCGCCCAGGGCGGAGGCCACCATGGCCGCCAGAGCGCCCACGGCAAACCAAACGGACACCAGGGTGGTGGTACAGATCTCCACGATGATGGCGGTCAGGGCCACGCCCAGCCAGATCCACAGCATATAGGGCAGCAAGTTCTCCATAACGGCGCTCCTTTCATCCGTAACGGCGGCAGGCACAGGGCCTTCTTCGACACCATTATACGCTATGCCGCCGCCGGATGCAAGGGAAATCATTGGAAGGGGAAATTTCAGCCGTTGGTCACGTTGTAGAGGGAGTAGAAGTAGCCCTTCCGGTCCATGAGGTCCGCAAAGCGGCCCCGCTCCGCCACCGCGCCGCTCCGGAGGACGAAGATCTCGTCGTACCGCTCCAGCAGTGCCGCCTCCAGCCGGTGGGTCACCACCAGCCGGGTCAGGCCCTCCAGCCCCAGGATGGCGTCGGTGACCTCATAGGCGGTCTGGTTGTCCAGAGAGGCCGTGGCCTCGTCCAGCAGCAGCACCGGCGCGCCACGCAGCAGCGTCCGGGCAATGGAGATCCGCTGGCGCTCCCCGCCGGAGAGATCTCCGCCGTTCTCGCCGCAGCGGTAGTCCCCGCCCTTTTGCGCCACAAGGGATGTAAGACCAGAGCGCTTCACGGCGTCCGCCACCTGCTGGTCCGGAAAATCCCGGAACATGGTGATGTTCCGCCGGATGGTGTCGTCAAAAAGGAACACGTTCTGGCCGATGAGGCTCATAAGGTCGTAGAGACTGTCCCCGGAGACCTCCCGCAGCTCCTGGCCGTCGATGGTGACGCTGCCCCCGTAGCCGCCCCAGGCCCCCATGAGCAGATTCAGCAGGGTGCTCTTGCCGGAGCCGGAGGCCCCCACCAGGGCGTACTTCTTTCCCGCCTCCAGCCGCAGACTCACGTTTCGCAGCACCGGCCGGTCCGGCTCGTAGCCGAAGGTCACGTCCCGCAGTTCGATGGCCTCCCGCAGCGCCGGCTGGATGGCCCGGCCAGGCCGGGACCGGTTTTCCTCCAGCATCCGGGCCAGCTTTTCAATGAGGCCCCGGGCGGCCTTTCGGGCGGCCCAGTACTGAGGCACCGTCTGGATGGGGTTCAGCACGTTGCCGCTGAGGTTCACGATGGCGATCACCGCCCCGCCGGTGATGCGGCCCTCCATGGCGAGATACGCCCCGAAGAGGAAAATGCCGAACTGCATGACGATGCCGCAGAGACCGACCGCCGCGGTCAGCATGGCCTGCCACCGCCGCCGGCGGCGCTTGATCTCCTCTGTCTCGCTGTTGGCGGCCTCGAACTGCTCCCTGGCCTCCTGCTCGGCCTTGAAGCTCTTGATGACGGCGAAGCCCCCCAGCAGGTCCTTCAGCCGGGAGACGAACCGCTGGTTTCCGTCGCTGACCTGTGACTCCCGGCGGCTCAGCTCCCCGCCCATGAGCAGGGAGGCCAGGATGGGCAGGGCGCTGAGGCCCAGGGCCGCCAGGGCCAAAACAGCGCTGTACCAGAACATCATCCCCAGCCCGCCCAGAAAGACGAGGCTCTGGGCCGCCAGGCCGAAGCTGCTTTTCAGGTAGTTCTCCTCAATGGAGGCGGCGTCGTTGGTGAGGGCGGAAAGATACCGGCTGGTGTTTTCCCGGGCAAAGGCGCTGATGCCCTTCTCCGCCAGGCGGGCAAAGGCGTAATCCTTGTACTGGGCCATGGCCCGGTGGATGAAGCGGCTCATGGACCAGGCGTACACCGAGTCCGCCAGGAAGTTGGCCAGGGCCAGGAACAGGGCGAACCACAGGCACCAGACCAGCCGCCCCAGGTCCCCGGCGGTCACGGTGTCCAGCACCTCTCCCAGCAGCCAGCTCACCGCCAGGATCAGAGGCGTGGACGTGAGGCTGGCGGCCAGAGCCGTCAGGAACATCAGATGGTTTTTGCGGTACATGGCCCGGACATAGGGCCGGATCAGCTTGGAACTGGCTTTCATGTCGCGTTCTCCTTTCCGCCCCGGTCCGGCAGCAGCACCGGCCGGTCCTTCCAGCCCAGGAAGTAGGTCCCCGAGTCCTCGGCCAGCCACCGGGTCAGATACAGCAGGGGAACCAGGGCCTCCTCATGGCGGAGGGCATACACGTCCACCGCCTCCTCGTCCAGCTCGATGGCGGACTTGGTGAGAAGCCCCGCCTCCGTCATGGCCTCCAGCAGACTCTCCGCCTCCGCCCGGTCCACCCCCATGCGGGCGGCCAGCCCTCCGGCGGTGTGGAACCGGTCCATTTTGGTACGGGCCAGCAGCAGCCACGCCTCCAGACAGCCGGGCCGGGCCAGAACGGCGAAGAGGCGGCGGCAGTCGTCGTTGGCGGGGAAGTAGGCGTCGTACCCCGCCTTCGGCTCCGGGAAAACGGAGAAAAAGGACATGTCCTCCGCCGCCACCGACAGGGCCAGCCCTGTGTCAAGCGCCATGACGCTGCGCATGAGGCAGGGGCCCTGCCCGCTGGCGGCATACAGCTCGCAGGTGGGCTGGAAGTGGTCCAGTCCCAGGATCTGCTTTGTGTCCTGAGCCATCGCCGTGGACGCGCGCCACGCCAGCAGGCACAGCTCCTCCATCCGCCGCTGGGGCGGCGGGGACCGGAGCCAGTCGATCACCATCCGGGCCGGATCCGCCGGGGAGCCGCCCTCCCGGCCAAACAGGGCGTCGATGGCAACGCCCAGAGCGTCGGCGATGGCGGGCAGCAGGGCTACGTCCGGCGCGCCGCCGCACTCCCACCGGCTGACGGCCTGGGTGCTGACGCCTACCCGCCGCCCCAGCTCCTCCTGGGTCATGCCCCGTTCCTTCCGGTATCTGGCGATCTGTTCGCTGAGCATACGCACGCCCTCCTTATCAACGGATGTTTGTATTGTACCGCAATCTGTGCTTGATAACAAGGCATAGAAACTGGATTAAATTCAATTAACAATTGATTTTACAAAGCTTGGCAGTAAAATTTTCCCCGCCGCCTGAAAAAGGGATTGACACCGGGGGGCGTCTATGGTATCCTTATATTGTGATTTATTTAACGTTAAATTTCAAACAATCAGACGAACGACCATCACAAATCATATTATGACAGGAGGTACTGACCATGAAAATGAAAGGCTTCGCTATGCTGGGGATCGGAAAGACCGGCTGGATCGAGAAGGACGTGCCCGCCTGCGGCCCCCTGGACGCCATCGTAAAGCCCATCGCGGTCTCGCCCTGCACCTCGGACGTACACACCGTCTGGGAGGGCGCCATCGGCGAGCGCACGGACATGATTCTGGGCCACGAGGCGGTGGGGGAGATCGTGGAGACCGGCAGCCTGGTGAAGGACCTGAAGGTGGGCGACCGGGTCATCGTTCCCGCCATCACCCCGGACTGGGGCAGCCTGGAGGCCCAGGCGGGCTATTCCATGCACTCCGGCGGGATGCTGGCCGGCTGGAAGTTCTCCAACTTCAAGGACGGCGTATTCGGCGAGTACTTCCACGTCAACGAGGCGGACGCCAATCTGGCTCTGCTGCCCGGCAGCCTGGATCCCGCCGCCGCCGTGATGCTCAGCGACATGGTGCCCACCGGGTTCCACGGCGTGGAGCTGGCGGATGTCCAGTTCGGCGACAGCGTGTGCGTCGTCGGCATCGGCCCTGTGGGTCTGATGGCGGTGGCCGGCGCCGCCCTGCGGGGCGCGGGGCGGCTCATCGCCGTGGGTTCCCGCCCCAACTGCGTGGAGGCCGCCCGCTTCTACGGCGCCACGGACATCGTCAACTACCGGGACGGGGACATTGTGGCCCAGGTCATGGACCTGACCCGCGGACGGGGCGTTGACCGGGTGATCGTGGCCGGCGGCGACAACGACACCTTCATCCAGGCGGTGGAGATGGTCCGGCCCGGCGGCCGCATCGGCAATGTGAACTATCTGGGCTCCGGCGACTATGTGCGCGTTCCCCGGGTGGAGTGGGGCTGCGGCATGGGCCATAAGACCATTGCCGGCGGCCTGATGCCCGGCGGACGGCTGCGGATGGAGAAGCTGGCCTCCCTGATGGAGACGGGGCGGCTGGATACCTCCAGGCTGCTGACCCACCGGTTCAACGGCTTCGACCACATGGAGGAGGCCCTGATGCTGATGAAGGACAAGCCCCGGGATCTCATCAAGCCCGTGGTCATCCTCTGACCCTTCCTTTTAGAGGGGTTTATCGAGTTCCGGTATGCGCCCTTTGATCCACGCCAAACGGAAACCGGCAGACAGGCGTTCCTGTCTGCCGGTTTTGGCGTAAAAAGGGGAGGGGCGGCGTCAGCCGTCCCTCTGGGATTGGTCTACATAATGCTTCGCTTCGGCGGACATGCCGTGGGCATGGCGTATCCTCCTTTGCCGGCTATCGGGCCGCCTCCCGGGGACCGGGGCGGAAGGTCCGCTCCAGCTCCGCCGGCGCTACGGTCCCGGCGGACAGCTCCGTCAGCTTTTCTGTGTACGACGCCTGCTCCTCCGCGGGCAGCAGTACCGTCAGCGTTACCTCCGAGGCGAAGTCCGTATCCTCCACCACGCCGCCGCAGCTCTCCGTCAGCAGGCGCAGCCGCTCATAGAGCGGGTAGGGGCAGGCAACCGCCAGAGTGGACCACAGGCGCATCCGGCTGACGCCGGCGTCGTCCAGGGCCAGCTTGGCGGCGGCGGCGTAGGCCCGGGTCAGGCCCCCGGCTCCCAGCAGGATGCCACCAAAATACCGGGTCACCACGCAGCACACGTTCTCCACGCCCTCCCGCTGGAACACGTTCAGCATGGGCTGGCCCGCCGTGCCCTGAGGCTCGCCGTCGTCGGCGTACCGCAGCACATTGCCCTGACGGAGAAGGTAGCACCAGCAGTTGTGCCGGGCGTCGTAGCGGCGCTTGCGGGTCTCCTCGATCCTGGCGCGGGCTTCCTCCTCGCTGTCTGTCCGCCATACATGGCCGATGAAACGGGAGCGCTTTTCGGTCAGCTCGCCCTCGCCCTCGCCGAAGGGCACAAGATAGGTTTCCATAGGATGCTCCTATTCTTTTGATGAGGTTTCCCGCCCTTCAGGCGGGGACGGGGGATTCCGGGGCTGTTCCGCGCCCTGGCGCTTTCGGGGCCTGTCCAGCCCCGTACCCTAGCGCTTTCGGGGCCTGTCCGGCCCCGCACCCCGGGTCGCTTTTTGCTCGTGCAAAAAGTGACCAAAAACACGCCCAGGGGGAGACCCCCTGGGTACCCCCTGTGGGGGCAGCCTGTGCAGATGAAGAATTGCGAGTGCCTCCGAACGGGCGATTCCTTCGGGGTGCTGATCTACAGAGCCATCTTGTCCAACTTCGGCTGTCGCCCTGTTAAAGGGATAGATTCATCTATTGATGCTTCTACCGCTGGTCCGTGCGTCCGGCCAGGTAGTCCAGGCTGACCCCAAAATGGTCCGCCAGGGCGCAGAAATTGTCAATGCTTGGCATATTCTGACCGCCTTCAAATTTCTGATAGTGCCGTTCCCCAATGCCAATGGCGGCCCCGACCTGCGCCTGTGTCTCGCCCGCCTCTTTCCGAAGCTCCCGAAGTCTTGATCTGAAAAAATCCTTTGAGATCATAGTCCACCCCTTGACACGCCAAACTTTATGTGATATGCTATCATTGTAAGACGCCAAACTTTATGTGTTCCGAACACGGAAAGGAGAATTTGCATGACGGATTTTATGCGGTGGCTGTACGCCCATTATATCCGGCCATATTTGGAGAATGTGGACCGGACAGGGTATGAGATGCATATTTCTCTTCTGGAGGATGAGCTAAGCCGCCAGGAGCAGGAGGACCTGGAGCAAATCATGGAGCTGTACACAGGCGAGGCGTTTCTGCTGGGTCTGCGCACCGGCGCGGGGCTTTCCAGCAGTCTCCAGGGCAGAACGAAAAAATATAGATGAATCCCCCCCGGGCCGGGCAGGCCCCGTTCGGCAGACGGAAGGGCACATCAAACCCGCCCCTCCGCCGCAAAGCGGCGGACAAATCCCCCTACTCCCAAAACTCCTTTGCCTCCGTCCACCCCTCGATATAGGGCTTCACCAGCCCCAGGGTCTGGGGGGCGCACACCGCCGTCACGTCGATGGTCCCGGCGTAGTCCACGGACTCCACCCGGGCCTCCCGGTACAGGACGTCCAGCAGCCCGGCCTTGTCGTAGGGAAGGTGTAAAGTGACAAGCCTTGTACCCTTGTCCAGGGCCTTGTCGATGGCGGCCAGCAGCTGGGGCAGGCCCTCGCCGGTCCGGGCGGAGATGTTCACCGCGTCCTCGCCGTGAGGCCGCTCGTCGCCCCAGTAGAGGTCGGACTTGTTGTAGACCCGGATGCAGGGGGTCCGCTCCGCCCCCAGTTCCCGGACCAGATCGTCCACGATCCGGGCCTGCTCCCGCCACTCCGGGTTGGAGATGTCGATGACGTGGAGCAGCAGGTCCGCGTACTCCAGTTCCTCCAGGGTGGCCTTGAAGGCGTCCACCAGCTGGTGGGGGAGCTTGCGGATGAAGCCCACGGTGTCGGAGATGACCACCTCCATGGTGTCGCTGACGGTGAGCAGGCGGCTGGTGGTGTCCAGGGTGTCGAAGAGCCGGTCGTTGGCGGGAATATCCGCGCCGGTGAGGGCGTTTAAAAGGGTGGACTTCCCGGCGTTGGTGTAGCCTACGATGGCTACCACGGGGATCTCGTTTTTCATGCGCCGCTGGCGCTGGGTGCCCCGGACCCGGCGGACCTCCTCCAGCTCCGATTTCAGCTTGTCGATCTTCCGGTGGATGTGGCGGCGGTCGGTCTCCAGCTGGGTCTCGCCGGGGCCCTTGGAGCCGATGGGGCCCTTGCCGCTGGTGCCCGCCTGGCGCTCCAGGTGGGTCCACATGCCCGTCAGGCGGGGGAGGAGGTACTGGTACTGGGCCAGCTCCACCTGGAGCCGCCCCTCCCGGGTCCTGGCCCGCTGGGCGAAGATGTCCAGTATGAGGCCGCTGCGGTCCAGCACCTGGACCTTCAGCTCCTCGGTGAGGTTGCGCTGCTGGGAAGGGGAGAGGTCGTTGTCGAAGATGACCATAGTGGCCTCCTCCGTCCGCACCAGCTCCCTGAGCTCCGCGGTCTTACCCTCGCCGATGAAGGTCCGGGGCTCCGGCGCGGCCCGGTTCTGGAGCACCGTGGCGGCCACTTCGCCGCCCGCGGTCTCCACCAGGGCGGCCAGCTCCTCCAGAGTGTCCCCGTCGGCGTTGTCGGCGGGGGAGAGGCGGGGGCTGGAAAGGCCCGCCAGGATGGTCCGGTCCCGGGGCTTTTCGGTCCCGGGGACTGTATTCGTCGTGTTTTGTTCCATACTGCCTCTTTCACGTTTTTCTATAGTATACCCGACGGCGGCCCCGTTTGCAAGGGGGGAGGGCCGGGCGAAAAAAATAAGCGCCGTGTCGCAGACAACACGGCGCTTATGGCAATGCAATTTACTTGTCCAGACCGAACTTCTTGTTGAACTTGGCCACGCGCCCGCCGGTATCGACCAGCTTCTGCTTGCCGGTGAAGAAGGGGTGACACTTAGAGCAGACTTCCACGCGGATATCTTTCTTCGTGGAACCTGTCTCAATTACATTACCGCAGGCGCATTTGATCGTAGTCTGCTGATAATTGGGATGGATACCTTCCTTCATTGCTCTTGTTCACCTCTTTCCGATTCAATTGGGCCGTATGGCTTTCACCACAAAACCATTGGTCAGTTTACCACATCATTTTCCGCTTTGCAAGCACTATTTTACGAAAAAGCGGGAAAAGACGAAAATAATTTCATCCGGCAGCGCCAGAGCGGGGAAAATCGTTAAAAAACTGTACAAGTCGATTGACAATTTTATGGCATAGTAGTAAACTATGAAAGAATTATTTTTGCCCCGGAGGCCGTATTGATGAAAAAGCAGAAAGTTTCCGACGCCGTGGTGCGGCGTCTGCCCCGATATTACCGGTATCTCCACGATCTCCACGCCAAGGGCGTGACCCGCATCTCCTCCAGCTCCCTGGGGGCCAAAATGGGCATCACCGCCTCCCAGATCCGCCAGGATCTCAGCTGCTTCGGCGAGTTCGGCCAGCAGGGCTACGGCTATAATGTGGAGGAGCTGAGAGCCGAGATCGGCCGCATCCTGGGGGTGGACAAGGGCCACCGGATCATCCTGGTGGGCGTGGGCAACCTGGGCCACGCCCTGATGCAGAACTTCCGCTTCGGGGACGTGGGCTTCACCCTCTCCGCGGCCTTTGACGTGGACCCCCGGCTGGTGGGGACTGCCGTGGGAGGCGTGCCCATCCTGGACATGGTCCGGCTTCCCGACTATGTGGCGGAGAACCGGCCGGACGTGGCCCTGCTCACCGTGCCCGGCGGCGTGGCCCAGCAGGTGGCGGACCAGCTGGTGGGCCTGGGCATCCGGGGGATCTGGAACTTCACCAACGTGGAGCTGTCCGCCGCCGCAGAGGGCGTGCGGTTCGAGGACGTCCATTTTTCCGACAGCCTGCTGACCCTCAGCTACCGCATCAGCCAGCCCTGAGAGTCCTGTATCGAAAGAGCCGCGCCGTCTCCGTCCCGCCGGACGGGGGCGGCGCGAATTCTTTTGCCCCGGCTGACACCACCGGGCGGCTTCCGCATAGGATGAACTGAGGCGCGGCAGTGCCTTACATCTCATAGGAGGTATAGACTATGTGGAACAATAACGGCTTCGGCGGTGGCTGCTGCTGGATCATCATCCTGATCATCATTCTCTTCTGCTGCTGCGGCAACAGCGGCGGGTGCGGCTGCGGCAACAACGGCTGTGGCTGCGGCAACAACTGCGGCTGCGGCTGCAACGACAACGGCTGCTGCTGAGAGGCGGAGAGAGCAGGGAAGAACCCCGGCTGACCATGGCCCCGTGTCCCCCGGGACACGGGGCGCTTTTTATGCCCTTCGGAAGGACCGCCCCCTCCGGCCCGGCGGCTGCCGCCTACAGGATCACGGGCACCGGCCGGCGGATGGCGAGGCTCCGGGGCGTCACCCGGCAGTCGTAGGCCCTGACCGTCACGCCGGCCTCCGCCGCCTGGCGGAGGGCCTGGCCGAAGGCGGGATGGGTGGCGTCGTTGGGACGGAAGCGGCTGACGCCCTCCATCTGGACCACGAACACCGCCGCCGTCCGGATGCCCTGCCGGGCGGCCCGGGCCAGACCGTTCAGGTGCTTCACCCCCCGCTCCGTGGGGGCGTCGGGGAAGAGGACCTCTCCGTCCGCTTCCAGGGTCACGCCCTTCACCTCCACCAGGATAGGGCCGCTTCGGTCCTCCAGATAGAAGTCGAACCGGGAGTCCTCCCAGACGACCTCTGGCCGGATGACCGTCAGGTCCGGGAGAAAGCCGCCGGCGGCGGCGAACTCCCCGAACACCCGGTTGGGGGCCTGGGCGTCCATGTTGATGAGCCGCCCGCCCTTGTCCGCCGCGATGAGGTCGAAGGCGGTCTTTCGGGCCGGGTTTGCCGACCGCTCCAGATACACGGTGCGGCCCGGGACCAGCAGCTCCCGGCACCGGCCGGTGTTCTTCACATGGCAGACCTGGACGGTCCCGCCGGTCTCCACATGGGCGATGAACCGGTTGGGCCGGTCCAGGAACCGCCCGGCGGTGATCTCGCCGTATTCCATGGACGCCGCCTCCCTTTTTTGGGGGGCCTGTCCGGCCCCGTACTGACCCCTTATTATACCACGTCCGGGGGTATATGGGAAGTCCCGGAAATTTCCGGATTTTTGTGTCAGAATTTTGTCAATGCGCTATTGAATTCATGGCGGGGATTTGCTATAATATGAATAACTTTGCGCAAGTGGGTGTTTTGCCAAAAGCGCCCGCTCGCAGATCCAGCGTCCCGGGCCTCATCCGGGTCCGGACGCGCAGCCATTCAAGGAGGAAAAGAGCCATGTCCAACACGTTCGTCGTTCTCATGGGTATTGGCACTGTCTTTTTCGGCCTGATCTGCCTCATTCTGCTGTCCAGCGCCATGAGCGCGGTGTGCAGGAGAATGGAGAAGAAGGCACCTGCCGCCCCGGCGGCCGCCTCCGCAGTTCCCGCCGCGCAAGACGCCGCCATTCCCAACCGGCAGGCCATGATCGCCGCCATCGCCGCCGCCATCGCGGAGGATATGGGGACCGATCCCGCCGGAATCCGCATCCTGTCCGTCAAAAAACTTTAATTGTGAGGAGAGTAGAGAGTTATGAAGAAGTATAAGGTGAATGTCAACGGCACCGTCTACGAGGTCGCCGTGGAGGTCATGGACGGCGCTCCTGCCGCCGCCGCTCCCGCTGCCGCCGCCCCCGCCCCGGCCCCTGTGGCCGCTCCCGCCGGCGGTGAGAAGGTCGCTTCCCCCATGCCCGGCACCATCCTCGCGGTGAACGTGTCCAACGGCCAGACCGTGAAGAAGGGCGACGTGCTCTTCGTTCTGGAGGCCATGAAGATGGAGAACGAGATCATGGCGCCCTGCGCCGGCACCGTCGCCTCCGTCAGCGTGACCAAGGGCGCCGCCGTGGATACCGGCGCGCTGCTGTGCGTGATCGGTTAAGGCCGGATCGCGGGAAGGAAGCATACATATGGAAGCTATTTTGAATTTTATTCAGGATACCGGCTTCTACCGCATCGCCACAGGGGACTGGAAGGTTTTGGTCATGATGGTCATTTCCTGCGTCCTGCTGTACCTGGCGATCGTGAAGAAGTTCGAGCCCCTGCTGCTGGTGCCCATTGCCTTCGGCATACTGATCACCAACCTGCCCGGCGCTGAGATGTACCACGAGATCCTCTTCGCCGGCGGCCACGTCAACTGGGAGATCTTCGGCGGCGGCGAGATCACCGCCGAGTTCATCGCCCACCTCCAGGAGCTGGGGGTCAGCGCGGAGATCGCCAGCGAGTCCCTCATCGGGACCAGCATCTCCGTGGGCCTCATCGACGTGCTGTACCTGGGCGTGAAGCTGGGCATCTACCCCTGCCTCATCTTCATGGGCGTGGGCGCCCAGACCGATTTCGGCCCCCTGATCGCCAACCCCAAGACCCTGCTCCTGGGCGCCGCCGCCCAGCTGGGCATCTTCATGACCTTTGTGGGCTGCCGTCTCTCCGGCCTCTTTAACGAGATGGAGGCCAGCTCCATCGGCATCATCGGCGGCGCCGACGGCCCCACGGCCATCTTCGTCACCAGCCGTCTGGCCCCCCATCTGCTGGGGCCCATCGCCGTGGCCGCATACAGCTACATGGCTCTGGTGCCGCTGATCCAGCCCCCCATCATGCGCCTGCTCACCACCGAGGCCGAGCGCAAGATCGTCATGAAGCCTCTGCGGGAGGTCTCCAAGCGTGAGAAGATCATCTTCCCCATCGTGGTCACCATCTTCGTGGCCCTGCTGGTGCCCTCCGCCGGTCCCCTGATCGCCTGCCTCATGCTGGGCAACCTCTTTAAGGAGTGCGGCGTGGTGGACCGCCTGACCAAGACCGCCGCCAACGAGCTGATGAACATTGTGGTCATCTTCCTGGGCATCTCTGTGGGCGCCACCGCCACCGCCACCACCTTCCTGAGCCTCCAGACCATCGCCATCATGCTCATGGGCATCGTGGCCTTCGGCTTCGGCACCGCTGGCGGCGTGCTTCTGGCCAAGTTCATGAACCTGTTCCTGAAGGAGAAGATCAATCCCCTCATCGGCTCCGCCGGCGTCTCCGCCGTGCCTATGGCCGCCCGGGTCTCTCAGGTGGAGGGCCAGAAGGCCAACCCCTCCAACTTCCTGCTGATGCACGCCATGGGTCCCAACGTGGCCGGCGTGATCGGCTCCGCCATCGCCGCTGGCGTGCTGATGGCTCTCTTTGGTTGATCGAGAGGAGGATAAAGTATGGAAAAAATGGAATTCTTGTCCGATAAGCCCCTGAAGATCACGGATACCATCCTCCGTGACGCCCACCAGTCTCAGGCCGCCACCCGAATGACGATCGAGGATATGCTCCCCGCCTGCGAGATTCTGGACTCCATCGGCTACTACTCCCTGGAGTGCTGGGGCGGCGCCACCTTCGACGTGTGCATGCGCTTCCTCAACGAGGACCCCTGGGAGCGGCTGCGGACCCTGCGGAAGGCTCTGCCCAACACCAAGCTGCAGATGCTGTTCCGGGGCCAGAACATCCTGGGCTACAAGCACTACGCCGACGACGTGGTGGACGCCTTCTGCCGCAAGTCCATTGAAAACGGCATCGACATCATCCGCATTTTCGATGCTCTCAACGACGTGCGGAACCTGGAGCAGGCGATCAAGTCCACCAAGAAGTACGGCGGCATTGTGGAGGCCACCCTGTCCTACACCATCTCTCCCATCCACAACGAGGACTACTTCGTGAAGATGGCCAAGGAGCTGGAGCAGATGGGCGCCGACACCCTGTGCATCAAGGACATGGCCAACCTGCTGCTGCCCATGGACGCCTACAGCCTGGTGAAGCGGCTGAAGGAGAGCGTGAGCATGCCCATCCATCTCCACACCCACAACACCACCGGCACCGGCGACATGGTCTACCTCATGGCCGCCCTGGCCGGGGTGGACATCGTGGACACCGCTCTAAGCCCCATGGCCAACGGCACCTCCCAGCCCGCCACCGAGTCCCTGGTGGCCACCCTGAAGGGCACCGTCCGGGATACGGGCCTGGATCTGAACAAGATGAGCGACGCCGCCGTCCACTTCCGCAAGGTGGCGCAGCGGCTGAAGGACACCGGCTCCCTCAACGACAAGGTGCTCCATGTGGACACCAACACCTTGCTCTACCAGGTCCCCGGCGGCATGCTGTCCAACCTGATCAGCCAGCTGAAGCAGGCCGGCAAGGAGGATAAGTACTACGACGTGCTGGCGGAGATCCCCCGGGTCCGTGAGGACTACGGCTATCCGCCGCTGGTGACGCCCTCCAGCCAGATCGTGGGTACTCAGGCCGTGATGAACGTCATCATGGGCGAGCGGTACAAGACCTTTACCAAGGAGTCCCGCGCGGTGCTGCGGGGCGAGTACGGCGCCCTCCCCGGCAAGGTCAACGAGGCCGTCCGGGCCAAGGCGGGCATCAAGCCTGAGGAAGTCATCACCTGCCGTCCCGCCGATCTGCTCCAGCCGGAGCTGGAGAAGTACAAGGCCGAGTTCAAGGACCTGGCCAAGAGCGAGGAGGACGTGCTGAGTCTGGCTCTGTTCCCCCAGGTGGCCCCGAAATTCCTGGCCTGGCGGGACGGTCCCCACGACGAGCCCGCCGCCGCTCCCGCGGCAGCCGCTCCGGCGGCCGCCAAGCCCGCCGCGGACCCCAACGCGGTGCGGGAGCTGTATGTGGACGACAGGAGCATCTGAGTTTTTCACCGCAGTCTTTCAGCGGGCGGACGCCATACCGGCGTCCGCCCGTTTCCCGTCCCATAGGGGAGGGGGGGAGGCCCGCCTGAAATTTTTTCAAAAAGGGGAAAATTTCCTCTTGCATTTTAAAGAGAGGCGTGGTACTATATACAAGCTGTCTGAGAGGACACGCGCCATTAGCTCAGCTGGATAGAGCGTCTGGCTACGGACCAGAAGGCCGGGGGTTCGAATCCCTCATGGCGTGCCACACATGAGCCTCTTGGCGGCTTTGCCGCTTAGAGGCTCAGCGTGCATTTCGGGCAAAAATTCTTTTTGACCGATTACTGCAAACAAAGAGACGTCATCCTAGGATGACGTCTCTTTGTTTCCATGAGGGCTTCGAAAGGCGGCGCTTGGCGGAGCGCCGGGGGCGCGCCGCCCTGTCGAATTTTGCGGAAACACATTGCATTTTGCCGGCGGTTATGGTATGCTTATACAAACAAAGCTCCAATTCGGAGGGATCTTATGGAACTATCTGCCAGCGTTCGGACCGTTCAGATCAAGGAGGACGTCACCTCCCGCAATAACGCCCAGGCGCAGAGCCTGCGGGACGCTCTGAAGCGGGAGAAGATCTTCTACCTGAATGTCATGTCCTCTCCCGGCAGCGGCAAGACCACGCTGATCGTCAATCTGATCCGCCGGCTGAAGGAGGACTACCGAATCGGCGTCATCGAGGCGGACATCGACTCTGACGTGGACGCGCTGGCCGCCAGCCGCGCCGGAGCGCGGACCATCCAGATCCACACCATGGGCGCCTGCCACATCACCTGCCAGATGTCCCGGGAGGCCCTGGAGGCCCTGGACGCCCGGGGGCTGGATCTGGTGATTCTGGAAAACATCGGGAATCTGGTCTGCCCGGCGGAGTTCGATACCGGCGCTTCCATGAACCTGGTGCTGCTGTCTGTGCCGGAGGGGGACGACAAGCCCCTGAAGTACCCCCTGATGTTTCAGACGGCCGACGTGGTGGCGGTGACGAAAATGGACGCCGCCCCAGCCTTTGACTTTTCGCCGGACCGCTTTCTGGAAAACGTCCGCGGCCGGAACCCATCCGCCCCGGTGTTCTGTCTCTCCGCGGCGGAGGACAGGGGAGTGGACGAGCTGGAGCGGTATCTGCGGGAAGCGATCACAGCATGGAAATCAGCCTGACCAGCGCAGGCTATAATAAAGAGGAGGAAGAGATCAATGGATAAAAACGCTCGGATCTGCATTATCGGCGGCGGCCCCGCCGGCACCAGCACGGCCATGTATCTGGAAAAGGCCGGGTACGACAACTATGTGATCTACGAAAAGACTGACCGGGTGGGCGGCAAGGCGTTCTCCCCCATGATGAAGGTGAAAAATGCCGACGGCAAGTGGGAGGACCGCACCATCGAGATGGGCGCGGTGATGGGCTGCGACACCTACTTCGCCGTGGCGGAGTGCGAGGAATTCGGCGGCACCAGCCATCTGGACGGCCCCCCTATGGGCCGCCGCTTCATGATGACCGACGGCACCCCCCAGAAGTCCTCCAAGCTGCAGCTTCTGAAAAAGTACATGAAGATGAAGAAGCTGGCGAAGCTTCTGGACACCAAGTACAAGGGCTACGACGTCAACGGCCACCGGGGCGTCTCCCAGGGCCGGTATGAGGGCCCCTGCCCCTCTCCCGAGCTGAAGCTCCAGCATATTGAGGGCGTCAACCCCAACCTGAAGGACCTGAGCATGCCCTTCTCCGAGTTCTTGAAGATGAACAAGTGCGAGGACGCCACCCTGGTGTGGAAGGGCCCCTTCACCTCCTTCGGCTACGGCTATTTTGACGAGATTCCCGCCGCCTATGTGCTGAAGTATCTGGACGCCTTCACGGTGCAGCAGTTCCTCTCCACCGGCAAGCTCTGGACCTGGAAGAACGGCACCCAGTCCATTTGGGAGGGCGTGAACAGCCATCTGAAGCACCCCGCCCTCCTCAACAGCGAGGTCACCGCCATCTCCCGGAAGGACGGCAAGGTGTACGTTACCGTAAACGGCCAGGTGGAGGAGTTCGACAAGCTCATCATCTGCACGCCGCTGGAGCTGTTCCTGAACTACGGCGATCCCCGTCAGGAGGAGAAAGAGCTCTTCTCCAAGATCCAGCACAAGGAGTACTTCACCATGGCGGTGCGGACGGAGGAGGGCAACTGCCCGGATATCTCCTACTACTTCTTTGAGAATATGACCAACGAGACCCGGGGCCACCTGATGGTGTTCTATCACCGCTGGCCCGACGCCAGCGACCAGCCCCTGGTCACCTTCACCCTGCGCAACCACGAGGGCATGGAGGACGTGCCCTTCGAGCTGGCCAAGGAGACCACCCTCAAGGACATGGAGAAGTGCGGCAAGAAGGTGGACAAGATCGAGCGCATCGACGACTGGTACTACTTCCCCCATGTGTCCAGCAAGGACTACGCCGACGGCTGGTATGAGAAGGTGGAGGCCATGCAGGGCAAGGACAACACCTTCTACGCCGGCGAGATCATGTCCTTCGGCGACATGGAGGAGACAGTGGAGTACAGCCGGGATCTGGTCCGCCGGTTCTTCGCGTAATGGCGGAGCAGGTACGGACCATCTCCCTGCGCAGGAGCGTATTCGCGGACAATGACCGGGAGGCGGAGGCCCTGCGCCAGTCCCTGCGGCAGCGGGGCCTGCTCCTGGTGAACGTCATGTCCTCTCCCGGCGCGGGCAAGACCAGCGCGCTGGTGGCCCTGATCCGGCGTCTGACGCCGGCGCTGCGGGTGGGGGTCATGGAGGCGGACATCGATTCCGACGTGGACGCGGTGGCGGTGGCGGAAAAGACCGGCTGCCGGGCCGTCCAGCTCCACACCGGCGGCATGTGCCATCTGGACGCGGGCATGACCGGGCAGGGGCTGGCCTCCCTGGGCATGGACGGGCTGGATCTGGTATTTTTGGAAAACGTAGGCAATCTGGTGTGCCCCGCGGAATACGACACCGGCGCCCACCTGAATATGACCATCCTCTCCGTGCCGGAGGGGGACGACAAGCCGCTGAAGTACCCGCTGATGTATGAGAAGTGCGGCCTTGTTCTGGTCAGCAAGATCGACACCCTGCCGTATTTTCCCTTCCGCCTGGACGTGTGCCGGGAGAATATCCGCCTGCGCAACCCGGACGCCCAGATCCTCCCGCTCTCCGCCAAGACCGGCGAGGGCGTGGAGGAGGCGGCGGACTGGTTCCGGCGGGCCCTGGCGGCTTTCCGCTCTGAAGAGAAGAAATAACACAAGGAGGCGCTTATATGCCCAAGCAAAACGACAAGATCATCAGCAAATACCAGGGGGAGGCCAATCCCGATAAGCGGTATCTGAAGCTGGGACGGAAGATCACCGACGTGGCGGCCCACAAGATCATGGGGATCACCTCCAACGACCCCGAGTACTGGGGCCTCCGGGAGGTACTGACTCCCGAGATGTGCGACGTGTGCAACAAGATGAAGCTGCGGAAGTTCTACACGCTGGACCAGCTCATCAAAATGAACCCGGAGGTGGAGCCGGCCCATCTTCAGGAGCTGATGGAGAAGATGTCCTACATCGGCGTCATCGAGTACGACTACGGCGACAACTACGACCACTACAGGGAGCTGAAGGACAAGCCCCGGATCAAGCGCTACCGCCTGCCCTTCTATGTTCCCGGTTCCGCGGAACTGTTCAACTCCACTGTGGACCGCATCGAGAAAAATCCCGCCGTGGCCTCCTTCTTCGAGCGGATGACCTTCATCCCTCTGGCGGGCATCACCCAGATGGTGCCCCCCGGCGGCGACGGCATCGGCATGCACGTCATCCCTGTGGAGGCCGCCATCAACGCGGAGAATACCTCCGTGGATCTGGAGCACATCTCCTACTGGCTGCAAAAGTACGAGGGCCACATCTCCGCGGGCATCTGCTCCTGCCGGGCCTCCCGGGCCGTGCTGGGAGACGGCTGCGCCGACGACGTGGACGACTGGTGCATCCAGCTGGGCGACATGGCCGACTACACCGTGGAGACTGGCCGCGCCCACTACATCACCAAGGAGCGGGCGCTGGAGATCCTGGAGCTGGCGGAGAAGAACGGCTTCGTCCACCAGATCACCAACATCGACGGCTCCGAGAAGATCTTTGACATCTGCAACTGCGACGTGAAGATCTGCAACGCCCTGCGCACCTCTCTGCTGTTCAACACCCCCAACCTGTCCCGCAGCGCCTATACCGCCAACGTCACCAAGGAAAACTGCGTGGCCTGCGGCAAGTGCGTGGAGAGCTGCCCCGCCGGCGCGGTGAAGCTGGGCCAGAAGCTGTGCAAAAAGGACGGCAGCGAGATGACCTATCCCCACGCGCCGCTGCCGGACAAGATCCGCTGGGGCGAGTACGCCTGGGACGAGGATTACCGGGACACCGCCCGGATGCGCAACACCTACGAGTCCGGCTCCGCCCCCTGCAAGGCCGCCTGCCCCGCCCATGTGCCGGTACAGGCCTATCTGAAGCTGGCCCGGGACGGCAAGTACAAAGAGAGCCTGGCCATGATCAAGACCGAGAATCCCTTCCCCGCGGTGTGCGGCCGGGTGTGCAACAAGCGCTGCGAGGACGCCTGCACCCGGGGCCAGATCGACAAGCCCGTGTCCATCGACGCGGTGAAGAAATTCGTGGCCGACTGGGAGCTGAAGGAGGAGAACCGCTACGTCCCCGAGAAGGTGATCCCCTCCGTCCACGGCGAGTATCAGGAGAAGATCGCCATTATCGGCGGCGGCCCGGCGGGCCTCTCCGCCGCCTACTACCTGGCGTCCATGGGCTATCACCCCACCGTGTTTGAAAAGAACGCCCGGCCCGGCGGCATGATGGTCTACGGCATCCCCAGCTACAAGCTGGAAAAGGACGTCATTGACGCCGAGATCGACGTGATTCGCCGCCTGGGGGCGGAGATCCGCTGCGGCGTGGAGGTGGGCAAAGACGTGACCCTCCAGCAGCTTCGGGATCAGGGCTACAAGGCCTTCTACATCGCCATCGGCTGCCAGGGCGGCAAGCGCCCCGGCGTGCCCGGAGACACCGCCCAGGGCACCGACATCGCCGTCAGCTATCTGCGCCGGGCCTTTGAGACCAGGGAGCGCTTTGAGGGCGACGTGGTGGTGGTCGGCGGCGGCAACGTGGCCATGGACTGCGCCGGCAACGCCCTGCGCCTGGGCGCCAGGTCCGTCCAGATGTTCTGCCTGGAGACTCGGGAGGAGATGCCCGCCAGCCGGGACGAGATCCGGGAGGCCGAGGCCTCCGGCGTGGCCATCCACACCGCCTGGGGCCCCAAGGAAGTGAAGGTCAACGACCAGGGCCAGGTCACCGGCATCGTTTTCAAGAAGTGCCTGCGCACCATCGACCCGGAGACAAAGCGCTTCTCTCCGGCCTATGACGAGAGCGTCACCATGGAGGTGCCGGCGGACAGGATCGTATTCGCCATCGGCCAGGCCATCGAGTGGGGCGGCCTGCTGGACGGCGCCGGCGTGGAGTTCTGGCACGGCAATTACCCCGTGGCGGACAAGCTGACCTATCAGACCGCTCAGGAGGACATCTTTGTGGGCGGCGACGTGTACACCGGTCCCCGGTTCGTCATCGACGCCATTGCCGCAGGCCACGAGGCGGCGGAGAGCCTCCACAGGTTCGTGCGGCCCAGGGCCTCCATGACCATCGGCAGGGACCGCCGGACCTACATCCCCCTGAACAAGGAGGACCTGACCTATCCCTCCTACGACCGCGCGGGCCGTCAGGAGCCGGCGGAGAAGCCCGGCGGGGAGGCGCTGTCCTTCACCGACGTCCACGGGACCCTCACCGAGGAGCAGATCAGGGTCGAGACCGCCCGGTGCCTGAGCTGCGGCGCGTCCTATGTGGACCCCAACAAGTGCATCGGCTGCGGCCTTTGCACCACCCGGTGTAAGTTTGACGCCATCCATCTGGTGCGGGATCATCCCGAGTGCACCGATATGCGCGCCGGCGAGGATAAGATCAAGGGTATGCTGCCCTATGTGCTGAAGCGGGCCGTGAAGATCGCCGCCTACAGCGGCAGCCCCGAGGCCAAGGCCATGGCCGAAAAGCGCAAGGCCTTCCGGCAGGCCCAGAAGGCGGAGAAGCGCTGATGCACGAGCTGGGCATCGTGATGCAGGTGGTGGACCAGGTAGAGCAGGTGGCGGAGGAGAACAGCGTCAGCCAGGTCCGCCGGGTGAATATGGAGATCGGAGAAGTGTCCGGCGTGGTGCCGGAGCTGTTTACCGACTGCTTTCACTGGGCGAAAAAGCGGACCCAGCATCTGCGGGAGGCGGAGCTGGAGATCATCCTGCTGGAGGGTGTCTCCTACTGCCAGGACTGCAAAGGCACCTACAAGACCACCGACTACGCGAAGGAGTGTCCCCACTGCGGAAGCCGCAGGACCTACCTGCTCACGGGAAATGAGATCAACATCCGGGATATCGAAGTGACCTGAAAAAACCCCGCCGCCGGAACTCTCCGGCGGCGGGGCGTTTCTTCGGCAGGGGAGGGGGGCGGCTACGAAAAAAAGATGGATCTGAACGCGCTGCTTGCTCCGACGCGGCTCTATGCTATAAAATGATTTTTTCATTGAAAGCCGTTATGCAGGAATAGAACCAAATATCCGAGCGGCAAACAGGAATTGTTATTTACGATTTGGTTTTCTTTTAATAGCCAGTAGTTTCATATAATCGCCAAATTCAGAAGTATCAGTCGGTTCAAACATTACCCATTTCCCGTCATGATAGGTTTTAGCTTCATCATAATGCTTACAAACGGTATCAGATAGAGTATCTCTCATATTTTCAAATTTTGCTCGTTCATCTTTTCCAAAGATAATCATAAAGCCAATGTAATTACTTTTCGCATATAGGCAGCAAAGTGTTTTACCGCCTCTGCGATATTTATACTCATAAGTCCAGTTCTTACCGCCACGATTCCATAATCGTTCCATTTCGTATTTTTCATCAATAGCCGAACATAATTCTTGCCAAACCTCAAATAAAGTTTGTCCAAGCAATTCAGTTATAGTCGACTGAGATGGTATATTTTCAAGCATTGTGTTCCCTCCGCAAATTCCAATTTTCCATTTTCCACAGACAGTATAGCACGCCGCCGGGAGAAAGTACAGGACAAAAGAAAATCGACAAACTCCTGTCAAAGTTTGTCGATTTTTGGTCCGAGTGAAACGATAGGAGTTCAATAAATACAGTCAAATCAACGACTTACAGGCCGCCGCCAAGCAGCATTTTTATAATAGAAAATTTTAATCCTGAATACATATCTTGCAAAATTCTTTACCAAATTGGCTGAGTTCATACATGCTCTTTTTTTCCTCGTATTTGATAAATTCATTATCGCTAAAAACTGGAAAGTGTGGGTTACTACGCAATTGTGCATAATATGTATCATCCGTCAAATAAGTGTCATAAAAGACATCAATTAATCCAAGACGGTTCAGATTATTAAGATATTCCGGAAACTTGCTGGGGAAACTGCACTCACAGGTAAAAACAATGTCACTAAAGTATGGTGTTGTATCTAGTTGACCTTCGCTCCCAACGACTTGTTCGCGAATTTTAATCATTGGCATACGAGAATCTGTTGCGAGATATCTTAGAATTTTACATTCATCGGGTGTAAGTTGCTTAATAATCTCAACAAATGCAGGATGACCATCATTGCAGGTATCTTTGTTCATAGACGCACCCAATAAATTTGTAAACATTTCTCTTAATTCCGGTTTGTGTGCAGTATATTGTAAAGCTACGATAGTAGGGACAGCGATAGAAGGATCCGGAGTTTGTACTTTTTCTTTCTGAACTTTCCGCTTAGCAAAATACTCCGGAATGGCTATATCTAAGTATGCAGAAATTTTGTCGTATCCCCATATTAATGCAGATATTGGTGTAAGCGCAATCCTAGTTGCTCCCTGTAAAGTTTGCCCAACGGTGCTTAGAGTTGGATGTGCCAGGTCATTATAAATTTCTTTAATTGGTATCTGTTTTCCTATCTCTGCGCCAAATGACTCTTTGTTGTCCATATATAACGCTCCATTTTATCTATAGTTTTATCTAATGGAAGACTGAGATTACTATATCACATAAATTGCGAAAAAGCCATAAAAAACGGTGAGCCCTTATAGGGCTCACCGTTGGTCCGAGTGGCGGGATTTGAACCCACGGCCTCTTGGTCCCGAACCATGCGCGCTACCACCTGCGCTACACCCGGATAGCCATATCTTTATAGTAGCTTCCGGGAGCGTTGTCAAGAC
>CATZRD010000038.1 GCA_958423465.1 uncultured Oscillospiraceae bacterium | reverse complement strand
GGCCCGCGTCGGCGGGGGTGGCTGCCCTCACTGCAGCCCCAAGCACCCAGACCTTCTATATAGACGGCAAGCAGGTGGATCTGGAAGCGTATGTCATCCATGGCCACAACTATGTGCAGCTCCGGGACGTCGGCCGGGCGGTAGACTTCGGCGTGGCGTATGACCAGGGCGCCAACCGTGTCCTGGTAGACACCAGCTCCCCTTACACAGAGGAAAGTGCGGTGTCCGCCCCCTCCGGGGTGGTCACCGTCCCCCAGTCGGACGAGCCCCTCCGGCTGAAGGAGGGGGACAAGGTGCTCTGCGATGACGGCACCACCTATGAGATCACGGATCTGCGTCTGTGGGAGGAGCCGGAACCCCTGCCCGCCTATGACCAGACGCGCTTCCCGGAGCTGGAGTTGCCGAAGGCGGAGGTGCGTCGGTTTCAAAGTGAATATGGGGACAACCTGCACATTCGAAACCTCTATGAGACCCGGCGGATGGAGTACACCATCTACAACGCCGCAGTGAACTGTCCAGAGCTGTGGGCGGATGGTGCCCCCGCTCTCAACCTGCACCTGGGCATCTCTGCACAGAACGCGGTGCAGATGTTCTGGCCCTGGCAGGAAGACCAGCTTACCCAAGTATTCTGCTCCGCGCCGGGGGCCCGGTTCGAGGTGGAAGCCTGGGATGTGTACCACGACGGGAAATATCTCTATACCGAATATAATATCAGAGGGACGTGACCTAACAGCGTCCCAGACAAACCGGCGGGAGGCGGCAAGCCTCCCGCTTTTTGCTTAGGAGGGAAGTTTGCAAATGAAACGAATCATCAGCCTGATGCTCACCCTGGCGGTGGCCCTGTCCCTGCTGATCCTGCCGGCGGGTGCCGCCTCCACCCCGGAGGAGGCCCTGGGTGAGGTCAACATTTACAGCGGCGGCTACTCCATGAATTATCTGGCCGTCAACGGCAGGGTGCAGACCCAGTCGTATACCTACTTTCTCTACCGCAACAGCGTCGGGGAGACGCAGGAAATCCCAGCCTATTGTGTAACGCCAGACCAGTACGGCGTACCACAGACGGTTCCTGAAGGGGAGAGCATCCGCTATCTGGCGGAGGAGAAAGCGTCAGACTCTAAAGTGGTGGGCCTGGTGGCCAACATGTACCCCCACCGCTCCCTGGCGGAGTTGGGTCTGACCAACAAGTACCAGGCATTTTACGCCGGCAAGATTGCCCTGTGGTGTTACCTGATCCCCGAGTGGGACATCAGCGACGTCACCGTAGCCCCCGGACTTACCGGCCCGGAGAGGGAGATTGGGGAAAGCATTCTCAATGCCGCGGTCAAAATCTATACTCAGGGTACCACATGGACCAGTGTGGCAGAGCCCCAGCTCACCACCTCCCCAGATCAGGAGGCAGCCTACCCCGTCACCATTGATGGGGCCGCCTATCGCCAGCAGGTATTTACTGTCACTTCTCCGACCTGGGTGGACGGACAGGCTGTTAATGTATCGTTCCAGGATGGGACGGACGTACCGGAGGGCGCCCGTATTGTGGATGAGAACAACCAGGATATTACCCAGGTCAAGGTCTCCAATACCGGAGACGGCTACAAGGGGACCTTCAAGGTGCTCTACCCAGAGGACTGCGTAGCGGGCCAGAGCGGCAGTGTCCAGCTCTCCCTCTCAGCCGATGTGTACCAGTATGTCGTATTTTACGCGCTTTGCCAGGAGGTTGACCAGTACGGCAACCTCCAGAGTTACCTCTGCGACACGGATCCCAAGGTCAGCCTGCTGCGAAACGCCATCTCTAACTATTCGGATACCGACGAGCCGGATGACCCAGACGAGCCTACGCCCCCTCCCAGCGAAACCGCCCTCAAGATCACCAAGTATGAGGCGGGCACCACTGTCACCCTCTCCGGCGCCACCTTCGAGGTGGTGGGCCCGGATGGGGACACCATCGGCGTCTACACCACGCCGGAATCCGGTTCCATCACTATCCCTCTCACCGAGGTGGGCAACTATACCATCTATGAACGGGTATCACCGGAGTACCACCTGCTGGATGAGGAGCCGGTCAAACAGGTCACCGTGAAGTACGGGGAAACCGCCGAGGTGGACTTTGAAAATGAACCCTACGGCGATCTCAGAATTGAAAAGATCGACGCTTCCACCGGGGCCAGCCTGGCGGGAGCCAAAATACAGATCAAGCACATCGAGAGCGGCGCGACCTATACCGGTACCACCGGCACCGGCGGTTCCTATACCTTCACGGAGCTGAAGCCGGGGGCATACGAAATCCGGGAACTGTCCGCTCCAGAGGGGTGGCAGCGGGATTCCCAGACCTATACCACCACTGTGGTGGCAGGAGACTGCGTCACCTACACCCTGAAGAACGAGGCCCTGCCCGGCCTGAAGATTATCAAGTACGACCGAGAGAGCCATGAGACCATGCCCGGCGTCACCTTCCGTATTTGGCGGGATGGGGAGTTGCTGGGGGACTATGAGACAGACGCTTTGGGAGAAATCCTGCTCACGGACTGCCGGCCGGGCACCTACCGCGTCCAAGAGGTGGACACTGGGGACAGTGGACATCTGGCGGATTCCACCCCGCAGGAAATTGAACTGAAGGCCGGAGACAGTATTAAGGAGCTCTACTTTTTTAACGACCAGAAGCCCGGGATCTGGCTGGTCAAGGTGGACAGCGCCAACCCCTCCAAGGTGATCCCCAACGCCAAGTTCCGCATTGAGGCGGTGGACGGCAGCTTTGGCCCGGCGGAATTTGTTACCGACCAAAACGGCGAAATCGACCTGTCTGAACTGCCCACCGGAGCTTATGTGGTGACGGAACTGGACTGCCCCGGCTACATCATTGATGAGGCCCAGCGCATCATCCAACTGGAGGCCAACCAGACAGCCCGGTTTGTGTTCACCAACTCCGTCCAGCCCTCCCTGCACCTCATCAAGCTGAGTGCGGACGGTTCCCGGCTGGCTGGGGTGACTTTCCGCATCGCCAAAATCGAGGACGGCAGCCGGTATCTGGACCGTACCACTGATGAAAATGGAGAGATCCTGATCTCCGGCCTGGAGCCGGGGGTGTATTCGGTCAAGGAGCTGGACACCACCTCAGACCACATCAGCGACCCGGTGGAACGCCATGTGGAGCTGTTCCCCGGCAAGACCTCCACGATCATCCTAGAGAACGACATCCGCCCCAACCTGACGGTGGTGAAGCGGGATGCCGACACCGGGGAGCCCGTGCCGGATACCGTATTCCTGGTGGAAGCGGCGGACGGCCACAGCGTGGATGAAATCAAGACCGGGGCAGACGGAACGGCCACCCTGGAAAATCTGCTGCCCGGGGTGTATCAAATTTCAGAAAAATCGGTTCCCTCCCCTTATCTCATGGATGCGGAGCCCCAGTTGGTCACCCTCTATCCCAACCGGAACCACACCGTCTATTTCGAGAACCACAAAAAGCCCACCCTTACCATCCAGAAGGTAGACAGCATCACCGGCAGCCCCATCCGGGGGGCCAAATTCCAGCTCTGGTACGGCAGCAATGGCACCGACACCGGCGAGCTCAACAACCTGGGGATCTACTTCACTGACGCCAGCGGCCAGATCGTGTTGGAGGGCCTGCGGGACGGCTGGTACCGGGTGACGGAGCTGGAACCCGCCCCCGGCTTCACCATCAAGGAGCCTGCCACCCAGGAGGTCTATATTGAGGGCGGCGGAAACAAGTCTCTGACATTTGAGAACGTCCCCCTCAACGCCATCGTGGTACACAAGACGGACAGCGTCACTGGCGAGGCCCTGGGCGGGGCCACCTTCCAGCTCCGCTACCTGGGAGGCGCCTCCGGTACCGGCGGCACCGTGATTGGACAGAAGGTGACCGGCTCCAACGGCATGGCCATCTGGACGGGCCTGAAGCCAGGATCGTACATCGTGGAGGAGGTGGATCCGGCGGACGGGTACAGCATCATCCAGTCCTCCGAGACCGTCTACCTGGCAGACAACGGGGAGCAGAGTGTCATCACTGTCCGCTTTGAAAACATGCCGGACGGGAACCTCCTGATCCGCAAGGTGTGCTCGGCCAACCCCAGCGTGACCCTGCCTGACGCAGAGTTCAAGGTCACCTATGCGGACGGCACCCTCATTGGGGACTCCAACGGCATCTACCGGACGGACGAAAATGGTGAGATCCTGATCTCCGGCCTCCAGCCCGGAAAGAGCGTGGTGGTGACGGAAACCCAGGCCCCTCCGGGCTACCTCATCGATACCCAGGCCCAGACCGTGCAGATCAAAGAGGGCCGGACGGTCAGCCTCACTTTTAAGAATCAGCCGAAGGGTGAGCTGATCATCCAGAAACGGGACAGCGCCACGGGCCAGCCTCTCGCCGGGGCCCAGTTCCGAGTGACGACGGCCGCCGGCTGCGAGGTGGGACTGGACGGGGTAATTGGCGATTCCACCCTCACCCAGAACGGTATTTTCACCACCGACAGCAGCGGTGAGATCCGCATCACCAACCTGGCCCCCGGCGCATACGTGCTCACGGAGATCAAGGCGCCCCATGGGTACGTCATGGACGCCCCCTCCACCAATGTAGTCATCGGGGAGGGTGTAGATACCCAAACGGTGGTCATCACCAACACCCCCAAGGGCGGCCTTGTCATCAACAAGCTGGATTCCGTCACCCATGAGCCCCTGGAGGGGGTAGAGTTTACCATCACCGAGGCGGACGGCACGGTGGTGGACGACAACGGCGGCATGACCTCCAGCATGGGCCTCTACCGCACTGACGAAAACGGCCAGATCATCATTGACGGTTTGGTGGGGACATTCATCATCACGGAAACCAAGACCATCGAGGGCTACACCATCCATGAGGAGACCCGTACCCAAACGGTGGTCATCAACCCCAACGACACCCAGACCATCACGGTGTATAACGACCCTGTGGGCGGCTTGGAGCTGATCAAGGTCAACGCGGATGACACCAAGGAGCGGATTCCCAACACTACATTTGAAATCCGCCGTATGGACGACGCCCTGGTGGGTACCGTGACAACAGACCGAAACGGCCGGGTGTTCCTGTCCCTGGAGAATGGATCGTACTATGCCGTGGAAACCGAGAGCGCGGAAGGCTTCCACATGGACGATACGCCCCACTATTTCGAGGTGGAGAACGGGGAGACAACCACCCTCCAGGTGGAGAACACGCCGGTGAGCGCCATCCTGATCCACAAAACGGACAGCACCACCGGCGAGGGCATCTATGGGGTGCCGTTTATCCTCTATGATAGCACCAACACCCCCGTTGGCCAGTACACTTCGAATAACGAGGGGTATGTACTGATCGAGGGTCTGGAGGCCGGGCGGTATTATCTCAGAGAGTTAGAGAATGAGGGCTATGTTCCTGACACGGAGAAAAAGACCGTCTATGTGGAGTCTGGGGAGACCACCGAGGTGGAGTGGGAGAACACCCCCATCACTGGACAGATCCAGATAACAAAGACCTCCGCGGACTACAACAGTGTCAACGGCTGGCCCGCCGGCACCCCCATCCCCGGCACAGAGTTTGAGATCTACAACGCCCGGACCGGCAACTTAGTCGATACGGTTGAGACGGACAAGAACGGCGTTGCATCCTCCCGGCCTCTCCCACTGGGCCGCTACAAAATCGTGGAGTCCAAGGCCGCAGACTTTTACGGCCTGGACAAGACCCCCATCGAGGTGGAGATCGAGTTTGCCGGCCAGATTGTCAAGGTGGCTATGACCAACAAGAGCCTCTACACCAATGTAAGCATCCAAAAGACCGGCTATGTGGAGGTTATGCCCGGCCAACAGATCCGCTACGATTTCAGCGGCATCGGCAACAACTCCACCACCAGCCTTACCTCATTTTTCTGGAGGGATACCCTGCCCGGCCAGGCGGTGCGGCTGGACAAGATTGTCACTGGCACCTACAACGTGCCGGGCAATTATAAGGTGGTCTACAAGACCAACCTGAGTGGCGGCACTTGGCGCACCTTGGCGGACAACCTGAGCACCCAGCAGAACTATGTACTGGACGCCTCCAAGGCCGCCCTGTGCCTGGCCTCCAACGAGTACGTCACCGAATTTATGATGTCCTTCGGCGTGGTGCCCGCCAACTTCCGGCAGGTGGAGGCACCCCAGGTCTATGCCACCGTCTACGCCTGGCTTACCGGTGGCAGCCAATTCGTCAACCAGGCGGACGTGGGCGGCGTGTACAACGGCCAGTGGATTATGGCCACCTCCCGGTGGGTGACCAAGGTCTACAAGCCCTCGGAGCCCCTGCCCCGCACCGGCTATTGATTCCAGCAACCCATCTTCAGGAGGGCCGCCCAACCCGGGCGGCCCTTCAATTTCATGGAGGTGCTACGAAAGTGACTTTGAGAAAAAAGAGCATCAGAATCCTGCTCCTGGCCCTGACGGTGGCCGCCCTGTGCATGGTCCCGGCCTTCGCCTCCTCCGCCGGCAATGTGGCGGACGCCGTGGAGCAGACCTGGACGGATGCCGCCGGCCAGATTAAGACCGTGGTGGATACTGTGGTGTTCCCCGCCCTCACCATGGTGCTGGGGATTGCATTCTTTGTCAAGGTGGCACTGTGCTTCTTCGACTATCGCAAGCACGGCCAGTTTGAGTGGACGGGGGCGGCCATCCTGTTCGTCTGCCTGATCTTCGTGCTGCTGGCCCCCAATTACATCTGGAATATCGTAGGCATCTGAGGCGGTGAAGGCGAGTGTTTATTTGGGACTTTGTGGCCAATCCGGTGATGGAGTCCATCCTGGACTGGTTTTACAGCCAGATGGTGGGCTTCCTGGGCGCCTTCTTCGCCCAGATGGGAAACATGGGGGTGGAGCTGTTTGACCTCTCCTGGGTGCGGTCAGTGGTGCGCTTCTTCTCCCAACTGGGCTGGGCCCTCTTTGCCGTCAGCGTGGTGGTATCTGCCTTTGAGTGCGGCATTGAGTACGCATCTGGCCGGGGCAATCTCCAGCAGCCCGCCCTCAACGCCCTCAAGGGCTTCTTTGCCGTCAGCCTGTTCACCACTGTGCCCGTTCGGCTGTACGCCCTCTCCGTCTCCCTCCAGGGTACCTTCGCCATGGAAATCACAGGGGCGGGAAAGAGCATCGGGGAGCTGGGCAATGAAATCCTCACAGGCCTTGAGGGGGCTGGCCTGACGGATATCGCGGCCCAGGCCAAATGGGGCCTGGGTACCAACCCCATCATGCTCCTCTTCGCCATGATCTTCATGGCCTATGCGGTAATCAAGGTGTTCTTCTCAAACTTGAAACGGGGCGGCATCCTGCTCATCCAGATTGCCGTGGGCTCCCTGTACATGTTCTCCATCCCCCGGGGCTATACGGACGGCTTCACCCAGTGGTGCAAGCAGGTCATTGGCCTGTGTCTCAGCGCCTTCCTCCAGGCCACCATTCTGGTGGCGGGGCTTATGGTGTTCAGCGACAAAGCCCTCCTGGGGCTTGGCCTCATGCTGGCCGCCGGAGAGGTGCCCCGCATCGCCGGGGCCTTCGGCCTGGACACCACCACCAGAGCCAATATCATGAGCGCCGTCTACACCGCCCAGGCTGCCGTCAATACCACCCGCACCATTGTCCAGGCGGTAAAATGACCCTTACCCTCGGAAGCTTGTTTGACGGCATCGGCGGCTTTCCGCTGGCCGCCATACGGCAGGGGATCACCCCACTGTGGGCCAGCGAGATTGAGCCCTTCCCCATTCAAGTCACGAAACATCATTTCCCGGAGACGCTCCATATGGGGGATATCACCAGGCTGGACGGGGCGAAGCTGCCGCCGGTGGACATTATCTGCGGCGGCTCACCCTGTCAGGACTTATCCGTGGCATCCTGTACCCGCGCCGGACTGGCCGGCGCACGGTCCGGGCTGTTCCTGGAGCAGATCCGGGTGACAAAGGAGATGCGGGATGCGGATATACGACGAGGGCGGACAGGCAAGTCTGTTCGCCCCAGATGGTTCTGCTGGGAGAATGTCCCCGGCGTGTTCAGCAGCGGCTTCCCTAAAGGGGAGGACTTCCGGTTCGTCCTGGAACAGATCGCCGGAATTGCAGACAATTCCATACCTTTCACTCGACCTCACCCCTGGGGCTGGCAACCTGCTGGGAAATTACGAGTGGGAGCTGCATTCTCCCTGGCGTGGAAGGTCTTCGACGCTCAATACTGGCCCGGCACCCCCCAGCGGAGACGCAGGGTGTTCCTTGTCGCTGATTTTGCAGGACAATCCGCCCCGAAAATACTATTTGACCAGGAGAGCCTGCCTGGGCATTCTGCGCAGGGCGAAGGAGCGGGGCAAGCCTCTCCCGCCCCAGCTCCATGCGGCCCTCCTGGTGCAGGCGGGGCTGGCCGCCTGGGATGAGTGCGGCCTGGCGGATACCCGGGATATTACAGCCGGGTTTTCCGCCGGGGCGGGGGCCAGCGCGGGCAGTATTGGATACTCGGAGCGTGCGGCGCCCACCCTGAAGGCCGGCCAGAGCGGCAACCGCATGCCCTCCGTGCTCTGCCTCAACGACCAGGGCGGCAGCGTCATGGACTGCACTGAAGATAAGACCGGAACCCTGCGGGCACAACAGCACGGGCATCAGCCCCTGGTTTTTGAGAACCACGGCATTGACAGCCGATACACTGGGCCGCATCCGATCGTGCCCACACTATCCGCCAGGGCTGGTACCGGAGGCAACAACCTGCCTCTGGCCCTCCAGCCGGAGCCGACTATGTGTATCTGCGGCAATGCCATTGACCGGCAGCCCCGCAATGGCGGCAACGGCATTGGCATCCAAAATGATGTGGCCTATACCCTGACCAGTGCGGACCGGCACGCCATTTTTCGCCGCCAGCGGGTGGACAAATTCAGAGAGGACGATACCGCCTCCACCCAGAGTGCCCGTCAGGGGAAGGATGCCACCGATCTGATCTGCCAGCCAAGCCGTGATACACTGGCGGTTTTCCTGATCCGGCGTCTCACTCCACTGGAGTGTGAGCGGCTTCAGGGGTTCCCGGATGGGTGGACAGACCTGCCCGGCGCCTCGGACTCCGCCCGGTACAAGGCCTTGGGTAATAGTGTCCCAGTGCCATGCGTGGAGTATATCATGGCGGGCATCGCCCGGGCGGCGGAGGGGGGCTGACATTGTTGCTTATGCTTGCTTTCCGGCACAATCTTTGTTGCTGTTGGTGATGGCTATTTACCGCCGGGATCGATATACTTGCGTTACCAAACAGAAGGGGGGCCAATCCATGGAAGAAAATGTGAAGAACCTCTGTGCACCCATCCCCGCCGGGCTTCACGCCCGGGTGCGGGAGGAGCAGGAGGTATCCGGAAAAACACTGGGCCAGTATATGGCCTGGTTGATCCAAACATTTTACGACAATCAGAAGGAGGAAACTACGATGAGCGGAGACAAGAGAACGGTGGCATTCCAGGTGCCCGGCGAGCTGTTCGAGCGATTTAAGGACTACCTGCAGGAGAAGGGCATCAAGCAGAACGCCTTCTTCCTGGACTGCATCCACAGGGCCCTGGCGGAGGCCCAGGAGGAATGTAAGGCTGCAGGGGATACCGCCAACGAGGGGCACGTGGAGCAGGAGGGCCGCCTCCCGGAGGAAGCCGTTGCAGAGACCGAGGGGGAAACAGATGGATGTGACGAGGATACGGAAGAAAGCAGTACAGAAGGATAAACTGCAGGAAGGGATCCGGCCGGACAGGCTGGGTCCCTTCCTGTTTTGGAGGTGTTTTCGTGTTCATCTACCCAGACAACCTGAAGGCCAAGGCCACCCTGTGGCTGTGGCAGCTGCGGGACGTGGCCATTATCGGGGTGGCCTTTCTGCTCTCTGTATTGGCGCTGGCCCAGACGGGGACCATGCTGCCCCTGGTGGGTACCGTGCTGTACGCCTTCCTCGCCATCCAGGTGGAGGGCTCCAGCGTCCTGGACTTCCTGCGGCGGGCGGCCTGCTTCCTGTTCCTGCAGCAGCAATACTATGAATGGGGGCAGAACAATGAATAGAAAGGAACAGCAGTTCCTGCGTCAGCGGCAGACTACCCGGCAGCTCATGGGTGTCACCCGCCTGACGGAGCACGGCGCGGTGTGCGGCAGGGACGAACTGCTCTTCTACCTGCTCCGGCCGGACAACCTGTCCATCCTGTCCCCGAAGGGTATCCGGGGCCGGGTGCGGGCCCTCACCGGGCTTCTCCAGGGGATGGCATCCCTGGAGCTGCTGGCCCTGGACTCCAGGGAGTCATTTCTGAAAAACAAGCAGTATTACCAGAGAAGGCTGGAGGAGGAACCGTCTCCCGCCCTGCGGGAGCTGCTCCGGCAGGATATGGAGCACTTGGACGCACGCCAGTCCTCCACCGCCGCCTCCCGGGAGTTCGTCCTGGTCTGCCGGTTGGACAGCAAGGCCGCAGAGGATCGGGAGCTGCCCCGGCGATTGGAGAAGCAGATCCAGGATCACGGCTTTCACGTTTGCCTGGCCGGGGAACAGGACGTGAAGCGCATCCTGGCGGTGTATTACCAGCAGAACGTGGTCACCGAGCACTTTGACCAGGTGGACGGGGAGAGGTGGGTGACAGAGCATGGCTAAAGCACAGAAGAAGCGGAAAAAACCGGTGGAAAAACCAGCGCAGCTCTTCCAGCCCAAGGACTTTCTGGACCTGATTGCCCCAGCAGCCGTGAAGTTTAACACGGACTCCTATGTGCTGGGCGGGCTGTACCGCTGCGTCCTGGCCCTCCGGGGCTACCCCGCCGCCACCGAGGAGCTGGCCCTGCTCTCCCACATCTGTAACCGGGCCGGCGTCACCCTCCATCTCTATGCCCGCCAGGTGACAGCGGCGGCGGAGGAGGCCATCTACCATAAGGCCGTCAATAAGAACCGGCTGGATCGGAGCAATCAGGATAACCTGAAGCGGAGCGTCACGGCGGAGGCCAACCTACAGGACGTGGCCGTCATCATTGCCGGCGCCCGGAAGAACCGGGAGCCCCTCATACACTGCGCCGTGTTCCTGGAGCTGGCCGCCCAAACCCCCGAGGAGCTGCGGCTGCTGCGGGACGAGGTGGGCGCCGAGCTCACCCGGGCCAAGCTCAGTGCAGATCCCCTGCTGCTCCGCCAGCGGGAGGGCTTCCTCTCCGCCAACCCGGCGGGGCGGAACGCCCTGGGCGCCCAGTTTGAGCGGGTGCTGCCCGCCAGCTCCACCGCCAACCTGTACCCCATCAACTACTCCGGCCGCAGCGATCCTCACGGGTTTTACATCGGCAATGACCACTATGGTGCGGACATCCTGCTGGATCTGGACCGCCGCACACCGGACAAGACCAATTCCAGCGTGCTCATCCTGGGCAACTCCGGCGAGGGCAAGAGCTACCTGCTCAAGCTGCTCATCTGCAACCTGCTGGAGAGCGGCAAGACGGTGATTTGCCTGGACCCGGAGCAGGAGCTGGCCTGGCTCTGCGGCAGGCTGGGCGGCTGTTACGCGGACCTCATGGGCGGGCAGTTCCGTATCAACTTTTTGGAGGCCAAGCGGTGGGATATTGGCGACGACAGGGATGAAGATCCAACTGTGCCCAATGCCTTCCGCCAGCAATCCCCCCTATCCCAGCACATCTCCTTCCTCAAGGACTTTTTCCGGGCCTACAAGCCCTTCACCCACCAACAGGTGGATACCTTGGAGCTGATGCTGGAGCGGCTGTACCGGAAATGGGGCATTTCAGACAAGACAAACTTCTCGGCCATGGGGCCGGAGGACTGGCCTATTGCGGAGGATCTGTACGCCGTCCTGGAGGACGCCTATGAACACTATGACCGGGAGGACAGCCCTCTGTATCCCAGGGAGCTGCTGCGGGAACTCTTGCTGGGGCTCCACTCCATGTGCCGGGGGGCGGAGAGCGTCTACTTCAACGGCCGCACGAACATCACCAGCGCAAGGTTCCTGGTGTTTGGCGTCAAGGATCTGATTCATGCCAACTCCTCGGTCAAGGACGCCCTGCTGTTCAACCTGCTGTCCTACCTCAGCGACCAGCTCCTTACCAAAGGCAACACCGTGGCCGCCCTGGACGAGCTCTACCTCTGGCTGTCCAACCTGACCACCATTGAGTACATCCGTAACTGCCTCAAGCGGGTGCGCAAGCGCAATTCCGCCCTGATCCTGGCGTCGCAAAACCTGGAGGATTTCGATATCCAGGGCGTGCGGGAGCTGACCCGCCCCCTGTTTGCCATCCCCACCCACCAGTTTCTCTTCCATGGCGGCAAGGTGGACAAGAAGTTCTACATGGACAACCTGCAACTGGAAAGTGCCGAGTACGACCTGATCAGTTCCCCCAATAACGGTGTCTGCCTGTTCAAATCCGGTGCGGACCGCAACCTGCTGGACGTCCACGCCCCGCCCCACAAGCATGCACTGATCACAGGAGGCGGAGGATAATGGCCGCTCCAGCCCTGGTGCTCAAGGCTGCTGCATCTATTCTCGCCAATGAAAAGAGCCGGAAGGCCGTGGGGTGGGTGCTGATAGCCGTACTCTCTCCCATCATTCTCCTTCTGGCCTTCTTCTGCACCACCTTCTCAGGTGGGGCGGAACACAACCGCACTGTGGCGGATCTGTGCTTTCACGGCGGGGCCGTCCCGGAGGGCACCCCGGAGGAGTATCAGGCATACATCCAGGAGATGCGGGACAGCTTTGTCCTGCTGGATGCCGCCATGCAGACCGTAGAGGGGCAGATGGAGGACGGGGACGGCCTGGATGATGTCCGAGTCAAGGCGGTGTTCTTCGCTCTGTACTTCGGCGCGGATGACCCGGCGGCCCACGCCGGGCAGGCCTTTGTGGATTGCTTTGTCACCTATGAGGAGCGCACCCGCACGGTGACCACTGTGGATGAGGAGGGGAATGAGGTGGAGACCCATGAGACCTATACCGTGGCCGTCTCAATCTCAGATTTCCAGCAGGTCTGGCAAAACATCCGGCATCTTACCGGAGCGGAAGCCACACCGGAACAGCAGGCCAACGCGGACAGCGTTTACAATGTCGTGAAGTACGGTGCATCTACTGGAACGGAGGGCTGGATCCCCGGCACCGACGTGCCCTTCATCGGGGCGGACGGCTTCTGCTCCCCCATTGGGGCGGGCTGGGAGAGCCGGGTCACCTCGGAGTTTGGCTACCGGAGGGACCCCTTCACCGGGGAGACCCGGGGTCATACCGGCATGGATTTGGCGGTACCCACCGGCACCCCCGTCCGGGCCGCCCTGCCCGGCACCGTCACCGCCGCCCAGTACCACAGCAGCTACGGCTACTATGTGATGATCGACCATGGTAACGGCCTGTCCACTCTCTACGCCCACAACTCTCAACTGCTGGTGCGGGTGGGCCAAACGGTGGAGGCCGGCGACATCGTATCTCTGTCCGGCAGCACCGGCCGATCCACCGGCCCCCACCTCCACTTCGAGGTGCGGGTCAGCGGACAGAGAACAAACCCCAGATACTACCTGCCAACCACATCATACGAGGAGTGAGAGAATATGAACTCAATCCAGAATACGGCTTGCCTTATTGCCGCCTATGAAACGGCGGCGGGGCTGCCGGACAACGAACGGATCACCCGGACAGATGGTACATGGAGGCCGGGGGTGACGGAGCAGCAGGCGGCGTCACTTTACCGGCAGGCACAGGCCCTGCTGGCTCCGGAGACCAAGCTGCTCTCCACAAGCCGCGAGTCACTGATCGACCAGATGCGGGACGCTTTGCTGTCCAGGGAGCTGTCCGTGGGAGACACGGTGCTCTTTGCCGCCACAGAACCCTATGGCGGTCCTGGAGACTTTGCCCTCCGTGGCGGCGTCATCCAGTCCATTGACCCGGAACGCAAAACCTGCTCCGTACAGGGACGTTTTTTCCCGATGGACGACGTCCCTCTCCACTATGTGCTGGGGAGCTATGACCGCAGCGTTTCAGAGGAACACTACGGCTTCCCACACATCCGCCCTCTGCTGGGGGAACACCCTGAGCTGGCGGAGCGGTATCTGCGTGAAGCAGAGGCCCGGTGGAACACCCTATGCGGGCAGCCTGCAGTTTCATCCGAGGTTCCGAAAAACACAATGCAGGCGATGGGAGGCATGAGCTGACTATGGAAAAAACAGAACTGACGGTGAGCATGGAACCGGAGCGGCTGGACGCGCTCCGGTATTTTCTGGCCGCTAAGAACAAGCGCACACCCCAGAAGGAGCTCCAGCGGGCGCTGGAGGAGCTGTACGAGGCCTATGTACCGGCGGAGACCCGGGCCTACCTGGACGCCCGGTGCCGGCCGGACCGGGACAGGCGTCGGCGGCCGGCGGCATCCAAGGCTACACAGATGCAGAAGGAGGAAGCGACAGATGGAGACCATTGAACTGAGCGGCCGCACTGGACAGGAGGTCTATGAGGAGCTGAAGCACCGGTTGGAGGGCATGGGCTATCTGCCGGACGAGTATTTTCTGCTGGACGCCGACTGGGAGGACAGAAGGGTGATCCCCAGGAATGCGGATCTCTTCTGCACTACGGACTACGGGGACAGCGAGGGGATTTACCTGGATGTGTACCTGAAGTGGTACGGGGAGGACGGCAAGCCTGTGATCAAAAGCTTCGCCACGGGCAAGACCCTGGGCGAGAGCGGCTCCGACATGGACCGGATGTTCCTCATCTCCTCCGCCATTACCAAGGCGTTTCACGGTGAGCAAGGTGCCTATGCCAGATACCGGCAGATGGAAGACAGCACGAAAGCGGAGGGCGTGGTGCTCCATCTCAGTCCGAAGGAGCAACGGGTACTCATGGATGCGCTGCTGGAACAGCGGATGCGGCAGGAGGCACAGATGACGAATACGGAGCAGCTCCTGCGCCGTATGACCGGCAGCATCACCGCCTATATGGACGAGGTGGGCGCCCGCCCCCTGCGCATGAGCACGGCGGACCGGGCGGTGCTGGCCATCCGGGATGGGGAGCTCTATGCGTTTTCCTCCCTGGCAGTTCAGATCACGAAGCCGGAAGAGCGGGGCAGCCTGCTGGCCGCAGCGGCAGGCAGGCCAGGCCCAGTGGGCAAACGGATGGCCAGACTGATGCTTGGGACAAAGTCACCCTACCCGGAGGACGTCTGGTTGGATGCCTGCAAACGGGCGGTGGACACCGGGGATCTCCAGCGGGTGCAGATGATGCTGGATCAGACAATGGACAAGGTGGCCAATCCGTCCCCCGCCCTGCCCGGTGAGGTGCTCCGGTACGCCTTCGGGCAGAACCGCGCCATGGCCAGAGAGCTTATCCGCTGGGCCACGCCGGAGCAGGTTGCCGCCGCACCCTCCAGGCTGCTGTGCGGCGCCGCCTATGCCCATGATCTGCCCATGCTCACGGAGCTGCTCCAAAAGGGCCTCCAGCCGGGTGACCAGGCCGCCCCCCTGCTGCGCCCTCTGCTCGCTGCATACGACGAGCAGAGGGTAGCACATCTGCTAAGGGACAGCCTGCGGGTGCAGCCGGAGGACTATGAGGCGATGAACGTGTGTCTGCGGGCGCAGGCGCAGGCGGCGGCGGAAGCCCTGCTGGAGCGGGGTATGAAGCTGGACGGCTACCTGGCGTGGGCGGCAAAACAGGACGTCCTTCTGGACACGCAGGCCCAGGAGATCCTGGACTGCCTGGCGGAACAGCAGGCCCAGGTAAACAGCGTGCCGGAGCAGAATGGGCCTGTACTGGGAGGGATGAGCCTGTGAGTGTTCCCGTACTGACCCACCGCAGGGATCTGCGGCAGGGGGATTTGGTGTTCCCGGAGGAGATCCTGCGTATCGGCCACACGCTGGATTTCCAGCTCGACTGTGTCAGCAAAGAAGTTCAGCAGGAGGTGTTTGGCCCGGAGCTGGATACCAGTTCACTGTGTGACTGGCTGAACCTCCATACTGCCTATGATTTTGCGCTTCAGGATGTGGCGGACCACATAGAAATAACCCTCTGCCGGAATTTTGGAAAGAAGGCGCATCCGTTCCTGTATCCGCTTAACAGGGCGGAGCGAGACGTCCTGCGCGGGGAGATGGAGGCATGCTGTCAGCGGCGCACCGACCGTTCTCTGGCGCAGCAGTACAGTCATCTGCTGACAACGGAGGAAGCCGAGCCGCCGGAGCTCACGGTCGGGACACACCGGCTGCCCATGGGGGAGGTTGGCTTCGCGGAGGATCTGTCCGAGTGCGGTGGGCTGCTCCAGTTCTATATGCCGGTGACCTTTGACCCGGACGCGGTCTTTGGCACCCACGTAGCGACCGCGGAAAACGACGACTGGCTCAACGTGTACGCCGCCTATGACCTGAACGCCAGCCGGCTGTGCTCCGCACTAGACGTCATCCTGGTGTGCGGAGACGGCAATGAGTTCGCCTTCCGGTATCCGCTGGCCAAGCAGGAGCAGGCCGCGCTGCTGGAGAAGATGGACGCCTACTGCCTGGAACAGACCGGCATGGCGCTGGCAGATTTCCGGGCCCGGTATCTGGTGGAGGAACCGCAGCCCCGCCAGGCCCCCAGCCTGGCCCAGCTGTGAGCACGCCGTCGGCCCCGTGTGCGCCCTGTGTGCCGGTTT
This sequence comes from uncultured Oscillospiraceae bacterium, assembly GCA_958423465.1. Taxonomy (GTDB): domain Bacteria; phylum Bacillota; class Clostridia; order Oscillospirales; family Oscillospiraceae; genus Pelethomonas. The sequence continues at coordinate 6,890 of CATZRD010000038.1, read as the reverse complement.
CAGGCAGAGGGCGGGCCAGGGCCCCGCCCAGACGGGAAACCGCCCCGTTGGGGCCAGTTTCGCCCCGGTTTGGGGCGTTCGATTTTAGTACGAGGATAAAGGGAGGTGGTCGCAAGCGCCCGCCTCCCGCCCACAAAGCCCCGCAGTGCGGGGCTTTCCCGGATTTTAGGCCAGGTGGTCGGAATGGGAGGTTCCGGCCGTTTGGGGTGGTCGGGTTCAGATAAACACTTACTGCGCCAGCGGGTTCCGCTGTGTCGCAGGCAAAAGCGGAGGTGAAGAACATGGAGGAACACGACAACAAAAAGCGCACCGCTGTCTGGCTGACGCCCGGTGTGATCCGCCGGATGGACGGCTGGCTGGAGGAAGACAACTGCAAAACGCGCAGTGAATTTATTGAAAAGGCCCTGCGGTTCTACATGGGCTACCTGGCCACGGAGGATACCTCAGAGTACCTCTCCCGCGCCCTGGTGGACACCCTGCGGGGTACATTGGCAGACAACGAAAACCGGCTGTGCACTTTGCTGTTCAAGCTGTGCGTGGAGGTGAACATGATGGGCCACACCGTTGCCGCCCACTTCCGCGCTGATCCGGTGAACCGCCGGGAGCTGCGGGCCTATGCGGTGGACGAGGTGCTGCGTACCAACGGGAAGATCAGCTTTGACGACGCGCTGGATCTCCAGCGACAGGTCTACCCTGACGGATGAGCCGCGTCCGCTTCATGTCCCCCTACCTGAAGGGCGGCAGGGACGCGGCCAAGCTGTCCAACCGGGCCCGCTACATCGCCACCCGCCCCGGCGTGGAAGTGCTCAGGGGTGAACAACAAGACCAGTCCGCTACGAGCAAACAGCAGGCTTATATCCAGAGCCTGCTCCGGGACTTCCCCGGCGCGAAGGAATTGCTGGAGTATGAAGACTACTGCAACGCGCCCACCCAAGCAAACGCCAACACTTTCATTCGCCAAGTGCAGGAGGACTTCGCGGAGCCCATGAGCCGGCTGGAGAACTACCTGGACTACGTGTCCCACCGTCCCGGCGTGCAGATGGACGGTGAGCACGGCCTGTGGTGCGCCGGGGGTAAGGTGCGCAATCTCTCCCAGGCCGTCCGGGAGGTGGCGGAGCACACCGGCAGCGTGTGGACGCCGGTGGTGGCCATCCGCCGGGAGGACGCGGAGCGGCTGGGCTACAACGACGCGGAGAGCTGGCGGCAGCTGGTGTGCGCCTGTGCGCCTGAGATTGCCAGAGGATATAAAATCCCGCTGGAGCACCTGCACTGGTACGCCGCCTTCCACCGCAAGGAGGACAGCGTCCACATCCACATGGTGGTGTTCTCCTCCGATCCCAAGGAGGGCTACCTCACCAGGCAGGGTATCCAGCAGGTGAAGTCCGCATTCGGCCGGCGGATCTTCCAACAGGATCTGCTCCACGTCTACGAACAGAAAACCGAATACCGGGACACCCTAAGCCGGGACGCGGAGCGCACCATGGCAGAGCTGATTGCACAGATGGAGACCGGACAGCTCCAAAATGAAAACCTGGAACGGCTGGTGCTGGAGCTGACCCAGCGGTTGCAGAGCACCAAGGGCAAAAAAGTCTACGGATATCTGCCACCCAAGACCAAAGCATTGGTGGACGCCATCGTGGATGAGCTGGCAAAGGACGAGTGTGTGGCGGCCGCCTATGACCTGTGGAACCAGATGCGGGAAGAGGTGTGCCGCACCTACTCCGAGCAGATGCCGGAGCGCCTGCCGCTTTCCAAACAGAAGGAGTTCAAGGCCGTGCGCAACATGGTCATCCGGGAGGCGCTCCAGCTGGGGCGGGGGGAGCATCCCACAGCAGATGAGATGGTACACATGCCCACACCGTCGGGCACACCGCCTGCACAATCGGGCCTGCCGCATGGGGCACATCACCCACAACAGGAGGCCGCGCACCACCAGCGTACACAGACACATCGGACGGTATCCCACGCGGATACCGCCCGATGTGTCCTCCAGTTGTTCCACAACATGGGCCGCATCTTCCGGGAGCAGTCCGCCTCCGATGCCATCCAGACTGGCCTGCACATCGACCGGAAGCGGCGCCGGATGCTCCGGGAGAAGCGTATGGCCCTGGGACACAAGGCCGATGACCATGAGGAAATCCCCCAGCATTCTCAAAGATAAGATGGGGGACTGCCATTGAACTGGTAGTCCTCCGTGGTTTCTTCCGCTACTTCGGTTCCAAAAAACCGATGACCATATCTACCGCCTCTGAGGAGATGTCCTCCGGAGCACGTTCTACAAAGGATGCGTGGCGGCTGTTCAGATCCAGCATCCGGGCCTGATCACACAGGATGACCCCGTCTGTCCTGGTGCGCTCATCCAGCCGGAGGTGGAACGGGTGGCCCCGGTCTGTATGGGTGATGGGGCACACCATGGTCAGGCTGCTGACCCGGTTGAACAGATTGTTGCTGATCACCAGGGCAGGGCGGCGGTCCTTCTGCTCATGGCCGGCTTGGGGACCAAAGTCCAGATAGACGATGTCCCCCTGTTCAAAAATCGTCACCATGCCTCAGAACCCTCCGCCTTCCTCCAATCCAGCTCTTCGGCCTCAATTCGGTCGATCTGGTCAATGGGCTTTCCGTAGAATGCGGTGAGGCGTTCCTCCAGGGTGCGGTGCGGGATGGAAGAGGCACGCCGGATGTTGATACCATCATCCATCTGCACCAGTTCCACCCGGTCGTGTTCTTTCAGACCAACTGCGTCCAGGAGGGCCTTGGGGATCCGCAGGCCCTGGCTGTTGCCCCATTTTTGGATCGTCGCGTACATGAACGACACCTGCCTTTCAAAGATAGTATATACAGAGTATAAACAAAAGTCAACCGTTTGATTCGAGGTGAGCCAGCATGGGAACCTATATCCATTTTACCGATGAACAGAAGGAGCGGGCCAACTCCGTTGATCTGGAGGAATTCCTGCGGCAGCGGGGGGAGAAGCTGCTCCGCGCCGGGCGGGAGTCCCGGCTGGCTAGGGTGCACCATATCACCGTCCGGGGCAACGAATGGTACGACCATATTGCCCGGCAGGGCGGCCATGCGGTCAGCTTTGTCCAGCACTACTACGGCATGAGCTATCAGGAGGCCATGGAGCTCCTGTTGGGGAATGAATTGGGCGCGACATATCCCGCCGCAGAGCCAAAGCGGGAGGAGCCGCCTAAGCCCTTCGCCCTGCCTCCGCCCAACGCCGATATGCGCCGTGTGTACGCTTACCTGATGAAACAGCGCCGCGTTAGCCGGGAGGTGGTCACCCACTTCGCCCGGTCCGGCCTGCTGTACGAGGATGCTCAATACCACAACTGTGTCTTTGTGGGCACGGATGAGCAGGGCGTTCCCCGCCACGCTCACAAGCGGAGCACCAACAGCCAGGGCAAGTCCTTTAAGGTAAACGTGGAGGGCAGCAAGCCCCAGTACAGCTTCCACCACGTGGGGCAGGACGGCCTGCTCTATGTGTTCGAGGCCCCGATTGATCTGCTGAGCTTCCTCACGCTGTATCCGGACAGATGGCAGGAGCACAGCTATGTAGCCCTGTGCGGCACTGGCGGCCAGGCCGTGTGCTGGATGCTGGAGCAGCATCCCAGCCTCCAATCCGTTGTGCTCTGTCTGGATCACGACGAGCCTGGGCAGACGGCGGCCAGGCGCCTCCAGGAAGAGTTACAGGGAGCAGGATACCACAGCGGTATCCTGCTCCCTGTGCATAAGGACTGGAACGACGACCTGGTGCAAGGGCAGAGCATGGCCGGCCTTGCAATGACCATGGGGCAGAGTATGTAGGCCGCAGAGGCGCACCGCCCGCCAGGGGGGGCCCTGCCGCTGGACCGGGGGCCGGTTCATCCTGGACCACCAAGAAGGTCACATTTGAAGTAAATCTAAGTACAGAGGACAGACTAAAATGGTACCTATAGAAAGGACAGTACTCTGACAAAAAAGCACGAAAGACAGACCAGAGATTGACAGTGGTACACAGAAAATAGACAGTAGTTTGACAAAAGAGTAAACGCTGTAGACACTGCCTTGACAGAGGTCAAGATCATCGTGCAAAATAGGACAGAGGCTATGGGTGGAAAATGGCTGTTAAATTTGTTCCCAAACGGTATTCGCCTGAAGAAATAGAAGCCCTGAAAAAGAATCCAAATGTGCTGGAGGTGCGGGAAAACCGTTTGCTGCTGACAATAGAGTTCAGACAGCAGGTCTATGAGGCGTGGATACGGAGGCCAGAGCGGTCAACTGTCAGAAGGATGCTGGAGGCAAACGGATTTGATACCCAGCGCCTTGGCCTAAACTTCACAAAGTCAGTGGAATCTGTTTTTAAACGGGGTGGGCGTCCGAAGTTTTCAAAGGCATCGCCGGAAACCCAGGCAAACTGGGCCAAAACAATATATATGCCAACCATGACTGCGGAGGAATTGGTTGAAAGCGGAAAATTTGTTTGGGATGTCAACAGACTGATTTTACATCCGGATTTTGAGGCGGAGCTATACCGAAACTATCCCCAACAGTCCATAGAAGATGGTTTGCTGTCCGCTGGGATTTCGCCAGCAGACATGGGCTACCACAAAATATACTGGCTGCAAGAAAAATTTGAACATTCATCTGGGCAGGACACAAACCGCAGTGCTACAAGGGGCCGTACAGCTTATTATACTGCCGCCACGGTAGAGCAGTATCGTAAACATCCTTATGTCCAAACAGCCACCCGTGAAAAAATAGAGTTGAATAAGGCATTCTTTGAGGCTGCCGCACCTATTGCAGTACTGGCATTCGACGACATCCTCCGTGTGTTTGATATTGACCCGGAGATATTTTCAGTAACGGAGCGATATCGCATGAGCCGAGTTTTGGCTGCATGGGCTACACCGGCTGACGGAGAGACAATAAACGCCTCTCCCACACGGAAAATCCTTAGAAATAGGATGCGGGCATTGGACAGTATTGTAGAAAAAGGGTTTCTTCAAATTGGAGATATTGTTTCTTCTCTGAATGTTCTGCAGAAGAAATCGCTCTGCCTGTGGCTCCGGGATCTTCCGCCAGACCCAGGAAGAAAGTATAGCGTTAGAAAAATACTCTCTCTCATGAAGATTTCTCGTGCGTCATATTATGCCATACTGAAGAATGGCACCTATGGACAGTCGGTAGTACAGAGAAACGCACAAGACGAGCAGGATGCCGAACTGATTCGAACCGTTATGGAATACAAGGGGTTTGCCAAAGGCTCAAGGCAGATCTATATGATGATGCCAGCTCTGACGGGAAAGCGTATGGGGCTGAAAAAGATACGCCGTATTATGAAAACGTACAACCTCACATCGTCGATTCGGAAGGCAGCGCCTTCCAAGCGCATGGGTGGAGCGGCACTGAAAAAGAATGTGAGGCCTAATTTGCTGCAGCGCAGATTCCGCCTTTACCGGCCCAATGAAGTACGGCTGACAGACGTTACACATCTTCTCTATGGCGACGGATGCAAGGCATATGGCTCAGCACTGCTCGATCCCGTCACCAGCAAGTTAGTTGCGTTTTTAGTCAGCGAACACAATGACTTGGAACTGGCGCTTGCCACACTGCGTCAATCAGATCTTCACCCATGTGTCAGCGGTGGACTTTATCATTCTGACCAGGGGACAGTTTATCTGTCTGGCGCATTCCAGCAGGAAGTAAGCAAAAGAGGTTACACACAATCGATGTCCAAACGAGGAAATTGCCAGGACAACGCCCCACAAGAGTCTTTCTTTGGACATTTTAAAGATGAGTGTCCGTATTCGGAATGCAAAGATATCGAGGAGTTGAGGGAACTTGTCGCGCGATATGCAGAGTATTACAATTATGAACGCCGCATGTGGGATAAGGGCCGCATGACGCCAGTCGAGTACGAGCAGTATCTTCTGGCCATGAACGAAGCTGAATTCTCGCTCTACATCGCAAAGGAAGAAGAAAAGTATCAGCAGATGAAAGAAAAAGCTGCCCAACGAGCCATTGAACGGGCAAAAAATTTAGGAGTATGAGAAAGGTGGGCGGATGAGGGAATATGAAACAAAACAGAATGACCAGGCAGCCGCCAGAGGAGATTCAGCCGTTTCTGGATAATCCGTTCCTAAAGGATTTTCGTGGGCGGGATATTATTTACACGAAGGACTTTTATGTTGCCATGTATAAGAAGATCTCCGAGGAGCATATGACCTATGTGGCAGCGTATAACAGCCTTGGGTTTTCCACCGCTGTACTCGGAGAGGACCGCGCGAATTCCGCAGGAAAGCGGGCGATGCAGTTGGGCCGGGAGGGTCGTTTGTTCACCGCAGATCCCTCCAGCTATGATGGCTCTGTACCCAGAGAGGCTATGGGGGCCATGTCCCCTCTGGAAGAACTGGCCTATCTGAAAGCCAGAAATGCCTATTTGGAGGAGCTGGTTGCAGCTCAAAAAAAACTCCGTTCCGCATTGGAGGACACAACTATATCATTGAATCCGAAGGTGTAAGCGCCGACCGTTTCTATATGGTAGATTCCTTTATCCGTAGACAAGCGGATAGAGCGGACGGTCTGTCTATCGTGCAATGCCTTCACATATTTGGAGTGTCCAGATCCGGCTACTATTCGTGGGTCAGGCGTAAAAAAGATATAGACAGCTCCTGTGCCGCAAAGAAAGAACAACAGGAGCAATTGAAAGAAAAGTTTAGGAAAATCGTGAGAAAACTTGGATATGTTCCGGGAAAAAGGACCTTTCAGACCCATCTATGGCGCGAGTTCAATATCAGTATCAGTATAAAACGCTGTCGAAAGGTTATGAAAGAAATGAATCTCGTGGCCAACAGACCCAGGAAGGACGCTTATAAGAATCAGGCCACACACAATCACGAATATTCCTC
>CATZRD010000037.1 GCA_958423465.1 uncultured Oscillospiraceae bacterium | reverse complement strand
AACAAGGGCTGGCCCTTGTTATTCCAACCTTAGGGTTGGAATAAAACTAAAAGCAAAGGAAGGGTATCTCAAATGAAGAAACGGATGAAGCAGTTACTGTCCCTGACCCTGGCCCTGGCCATGCTGCTGGTCTGCATGGCTGGCTGCGGCAACAACACGACCCCCGCCAACGATACCAAGACCCCCGCCCAGAACGATCAGCAGCAGCCCAGCACCCCTGACGACACCAAGCCCGCGGACCCCGCCGCTCCCGTGGAGCAGGTCTTTAAGGTCGCCAGCGTCGCCGAGGGCGCGGCCGACAAGACCGCTTATCCCTGGCACAACCCCACCGGCATCATCACCGCCATGTACCGCACCCTGCTGATGGCGGAGCCCAACCTCACCGACGTCAATCCTGATCTGGCCGAGAGCTACAGCGTCTCCGACGACGGCCTGGTCTACACCTTCGTGCTGAAGGACGGCCTGAAGTGGTCCGACGGCGAGGATCTGACCGGCGAGGACGTGGCCTTCAGCATCAAGTCCCTGCTGAAGGTGGCCTCCTGCAACGCCATCTTCACCAACGCCTTCACCAAGATCAAGGGCGCCGCCGCCTGGCGCGAGGGCACCGCCGACGATCTGGAGGGCATTGCGGTGGACGGCAAAACCGTCACCATCACCCTGGATTCCTCCTACGGCGCGTTCCTGTCCGTCATCGCTCAGTTCTGCATCATGCCCGAGCACGCCATGAAGGACCTCGATCCCCTGGAGATCCACAACAGCAACTACTGGTCCAACCCGGTCACCAGCGGCGCCTTCAAGGTCGGCGAGATGAGCCCCGGCAACTACTACACCCTGGTGCCCAATGAGCACTACACCGGCGATCCCTGGAAGTTCACCCAGATCATCAACTACTTCGTGCCCGATCTGATCACCGCCGCCCAGGCCGGCAACACCTATATGCTGAACACCAACGCCCCCGACATCATCAACGAGCTGAGCAAGCTGAGCTCCATGACCATGTATCCCATCGACATCCTGTTCTACCGCTACTTCATCTGCAACATGAAGGGCGTGGACGGCAACGAGAACCCCGTCATGCAGGATGAGCGGGTCCGCGAGGCGATCCTGTACGCCATCGACCGCGAGACCATCGCCACCCAGCTCTTCCCCGGCCTGGCTCACGTCATCAACTCCGGCGTGCCCAACGACTACGCCGAGTACAACGGCAAGGCCTACGAGTACAACCCCGAGAAGGCCAAGCAGCTGCTGGAGGAGGCCAACTACGACTTTGACCACACCTTCCGCATCCTGTACTACTACTCCGATCAGACCTCCATCGACTTTATGCAGACCATCGCCTACTACCTGGGCGAGGTGGGCATGAAGGTGGAGACCATCCAGACCCAGCAGGGCACCACCGACCTGTTCTCTACCCGCAACTACGACGTGGGCTACAAGGGCCTGTCCGCTTTCAGCATCGCCGAGTGGTACGGCGAGTACGATTCCAGCAACGCCAACTTCAAGAACATCTTCGGCGGCGACACCATGTTTGACGAGGGCTCCAACGCCATCGCGGCCGAGTCCGATCCCGCCAAGCGCAGTGAGATCCTGAAGGAGCTGCAGGAGCTGGAGCAGGAGAACCTGTACAAGATCCCCCTGTACACCATCGGCAACAACATCTTCATCAACACCGATCATGTGAAGCTGCCCGACGGCGTGACCTTCGGCAACCCCTGGTACATCTCCAACATCCACATGAACGAGTGGGAGATCATCGCTTAACCCGGACAAAATAGCAATCAGCTAGTGTGAAGTCCTAGCTGCCGAGGGAGGTGCAGCCATCGGAGGCACCTCCCTCTTCCTCATTTTCCATATCCCCGCGCCGAAAATTTTTCCTGACAGCTTCGCCGCCCTGGAGGGGGCGCGGCGGAGCGCAATGGGAAAGGAGTGGAACGATTTGCTTAAATTTATCCTGAAAAAACTGCTGCAGATGATTCCCATGCTGATCCTCATCAGCTTCATCGTCTTTGCCGGCCTCCAGGCCACAGGGATCGACCCCATCAATTACATGATCACTCCTGACCAGGCGGCCAACGCGGAGAATCTGGAGCTGCTGCGGGAGAAGCTGGGCCTGAACGATCCCTTCCCAGTCCGCTATATCCACTGGGTGGGCGATATCGTCAAAGGCGATTTCGGCTACAGCATCGTCAACGGCAGCTCCATCTCGTCGCTGCTGCGGACCCGTATGCCCGCCACCTTTGAGCTGGCCCTCATCGCTCTGGTTTTGTCCTCCATCATCGGCATCGGCATCGGTATCATATCCGCCATACGGCAAAACGGAATCGTGGACTATATCGGCCGTATCTTTGCCGTTCTCGGCCAGTCCATCCCCCAGTTCTTCTTCGGCATCTGCGTCATCCAGATCTTTGCCATCAAGCTCGGATGGCTGCCGCCCAGCGGGCGCACCTCTCCGGGCGTCACCGGCTTCGGCGACGCGGTGATCCACCTGGTGCTGCCGGTGCTGACCATGACCATCTCCATGTGCGCCGTGCTGATGCGCTATTCCCGGAACACCATGCTGGGCGTGCTCAACAGCGACTACATCAAGACCGCCCGGTCCAAGGGCATCCCGGAGTGGAAGGTCTACATCAAGCACGGCTTCCGCAACGCCATGCGCCCGGTGCTGGTCATCCTCTGCTTCCGCCTTCCCATGCTGATCGGCGGCTCCGTGGTCATCGAGTCCGTCTTTGGCTGGCCCGGCATCGGCTCCATCATCACCACATCCGTGGTATCCGGCGACTACCCCGTCATCATGGTGACCACCCTGCTGGTGGCGGCGGCCATTCTGGTGGCCAGCTTCCTGGTAGACGTGCTGACGGCGGCGCTGGATCCCCGCGTCCGGCTGGGCGAATAAACGGGAGGAGGAAGAACATATGAGTGCACAGAATTCCAGTCTGAAGGAAGCCAGCAAGAAGCAGGCCTCCAGCCTCGCGCGGAAAAACATCCGGAAATTTGTCAACAACCGCCTGGCGATGATCGGCATGATCTTCGTTGTGATCATCGTTCTGGCATCCATCTTCGCCCCCCTGCTCACCCCCTACGACCCCGCCGAGATCAGCCTGGGCGAGATGTCTCTGTCCCCCTGCTTGAAGCACCCCCTGGGTACCGACAAGCTGGGCCGCGACGTGTTCTCCCGGGTGCTCTACGGCGGGCGCATCTCCATTTTTGTGGGCGTGGTGGGCGCGCTGAGCGGCTCGCTCATCGGCATGGTGCTGGGCAGCATCGCCGGCTACTTCGGCGGTAAGATCGACACCGTGCTCATCCGTATCTCCGAGATCTTCCAGACCTTCCCGGAGATGATCCTCATTATGATCCTGGTGGGCATCCTGGGCCAGGGCGTGGGGAACCTGATCCTGGTATTCTCCGTCACAGGATGGATGACCACCTTCCGCATGGTGCGAAACGAGTTCCTGGCCCTGCGGGAGGAGACCTATGTCCAGGTCTGTGAGGCCTTCGGCATGTCCAAGGCCAGCATCATGTTCAAGCAGATCCTGCCCAACGTGCTCTCCCCCGTGATCGTGGCCACCACGGTCAACGTGGCGGGCTTCATCCTCTCCGAGGCCAGCCTGTCCTTCCTGGGCGTAGGCGTTCCCTCCTCCCAGGCCACCTGGGGCAACATCCTGAACGCGGCCAAGTCCGTGGAGGTGGTCTCCAACTACTGGTGGCTGTGGGCGGTGCCCGGCGTGGTGATCTCTATCTTTGTGCTCGCGATCAACTTCTTCGGCGACGGCCTCCGGGACGTCCTCGACCCGAAACAGCAGTAAGGAGGGGGAGCTATGGAGAATCAAGATTTTGTTCTGGACGTAAAGAACCTGTCCACCAGCTTTATTTCGGACCGCAAGGAGGTCCGCATCGTCAAGGACGTCTCCCTGCGCCTCCGGCGCGGCACCACCCTGGCGGTGGTGGGCGAGTCCGGCTGCGGCAAGAGCGTGACGGTCCATTCCATCGTGAAACTGATGCCCAAGAACGCCAAGGTGACGGCGGACCATGTGATCTACCGCTCCGCCAAGGACGGCAAAGAGTACCGCCTGGACCAGATGGAGCCCTTCGGTCCCGAGATGCGCCAGCTCCGGGGCGCCGAGATCGGCATGGTGTTCCAGGATCCCATGTCCTCCCTGAACCCGGTCTATAAAGTGGGCGACCAGGTGGCGGAGGGTCTGATCCAGCACACCGGCATGAAGAAGAAGGAAGCGGAGGAAAAGGTGCTGGAGATGTTCCGCAAGCTGGGCATCCCCGACCCTGAGAGCCGCATCAACGACTATCCCCACCAGTTCTCCGGCGGCATGAAGCAGCGCGTGGTCATCGCCATCGCCATGATCTGCAACCCGGAGATCATCATCGCCGACGAGCCCACCACCGCTCTGGACGTGACCATCCAGGCCCAGATCATGGAGCTGATGAAGGATCTCCAGGTCAACGACCACAAATCCATCATCCTCATCACCCACAACATGGGCCTGGTGGCGGAGATGGCCGACGAGGTCTGCGTCATGTACATGGGCCGGGTCATGGAGTTCGGCTCCCTGGAGGACATCTTCGAGCATCCCTCCCACCCCTATACGGAGGCGCTGCTCCGCTCCGTGCCGGTGCTGGGCCTGGCGGAGGGTCAGGAGCTGGAGACCATTCCCGGCATCACCCCCAACCCCGCCGATCTGGGGCCGGGCTGTGAGTTCGCTGGCCGCTGCCCCTTCTGCGAGGGGCGCTGCCAGGAGAAGGACATCCCCCGCTACGAGATCTCCCCGGGGCACTATGTGCGGTGCCTGAAATATGATTCTTTCCCGGAGGTGGAGTGACATGGCGAATAAAGAAACGATCTTCCAGGTAAGAAACCTGCAGATGTGGTTCCCCATCAAGAAGGGCATCATGAAAAAGACGGTGGGCCATGTCAAGGCCGTGGACGATGTGAGCCTGGACGTGTACAAAGGCGAGACCCTGGGCATCGTGGGCGAATCCGGCTGCGGCAAGTCCACCTTCGGCAAGACCATCATGATGCTCAACCAGCCCACCGGCGGCCAGGTACTGTTCAACTACGGCGGCGAGTTCAAGGACATCACCAAGTTCACCAAGGAGGAGCTGTTCCAGTTCCGCAAGAAGGTCCAGATGGTGTTTCAGGACCCCTATTCCGCCCTGAACCCCCTGAAAAAGATCTACACCGCCTTTGAGGAGCCCCTGAAGGTCCACGGCGTCAACAGCAAGGAGGAGCGGGAGAAGATCATGGAGAACGTGCTGAAGATGGTCAACATCCAGCCCGACTACCTTCTGCGCTATCCCCACGAGTTCTCCGGCGGCCAGCGCCAGCGTCTGTGCATCGCCCGGGCTCTGGAGGTGAGCCCCGAGGTCCTCATCTGCGACGAGCCGGTATCCGCCCTGGACGTGTCCATCCAGGCCCAGGTGCTGAACCTGATGAAGAAGATCCAGAAGGAGCTGAACCTGACCTACCTGTTCATCGCCCACGATCTGTCCGTGGTCCAGTACATGAGCAACCGCATCGTGGTCATGTACCTGGGCAAGATCGTGGAGGTGGCGGACTCCCGCACGCTGTACGACCAGCCCCTGCACCCCTACACCCGGGCCCTGCTGTCCGCCATCCCGGTGCCCCAGATCCACCAGGAGAAAAAGCGCATCGTCCTCCAGGGCGAGGTGCCCAGCCCCATCAACAAACCCACCGGCTGCGCCTTCCATCCCCGGTGCCCCCACTGCACGGAGATCTGCAAGTCCGTGGACCCGGCCCTGTGCCATCACAACGACAGCGATCATCTGGTGGCCTGCCATCTCTACGACAAGCAGGCGCCGGAAGCGTAAATCGGAATTCCCGAGAAGGAGGAACCATCTCAAATGGATCAGTATCTGTTCCTTGACCGGAGCGCTCTGCAGCCCCAGGGCATGGATAATCTGAAGCTCACCGTGGCCCATATCGAAAAGGATACGGAACACAATCCTTTGTTCCATGAGGACTTCTTCAGCGATCCGCCCCGGAAGTGGGAGGTCCGCTACGACAACGCCTACCCCAACGTCATCTACGACCCCAAGTACAGGAAGTACCGCTGCTACTACACCCTCTGCTCCAAGGACGACGATTCCGCCTCCGCCGGCAAGGAGGAGCGGGCCCGTCGGGCCTACCGGCCCATGCCCACCCGCATCGCCTCTCTGGGCTACGCGGAGAGCGACGACGGCGTCCACTGGGTCAAGCCCTCCCTGGGTCTGGTGGACTTTGAGGGCAGCACCGACAACAATATGCTCTTCCGCTACGCCCACGGCACCGGCGTGTTCCTGGACGATGCGGAGACCGATCCCGCCAGGCGGTACAAGCTGGTGACCAAGGTGGAGTATCCGGGCGGCCGCACCTACATGGCGGTGAACTTCTCGGAGGACGGCGTCCACTGGGGTGAGATGATCCAGTGGCCCCGGAACAACCCGCCGGCGGATTCCCACAATTTCCCCTTCCGGGACAAGGTGGACGGCCTGTTCAAGGTCATCACCCGCACCTGGAAAAACGGCGTGCGCATCTCCTCCATCTGCTCCAGCCGGGACTTCATCAACTGGAGCGAGCCCCGGGAGATCCTTCGGGGCGACGGCTTTGAATCCCAGGTCTACTCCATGCCCGTGTTCTGGTACAACGGCATCTACCTGGGCCTGGCCTCCATGTTCCACGAGGGGGACCGGTCCGCGCCCAACTTTGACACGGTGGACTGCGAGCTGACCTACGCCGCCACCACCGACAAGTTCGACCGGGTGGCTCCCTATCAGTACCTGATTCCCAGGGGTCAGGGCTCCTACCCCACCGGCGATTTTGACTGCTGCTGCATCTACGCCGCCGCCCCCATCGACATGGGCGACAGGCTCTGCTTCTACTACATGGGCGGCAACGGCCAGCACACCAACTTCCGGGAGACCTCCTTCGCCCGGGGCTTCCTGAAGAAGGACCGTTTCGCCTGGTACGAGCCCCGGGAAGCGGACCGGGAGGCCGTTCTGCCCACCTGCCGCATGAATATTTACGGCAACCACCTGTCGGTGCTGGCGGACGTGGAGGATGGCGGGTCCCTTACCGCCGCCATCTGTCCCAGCTGGAAGGACGCGCCCTACCAGGGCTTTGGCTACGAGGACTGCGTGCTGACGCCGGGCAAGGACGGCTATACCCGGATCTCCTTCCGGAACAAGAAGCTGATGGATCTGGAAAACGCCACCGCCTGCGTGGTGTTCCGCTTCCGGAACGCCAGGCTCTACGGGCTGCGGGGCGAGGTAGTGCGCCAGGGCGAGCGGTATTACGAGGGCGCGCCCACGCTGTGACGAAGGGAGAAATACGGATATGATCTTCTGCAAGCTTGACCGCTTGGGCCGCTATTGCGGCCTCAGCCCCCATCTGGACGCCGCCATCCGCTTCCTGGAGGAGCAGGATCTCCGCGCGCTCCCCATGGGCAGGACCGCCATCGACGGTGAGAACGTGTACGTCAACCGGTTCGACTACGAGACGGGGCCGGAGGCCATCACCGAGGGCCACCTGCGCTACATCGATATCCATGTGGTGCTCGAGGGCGAGGAACAGATCGGCGTAGCCGACGTCGCCGCCCTGGAGGAAATCGAGCGGAAGGCAGACGAGGATTACATCGGCTTCCGCGGCCCCTTCCAGAGCGTCTGCGTCATGCGGCCCGGGGACGTGCTGGTGACCTTCCCGGAGGATGCCCACAGCCCCAAGCGGCAAAACGGCAGTCCCTGCCATGTAAAAAAGGCAGTCGTCAAGGTGCTGGCTGAATAAGGAGACATGGTCATGATCTCATTTGAGAAGGACCGGGCGGGGTGCCTGGCGCAATATCTGCGCCAGGCGCCTTGCGCCCCTTTGGAGGATCTGCGGGATACCCTGTATCAGGCGTACCTCCGTCTGAAAACTCAGGATCCGGCCCAGGCCAGGCTGGGAAACGCGCTGCTGGAGCAGGCGGCCTGGGGACCCTGCCCATACAGCGGTCTGCCCGCCGTACAGCTCCTGACGGAGTGCGCGGACGCGCTCTCGGAAAAGGCCCGGACGGGCCTGCTGGACTTTCTGCGGGCGGGCCGGTCCGGCTGGCTGGCGGAGCTGGAGCGGAACAAATGCAACAGCTTCCGCCTGCTGGCGGCGGTCTCCCTGCTGGGCTGCGGCCTGCTGCTGGACGACCAGGACGCCGGGGCGGCGGGAAGGGCCGCGCTGGTCTGGATGGAGGACCATCTGGCGGCAGTGGACCTGCCGGATGAGTTCCTCTCCCCCTTCTACACCGCCCTCCAGCTGGCGGCGCTGGCGGAGATCCGGCTGCTCCCTGTGGGGGCGGACTGCGCCGGGCGGGCCGGCCGGCTGGAGGCGTTCCTCTGGCGCGGGGTGCTGCGCCACTACCAGCCCGGGCTGACGGAGCTGGCCGGTCCCTATTCCCGCGGCTACACCAGCGAGCTGGCGGGCCATTTTCAGATCATTATGGCCTGCATCTACCGGCTGCTGGGTCAGGAGGCGGGATTTACGTTCCGGGACACCCTGTGGGACCCGGCCTACTCCGCCGCCATTCTGCCCCACGGAAGCCTGGAGAATATGCGGTACTACGCCCTCTATTTTTCCGGCTTCCCCTACCGCTGCGACCCGGAGGACCTGGAGGCCCTGCGGCGGCGGACGTACCCCTGCGTCACCGTCCAGCGCGCCCGCACGGACCCGTCCCGGGACGTGAGCATCAAGCGGGCCGTGGCCGACGGCACGCCCTGGGATTACCCGGCGGGCGAGGTCCGCGTCACCCTGGAAATGGAGGAAGGCTTCGCCCTGGGCTGGACAGACCGGGAATTTGAAAACGGCATGGCCTGCCCCGGCGTACAGGCTCTCTACCGCAGGGACGGGGCCGTCAAATCCTTTTTCCCCAAGCTGGTCCGGGAGGACCGCTATATCGGAGAGTGGAACGACTACCCCAACCTGGGCCTGCGGCTGAACCCCAGCAATTTTCCCGACGACGGACGCAAGACAGTAGTCCGGGAGGGAGACGGCCTGCATCTGACCTACCGGCCCCGGAGCTTCTGCCGGGGCGCGTCCGCCATGAAGCTGGATCTGATCTTTGCATCCCAGTTCTTCCCGCCGGAGGAGATCCGGATCGGTTCCCGGACCGTGGAGCGGTGGGACGGACTGGAGCGGTTCCCCCTGGAGCAGGTGACGGTACGGGACGGCGCGTGGGAGTTTATGTTCCGCCCCCTCTGCCGCCGTGGGTACTGGAAGGTCGCCCGGCGGAACGGGTTTCTGAACGTGGAGTGGGTCCAGACCGCAGAGGACTTTGACAGCCTGACCTGGGAACTGCTGCTCCAGGTCGGGAGACGGAAGATAGACAAGGCAGAATAGATAAAAATTATATTGATTTTTTGGAATGATCCACAATTGCAATCCCGGCGGAAATCGTTTATCATGTTGTTCCTTTCCCTCTTTTCCCAGATGGAACAGTGACTTGACAGAAAGGACGTGTCAGACATGGAAACGTATCTCCGCGCGGTGATCTTTGATGTGGACGGAACGCTGTATGACTACAGGACCCGGTCGGTGCTGCCGTCTACGCTGGAGGCGGTGGAGCGCCTGCGGGAGCGGGGCGTTAAAATCGTTATCGCCTCCGGGCGGTCCTACGCCCTGCTGGGGAGCGCCCTGGCCCGGCTGATCCAGCCGGACTACTATGTGCTGTCCAACGGCCACGAGCTGCTGGAGCGCGGCGGCAGGCCGCTGTACCTGGAGCGGTTCACGGCGGAGGAGACGGAGAGCCTGCTGGCCGCCGCCCGGGAGCTCGACATCCATGTGATGCTGAAATACCACCGGTACAGCTGCGTCTGCTCCGGCTGGGACGAGATGCGGCGCATCTTCGGCGCACTGACCCTGGACGAGGGGGCGTACCGCCGCTGCGCCCGGGAGGACTTCCGCCGGCGGGAGCCGCCCCTGGGCATGACCCTGAAGGGCGGGCCCCACATGCGCCAGCAGCTTTCAGGCCGCTGGGACAGTCTGCGGATCGAATACTTTCACGATCCCTCGGAGTGTGATGTGTTCCACCGGGGGACCAATAAGCTGACGGGACTGGAAAAGGTCCTGGAGCAGGCGGGCATCCCTCTGGAGGCCTGCGCGGCCTTCGGCGACAGCGGAAATGACGTGGATATGCTCCGCCGGGTGGGCTGGGGCGTGGCCATGGGAAACGGCTCGCCGGAGGCCAAAGCCGCCGCCCGGCTGGTATGCGGCCCCTCCTGGGAGGACAGCATCCGGGATACCCTGCGGCGCCTCGGGCTGGTCTGAGGAACACGGCCGGGGCGCCTGGCCCCCGCCGGAAAGACATGAAAATCAAATCAGGCAGGACCCGTCCGCGCAGGCTTCCACGCCGCGCGGACGGGTCGCTTTTTACTCCCGGCGGTCCGGCGGACTTCCCGGAGCGGCAGCTCTCCCCCGCCGCGGGACGGGAACCGGGAAATCCGCCCAAATGCTGGGGACTTCCCGGGAATAAAGCGGTCATTTTGTGCCTTTATCCCTTGAAAAGTGAAAAAGCATATACTATAATTTTAATATTATACTGGCATGGCAGAGGCGCGTTTTCTGCCGCCTCCGCACCGGCCCTCCGCCCCCGGAGGACGCGCGCTGTCGCCGCTCAGGCGGATAAAACGACTTTAACAGGAAGATGGGATGTCCTATTACTATCGACAACACGCAAAAGCAGAAAATACTGATCGTGGATGATTCCGAGATCAACCGTTCCCTTCTGGCGGATATGCTGGGCGGCGAGTACGAGATCATCGAAGCGGAGGACGGCGCCGCGGCCATCGCGGCGCTGCAGAAGTACGTCCTGGACATCTCCCTGGTGCTGCTGGATGTGGTGATGCCCCATGTGGACGGCTTTGAGGTGCTCACCGTGATGAATCAGAAGCACTGGATCGAGGATATCCCCGTCATCATGATTTCCGCCGAAAGCGGATCCTCCCAGCTGAAGCGGGCCTACGAGCTGGGGGTCACGGATTTCATCACCCGGCCCTTCGACACGCTGGTCGTCCGCACCCGGGTCGAGAACACCATCCTGCTGTACACCAAGCAGAAAAAGCTCATCGGGATGCTGGCGGACCAGATCGACGAAAAGGAACGCCTCAGCAGCATGATGGTGGATATCCTCAGCCATGTGGTGGAGTTCCGAAACGGCGAGAGCGGCCTGCACATTATCCATGTCCGCACGCTGACCGACACGCTGCTGCGGCAGCTCCAGCGAAAGACCGACCGCTATTCCCTGACCCCGTCGGAGATCTCCCTCATCTGCACCGCCTCCGCCCTCCACGACATCGGCAAGATCGCCATCAACGAGGACATCCTGAACAAGCCGGGCAGGCTGACGGCGGAGGAGTTCGAGGTCATGAAGACCCACTCGCTGGTGGGGGCGGAAATGCTGAAAAAGCTGCCCGCCTATGAGGACGAGCCGCTGATCAAGACCGCCTATGAGATCTGCCGCTGGCACCACGAGCGCTACGACGGGCGGGGCTACCCCGACGGGCTGAAGGGAGACGAGATCCCCATTTCCGCCCAGATCGTGGCTCTGGCCGACGTCTATGACGCGCTGACCAGCGACCGCTGCTACAAGAAGGCCATCCCCCACGACACCGCCGTCCGGATGATTCTGGACGGCCAGTGCGGCGCCTTCAACCCCCTGCTGCTGGAGTGCCTGCAGGATGTGGCCCCCTCTCTGGAGGAGGAACTGGCGGGCGCTTCCACCCGGGCCTACCGGCCGGAGCTGCGGCGGCTGTCCCCGGCAGATCTGGCCCAAAAGGACCTGAGCGTCTCGGAGCGTTCCCTGCGGCTTTTGGACTACGAGCGGATGAAGTACAACTTCTTCGCCGCCATGACGGAAGAGATCCAGTTCGAGTATACCGTGACCCCCTCCCTGCTGACGCTGTCCGGTTGGGGCGCCAAGCGGCTGGGCCTCAGCGAGGTCATCATGGACCCCCAGAACAGCGAGGACACCCAGAAGCTGATGGGGCCCGGCACCTGGGACAAGATCGCCAAGACCCTGGAGGCCGCCACGCCGGAGCATCCGCTGATCTCCTGCGACTGCCCCTTCCGCCTGAACGGGCAGGTCCGCTGGCACCGGATCATCGCCCAGGCCATCTGGTCCGCCGACGAGCCGGCGGTGCTGACGGGCGCCATCGGCAAGTGCGTGGATATCCACGACTCCCGGGCCAAAATGGCGGAGCTGGAGAAGCGGGCCTCCCACGATATGCTGACGGGCCTTCTCAACCACGTCACCGCCAGGGAAATGATCCGGGCCAGACTGGAGGACAGCGCCAGCGGGAACTGCGTCATGGTGATCTTCGACCTGGACCGGTTCAAGAGCGCCAACGACAATCTGGGCCATATGTTCGGAGATCAGGTCCTGCGGTATGTGGCGGAAAAGCTGAGTCAGGCCACCCGGCGGGACGATATCGTCGCCCGGGTCGGCGGCGACGAGTTCCTGGTTTTCATGAACTGCGGGGCGGAGGCCGAGCTGGCGGTCAGACGGATCTTCAACACCATCACCGGGTATTACGAGGGCTTCCCCCTCTCCATCAGCATGGGGGCGGCCCACGCCGGCTCGGTGTCCCGGGAGTACGACGAGCTGTTCCACGCGGCGGATCAGGCTCTCTACACCGTCAAGCGGGCGGGAGGCAGCCAGTACCGCTTCTATGACAATTCCATGCGGGGGATGCTGTCCGCTATTTCCCCCATTGAACACGACGGAAAAGGAGAGCGACGGAAATGACGCTGCAAGACTGCTATGCCGCCCTGGGCGGCGACTATGAGGACGTGTCCGCCCGGCTGCGCAGCGACCGGCTGATTCAGAAATTCCTTCTGAAGTATCTGGACGACCCCAGCTTTGACCAGCTCTGCGCCGCCATGGCCGCAAAGGACCGGGAGGAGGCGTTCCGGGCCGCCCACACGATCAAGGGCGTGTGCCAGAACCTCAGCTTTACCCGGCTGCTGGACTCCAGCAGCCGCCTGTCCGACGCCCTGCGCCACGACTGGACGCCGGAGGCCGGGCCTCTGGCGGAGCAGGTAAAGGCGGACCATCTGGCCGTGACCGCGGCGATCCGGGCCTTTCAGGCGGAACTGTGAGGGCGGCGTCATGCAGAACAAGATCAAACACTTTCTGACCGGCAGCCTCATCGCCGTCTGCGCCATCTGCATCTGCGTCTTTGGGGTGCTGGCCGTCTACCTGAACCGTCAGAACGAGCAGACCATCACCCAGCTGGGCAACATCTATATGTCCAGCATGAACGAGCGGATCTCCAAGCATTTTGATTCGATCATCGGCCACCGTCTGGTACAGATGGAGAAGATGACCGAAAACGTCCCCCCTGCCTACACCGCCGACAAGGACGCCCTCCAGGAGTGGCTGGTGTACAACGGGCAGTCCCGGGACTATGCGTCCCTGGCCTACTGTGATCAGAACGGCTCCCTGGAGATGATCTACGGCGAGCAGGTGAGCCTTTCCAGCACCAGCGCCTTCCTGCGGGTCATGGAAAGCGGCCGGGGCGGCGTGGCCGTGGGCGTCAGCAGCAAGGGAGAACGGGTGGCGCTGATCTACGTGCCCGTCAAGCTGGCCATCCCCGGCACCGAGGACTGCGTCGCCCTGGTGGGCGAGCTGCCCATCAGCTATCTGGCCGAAACGCTGTCCCTGGAGGAGGAGGACTCCCTCATCTACTCCTTCGTGATCCGCAAGGACGGCAGCTTCGTGGTGCGCAACTCCGCGGCCTTCCGGGATAACTACTTTGACCGGGTCATGGCCGTCTATGACGAGATCGACGGCAGGAGCAGCGAGGAGTACATCGCGGAGCTGAAGGCGGCTATGGACGCGGGCGACGACTACGCCACCATGGTCTCCCTGGAGGGCGAGCGCCGGCATATGTACTGCTCCAGCCTGCCCAACTCCGTGTGGTATCTGGTCACCCTCATGCCCTACGGCGCCCTGAACGAGTCGGTGGAGACCCTGGGGACCCGGTCCCTGGCCGCGGCTCTGGGAGGCTGCGCGGTGATCCTGGTGGTGCTGCTGGCGGTGTTCATGTGGTACTTCAAGCTGAACCGCGAACAGGTCCAGGAGCTGGAGGAGGCCCGGCGGGCGGCGGAGGAAGCCAGCAGATCCAAGAGCGAGTTCCTCTCCAACATGAGCCACGACATCCGCACCCCCATGAACGCCATCGTGGGCATGACGGCCATCGCCTCGGCCAACATCGACAATACCCAGCAGGTGCAGAACTGCCTGAAGAAGATCACTCTGTCCAGCCGGCACCTTCTGGGCCTCATCAACGACGTGCTGGATATGTCCAAGATCGAGAGCGGGAAGATGACGCTGAATGTGGAGCTGGTCTCCCTGCGTGAGGTCATGGACAGCATCGTCAGCATCGTGCAGCCCCAGGTGAAGGCGAAGCATCAGAAATTCAACATCTCCATCTACAATATCTCCTCGGAGAACGTACACTGCGACAGCGTGCGGCTGAACCAGATCATGCTGAACCTGCTGTCCAACGCGGTGAAATACACCCCCGACGGCGGCTCCATCGAGGTGGCCCTCCACGAGGAGACCTCTCCCAAAGGCGCGGACTATGTGCGCATCCGCATCCGCGTGAAGGACAACGGCATCGGTATGTCCGAGGAATATCAGGCCCATATCTTCGAGTCCTTCTCCCGGGAGGACAGCAAGCGGGTCCACAGGACCGAGGGCACCGGTCTGGGCATGGCCATCACAAAATACATCGTGGACGCCATGGGCGGCGAGATCATGGTCTCCAGCCAGCAGGGCGTGGGCACGGAGTTCCAGGTGGTGCTGGACCTGGAGCGGGCGGAGGAACAGGCGGAGGACATGATTCTTCCCGACTGGACCATGCTGGTGGTGGACGACGACCAGCAGCTCTGCGAGAGCACCGTGGACTCCCTGCGGTCCATCGGCATCCGGGCGGAGTGGGTCCTGGACGGCGAGAGCGCCGTCAGCCGGGTGATCCAGCATCACAGTGTCCACAAAGACTATCACGTCATCCTGCTGGACTGGAAGCTGCCCGACATGGACGGCATCGAGACCGCCCGGGAGCTGCGCCGGCAGCTTGGCGACGACGTGCCGATCCTGCTGATGTCCGCCTACGACTGGAGCGAGATCGAGGCGGAGGCCCGGGCGGCGGGAATCAGCGGCTTCCTGATGAAGCCCCTGTTCCGGTCCACCCTGTATTACGGTCTGAAGCCCTACGCCGCGGAGAAGGAGGCCCAGGCCGCGAAGGAGGACGCCGGGCCGGTGTTTTCCAACAAGCGGGTCCTGGTGGCAGAGGACAACGAGCTGAACTGGGAGATCGCCTGCGAGCTGCTGCAGGGCCTGGGTCTGGAGCTGGAGTGGGCGGAAAACGGCCAGATCTGTCTGGATATGTTCCAGCAGGCCCCGCCGGGCTACTACGACGCCGTCCTGATGGACGTGCGGATGCCTGTGATGAACGGCTACGAGGCCACCGAGGCCATTCGCGCCCTGGATCGGCCCGACGCCTCCCTGCCCATTATCGCCATGACCGCGGACGCCTACTCCGAGGATATCCAGCGGTGTCTGGCCCACGGCATGAACGCCCATGTGGCCAAGCCCATCGACATCAAGGAGGTCGCCCGCATCCTGAAGCGCTTTTTAAACAGCTGACGTTCGCGCGCGGAGCGAAGCGCCCCTCCGGGTCAAACCGGAGGGGCGCGTTTTCTCGGCCAGGGGGCCGCTATTTATGATACCGGCGGCCCGCCAGAATCTGATACCCCCGGTAGAGCTGCTCCAGCAGCATCACCCGGGCCAGATGGTGGGGGAAGGTCATGGGGGACATACTCAGCCGCAGGTCCGCCCTGTCCTTGAGGGACTGGTGCAGGCCGAAGCTGCCGCCGATGAGGAAGGTGATCTGACTGTTTCCCTCCAGGCTGAAGCGCATAAGCCGCCGGGCCAGCTCCTGGCTGGAGAACAGCGTCCCCTCCACGCACATGGCCACCAGGGCGCCGCTTTTGGGCAGCTTCTCCCGGATGGCGGCGGCCTCCCGCTCCAGGGCGGCGTCGATCTCCGCCGGTGAGGGGTCCTCCGGCAGGCGCTGCTCCGGCAGCTCGATCAGCTCCAGACGGCAGTGGCGGCTCAGCCGCTTGCTGTACTCCGCCGCCGCCTCGGTATAGAATTTTTCCTTCAGCTTCCCCACGCAGAGGATGGTCACTCGCTGCATGGCGCCCTCCCCAGAATATGTACTTCCCCCGGCACGTCCCGGGGCGCCACGGTGAGCCGGCCGGTGTAGGCCGCCGCCTCCAGCGCCCGCCCCACAGTGTCCAGGGCGGTCTGCGGCGTGTTGTTCTCCCGGCTGAGATGGGCCAGGATGATGGACCGGGTCCCGGCCTGAGCGGCGTCCGCCGCGTACCGGGCGGCGGCGTCGTTGCTGAGGTGTCCCTGTTCCCCCAGGACCCGCTGCTTCAGGGCGTAGGGATAGGGGCCGGACCGGAGCATCTCCACGTCGTGGTTGCTCTCCAGCACCAGCAGCTCCGCCCCCAGCAGGGCCTCCCCCGTCTCCTGAAGGATGTACCCGGTGTCGGTGAGGTAGCCCAGGGTACCGTCGGGCGTGTCCACGCGGTAGGCGGCGCTGCCGGGGCAGTCGTGACTGGTGGGCAGGGCCGTCACGCTTACCTCCCCCACCGGTACGGCCTCCCCGAAGGCCAGCGGCCGCAGCAGCGGCTCCACCCCCGCCAGCCGGTAGACCAGCCGCCAGCCGGTGGCGGAGGAGCACAGGATGGGCGTTGGGTACTTTTTGATATAGGTGGCCAGCCCGGCGATGTGGTCGGTGTGCTCGTGAGTGATGAGCACCCCCGCCAGATCCTCCGGTCCAAGGCCCGCCGCCCCCAGGGCCTGACAGATCCGGCGGCAGGAGATCCCCATGTCGATGAGCAGATGGGTCCGGCCGCAGGAAAGCAGGGCGGCGTTGCCGGAGGAGCCGCTGGCAATGGTCTGAAATGTGGTCATAACTGCCCCCTGGACAGAACAAAGCGCCCCGACGGGCGCTTTTATTCCTGTGATAGCGGGAAAGCGGCCGGGCCGCTCCCCTGCCCGCTTCAGCCAGCGTTGGCGGCGGCGGGCTCCTCCTCCGGAATCTCCT
This sequence comes from uncultured Oscillospiraceae bacterium, assembly GCA_958423465.1. Taxonomy (GTDB): domain Bacteria; phylum Bacillota; class Clostridia; order Oscillospirales; family Oscillospiraceae; genus Pelethomonas. Next base: position 7,598 of record CATZRD010000037.1, on the reverse strand, counting down.
CCGCACGGATCACGCCGCCCAGATTGCGGATCTTGCCAATGACGTTCTCATAGCCCCGCTCGATATATTGGACGTTGGTGATCTCGCTGACGCCCCGGGCGGCCAGCGCGGCGATGAGCATGGCGGCCCCGGCCCGGAGGTCGCAGGCCTCCAACTGGGCCCCCGTCAGATGCTCCACGCCCTCGATGATGGCCAGGTTCCCGTCCACCTGGATCTGGGCCCCCATGCGCTTGAACTCGTCGGTGTAGCGGAAGCGGCTGGACCACACGCCGTCGGTGATGACGCTGGTACCCTGGGCCAGGCACAGGGCCGCGGCCATCTGAGGCTGCATATCCGTGGGGAAGCCGGGATAGGGCATGGCCTTGATATTGGTGCGGATCAGGGGGCCGTACCGGCTGACCAGCAGGCTGTCGTCGATCTCCTGGATCTCCACCCCCATCTCCGCCAGCTTGGCAGTGATGCAGTCCATATGCTTGGGGATGATGTTGCAGATCTTCACCTGTCCGCCGCAGGCCGCCACGGCGGCCATATAGGTGCCCGCCTCGATCTGGTCGGGAATGATGGAGTAGCTGCCGCCCCGCAGGCGGTCCACCCCACGGATCTTGATGACGTCGGTGCCCGCGCCCATAATATTGGCGCCCATGGAGTTGAGGAAGTTGGCCACGTCCACGATATGGGGCTCCTTGGCCACGTTCTCGATGACAGTCATACCCTCCGCCAGAGCGGCGGCCAGCATAATGTTGATGGTAGCCCCCACGGAGACCTTATCCAGGAAGATATTGGCCCCCCTCAGGCGGCCGCCGGCGGCCTCGGCCATGACAAAGCCGCTCTGGGTGTCCACCTGGGCCCCCAGGGCGCGGAACCCCTTCAGGTGCTGATCGATGGGGCGGGTGCCGCCGAAGTCGCAACCGCCGGGCAGGGCCACGTCGGCGGAGCCGAACCGGCCCAGCAGCGCGCCCAGCATATAGTAGGACGCCCGGCAGCGGCGGGCGGACTCATAGGGGACCCGCCCGTTGCGGAGAGTGGAGGAATCGATCTCCACCGTGTGGGGATTCACATAGCGCACGCCGGCGCCCAGATCCCGGAGGATCCCCAGCAGCAGGTCCACGTCGCTGATCTGAGGGATGTTCTCGATTCGGCAAGGGCCGCCCACCATCAGGGCGGCGGGGATAATGGCAACGGCCGCGTTCTTCGCGCCGCTGATATGGATCTCTCCAAACAAGGGCCGGCCGCCCTCAACAATATATCTGGTCAAAATCTGCACCTCTTTGTCAAAATAAAAGCCATATAGCCTGCACCGTACAGTGTACCCAGGCGGCAATACTTCATACCGGCCGAAACCGGTATGAAGTAGACATAATCATAGATATGCCTTAGTATAACAGATTTTGCCACAAAATCAATGGGCAAATGCAAATTGCTTCATAAAATTTTAATAATTCACCGGCAGGGCAGAAAACCGCCGCCGCCGGGGGCCTTTGGGGGAGTTTTGGCCGGCATAGGGACGGCCAGCGGAGACATAGAGTATGGGGAAAGGGGGTAGCGATATGCTCACCACTGCCATGCTGCTGCTGCGCAGCAGTCTGTTTTTGTCTCTGCATCTGGCCGGAAACACCGGCTCCTTCCCCAAGCCCCTCACCGCTAAGGAGGAGCGGGACTGTCTGGACCGCTTTGCCCAGGGGGACCTGGAGGCCCGCAACCAGCTCGTCGAGCACAATATGCGTCTGGTGGCGCATATTATCAAGAAATATTACACCCCCGGCGTGGACCAGGACGATCTGATCTCCATTGGCACCATCGGACTCATCAAGGGCGTGTCCAGCTACAAGCCGGAAAAGAACGTCCGTCTGGCCACCTACGCCGCCCGGTGCATCGAAAACGAGGTCTTGATGTTTTTCCGCAGTCAAAAAAAGCTGCAGGGAGAGGTATCCCTGTCGGAGACGCTGGAGTCGGACCGGGACGGCAGCGATCTGTCCCTGATGGACGTGGTGGGCGTGGAGGACACCATGCTGGACGACCTGGACGCCCGGGAGACCCATATCCGGGTCCGCCAGCTGGTGGAGGAGTGCCTGACGGAACGGGAGGCGGACATCATCCGCCAGCGCTACGGCCTGGGCGGGCGAAAGCCCCGCACCCAGCGGGAGCTGGCCGCCGACTACGGCATATCCCGCAGCTATGTATCCCGCCGCGCTTAATGTAAACGCTGCCCGGAAAGCCTTGAGGGGGAGGGCTTGTCCGGGCATCGGATGATTATAGGGTAGCGGCGTGGTTATTGCAAGCAGAAAAGTTTAGGAAGATAGGCGGCTATTCATCAAAATTGACAATGGTAAAAATGTAGTTTGGAGAGGATTGTAAAATGGCCATAATGGAATGTCAAAACATTCACACGCTTGATAATGTTTCTTGGGCGTTTGCTAATGTTCTCTCATATTTGATACTAACGGTTGCAATAACAGCATAACAACGGAAAGAGCATCAATCACTTGAACAACCTTTTCAGTCTTACCCTTACACCTAATGCAATCGATTATGTCTTCATAACAATTTAAAAATGTTTTGATTATGTCTAGCATTTCAAGGATGTGACCGTCAGCATATGTTTTTCTTTCAACCGATTAGCCAACGCCTTTTTTATCTCTTTGTTGTCGTTGGCTACTTCTTGTAACTCTGCACCCAACTCACCGAAATAAACAATTTTTATACCGGAAAAGGAATTATCTATAGCGTGTAAACTACACATACGATTAAAAAAGCCATCTCCGCCTATAGATGTTTTAGTGGAAGCAAGGCTTGAAAGTGTAAGGTTGGCAGATGTATTTTTAACTTGAACAGCTTCAACAACGGATCCGTCTTTTTTTACAACTAAATCTTCGACATCTTCAGGATAATATTCGTACTCGTTGTCATCCATAAGCAATCTATAAGCAATATATAAAGTTTGAGACGAAAAACCTTTCCATGCAGCTTGAGCACCAATATCTGATTTTGCAAAATTTGAATTACTCATCTCTTGAACCTCCCTAAAACAAAAACCACACACATGCCGAATCAAAAGAGCACGACGCTATACTTTATGGATGGACTGCCTTTATTGCTACAAAGCGAATTTCACAATATAAAAGGGCACTTATTGTAGCAGCTTATATTGCCAATGTCCGCCCAGATGAACTTTTATGAGCGTTCCATCCAACACCAACCCAGCCAAAATCCGATTTGCCGTCGCTGCCGATACCCCGCACAACTCCCGTACATCCGCATTCATGATATAGTCGTGGGTTTTCAGATACTCCTGGATTTTGTTCCAGCGGAGTGCGGACTTGTCCATCCTTCTATCGCTCATTTCATCCCTCGTATTGATGCCCTCTATGAGCGATGCTTTGATGGTCGAGAGCATAAACTCAACAAACACCGTGGACTCTCCGGCATCGTTGGAGGCGTTGATGGCCGCATAGTATTCCTGCTGCCGGTCGTGGATCATGGACTCCACCGGGAGCCAGGCAAAGGTGGGGTTCCATTTGGAAAGCAACAGCGTGTGCCACAGGCGGCCCACACGGCCATTGCCATCGGCAAAGGGGTGGATCAACTCAAATTCATAATGGAACACGCAGCTGCGGATCAACATATGGACATCGCTGTTTTTGACCCAATCCAGCTGCTCCATGATTAGCCCCGAGACGTATTGCGGAAGTGTGCCAAAATGGAGGACATGCCCCTCCTGGTCCACCACTCCAACAGGACTGCTGCGGAATACACCCGACTCCTCCACCAATCCCCGGGTCATAATGCCGTGGGCCATCAAAAGGTCATCCACGGAATAAGGATCAAGCTCGTCCAACCGCTCATAGATCTCGTAGGCGTTCTTTACCTCGGCAATATCTTTGGGCGGAGCCAGTACCTGCTTGCCATTCAGCACCGCAGTCACCTGCTCCAGGGTAAGGGTATTTTGCTCGATTGCCAGAGAGCCGTGGATCGTCCGAATTCGGTTTGCCCGCCGCAGGGTGGGGCTAATAGAAAGGTGCTGAGCAGAAGTCAATCGTCCAATCAGCTCAGAAATTTCAGCAACATAATCTATAACTTTATTTGTAATTTGAAAAGGAGGTTGTTTATGTTTCATCAAAATACCTCATAAGTTGATTTAAATTTGTAGTTATTTTATCATATCTGTGCAAATAAAACAACCCATCGCTCATTCCATCATTCAAAATATTTTTAGCGAACCTAAGGTGTTACCCGGTGCCGTATGTTATGCTGAATAGCTAGCCTAAATGGCTGGCTATTTTAGTAGAAGGAGCTAAATCATATATGGCGTCTATCGTAAAGCGTGGGAACAGTTATTCCGTTGTCTATATGACAACGGTTCGTGGTCAGCGAAAGCAGAAATGGGAGACATACCATTCGAGGGAGGAGGCGGAGCGCAGAAAACAGACGTTAGATATGTATTACCAGGCAAAACGCAGAAAGGAGGATCATCAAATTGAAACAGTTACACAACTCATAGAAAAATATGTGGCTCTCTACGGAGTATCAAAATGGTCGGCATCCACGTTCCAGTCCAACTCCGGCCTGATTCGAAACTACATCTTTCCGCTGTTCGGAAACATACGGCTCAAGGAGCTATCACCGCTGATGGCGGCAGAATTATACCGGGATCTTCTGCAACAGCCCAGATATGAGGATCCGTACCATAAAAATTGTGGGCAGACCGTGAGTCTATCTGTCCTGCGCGATATTCACAAACTGCTGCACAGCGCGTTTGAACAAGCTGTGCTCTGGGAAACGGTTGACCGAAATCCGTTCCATCGGGTGCCATTCCCAAAAATGAGAGTAAAGCAGCGGGCCTTCCTTCGTCCAGAACAGATCCAACACCTGCTGAGCCATTGTGATGACACTTGGCTAAAGCTGGCGATTCATTTAGCGTTTGCCGGAACATTGCGGAAAGGAGAACTGCTGGCGCTAGCTTGGCAAGATGTGGACTGGGAAAACAGTTTTATACAGGTCAGTAAAACCTTGAAACGGGTCAGCCGCGAGGCATTACAGGTGCTCGGACACCAGGATATTCTGTATGAATTTCCGCCATCCGCACAGGCAAAGAAAACCGTACTGGTACTCAAGCAACCTAAGACAATGTCCAGTCATCGCAAGGTCTTTCTGCCGGAAACGGTCATGTCCCTATTGAGAGAGTACTGCAACCTTCAGGGGAAACAGAGAGCTGTTGGCTCAGCGACATGCCCAGACTTAATTTTTCAATATAAGGATGGCAGGCCGCTTCAAGAGACTACGCTTTCGAAATACTTTAAATCCGCCCTTCAGAGGGCTGGGTTGCCGCAGGTTGACTTTCACAGTCTGCGGCACAGCAGCATTACCTACAAATTAATCCTAAGTTCCGGGGATATTAAAGCCGTTCAAGGAGATTCGGGACACGCCCAGGCGGAGATGGTCACAGAACTCTACGCCCACATTCTTGACGGGGCCCGGAAACTCAACGCGCAAAAGTTTGAGACAGCATTTTATTGTAATTTGAACACAGAGGGCCGATGTGCGCAACAATAGACATGATCAAAACCGTTTATACCTACTATGCGATTTCACTGTTGCGGGGACCTTACAGATACGGGAAAAGGAACTCCCTCTGCGGGGAAGCAGCTCAAGATCGGATGAGAGAGCACAAAAGTGAAGAGCCACGAAATGCTGTAATCAGCATCCCGTGGCTCTTTATTTTATCTGGCCTCCATAAGAGGATTCGAACCGCTGACCTTCCGCTTAGGAGGCGGTCGCTCTATCCAACTGTGCTACGCAGGCTGTTTTCGATTATTTATTTACCATTCATACATCCATACTTGCAAAGCAAAAGACACCCCATAGCTAGGGTGTCTTTCTAGCAATGCCTCAGTCCGATGCCAAAACATGGCACTTACAATCTCTTGCGGATTATGAGGACTTATTTTGTTATCCATAGGATAACATGGGATTCCATGATTGTCAACTTTTCCTCACAGATTCACGGGAACTTTGGATGTCACCACGCCACAGGAGCAGAATTTCTCTCAAAACACACGAAAGGATATAGTTATGATTGCTTCGGAAAATTTTGCGAAATTAAGAGAAGACATAGAAACCCTGCTATCTGAGCAAAAATTATCTCAAAAACTCATTTTGGAACTGCATGACCAGGTAGAACGCACCCTCATTATGGCTGCAAGTGAGTCAATCATAGACAGACATCCAGGCTGGATCGTATGTGGGGGCCATCGGGCGGCAGAGCTTTATCTTTGCCGGAATTGGCGGCGAAGCGGCAAACATGAGGATGAAAAGAAGCGGCTGCAGGTATTGGCGGAGCAGATGAAGAAAGATTTCTTTGCCGCCCAAAAAGAGAAGGTTGACCTGGAACTGGTTGAGAAAATCATGCGGGATTTGGATGAACAGGATCACTTCGCCGAAAAAGTCCTGGGCAATGGGCTGCTTCTGATCCTTTCAGCTGGATGCGCTCACCAGCGCTTCAGCGCACTGTGTCGGCCTTATATTTACCAAGATGATTCTTTCAGCTGCGATGTTTACTTATTTCAACGGACTGTGGAAGATCTCAGCACCTCATGGGGAAGCATTCTGCTCCACGAACTGGGCCACGTCCTCAACTTGCGGTTGACTGGAGATATTTCTGTTGTGCCAGATGACTTCCTATCTTTCGCAGAGTGGTTCTTTCCTGGCCTTAGTACCAAATACCGAGCCAGCGCACCGGAGTTTTTCGCCCACTGCTTTGCGATGGGTGTCGCCAGCCGGCCGGGCTTGGAATGCTATGACGCGTTTCCAAATATTCAGAAGGAGCATAAGCAACTGTTTGACATATATATGCGTTCAAAAATTGCCCGATTATAAGGAAATCCGCACAAATGAACACATTTTTGCAAAACCAGTGATTGGCTTCCGGCCTGTCACTGGCTTTTGTTTTCTGTCAGAACGCAGGATAAGGCACTTAACTTTCACGCTCATATCAAACACGAAAAGAGCGTGAAAGTAAGGTAAATGCACAAAGCGATTTGTACGGACAAGCAATCGGGAGCCCAATTTCGCATATGATTTATCATTTCAGATAGGGGGTGTCCTTTTGCGAGCAAACGACTTGACCATTACCTGCATCTATCAGGAAAGTGACAGCAGTATCCAGCAGATCATTCGCCGCTCATTCACTGTATTTTTACAAAAAGAGTTGAAATGTGTTGTAAATTGTCTCTGCCATGACGTATAAGATATATGATGAATGGCCGCTTATCTCGGGAGGCATACCATGTACTTAGAGATAAGCAATCCCATGGACTATCATGTAGCACTATACATCAGATTATCAAAGGAGGATGAGAACGAGGGACCATCGGAGAGCGTCACCAACCAAAAATCCTTGTTAAATGAGTTCGTCCAAGAGCATCGCCTCTCCGTCTATGACACTTACATCGACGACGGCTGGAGCGGCACGACCTTTGACCGCCCGGATTTTCAGCGGATGATCGGCGACATCGAGGCCAAGAAGGTCAACATGGTCATCACCAAGGACCTGTCCCGACTGGGCCGCGACTACATCATGACCGGCCACTACATGGAGCGGT
>CATZRD010000036.1 GCA_958423465.1 uncultured Oscillospiraceae bacterium | reverse complement strand
CGGGCATCGACACCCGCCGCTGCCTCCACGCCGGTTCTGTCAGGAATCCTTTCAGTTCTTGCAGCGGCCCAGGTACTCGCCGGTGCGGGTGTCGATGGTGATCTTGTCGCCCACATCGATAAAGAGGGGCACCTTGATCTCCGCGCCGGTCTCCAGGGTGGCGGGCTTGGTCACGTTGGTCGCGGTGTTGCCGGCGAAGCCCGGCTCGGTATCCGTGACCTCCAGGTCCATGAAGTTGGGGCACTCCAGACCGAATACGGTGCCCTTGTAGCTGAGCACCTTGCACACCGTGTTCTCCTTGACGAAGCGGAAGGCGTCGCCCAGCAGGTCCCGGCTCAGGGGCACCATATCATAGGTCTCCTGGTCCATGAAGTAGTACAGGTCGCCGTCGTTGTAGCTGTACTCCATGTCCTTGCGCTCCACAAACGCCTGCTCGAACTTGGCGGTAGGGTTGAAGCTGGTCTCGGTGACGCCGCCGGTCACCACGTTCTTCATCTTGGTGCGGACGAAGGCCGCGCCCTTGCCGGGCTTGACGTGCTGGAACTCCACCACCTGCATGACCTTTCCGTCCATTTCAAAGGTGACTCCGTTGCGGAACTCACCAGCCGTGATCGTAGCCATATTTCAGTATCCTCCTTCAGGAATATAGTTTCCATCGGTATTCTACCGTATTCCTATGGCAATTGCAAGTATTTTCCCAGGAAATTTCTGCAAGTCCTCCATTCTTTCTCTGTTTCCCCGGGGCGGACGGTCTTGACAGGCCCGCCGGACCTGTGCTAGATTGGGAAAAACGAAAGGAGGCGGCGCCGTGATTCAGATTCTTTACCGGGACTCCTCTCTGCTGGTGTGCCTGAAGCCCCCGGGCGTCCCCGCTCAGGACGCCCCGGACGGCGGGGGCCTGCCCCAGCTCCTGGCCGCCCAGGAGGGCGGCGCGTGCTATCCGGTCCACCGGCTGGACCAGGGGGTGGGCGGCGTGATGGTCCTGGCCCGCACCCGGCCCGCCGCGGCGGCTCTCTCCGCCGTTATCCAGTCCGGCGGCTTTCAGAAGGACTATCTCTGCGTGGCGCTGGGCCAGCCGGAGGAGGATCAGGGGACCTGGCGGGATCTGCTGCTCCATGACCGGGCCCGGAACAAATCCTTTGTGGTCAGCCGGCCCCGGGCCGGCGTGAAGGAGGCGTCCCTGGACTACCGGGTGCTGGTCCGGCAGCCGGACCGCGCCCTGGTGGCGGTGTCCCTCCACACCGGCCGCACCCACCAGATCCGGGTCCAGTTCGCCAGCCGGGGTCTCCCCCTGGCGGGGGACGGCAAGTACGGCGGCGGGCGCGGCCCCATCGCCCTGTGGAGCGCCGCCCTGGCCTTTCCCCACCCGGACAGCGGGGAGCGGATGCGATTCGCCCGCCTGCCCCAGGGCGGGATCTGGGAGGAACTGCTCCCTCTGGCGGGGCTTCCGTCCCGGAACGGGGAGGGATGAGGGCGCTTCGGCGGCCTCCTCCCCGGCCCCGGCGGAAAATGTGCGGAGATTATCGAAACTTTTTCTTGACTTTTTGTGCAGGGGCTGGTATATTGTAATCGTGTCAAAACGTAAAAAATTGATTACTGCAGGTTGGGTAAATCAATTGCTATGGGATTTACGCGGCTGCGGTTTTTTCTTTTTTTGCGCGCACGCTCATACTTCTTTATCATGTGGAGGGCTATCATGAATACTGGTACTGTCAAGTGGTTCAACGCTGAGAAGGGCTACGGCTTTATCTCCAACGACGAGGGCGGCGACGACGTGTTCGTCCACTTCTCCGCCATCCAGGGCACCGGCTACCGCTCCCTCAACGAGGGGCAGAAGGTCACCTACGAGGTGGAGCCTGATCCCAAGAACAGCAGCAAGCTGCGGGCTGTCAACGTGACCGCCATCTGATCGTCCGATAAACGTCCGTCCGGAGGTTTCCCCGGATGGACGTTTTTCTTTCCCCCGCCTTCGCCCTTCTCCTCCGCCCCGCCCATCCCAAGGGGGACAAATGGATCTTCTTTCCAGATCCCGAATCAGGAGAAATCGGTCAAATCCCGGCGAAGGTCCCGTTTCCCCTCACGGTTTTTCCGGAAATCAACGCGGACGCCGGACCGGCTGCGGTCCGGCGTCCGGTTCGCTTTGCCCCGGTCCCCTCCGGTTTGTTTTCCATATAAAGGCAAATGTCCGCGTCACAGCCCCTATCGTATGCACTAAAGCGACAAAAGTTTTTATGTGGAGGACATTTGCTTTTGCTGTATCCTACAATCTTTTTTTCAGCGCCGGAAAAACCGTTGCTTTGCGGGAAAGCTCGTGGTATAGTTCACTACATTAAAGCGGCAGCGTCGGGAAAGCGCCGGCAAGAGCGGGCCCCGTCGCGCGGAATATAAGGGGGATACGGATATGAGCATACAGAACGAATACCTGAGGGGTCTGATGGAGCGGGTCGTCCAGCGCGACCCGGAGCAGACGGAGTTTCACCAGGCGGTGCGGGAGGTGCTGACCTCCCTGGCTCCCGTGGTCAACGCCCGTCCGGAGCTGATCCGGGAGGGGGTCATGGACTGTCTGGTAGAGCCGGAGCGGGCCATCAAGTTCCGGGTTCCCTGGGAGGATGACAACGGCGTCATCCACGTGAACCGGGGCTACCGCATCCAGTTCAACAGCGCCATCGGCCCCTACAAGGGCGGCCTCCGCTTCCATCCCAGCGTCAACGAGAGCATCATCAAGTTTCTGGGTTTTGAGCAGACCTTCAAAAACAGCCTCACCGGCCTGCCCATCGGCGGCGGCAAGGGCGGCAGCAACTTTGACCCCAAGGGCAAGTCCGACGCCGAGGTCATGCGCTTCTGCCAGAGCTTCATGACGGAGCTGTTCAAGTATATCGGGCCGGATACCGACGTGCCCGCCGGGGACATCGGCGTGGGCAGCCGGGAGATCGGCTATCTCTTCGGCCAATACAAGCGCCTGCGCAACGAGTTCACCGGCGTCCTCACCGGCAAGGGGCTCAGCTACGGCGGCAGCCTGGCCCGGAAGGAGGCCACCGGCTATGGCCTGTGCTACTTCGCCGACAATATGCTCCAGGCCGCCGGCCGGAGCTTCGACGGGGCCACGGTGGTCATCTCCGGCTCCGGCAACGTGGCCATCTACGCCTGCGAGAAGGCTGCGGCCCTGGGGGCCAGGGTGGTGGCCATGTCCGACTCCAACGGCTACGTCTACGACAGCGAGGGCATCGATCTGGACCTGGTGAAGGAGCTGAAGGAGCAGTCCCGCCAGCGCATCGCCGTCTACGCCCAGCGCCGCCCCTCCGCCCGGTATCAGGAGGGCTGCGCGGGGATCTGGAACATTCCCTGCGGCATCGCCCTGCCCTGCGCCACCCAGAACGAGCTCAGCGGCGACGCCGCTAAAACCCTCATCGCCAACGGCTGCTTCGCCGTGGCGGAGGGGGCCAACATGCCCTGCACCCCCCAGGCGGTGGACGCTTTCCAGGCCGCCGGGGTGCTCTTCGCTCCCGCCAAGGCCGCCAACGCCGGCGGCGTGGCCACCTCCGCCCTGGAGATGAGCCAGAACTCCATGCGCTTTTCCTGGACCTTCGACGAGGTGGACCAGCGGCTGAAGGGCATCATGACGGACCTGTACCGCAGCGCGTCCCAGGCCGCCCGGGAGTACGGCATGGCCGGGGACCTGGTGGCCGGGGCCAATATCGCCGGCTTCATCAAGGTGGCGGACGCCATGCTGGCCTACGGCGTGGTGTAAAGGAGGTCATGGAATGAACGAGTATGCTGAACGCGTGGCGTCCCGGCTGCGGGAGCGCTGCGCCCACGAGCCGGAGTATATCCAGTGCGTGGAGACCTGGCTGGAGATGATCGACCCGGCTCTGGACGATCCCCGCTATGAGCGGCTGGACCTGCTGACCCGGATGGTGGAGCCGGACCGGATGTTCACCTTTCTGGTCCCCTGGGTAGACGACCAGGGTCAGGCCCACACCAGCCACGGCTACCGCGTCCAGTTCAACAGCGCCATCGGCCCCTACAAGGGCGGCCTCCGCTTCCATCCCAGCGTCAACACCTCGGTGGTGAAATTCCTGGGCTTCGAGCAGACCTATAAAAACGCCCTCACCGGCCTGCCCATCGGCGGCGCCGCCGGCGGCGCGGACTTCGACCCCCGGGGCAGGAGCAACCGGGAGGTCATGCGCTTCTGCCAGAGCTTCATGAACGCCCTGTACCGCTATATCGGCTCCGACACCGACGTGCCCGCCGGGGACATCGGCGTAGGCTCCCGGGAGATCGGGTATCTCTACGGCCAGTACAAGCGGGTGGTGGGCCGCTCGGAGAGCAGCGCCCTCACCGGCAAGGGCCTCACCTACGGCGGCAGCAAGATCCGCCAGGAGGCCGCCGGCTTTGGCACCGTCTACTTCCTGGCCCGGATGCTGGAGCATCAGGGAGACGTCATGGAGGGCAAGCGCATCGCCGTCTCCGGCTTCGGCAACATGTCCTGGGGCGTATGCCGGAAGGCGGCGGAGCTGGGGGCCAGGGTGGTGACCCTCTCCGGCCCCGACGGCTACGTCTACGATCCCGACGGCGTGAGCACCCAGGAGAAGTTCGACTTCATGACCGCCATGCGCCTCAGCGGCCAGGACCGGGTGGAGGCCTACGCGGAGCGGTTCGGCGTGGAGTTCCACCCCGGCAAACGCCCCTGGGAGGCGCCGGTGGACGTGGTCATCCCCTGCGCCACCCAGAACGAGCTGGACGTGTCCGACGCGGTGCGGATCCTGGCCAACAACGTGCGCTACTATGTGGAGGCGGCCAACATGCCCGCCACCGCCGAGGCCCTGAAGCTGCTGCGGCTCAGTCCCCATATCCTGACGGCAGGGGCCAAGGCCGCCGGCTCCGGCGGCGTGGCGGTGTCCGCCCTGGAGATGGCCCAGAACTCCATCCGCTACAACTGGTCCCGCCAAGAGGTGGACCGCCGCCTCCGGGAGATCATGAGCCGCATCTACGACCTGTCCGCCGCCGCGGCGGAGGCCTACGGCCTGGGCTACGACCTTATCGCCGGCAACGACATCGCGGCCTTCAAGAAGATCTCCGAGGCCATGATCGCCCAGGGCCTGTAAAAAGCTGACAAGAGGCGCTTTCCCGGTGGGAAAGCGCCTCTTGTTTGATGCCGCTCCTCTTTCGTCTTGTAGCAGACCTTCATCAGCCCAGCAGGCCCAGATGCTCCAGCAGGATCTTCAGCCCGATGCAGCACAATATCACGCCGCCCGCCAGGGTGGCCCTGCTCTTGTACCTGCTGCCGAACCGGTAGCCGATCCACACCCCCGCCAGGGAGATGAGGAAGGTGGTGCATCCGATGAGCAGAGCGGCGGGGCCGATGCTGACCTGCAGAAAGGCGAAGGTCACGCCCACCGCCAGGGCGTCGATGCTGGTGGCCACGGCCAGCACCGTCAGTTCCTTCAGATCGAAGCCGGCAGGGCAGTCCTCCGCCTCCTCATGGAAGGCGTCCCAGATCATCTTGCCCCCTATGTAGCCCAGCAGCAAAAAGGCGATCCAATGGTCCACACTGGTGATATACTGCTCGAACTGCTTGCCCAGCAGCCAGCCGATCAGGGGCATCAGCGCCTGGAACCCTCCGAAAAACAGGGCCACCACCGCCCCCTGGCGCATATCCAGCTTCCGCATCCCCAGTCCCTTGCAGATGGAAGCGGCAAAAGCGTCCATGCTCAGGCCCACGCCGATCAGCAGCAGCTCAAAAAATCCCATGGTCCTCTCTCCTTCTTCCGTATGGCGGGTCTCAGGCCTCCGCCACCTCGCGGTAGAACACGTCCAGGATGCCCAGATAGTTCTCCTTCCAGGGCTTGTTCCGCCCGCAGTAATGGATGATCACGCCGTTTGCCCGGACCCAGTCCACCAGCCGGCGCTCCTCCGGCCGATGGCTCATGTTATACAGCCCCAAGATCCGGTCGCTGAGGTTATAGCGCATGGTGTCCAGCAGCAGCGTCCGCTCCCCGTACAGCGCGGACAGGATGTCCTGGTCCGGCAGGGTGAGGCGGCTGCCGTAGCGCTCCACATAGGCCGCCACCTCCTCCAGGGACTGCTCCCGCCGCAGGGCCTCCAGGTCCATGAGCAGCACGCCGCTGTTGAGGTAGGGGCAGCTCTCCCCCGCCCCCAGGCGCAGCCGGTTGAGCCGGCTGAGGAACTCCTTCACATGGGTGCAGGCGGCCAGCAGGCTGCCCTGGAGATCGGTGCGGTACAGCTCCTCCAGAGGGTTGATGACGATGATGTCCGGGTCCAGATACAGCACCCGGTCCAGCTCCCGGGGCAGGAACCGGGCCGCCAGGATCCGGTAATACATCTGTCTGGGATAGCGTCCGGTGGTGGGAAAGCCCTCCAGCATGGAGTCGTCAATGGGTACCGGGATCAGGCGCGCTCCATCGCCGCAGAGGGCCGCCAGCTCCTCAAGGTCCGCCGGCTCCAGGTCGGAGTGCATCAGATAGATCCGGTATCCCTCCCGGCAGGGAAAACGCAGAATGGAGCGCAGGCAGATGTGAAGGACCGGCAGATAATTCCGGTCCGCGGTAAACAGCAGATTCATCCAGGCTCTCTCCTCAGCATGATCTTCTTGCCGGTCTACACCAGCAGGCCCACGGCCAGCCCCAGCAACGCGCCCAGCAGCACCTGCAGGGGCGTATGGCCCATGACCTCCTTCAGGTTTTCCGCGAACTCCTCCGCCGTCAGCCGCTCCACATGCTCCAGCAGCTGGTTCACCAGCCGGGCGGTGTCCCCGGCGCTGCGCCGGACGTTGCAGGCATCATACATCACCACCGCCGCGAAAATGGCCGCCAGGGCGAACTCCGGTCCGCTGACGCCGTAGAGCTTCCCCACAGCGGTGGAACAGGCCACCACCAGGGCGGAGTGGCTGCTGGGCATTCCGCCGCTGCTGACGAAGCGGCGGGGATCGAAGCGGCGCAGGACCAGCGCGTCCAGCATCACCTTGATGGCCTGGGCCAGGAACCACGCCAGCAGGGCGCAGTCGATGATGGGATTTGTGGTGAGCATACCAAAGCGCATCCCGCTATTTCCTCCTGTTCGCCATTTCATCCGCCAGCCGCAGCAGAAAGCCGCTGCCCGGCGTCTGGCGGATGGCCTCCTTGGCAAGCTCCGTCTCCCGCTCCACCAGCCGCCCGCAGGCATCCAGCCCCAGCAGGTCCACGAAGGTCACCTTGCCCTCCTCCCGGTCGGAGCCCACAGGCTTGCCCAGCTCCGCCTGGTCCGCGATCACGTCCAGCATATCGTCCCGGATCTGGAAGGCCAGTCCCACGTGCTCGGCATAGCGGGCCGCCCGGCGGCGGTCCTCCTCCCCCGCGCCGGCGGCGACGCAGCCCAGCAGAGCCGCGCCCCGGATCATGGCCCCGGTCTTGAGCCTGTGAAGGTTTTCCACCTCATTGTAGTTGCGGCACAGGCCCTGGGTGTCCAGCACCTGGCCCGCCACCATGCCGTCAGCGCCGCAGGCCGCCGCCAGCACCGCCACCGCCTCCGCCCGCTGGCCGCCGCTCATGCCGGGGGCCGAGGCCAGCAGGCGGAAGGCCTCCGCCTGGAGGGCGTCCCCCGCCAGCACCGCCATGGTCTCGCCATAGACCTTGTGGCAGGTGGGCTTGCCCCGGCGCAGATCGTCGTCGTCCATGCAGGGCAGGTCGTCGTGGATCAGGGAGTAGGTGTGGACCAGCTCCAGGGCGCAGCCGAAGGGAAGGGACTTGCGCCACTCCCCGCAGAGCATATCGCAGAAGGCGGCGGTGAGCACGGGACGGACCCGCTTGCCGCCGGACAGAAGGCTGTAGCGCATGGCGGCGTACAGCTCGCCGTAGGGCTTGTCCCCGGTGAACAGGGACGCCAGATACTCCTCCGCCCCCAGGCGGTAGGCGTCATAACGCAGCTGAAAGGCGCACATGGGCTACTCCTCCTCCGCGAAGGGCAGCTCCTCCGGCGCGCCGTCCGGTCCCTTCTGCAGCTTGACCACCTTCTGCTCCGCCTGCTCCAGCAGCCTGGTGCAGGCGCTCACCAGTCCCGCGCCCTCCTCAAAGAGGTCCAGGGACCCCTGAAGGGGCGCGTCGCCCCGCTCCAGCAGGCCCACGATCTCCTCCAGCCGGGCGATATTCTCCTCAAAGCTCTTTTCCTTCATGACAGGCTCCTTCTTCGCGGCCATATCCCTCTCTCCTTTCCTCCGACTGCTCCACCAGGCATGTCAGCCTTCCCTCCGCCAGGGCCACGGCCACCCGGGACCCGGCGGGTGCGTCCGCCGGACGGCGCACCAGCCGTCCGTCTCCGTCCGTCACCAGGGCAAAGCCCCGGCCCAGGACCTTCAGGGGACTCATGGCGTCCAGGGACGCCGCCAGAGACGCCAGCTCCCGCCGGGGCCGGGCCAGCCGGGCCGACTGGGCGGCGCACAAATTCTTTTGCAGATAGCCCAGCAGCATCCGCTTGTCGTCGATGGCGGCCATGGGGTCCCGCAGCACCCGCTTGGCCGCCAGGGACGCCAGCCGCTGGCGGCTGAGCTGGAGCCGCCGGAGCTGACACTGGGCCATGCGCAGGCGCAGGCTCTCCAGCCGCGCCAGCAGCTCCCGCTGGTCCGGCACCGCCATCTCCGCCGCGTGGGAGGGGGTGGCCGCCCGGGCGTCCGCCACAAAGTCCGCGATGGTCACGTCCGGCTCGTGGCCCACGGCGGAGATCACCGGGATCTCCGAGTCGTAGATGGCCCTCGCCACCCGCTCGTCGTTGAAGGCCCACAGGTCCTCAATGGAGCCGCCGCCCCGGCCGGTGATGATGAGATCCGCCACCTGATACCGGTTGGCGTAGCGGATGGCCCCCACGATCTCCGGCGGGGCCTCCGTCCCCTGGACCCGCACCGGCAGCAACTTCACCTTCGCCAGGGGATACCGGCGGCGGAGGATTCGAATCATGTCGTGGACCGCCGCCCCGGCGGAGGAGGTAATGATGGCGATGGTCCGTGGATAGGGCGGCAGGGGCTTTTTGTGGGCGGCGTCAAACAGCCCCTCCTGATACAGCTTCTCCTTCAGCTGCTCGTAGGCCACATGGAGGTCCCCCACCCCATCGGGGCTGAGGCCCTCGCAGTAGAGCTGATAGGTCCCGTCCCGGGGGAACACCGCGATCCGCCCCTGGGCCAGCACCTTCATGCCGTTCTCCGGCCGGAAGCGCAGGCGGGACGCCTGCCCCCGGAACATGACGCAGCGAACGGCCCCCTCGGCGTCCTTCAGGGTGAAGTAGTGGTGGCCGGAGGGATACAGCTTATAGTTGGAGATCTCGCCCCGGACGCAGACGCTCCCCAGCTGGGGAACGCTGTCCAGGACCGATTTGATGAGCAGGTTGATCTGGGTAACGGAAAAGATCTGCTGGTCCATAGCCGGCCTCCTTTATGTGGGTGGAACACCGCCGCCCGGGGACGCCGGCGCCCCGCGGACGGTATAGAAAGGAGCGCACCACCGTGCGCTCCTCATTGGCGTCATTGCTCCCCCTGGTCCGCGCCGGTCTGGTCCTCCGCCGCGGCCGCCGGCTGGGGCGGCTCCCCGGCCTCAGCCCGGACAAAGGAGCCCAGGATGCCGTTGACGAAGCGGACCACGTCCTCGCTCTCGTACTTGCGGGTCAGCTCCACCGCCGCGTTGATAGCGGCGCTGTTGGGAACGTCCGGCATATACAGGATCTCGTACATGGCCACCCGCATGATGGCGGCGGCCACCAGGGGGATCCGCTCGAACCGCCAGCCCCTGGCGTACTTCTCGATGTACTGGTCCAGCTCGTAGCCGTGGTCCGCCACGCCCCGGACCAGCCGGGCGATATAGGTCCGCTGGCTGTCTCCGGGCAGCTTGCCGTAGACCTCGTACTCCGGAGCCAGTTGGCGGAAGTGCTCCTCGCTGAGCCGCTGGTCCACCAGCTCCTGGGCGGTGAGATCGGTGAAGCTCAGCTCGTAGGAGAGGTGCATCGCCACCTCCCGGGCAACATTTCTGATCATTGTCTTATGTCCTTTTCTCTCTCTGGCGTTTGAGGGAGACGCTTACTGGAAGCAGACGCCGCCCACATGGACATTGACCGCCTTCACGGCGAAGCCGGCCATGGACCCCACCGCGGTGGAGACGGCGTTCTGCAGGCTGCGGGCCACCTCGGGAATGGCGTAGCCGTACCGGACCATGATATACAGGTCCACAACCACGCTCTCCCCGTCCACGGTCATACGCACGCCCTTGGCGCTGGTCTTCTTGGCGGCCAGGTTCATCATACCGCCCACGCCCTCCACCTCCACGGCGGCGCCGGAGGCGATGGACGCCAGCACATCCTCGGAAATATGGATGCACCCCAACTCCTCGGGGTGGGTCATGTAGTCCTTATTCTCTGGCATTGACAGACACTCCTTATCTCTTCTGCCGGGGCAGAATCATTAGCCTTATTATTGTACCACCTTCCATGGAAAAATACAACAGCGATTTTCCGGTCTGGCAGCGGAACCGGAAGCTGTCAGAAAACGGCCCGGGGCCAAAAAGGTCCCGGGCCGCCGTAAACGCGCTGTTTATTTGTTTCCGCTCACCATGGAGGCGATCTCGGCGGCAAAGTTCTCCTGCTTCTTCTCGATGCCCTCGCCCTTCTCGAAGCGAACGGCATCCTTGAAGGTCACAGTCCCGCCCAGCGCCTTGGCGGCGGAGGCGATATACTGCTCCACCGTGCCGGTGAACACGTCGCCCCGGACGAACTCCTGCTGGAGCAGGCAGTTCTCGGAGTAGAACTTGTTCATCTTGCCGGCGGCGATCTTCTCCTTCACCGCGTCGGGCTTGCTGGCCATCTTGGGATCGTTGGCCATCTGGGCCACCAGGATCTTCTTCTCCTCGTCCAGCACGTCCTGGGTCACCTGGGTCTTGTCCCAGAAGCGGGGGTTCAGGGCGGCGATCTGCATGGCCACGTCCTTGCCGATGGCAGTGGCGTCCACGCCGTCGGAGACCTCCAGGTTCACCAGCACGCCGATCTTGCCGCCGGCATGGATATAGGGCACGGACACGCCCTGGGCATAGCGGGCGAAGCGGCGGACCTTGATGTTCTCGCCGATGACCAGGACCATCTCCTGCTGCTGCTGGGTAACGGTCAGGTCGGCGCCGTTGTACTGGCAGGCCATCAGAGCGTCCAGATCGGCGGGGTCGCAGTGGGCCACGGTGGCGGCCACGCCCTTGACGAACTCCTGGAACTTCTCGTTCTTGCCCACGAAGTCGGTCTCGGCGTTGACCTCCACCACAACGCCCACGCCGTCGATGACGGCGGCATAGGCCATGCCCTCGGCGGCGATGCGGCCGGCCTTCTTGGCGGAGGCGGCCAGGCCCTTCTCCCGCAGGAACTCCACAGCCTTGTCCATGTCGCCGTCGGTGGCGGCCAGGGCCTTTTTGCAGTCCATCATGCCCACGCCGGTCATTTCCCGCAGGGTCTTAACATCAGCAGCTGTAAAAGCCATAATTGTGATCCTCCAATTTATTTTATATGAATCATATGGGAATGGGGCGGGACCTCCCCCGCCCCATTGGGTCGCGAAATTACTCAGCGGCGGCCTCGGCGGCGGCTTCCTCCACCTGCTCGCCCTGCTTGCCCTCCAGAATGGCGTTGGCCATGGTGCCGGCGATGAGCTTGATGGCGCGGATGGCGTCGTCGTTGCCGGGGATGGCGTAGTCGATCTCGTCAGGGTCGCAGTTGGTATCGGCGATGGCCACCACGGGGATGCCCAGCTTGTGGGCCTCGGCGATGGCGTTGCGCTCCTTGCGGGTGTCCACGATGAACAGGGCGCCGGGCAGCTTCTTCATTTCCTTCACGCCGCCCAGGTACTTCTCCAGCTTCTCGATCTCGCCCAGGTGCTTGATGACTTCCTTCTTGGGCAGCATATCGAAGGTGCCGTCGGCCTGCATGGTCTTCAGCTGGTTCAGGCGGTCGATACGGGTGCGCATGGTCTTGAAGTTGGTCATCATGCCGCCCAGCCAGCGGGCGTTGACATAGTACATATTGCAGCGCAGAGCCTCGTCCTTGATGGCCTCCTGGGCCTGCTTCTTGGTGCCCACGAACAGCAGGGACTGGCCGTTCTCGCTGAGCTGACGGACGAAGGCGTAGGCCTCCTCCAGCTTCTTGACGGTCTTCTGCAGGTCGATGATATAGATGCCGTTGCGCTCGGTGTAGATATAGGGGGCCATCTTGGGGTTCCAGCGGCGGGTCTGGTGACCGAAGTGGACGCCGGCCTCCAGGAGCTGCTTCATCGATACGACGCTTGCCATGATTTTGTTTCCTCCAGTATGATTTAGTTTGTACCTCCAGCCCCTTCCCCTGCCGGGCCAACCGCCCTTGGCGGCACCGACCAGACATCGGGGGCTGTGCGGAATGCTGAAGTATAATACCACAAAAGCGTCCTGTCCGCAAGTGCTTTTTTCAAAAAAACCGGAGAATTTTTCCAGATTTTCATGCTTCCCCGCCCCGCCGCTCCCCTGCGGCACTCAGTTTTGCCGCCGCAGGCGGCGAAATCATATCCAATCGTTTTTCGCGGAGTTCATCTCTGCGAAAAACACTTCTCACGGAGCGCGCTCGGCCCGGTCCCCTGCGGCGGCGCGAAGCGAAGTGGATTCAAAAAAGCGGCAAAGCCGCTTTTTTGAAAATCCGCCGGCTAGAACAGCCGGCGGCGCTTTCTGCGGTCCGGCCTGGGCTCCGGACGCTGGATGGGCTTGTCGATGAGGATGATGTCGTCCCCGATCTGCTTGATGCACTCCCAGGGGACGAAGTACTCCTCCCCCCGGCCGAACAGGCCGAAGAACCGGCAGGGGCCGGGCACGATGAGGGCGGTGATCCGCCCCTCCGGCAGCTGCAGCTCCAGGTCCCCCACATAGCCCAGGCGGCAGCCGTCGCAGATATTGATGACCTCCTTATAGCGCATATCGCTGAACCGGCAGTCCATGGTATATCGCCTCCCCTGGGAGGCTATGCCGACCGCCGGATGTCCTATGCCCGGGCCGTCAGATATTCTTTTTGATGGCCTTCAGGGCGTTCTTCTCCAGGCGGCTCACCTGGGCCTGGCTGATCCCCACCTCGGCGGAGACCTCCATCTGGGTCTTGCCCTCGTAGAACCGCAGGGCCAGGATATGCCGCTCCCGCTCCCCCAGCCGGTCCATGGCGTCCCGCAGAGCGATCTGCTCCAGCCACTGTTCGTCGGTGTTTTTGGTGTCCTTCACCTGGTCCATGACGCACACCGTATCCCCACCGTCGGAATAGATGGGCTCAAAGAGGCTCACCGGGTCTACGATGGCCTCCATGGCAAAGACCACCTCCTCCCGGGGAAGGTCCAGCTCCCGGGCCAGCTGCTCCACGGTGGGTTCCCGCTGGTCCCGGGCCATGAGCCGCTCCCGGGCCTGCATCACCCGATAGGCGGTGTCCCGCATACTGCGGCTGACCCGGATGGCGTTGTTGTCCCGGAGGTAGCGGCGGATCTCCCCCACGATCATGGGAACGCCGTAGGTGGAAAATTTTACCGGCTGGGAAATGTCGAAATTGTCAATGGCCTTGATGAGGCCCACGCAGCCCACCTGGAACAGGTCGTCGGCGTTTTCCCCCCGTCCGGCGAACTTCTGGATCACCGACAGCACCAGGCGCAGGTTGCCCTCGATCAGCTCCTCCCGGGCCTTCAGGTCCCCCTCCTTGGTCCGCCGCAGCAGCCGCGCGGTCTCGTCGCTTCGCAGCACCTTCAGCTTGGCGGTGTTCACCCCGCAGATCTCCACCTTGCCCTGCATCCGGCCGCCCCCCTTGCCAAAACTTACATTGGCATTGTGTCCCCCCGCCCGGGAGAATATACGGGAGGAAACCGGAAGGTTTTGTCGGCGACGTCCCAGACAGCGAAGAGGGACAGCCGCCCAAAGCGGCTGTCCCTCTTTTTCCTCTCCCGGCGGGAGATCACTTTTTGAAGCTGTCCTTCAGCCCCACGGAGCGGTTGAATACCAGATGGCCGGGCCGGGAGTCCCTGCTGTCCAGGCAGAAGTAGCCGATGCGCATGAACTGGAAGCCCGCGGGAGCCACGGCGTCCTTCAGCCCCGCCTCCACCTTACAGCCGGTGACGACCTCCAGGGAGTTCGGGTTCAGGCAGGCCATAAAATCCTTGTCGGCGGCGTCGGGGCTCTCGTCCAGGAACAGGTCGTCGTAGAGGCGGCACTCCGCGTCCACGGCGGTAGCGGCGTCCACCCAGTGGATGGTGGCGCCCTTCACCTTCCGGCCGTCGGCGGGGTCGCCGCCCCGGCTGTCCGGATCGTAGGAGGCCAGCACCCGGGCGACATGGCCGTTCTCGTCGGTCTCATAGCCCACGCACCGGATCAGGTAGGCCCCCTTCAGGCGGCACTCCGGCCCGTCGGGATAGAGGCGCTTGTACTTGGGCACCGGCTGGGCCAGAAAATCGTCGGCCTCGATCCAGAGGTCACGGGAGAAGGTCACCTCCCGGGCGCCGGCGGCGGGATCCAGGGGGTTATTCTCCACCGTGAGCGTCTCGGACTGGCCCTCGGGGTAGTTGGTGATGGTCAGGCGCACAGGGTGGATGACGGCCATGACCCGCTGGGCAGTCTCGTTCAGGTCCTCCCGCAGGCAGTGCTCCAGGAAGCTGTACTCCACGGTGGAGCTGGCCTTGGCCACGCCGATGCGCTCGCAGAAGCTGCGGATGGACCGGGGGGTGTAGCCCCGGCGGCGGAGGCCGCAGAGGGTGGGCATCCGGGGGTCGTCCCAGCCGGAGACCTTGCCGCCCTCCACCAGGGCCCGGAGCTTCCGCTTGCTCATCACCGTGTGGTCCAGCCCCAGGCGGGCGAACTCGATCTGCCGGGGCTTGGCGGGCAGGTCGCAGTTGGCCACCACCCAGTTGTAGAGGGGGCGGTGGGCCTCAAACTCCAGGGAGCAGAGGCTGTGGGTGATGCCCTCCAGGGCGTCCTCAATGGGGTGGGCGAAGTCGTACATGGGGTAGATGCACCACTTGTCCCCCTGACGGTGGTGATGGGCGTGGTTGATCCGGTAGATCACCGGGTCCCGCATATTGAAATTGCCGCTGGCCAGGTCGATCTTCGCCCGCAGGGTCATGGCCCCATTGGGGAACTCCCCTGCCCGCATCCGGCGAAACAGGTCCAGGCTCTCCTCCATGGGGCGGTCCCGCCAGGGGCTGCGGGCGGGGGTGTTCACGTCTCCCCGGTACTCTTTGAACTCCTCGGGAGTCAGCTGGCAGACGTAAGCCAGGCTCTTTTTGATGAGTCCCTCGGCGCACTCGTACATCTTCTCGAAGTAGTCGGAGGCGTAGAAGAACCGGTCCCCCCAGTCAAAGCCCAGCCAGTGGATATCCTCCTGGATGGCCTCCACATACTCCACGTCCTCCTTGGAGGGGTTGGTGTCGTCCATGCGCAGATTGCACAGCCCGCCGTACTTTTCGGCGGCGCCGAAGTCGATGCACAGGGCCTTGCAGTGGCCGATGTGCAGATAGCCGTTAGGCTCCGGCGGGAAACGGGTGTGGACGGTCATGCCCTGGAACTGACCACCCTCTGCGATGTCCTCGTCGATGAACTGATGGATAAAGTTTCTGCTCTCGGCCTCCGCCGGCTCAGCCGCCAGGGGGGTCCTGCTTTCCTCGGCCATGTCTTCACACTCCTTCGCGCCCTCGCCAGGCGGGGGCAGCTTGTATTTTGTCCAAAAATGGATGTCCATTATTATACAAAACGCCGGAGCAAAACGCAAGGATTATTTTTCCTCCTCCCCGCAGTCCAAAAGCATCTGGATATGGGGGATGCCGTCCTCCAGAAACTCCTCTGAGGTCTGCCGGAAGCCCTGCTTCTCGTAGAGGGCCCGGGCGTAGGTTTGGGCCTCGATGCGGATGGCGTCGGCGCGGAACTTCTCCTTTGCCGTCCGGATCCCCGCCCGCAGGATCTCTGTCCCCAGGCCCTGGCGGCGCTTCACCGCGATGACCCGGCCGATGGACACCTCCGGGAAGGAGACGCCCCGGTCCAGCACCCGCAGGTACGCCTGGATGCCCGCCTCATCCCGCAGAAACACATGGTAGGCGGCCTTGTCCCGCCCGTCGATCTCCGGGTAGGGGCAGGCCTGTTCCACGACGAATACCGCCACCCGCAGCTCCATGATATCGTACAGCTCGTCCAGCGTCAGCTGGTCGAAGCGCTTCACGCACAGCTCCATTTCGCTCTCCTCCTGTCCGCCGGCAGGGAGCAGGAGGCGCTCAGGCCCCCTGCTCCCGTCATCGGTCCTGTTATGTGTCCCACCGGGCCGGGACCGCCGCCCTACAGGCGGAAGTCCTCCTCCGTGAGATTGCCGGTCTCCAGCTTCACCGGCCGGGGCGGCACCCGCTTGAGGGGGTCGTAGCGGAACCGGGCGCAGTGGAACGAGGCGTCCACCACACCCTTGCGGGGGCAGGCCACCTCCCGGTCGCTGATAGGGCTGCCCTTGGCGCAGTAGACGCACCTGGGCTCGATATCCTTACGAAACAGCATCGATCTCTCCGCTCCTCTCCGTGCCTCAGAAAGAGGCTCCGCCGCTTCCCTTGAAGCGCCCGCTTATAACGTCCGCAGAACCACCTTGCCCTCCTCCGCCGTGGCGGCGATATGGGTGATGGGGTGGTCGTAGCTGTTGATGATGGCGGAGGCCAGCGCGTCCTCCACCTCCTTCTGGATGGTGCGCCGGAGGTTCCGGGCGCCGTAGGCGGCGGAATAGGACTTCTTCACCAGATCGTCCACCAGCGCCTCGTCGTAGACGAAGGTCAGGCCCTTCTCCTTCAGGCTGTCCTTCAGCTCGTCCAGCATCAGCCGGGCGATGGGGCGGAAGTTCTCCTCCGTGAGCCTGTTGAAGTAGACGATCTCGTCCACCCGGTTCAGAAATTCCGGCCGCAGGAACTGCTGCAGGGCCTTCATGGCCCGGTCCTTTCCCTGCTCGTTCACCGTCTTGTTGAAGCCCACGCTGCCCTCCTTCCGGTCGCTGCCGGCGTTGGAGGTCATGACGATGACCGTATTCTCAAAGTTCACCTTCCGGCCGTGGGCGTCGGTGATCTGGCCGTCGTCCAGGATCTGGAGCAGCACGTTCAGCACGTCGGGGTGGGCCTTCTCGATCTCGTCGAAGAGGATGACGGAGTAGGGCTTGCGGCGGATTTTCTCCGTCAGCTGCCCCGCCTCGTCATAGCCCACATAGCCCGGAGGGGAACCGATGATCCGGGAGACGGAGTGCTTCTCCATGAACTCGGACATATCCAGTCGGATCAGGCTCTCCGGCGCGTTGAAGAGGTCGTCGGCCAGCTGCTTGACCAGCTCCGTCTTGCCCACGCCGGTGCTGCCCACGAAGATGAAGCTCACCGGCTTGTGCTTGGGGGAAATGCCCACCCGGTTGCGCCGGATGGCGGCGGAGACGGCCTCGATGGCCTCGTCCTGGCCAATGATCTTTTTCTTCAGCCGCGTATCCAGCTGGCTCAGCCGCTGGAACTCCTCCTCCCGGATCTTGCTGGCGGGGATCTTGGTCCACAGCTCGATGACCCGGGCCAGATTGTCCATGGTCAGCTCCGGCTGGCCCTTGGCGGTAAGCGCGTCCAGCTCTGTCTGCAATTGCAGCTCCCGGCTCTTCAGCTCCGCCATCCGGGCGAAGTCCGGCTCCTCGGCCCCCTCCAGCAGCTCCCGCTCCTTTTCGTAGTCCGCCAGCTCCCGGACCACCTCCTGGCGGCGGTTGATGTCCTGATCCTTCAGGTTCATGTCGGAGCAGGCCTCGTCGATGAGGTCGATGGCCTTGTCCGGCAGATAGCGGTCGGTGATGTACCGCTCGCTCAGCAGCACCGCCTGGCGCAGCACTCCCTCGGGGATGCGCACCCCGTGGAAGCTCTCGTAGTAGTGGGCGACGCCCCGGAGGATCTCCATGGTATCCTCCAGGTTGGGCTCGTTCACCGTCACCGGCTGGAACCGGCGCTCCAGGGCGGTGTCCTTCTCGATGTGCTTGCGGTACTCGGTGAAGGTGGTGGCGCCGATGACCTGGATCTCCCCCCGGCTCAGGGCGGGCTTGAGGATGTTGGCGGCGTTCATGCTGCCCTCGGCGTCCCCGGCCCCCACGATGTTGTGGACCTCGTCGATAACCAAAATGATGTTGCCGCACTTGCGGATCTCCTCGATGAGTCCCTTCATGCGGCTTTCAAACTGGCCCCGGAACTGAGTGCCCGCCACCAGGGCGGTGAGATCCAGCAGAAATACCTCCTTGTCCCGCAGCTTGAAGGGCACCTGGCCGGCGGCGATGCGCTGGGCCAGGCCCTCGGCGATGGCGGTCTTGCCCACGCCGGGCTCGCCGATGAGGCAGGGGTTGTTCTTCTGACGGCGGTTGAGGATCTGGATCACCCGCTCGATCTCCTGCTCCCGGCCCACCACGGCGTCCAGCTTGCCGGCCTTGGCCCGGTCAGTGAGGTTGATGCAGTAGCTGTCCAGATACTTCCGCTTCTTCTCGGTCTTGCGCTCCTTGGGGTTCTGGCTCCGGCCGCCCTCTCCGCCGGGGGTGGAGGGAGCGGGGGCGTCCCCCGCGCTGAAAAGCCGGTTCAGGAAGGGGAAGGTGGCGGTCTTGCCGTCCTCGCCGTCATCCTCCTCCCCGTCGTCCTCCTCGTTCTGGGGCACAAGGCCCTCCATAGACTCAGCCCCGCCGAAGGCCTGCAGCATCTCGTCGCTGAGGGCGTCCAGGTCGTCGTCGGTGAGGCCCATGCGGTTCATCATGTCGTTGACCTGGGGCAGGCCCAGGGCCTTGGCGCACTTCAGGCACAGGCCCTCGTTGACGGTCCTGCCGTTCTCCAGCCGGGAGATGAACACCACGGCCACTCTCTTTTTACATTTGGAACAAAGTGTAGGCTGCATATCGTTTATCCCTCCATGGGTACTTAAAAGCTCTTTCAGGGACCCGGGCCGGCCCGCGTCCGGACGGTCTCCCTATGGTTATATCAGAATCCGCGGGATCTGATATGAACAAATTGAAAATTTTCCGCGTTACACCGGGGCGCCGGGGAACAGGCCCACCCACTCTGCCGCATACCGCAGCAGATAGGAGGCCCGGATGTTCTCCGGCGTGACCCACAGGCCCAGATAGCCCAGGAGCCACACCCCTCCGCACACCAGCAGTCCGCCCTTCACCGCGCCGAAGAGCAGCCCGCCGGCCTGGTTTACCTGCTTCAGCAGGGGCAGGCGGAAGGCCTTGTTCACGGCGTTGACCCCCCGGCGCAGCACCATGGACGCCAGGGAAAAAGCCAGAAAGTACAGCAGGGCGTACACCAGATTCCGCACCGCCCCATCCAGGGCCGCGTCCACCACGCTCTCTCCGGCGGCCAGCAGGGCCTCCCGGCTGGAGCGCCGGAGCGTCTCGCCGGAGAGGCCCCAGCCCTCTAGGAGCCGCTGGGCCGCTTCCCGGACCACGCCGTTGGGGATGGCCTCCACCATCTGCTCCATCTCCTCCAGAGGAGTCAGGAGTCCGGCGTTTTCCAGCAGCATCTGGTCCACCTGCTCCTCCACCGCCGCCATGGTGACGGGGCGCAGGTAGTCCTCCACCACGATGTCCGCCCCCCGCCGGGCGACGGAGGCGGCGATAAACAGGGCCGCGGCCACCACCGCCACGCCCATGAGGCTGCGGAACAGCCCCCGGCGGACGCCGGTCACCACGCAGTAGCCCAGGACGGCGGCGATCACAAGGTCTATGATAACAGGAATGGGCATAAAAAGCCAGCTCCTTTCTCTGGCAGGCGGGGCAGATCATGCCACGGCCGGGCCGAAGCGCCCGGTCAGGGCAGGTAGCGCCAGGCGGAGGTGCCGGAGAGGATCAGGCAGGTGCCGTCCTCCCCCAGAAGGATGTGTCCGGCGTAGCCGGTATCCTCCAGCCGGGCGTACTCCTGGAGATCCCGGGTGTAGATCACCAGACTGTCGCTGAAGAGCACCGCCAGATAGTTCCCCGCGGCGCTCAGGTCCAGCACCTCCTCTGTCAGCTCCAGAGAGGCGATGGCCTCCCCCTCCAGGGACCAGGTGGTGAGCTGGCACACATTGCCGGACTGATACCGCCCCAGCAGCAGGGCGCAGAAATCCTTTCCCGTCAGGGCGCAGCCGTGGAGGTAAAGGCTGCCGAAGTCCTCCCACAGCAGATTGTCTCCCTCCGTGGTCCATACGGACAGGCCCGTGTCGCACAGCGTCACCAGCCTCCGGTCCCGGCAGGCCAGATCCAGCACCATGCCGTCCCGGATCAGGCAGGAACCGGTCAGCTCCGCGGTGGCCATGTCGTAGATGAGCAGGCGGCTGGCGAACACGCCGTCCTGAGGCTCCATGGACACCACGGCCACCCGCTTGTTGTCCGGCATGACCACCGCGTCGGCCAGGTAGCTGTCGTGGGAGTCGAAGCCGAACACCTTTTCCCCGTCGGGATCATAGACGGTGACGGCGGCCTTGTAGCCGCTCTTCTGGGACGTGACGGCCAGATAGTCCCCGGCGTTCATCCGGGCGGCGTAGTAGCACAGCCCGCCGTCGGCGGGAAGCTCCCGCACCAGGCCCTCCCGGTCCAGGACGTACAGGCCGCTGCCGCCGATGTCGCACACCGCCGCCAGACTGCCGCCCACCGAGAGGGAGGGGTTGGTCAGGCTCACCGCCTGGTCAAAGATCACATTGGAGTCGTCCCCCAGCAGGGAGATCTGGCTGGAATTGGCCAGCACCAGCACGTCGCCCAGCCGCCCGAAGCGGTTGGCGCTGTCGTTGGCGTAGCTGTAGCGCCCCGCCGACGCCTCGTTCTCGCCGTACATGAGCCAGCGGCGCAGGGACGCGAAGTGGCGGCCGTCCTCCATGGTGGTCAGCACCACTACGGCCAGGACCGCCAGCAGCAGCCCCAGCAGCAGCCCCAGCCGGCGGGGCCGCTTCCTCTTCCCCTCCGGTTTGGACGGCTCCCCCGTCCCGGTATTCAGATTTTTCTCGTTTTCAGCCATTGAGCCTCTCATCCTCATACCATAATTTCGTCAGGTACAGGCCTCCCGGCGGCACGGTGGGGCCGGCCAGGGTCCGGTTGCCGCTGTCCAGAATCCGGGGGATGTCCTCCGGCGTCAGCTTCCCCTCCGCCGCGTACAGCACCGTGCCGGTGATGGCACGGACCATATTATACAAAAAGCCGTTGGCGCATACCTTCAATTCCAGCAGATCCCCGCTCCGGGTCACATAGCAGTAGTAGACCGTGCGCACGGTGGTCCGGGTCTCCGTCCCCACGGAGCGCACCGCCCGAAAATCGTGGGTGCCCTCAAAGGCCCGGGCCGCCCGGTCCATCACCGCCTCATCCAGCCGCTTGGGGTAAAAATAGGCCCGGTGGACGTAAAAGGGGTCCCGGATGCGGGAGTTGTAGATGCGGTAGGTGTACTCCTTTTTCAGGCAGGAGCCGATGGCGTTGAAATCCTCCGCCACATCGAAGGCCCGGCAGACCACGATATCCTCCGGCAGGCGGGTGTTCACCGCCAGAGGCAGCCGGTCGGCGGGGATGGTGGACACGGTGCGGAAATTGGCGATGTAGTACCGGGCGTGGACCCCGGCGTCGGTGCGGCCGCAGCCGGTGACTTTTACCGGGTGGCCGCAGACGGAGGCCAGGGCCTTTTCCAGCGTCTCCGCCACGGTCACCTGGGTCTTTTGGACCTGCCAGCCGTGGTAGGCGGTGCCATTATACATCAGATGCAGCGCGATATTGCGCATAGTCTGTCCTCCCCTTTCCCGGGCGGTCCCCGTCACAGTCCGAAGCGGCCCAGGACGATCACCGCCGCCAGCACCAGCGCATAGGCCGCCAGCACCCAGTAGTCCCGCCTTTGATAGTGGAGCACATGGAGCTTGGTCCGTCCCTGTCCCCCGTGGTAGCACCGGCACTCCATGGCCACCGCCAGCTCGTCGGCCCGGCGGAAGGCGGAGATGAACAGAGGCACCAGGATGGGCACCAGCGCCTTGGCCCGGTCAATGATGCCGCCGCTTTCAAAGTCCGCGCCCCGGGCCTTCTGGGCGGACATGATCTTGTCCGTCTCCTCGATGAGGGTGGGAATGAACCGCAGGGCGATGGACATCATCATGGCCAGCTCGTGGACCGGCACATGAAGCTTTTTCAGGGGGCTCAGCAGCGTCTCCAGCCCATCGGTGAGGGCGATGGGGCTGGTGGTGTAGGTCAATAGAAATGTCCCCATGATGAGCATGGTGATCCTGAGCACCATGAAAAAGGCGGTAAAGACGCCCTCCTTGGTGATCTTGAAGATCCAGAAGGTCACCAGCACCTCTCCCGGCGTATAGAACAGGTTCAGCACCGCCGTGAAGCAGATGATGAACACGATGGGCTTCAGTCCCCGAACCAGGGCCCTGGGGGCCACGCCGGAGACCTTCACCCCGGCGACGAGCAGCGCCGCCATGAGGCCGTAGGAGACGAAGGACTTAGCGGTAAAAAGCCCTACGATATAGATGACGGTCAAAATGAGCTTGGTGCGGGGGTCCAGCTTATGGGCCAGGGAGTTTCCGGGGAAAAACTGGCCCAGGGTGATATCCTTCAGCATCCGGTCCGCCCCCCCTTCAGACCGTTCAGCGCCCGCCGCAGGTCCGCCACGGTGTACACGGCGGGGTCGATGTCCACGCCTTTTTGGCGCAGCGCCATGGCCACCCGGGTCACCTGGGGTACGTTCAGCCCCACGTCCATCAGCTCCCGGGCCCGGCTGAACACCTCATGGGGGGCGCCGCTCATGACCACACCGGCGTTGGCCAGGACGATAATCCGGTCCACGTTCTCCGCCACCTCGTCCATGCTGTGGCTGACCATGACCACGGTGGTGCCCTTCTCCCGGTGGTAGTCCCGGATATTCTGCAAAAGGCTCTTCCGTCCCGCCGGGTCCAGGCCCGCCGACGGCTCGTCCAGAATCAGCACCGACGGCTCCATGGCGATGACCCCGGCGATGGCCACCCGCCGCTTCTGACCCCCGGACAGGTCGAAGGGGGACCGCTCCAGCAGGTCCTCGTCAAGCCCCGCGAAGGCGGCGGCGGACCGGACCCGCCGGTCGATCTCCTTCTGGTCCAGGCCCATGTTTTTCGGGCCGAAGGCGATGTCCTTATAGGCGGTCTCCTCAAAGAGCTGGTACTCCGGATACTGGAACACCAGCCCTACCTGGAAGCGGACGTCCCGGATCTTCTTAGGGTCCGCCCAGATGTCCTTTCTCCGGAGATAGACGGTCCCCCTGGTGGGCTTCAAAAGCCCGTTGAGATGCTGGATGAGGGTGGACTTGCCGGAGCCGGTGTGTCCGATGACGCCCAGAAACTCCCCCTCGTAGATCTCCATATCCACTCCCTCCACCGCGTTGCGGCAGAAGGGCGTATTTTCTGAGTAGGTGTGGGTCAGACCCTCCACGCGAATGATCGGTTCCAATGGTTTCCTCTTTCTCGCGCCCCGGGGGCGCGAATCTGATACAATGATTTTATGACGGTCCTATGTTGGGCTCCGCCCAAACCCGGCAGGGACTCTGTCCCTGCACCCTGCCAGCTTTTAAAAAAGCTGGACCAAAACTTTACTTATGAAGCGCCGCGAAGATGGCGTCGGCGCACGCATCCACGCTCAGCGCGTTCAGGGGCACGTCGAAGCCGTCGGCGCGCAGGCCGTAAAGCAGCTCCACCGTGTGGGGGACCGCCAGGCCGATGGCCTCCAGCTCCTCCTTCCGGGTCAGCACCTCCCCCGGCGTACCGTCCATCACCACATGGCCGTCGTCCATCACCACCACCCGGTCCGCCATAGCGGCCTCGTCCATGTGGTGGGTGATGAGCACAATAGTGATGCCCTTCTCCCGGTTCAGGCGGCGCACCGTGTCCAGCACCTCTTTCCGGCCCAGCGGGTCCAGCATGGCGGTGGACTCGTCCAGCACGATGCACTTAGGCTCCATGGCAATGACCCCGGCGATGGCCACCCGCTGCTTCTGGCCGCCGGAGAGGTGGTGGGGCGCGTGGAGCATGAAGTCCTCCATGCCCACCGCCGCCAGGGCGGCGTCCACCCGCGCCCGGATCTCATCGGTAGGGACCCCCAGGTTCTCCGGGCCGAAGGCCACGTCCTCCTCCACCACGTTGGCGACGATCTGGTTGTCCGGGTTCTGGAACACCATACCCACCCGGCGGCGGACCTCGATGAGCAGGTCCTCGTCGGCGGTGTCCATACCGTCCACGTACACCTTGCCGCCCCCCGGCAGCAGCACGGCGTTCATATGCTTGGCCAGGGTGGATTTGCCGGAGCCGTTGTGGCCCAGCACCACCACAAAACTGCCCCGCTCAATGGACAGGTTCACCCCGTCCAGGGCGTTCCGGGGCGTCTGCCCCTCCTCCGCCGGATAGGCGAAGGTCAAATTTTCTGCTTTGATAATGTCACTCATGGGCGCTCCTCAGTTATATCAAGCTCTCCGTCACATGAAACTTCTTCGCGAACCGGGGCGCAACCATTTCCAGCAGCCGCCAAAGCAGATACCCGCAGACCACGCCCAGCGTATTAAAGATGATATCATCGATATCCGAGGTCCGGCCCACCAGCAGCTGCCAGCACTCGATAAAGAACGTGATCCCCGCCCCCAGGGCCAGCGCCCGCTTCCCGTTCCACCCCCGCCACAGCAGGGCGGCGAAAAAGCCGAAGGGCAGGAACATGACGATATTGCCGATCACGTTGAAGGCGCTGTCCAGATCGCTGAAAGGGATCAGGCTCACCCGGTATTCCAGGCCCCACAGGTCAAAATACGGCGTCCAGTCCCCCTGAAGGCCGAAAAACAGCCAGCCCGGCTCCGGGCACAGGGTCAGGGCCGCCATTCCCCCGGAAAAGAGGAACAACAGCATGAGGCCGATCTCCCGGCGGCGGGAACTCATAAGCCCGCGCTTCTCCAGCCGCCTCCGCCGCCAGGGCAGCAGGCCCAGGTACAGCGCCAGCACAGCCGCCATCCCCGGCAGCATGAAAAGGAGATTGCGCAGGACGCGCTGCAGAAGAGCCATAGGAATATCTCTCTTTCTGTAAAACGTTTGGGGACTACTTCCCTATCCAGCGGCCCGTGGCCCCGCAGGGCAATACCAGCCCCGTCTCCGTGACGGGCAGACCGATCTCCCCGCTCTCCGTATGGCCGCCGCAGCGCCTGGACACCACGGTCTCCAGAATGTAGGTCAGTACACTGGGAGCCAGACCGGTGGTGTAGGAGTTGATGATGACGAAGAGGGGCTTTTCCGACAGCACCCTGGCGCACAGCTCCACGAAGGGGTACAGGTTCTCCTCCAGCTTCCACACCTCGCCGGTGGGGCCCCGGCCGTAGCTGGGCGGGTCCATGATGATGGCGTCGTAGGTCCTGCCCCGGCGGATCTCCCGCTCCACGAACTTGCCGCAGTCGTCCACGATCCAGCGGATGG
>CATZRD010000035.1 GCA_958423465.1 uncultured Oscillospiraceae bacterium | reverse complement strand
CGCCCTCGCTCTTGATGACGGCGTCCACCTCCCGGCGGGCCTTCTCCACCATCTCCTCAATGTGGGTGGGATGGATGCGCCCGTCGGCGATCAGCTTCTCCAAAGCCACCCGGGCGATCTCCCGGCGCACCGGCTCGAAGCAGGACACGGTGATGGCCTCGGGGGTATCGTCGATGATGAGGTCCACGCCGGTGAGGGTCTCGATGGTGCGGATGTTGCGGCCCTCGCGGCCGATGATGCGGCCCTTCATCTCGTCATTGGGCAGGGGAACCACACTGACGGTGATCTCGGAGGCGTGATCCGCGGCGCAGCGCTGGATAGCGGTAGCCACGATCTCCCGGGCCCGCTGGTCCGCCTCCTCCTTGGCCCTGGCCTCGATCTCCTTGATCTTCAGGGCCGTCTCATGGGTCACCTCGGACTCCACCTGGGAGATGAGGTAATTCTTCGCCTCTTCCGCGGTAAAGCCGGAAATGCGCTCCAGCATCTCGGTCTGGCTGCGCTTGATGGTCAGGATCTCCTCCTGCTCCCGGTCCGCCTGGGCGTGCTTCTGGTTGAGGGCTTCTTCCTTCTTCTCGATGTTCTCGGTCTTTCGGTCCAGATTTTCTTCCTTCTGCTGCAGCCGCCGCTCCTGCTTCTGCAGGTCCGCCCGGCGGCTCTTTTCTTCCTTCTCGTACTCACTACGGGAGCGCAGGATCTCCTCCTTGGCCTCCACCAGCGCCTCGCGCTTTTTGCTCTCGGAGCTCTTGATGGCCTCGTTGATGATGCGGCGCGCCTCCTCTTCGGCGCTGGAGATCTCCTTTTCGGAGACCGACTTGCGATAGTGATACCCGATAAGGAAGAAAGCCACGGCAGACACCACGACGGCGACGGCGATCACCACGAAGTGAATGGGTCCAAATGGCATTTCAGGTCTTCCTCCTACTGTCAATTTGTATGGCTCTGGGTCTTTGGCCTGCCCGGCAGGCCGCCGGGCATGGGAAAATCCGGCGCGGGCCCCTATCCCCCGCCGACACGATTCCTATTCAATAATACTCGCTTTACCCGCCATCTGTCAAGAGCAAACCGCCGGAAAAGTCCAGTCCTTTTCCGGCGGCGTGAAAACCGGGCCGGGGCCTTCCGGCCAGCGGCGGCCCCGTCAGGCGATAAAGCGGCTGGCGGCGTAGCCCACATAGTCGCCGTAGCGCACCACGGACCAGGGACCGGTCTGCCCGTAGACCCGCACCGACGCCCCGTGGGGGATGTTGGCGATGACGGCGGCGTCCATCTCCGGCCGGGCCCGGAGGTTCAGCGTCCCGCCGCCGGCGCGGACCGTCCCCTCCCAGGGGTCCTCCGGCCAGATGAAGGGCAGGTCGAAGTAGTCGGTCAGGCTGATAACCAGATTCCGGGCGATCTCCGTGACGTTGGATTCGATCCACCTGGCGTCCTGAACGTTGTCATGGTAGCCGATCTCCAGCAGCACCGCCGGGAACCGGGAATCCCGCACCTCCCCCAGGCTGGTGGTGGACCGGGTGGTCACTTTGTCCGGCAGCGGGTAGATGCCCTTCAGGTTGTTGGCAAAGATCTGGGCGGCCCGCTGGCCCTGGGTGCTGGCCGGGTAGTAAAAGGCGATGATGCCCCGGTTCCTTCCCTCGTTTCCCGGGCCGGAGGCGTTGGAGTGGATGGCCAGGTAAAAGTCGTACCAGCCGGCGTTGGCCTGGCGGATGGAGCTGCCGGCGGTCATGTCCGGGGTGTTTCGGGTATAACGGATGCCGGAGCTGTTGAGATAAGGGATCATGGCGTCGGCGATGCGGTTCATCCAGTATTCCTCGCTGCCGCTGCCGGTGATGTAGGGGTTGGACTCTTGGGTGGACGGGCTGAGATAGATGATGGGCATAGATAGACCTCCTTCTTCCCTCGTTACGCCAGTCTATGCCCCGGCCCCGGGGAGGGTACGCCCCCCACGGCGAAAAGCCCGCCGCCGGATGGACCGGCGGCGGGCTTCTGATTCAGTTCCGGGGAAGATCACGCCAGAGCGGTCCGTTCCTTTCTGACGGCCAGATAGTCCATGAGGCAGACGCCGCCCACCAGGACCAGCCCCACGATGTCCGTGGCGGTGCCGGGGATCATCATGCCTAGGCCGCCCACGATGCACAGCGCCCGGCTCCACCACTTCATGGGGCGGAACACATAGCCCCCCAGACCGGCGGCGATGCCGAAAATGCCCAGCAGAGCGGTGGCGGTGATCAGGATGACCTCGTACCACACCGTATCCACAAAGAGCATGGCGGGGTTCATGGCAAAGATGTAGGGCACCACAAAGGCCGCGATGGCCAGGCGGGTGGCGTTGACGCCGGTCTTCATGGGGTCCGCCTTGGCGATAGCGGACCCGGCGTAGGCGGCCAGGGCCACCGGCGGCGTGATGTCCGCCACGATGCCGAAGTAGAACACGAAGAAGTGGGCCGCCATACGGCTGATGCCCAGCTCAATGAGGATGGGGGCGCAGGTGGAGGCCATGATGCAGTAGTTGGCGGTGGTGGGCACGCCCATGCCCAGCACGATACAGCACAGCATGGTCAAAAACAGCGCGATAAACGTCGCCAGCGCCGGAATGGGGATCATGCTGCTGATATTGACCACCGCGCTGACCAGCCGGGAGGCCAGGCCGGTCACGGTGATGCAGCCGGCCACCATGCCGGCCATAGAGCAGGCCACCGCCACGGTGATGCAGCCCCGGCCGCCGGCGTCCAGCGCGCCCAGAATGGTGCTGCCGGTCTGCCTGGCGGCCCCCGCCAGCATGGTCTTTCGGTCGGCGCTCCGGTTATCGCTCAGCACGCCGGGCAGGCTCACCAGAATCGCCGCCACGATGGCCACGGAGGCGGAAAACTGCAGGGAGCGGATATTGGCGGACACCATCCACACCAGCAGGACCAGCGGCGCCAACAGGTAGATTCGGCGCATCAGCAGCCGCGCCCTGGGCAGCTGATCCCGGGGGATGCCCTTCAGATTCAGCCGCTTGGCCTCCAGGTGGACGGAGATGAAAATGCCGGTGAAGTACAGCACCGCGGGCAGAATGGCCCGCAGGGCCACCTCGCCGTAGGTGATGTCCATATACTCCGCCATCAGGAAGGCGGCGGCGCCCATGATGGGGGGCATGATCTGGCCGCCGGTGGAGGCCGCGGCCTCTACCGCTCCGGCGAACTCCCCCTTGTAGCCGGTTTTCTTCATCATGGGGATGGTGACGGACCCGGTGGTCACGGTGTTGCCCACGGAGGAGCCGGACACCATGCCGCACAGGGCGGAGGAGATGACCGCCACCTTGGCCGGGCCGCCGGAGGAGCTGCCCGCCAGGGAGTTGGCCAGATCGATGAAGAAGCCGGAGATGCCGGTGCGCTCCAGGAACGCGCCGAAGATGATGAACACGGCGATGAATTTGGCGCACACCTGGACCGGGGTGGCCAGCACGCCGGAGGTGCCGAAGAACAGGGTGTAGATGATGCGGTAGACCGCCAGCCGCCAGTTCTCCAGGCCCTGGGCCTGAAGCCCGCTCACCACGGTGTACACCAGCAGCGCGCCCACCACGCACAGAATGGGAATCCCCACGCAGCGGCGGCACAGCTCCGCCAGGCACAGGATCCCCACCACGCCCAGGATGGCGTAGAACCCGGTCATCTTGGAGGCGCTGGTGACGGTCTTGACGATGGTCATATAATTGAAGCAGTAGTAGAAGAAGGACCCCGCCCCCAGGACCATCAGCACGATATCGTACCAGGGCATGGAGTTGGGCCGCACATGGTGGCTCTTGGCGGGATAGGTCAGGTAGCCCATCACGATGATGAGCCCCAGAAACGCCGTCAGCCGGACCGGCAGGTCCGCGGTGCTGAACAGGGTGGACCAGATGCAGTACAGGGAGAACGCCGCCATGACGCAGCGCACCACCACCTGGGGCTTCCCCTCCCAGATGCGGGTGGCGGACTCCCGGTCGTACTTGCGCATCACGTCCTCCATGGACGCGTCGGCCCCCTCCGGGACGACGGCGGGCTTTGTGTCTTTCTCTTTGCGGGACATGGGAATACCTCCTTTTCAGCGATGGGGACAGCCCGGAGTCAGGCCCGCCGCCTGGAAGGAGCCGGAGCCCTCCGGCCCTTTCCAGGCGGCAGGGGCCGCGGCACGTTTTCTGCCGCGGCTCCTGCTGTCCGGTTCAGGATGCGCCCTCCGGCGCGTCCGATCAATACGTACCGGCAGGGATGGTGTAAGCGCTGTAGTAGGGGGAGGACGCCAGCAGGCTGTCAGTGTGCTCCTGATCCAGGCTGACCAGATACACCTTGCCCGCGGTGGCCAGATCCACGATGGCGGTGGTGGGCGCGCCGGCCACGATGAAGGCGGCGTCGATCTTGCCGTCCTTCAGGCTGTCGGCGCTGTCGCCGAAGCTCTGGAACACGGGCTTGATGTCATCCTCGGTCATGCCGTAGGCGCCCAGCACGTCGATGGCGTTGAAGTACACGCCGGAGCCGGCGGCGCCGATGGAGACCTTCTTGCCCTTCAGGTCCGCCACGGACTTGATGTTGGGGTTGGTGGTGACGATCTGGACCTGCTCCATGTACAGGTTGGCCACCACGGAGAAGCCCTCCACAGCGGCGTCAAAGAGGCGCTCGCCGTTGTAGGCGTAGCTCATCACGTCGGACTGGACGAAGGCCAGCTGGATGTTGCCGGCGGCCAGATCCTCGATGTTGGCCTTGGAGCCGTCGGAGGTGACGGCGGTAACGGAGACGCCGGTGTTGTTGGACACATAGCTGGCCAGCACGCCGCCGAAGCCGTAGTAGGTGCCGGACTCGCCGCCGGTGCCGAAGGTCAGGGCCTTGGAGGTCCCATCGCCCGCGCCGTCCTTCACGGCGGCCACGGCGTGGCCCTTCTCCTCAAAATACTTGGCCGCGCCGGGGTGATAGGGCACGGAGGTAACGGAGGAGGCGAAGGTCAGGTCCAGCTCGCCGCCCTTGTTGTGCAGGCCGGTGATGGTCTCCATGTTGTCGAAGATGGTGGAAACGAAGGTGTACACGTCGTCGGCGGGAACGTCGTCCCGGGCAATGATCACCGCGCCCACCGCCACGGTATCCGTATCCACAGGAGCGGCGTCCACGGCGTCTCCGCCGCCGTCGCCGCAGGCCGCCAGGGCCAGCGTCATGGTCAGGGCCAAAAGCATCGCAAAAAACTTTTTCATGGTCGTGTTCTCCTTTTCTCCTATCCGTCTGACGCGAGTCTGGCGGTGTTGTGCATTTATCATAAATGAAAATTGCACAAAATGCAAGAGTAATTCTTCCATTTCTGCATTTTATTTTTCAGCGGCTTTTGTTGCTTTTGACTAACATATCCGTTTTACCTCCAAATATTACGCATATTTCATGCTATGCGCTCATTCTATTCGATAATTTCTGCATATTTCTTTTTGACGGCCCTCCCTGCATTTTTGAAGGTTTTCCCGGCTTGTCCTACTCATTTTGCAAGTTATAATTCAAAATCCTGCATTTAGTGGACATTCCCGTCAAGCCGGGCGGGCAAAAAGAGGCCCCGCCTGACGGCGGGGCCCCCAAAAACTTTTTGGTTTTGGGAAAAACGCTCACTTTTTGGCCTTGGTATCCACGACTTCCTTCAGCAGGGCGGCGAACGCGTCGAAGCTCATGGCCCCCAGGTCGCCGTCGGCCCGGTGCCGGGGGGAGACGGTGCCCGCCTCCATATCCCGGTCGCCGACGACCAGCATATAGGGGATCTTCTCCATCTGGGCGTCCCGGATCTTCCGGCCGATCTTCTCGTTGCGGTAGTCCACCTCCGCCCGGAAGCCCATGGCCCGCAGGGCCTGGGCCTTCTCCTGGCAGTAGTCCGCCGCCCGGTCGGTGACGGGCAGGAAGCGGACCTGCTCCGGGGCCATCCAGGTGGGCAGCGCCCCGGCGTACTCCTCGATCAGGTAGGCCAGGGTCCGCTCATAGCAGCCCAGGGAGGTGCGGTGGATGATATAGGGGGTCTTTTTCTGGCCGTCCACGTCCACATACTCCATGCCGAACTGCTTGGCCAGCAGCATGTCGATCTGGATGGTGACCAGCGTGTCCTCCTTGCCGAACACGTTCTTGTACTGGATGTCCAGCTTGGGTCCGTAGAAGGCGGCCTCGTCGATGCCCACGGTGTACTTCACGCCCAGATCATCCAGAATCTGGCCCATGACGCGCTGGGCCTCGGCCCACTGCTCCGGGGTTCCCTCGTACTTGTTGTTGGGATTGGCGGGGTCCCACTGGGAGAACCGGAAGGTGCACTTGTCCAGCAGGCCCACGGTGCCCAGGCAGAACTTGGCCAGGTCCAGGCAGCCCTTGAACTCCTCCTCCAGCTGCTCCGGCCGGAGGATCAGGTGGCCCTCGGAGATGGTGAACTGGCGGACGCGGATGAGGCCGTGCATCTCGCCGGAGTCCTCATTGCGGAACAGGGTGGAGGTCTCCCCCAGGCGCATGGGCAGATCCCGGTAGCTGCGGCCCCGGTTCAGGAACACCTGATACTGGAAGGGGCAGGTCATGGGCCGCAGGGCGAAGCACTCCTTGGTCTCGTCCTGGGGATCGCCCAGCACGAACATCCCGTCCAGATAGTGGTCCCAGTGGCCGGAGATCTTATACAGCTCCCGCTTGGCCATATAGGGGGTCTTGGTCAGCAGATAGCCCCGCTTCTGCTCCTCGTCCTCCACCCAGCGCTGGAGGGTCTGGATGACCCTTGCGCCCTTGGGCAGCAGGATGGGCAGGCCCTGGCCGATGACGTCCACGGTGGTGAAATACTCCAACTCACGGCCCAGCTTGTTGTGGTCCCGCTTCAGGGCCTCCTCCCGCTCCTTCAGGTACGCGTCCAGCTCCTCCTTCTTGGGGAAGGCCACGCCGTAGATGCGCTGGAGGGTCTGGCGGCTGCTGTCCCCCCGCCAGTAGGCGGCGTTGCAGGCGGTGAGCTTGATGGCGTTGCCCTTGATGCGGCCGGTGGAGTCCAGATGGGGGCCGGCGCAGAGGTCGGTGAACTCCCCCTGCTTGTAGAAGCTGATGACCGCGTCCTCCGGCAGGTCGTTGATGAGCTCCACCTTGTAGGGCTCGCCCTTCTCCTCCATGAACTTCACGGCCTCTTCCCGGGGCAGCTCGAACCGCTCCAGCTTCAGCTTCTCCTTGCAGATCTTCCGCATCTCCGCCTCCAGCTCGGTGAGCTGGTCCTCGGTGAAGGGGGCGGGGGTGTCGAAGTCGTAGTAGAAGCCGCCCTCGATGCTGGGGCCGATGGCCAGCTTCACCTCGGGGTGGAGCCGCTTCATGGCCTGGGCCAGGACGTGGGAGCAGGTGTGCCAGTAGGTCCGGCGGTACTGCTCGTTTTCAAAGGTATACTGGTTGTTTTCTTCAGACATGTTTATTCCTCCTTGTAATGAGGGGAAAAGCAAAAAACGCTTCACCCCTGACGTTCAGGGGTGAAGCATTTGCGATACTCCACGGTTCCACCCTGCTTGCGCTCACAGAGCGCCGCTTTGTGTCCCCCTGTAACGGGAAGGCCCCGTCCCGGTCGTCCCGGGCGGCTCGGGAGTGGTACAGCCGCCGCCTGCCGCAAGACCCTTTCACCATGCGGGTCTCTCTCTGCGCGGCGCTATGCGGTTTCTTCTCCGTCAAAGCCGTTTTATTGAAGGTAGTCTACCACCGGCGGACGGGATTGTCAATGGTCATTTTCACCAGCGTTCTCCGCCTCTTCCCCCGCCAGATACAGCTCCTCCGCCTCCTGCTGGCCCCGCTTCAGCAGGTCCTCCGCCTGACCGTAGTTCCGCCGCTCCATGGCCTCCAGCGCGTCCGTCACGGCGTTGAACAGCTTCAGATACATCTTTTTATACATGGCGTCCTCCTATTGTAACTTGATAATCCAACTATAAATGTGAATTAATCGTTTGTCAAGAAAGAATATTATTTTAAATTGGTTTATCAAATTCGCTATTCCCGTATACTTTCGATTAGCATATGGAGGTGCGCTATGGACTTGGATTATCAGGAGATCGGCCGAAGAATAGCTCGCCGCAGGAAGGAATTGGGGCTGAAGCAATCTACCGTTGAAGAACGCGCCAATATTGGATATAAGTATCTTTCCGTCATTGAACGCGGATACTCCATCCCCTCTACCGAGGTCATCATGCGGCTGGCGGAGGCCCTGGACACTACGCCGGACGAGTTCCTGGTGGGTTCCGTCCGCCACCAGGGGGACCAGTGGAAGAATGTGGCGGAGCTGCTGCGGCCTCTGGACGAGAAGCAGCTGGCCCTGGCCCGCAGCTTTCTCCAGTGGCTGTCGGACCAAACACTATAATACTTTTTCTTGAAAGAAAAAGTATCAAAAAGAACTTTGATCTCGCTCTTCAAATCGTTGCAATTCCTGGATCTCCACCCGGTAACGAATGTTAGTATTCAGCCAATCGTATAAGAAAAGTCCCCGGGCAGCACGCCCGGGGACTTTTTCGCCTCTCTGGTCCGCTCCGCGACAGGTACGCCCCGCGATTTCGCCTCGGCGAAAGGAATGGAAATTGTTTTTTGTGGGGCTTCGCCTCGCAAAAAACTCCCTGCACGGAGCGCGCGCCGCTCTCCCGCGGCGGCGGGAAGCGGAGTGGATTCAAAAAAGCGCGCTTACGCGCGCTTTTTTGATCGCTTTTACTTCAGGCTCTCGGCAACGGCCACGGCCACGGCGACAGTGGCGCCCACCATGGGGTTGTTGCCCATGCCCAAAAAGCCCATCATCTCCACATGGGCGGGGACGGAGGAGCTGCCGGCGAACTGGGCGTCGGAGTGCATCCGGCCCATGGTGTCGGTCATGCCGTAGCTGGCGGGACCGGCGGCCATGTTGTCGGGATGCAGGGTGCGGCCGGTGCCGCCGCCGGAGGCCACGGAGAAGTACTTCTTGCCCTGCTCGATGCACTCCTTCTTGTAGGTGCCGGCCACGGGATGCTGGAAGCGGGTGGGGTTGGTGGAGTTGCCGGTGATGGACACATCCACGCCCTCGTGGTGCATGATGGCCACGCCCTCCCGGACGTCGTCCGCGCCGTAGCAGCGGACGTTGGCCCGCTCGCCCTCGCTGTAGCGGATCTCCCGGACGATCTTCAGCTCGCTGGTGTAGTAGTCGAACTGGGTCTGGACGTAGGTGAAGCCGTTGATGCGGCTGATGATCTGGGCGGCGTCCTTGCCCAGGCCGTTGAGGATGACCCGCAGGGGCTCCTTCCGGGCCTTGTTGGCGTTCTTGACGATGCCGATGGCGCCCTCGGCGGCGGCGAAGGACTCGTGGCCCGCCAGGAAGGCGAAGCACTTGCTCTCGTCGCTGAGCAGCATGGCGCCCAGGTTGCCGTGGCCCAGGCCCACCTTGCGGTCGTCGGCCACGGACCCGTCGATGCAGAAGGCCTGGAGGCCCTCGCCGATGGCCCTGGCGGCCTCGGCAGCGGTCTTGACGCCCTTCTTCAGGGCAATGGCCGCGCCCACGCAGTAGGCCCAGCAGGCGTTCTCAAAGCAGATGGGCTGGATGCCCTTGACGATCTCGTAGGGGTCGAAGCCCTTCTCCTGGCAGATGGCGCGGCACTCCTCCACGTCCTTGATGCCGTACTGAGCGAGGACGCCGTTGATCTTGTCGATTCTTCTCTCGTAGCTTTCAAACAGAGCCATTTTATATGTCCTCCTCTCTTACTCGTGGCGGGGGTCGATGTACTTCACCGCGGCGTCAAACTGGCCGTAGTGGCCCTTGGCCTTCTCCAGAGCGGTGTTGGCGTCGTCGCCCTTCTTGATGAAGTCCATCATCTTGCCCAGGTTCACAAACTCATAGCCGATGACCTCGCCGTCGGCGTTCAGGGCCATGCGGGTGCAGTAGCCCTCGGCCATCTCCAGATAGCGGGGACCCTTGGCCTTGGTGCCGAACATGGTGCCGATCTGGCTTCTGAGGCCCTTGCCCAGGTCCTCCAGGGAGGCGCCCACGGCCAGGCCGCCCTCGGAGAAGGCGGACTGGGTGCGGCCGTACACGATCTGCAGGAACAGCTCCCGCATGGCGGTGTTGATGGCGTCGCACACCAGATCGGTGTTCAGGGCCTCCAGAATGGTCTTGCCGATGAGGATCTCGCTGGCCATGGCGGCGGAGTGGGTCATGCCGGAGCAGCCCAGGGTCTCCACCAGGGCCTCCTCGATGACGCCGTTCTTCACGTTCAGGGTCAGCTTGCAGGCGCCCTGCTGGGGAGCGCACCAGCCCACGCCGTGGGTGAAGCCGCTGATGTCGCTGATCTCCTTGGCCTGGACCCACTTGC
The DNA here is from genome assembly GCA_958423465.1 of uncultured Oscillospiraceae bacterium. Taxonomy (GTDB): domain Bacteria; phylum Bacillota; class Clostridia; order Oscillospirales; family Oscillospiraceae; genus Pelethomonas. The sequence goes on along the minus strand of CATZRD010000035.1, from coordinate 15,220 downwards.
CCTCCTCAGGGATGGGAGCGGGACCATGGTACGCGCCCTTGGCGACAGGGCACATGTTCTGAACTTCGGTGGAATAGATCATGGCGGATGTTCCTTTCTGTCATATTGTCACTAGTCCTGCTCTTGTCCCAGGACCGGATGGCGAAACGCTTTCCGGAATGGAAAATCCCATTACCCGGCAATATAAATTATAGGGAAAACCGTATGCTTTGTCAAGGCGGTCCTTTTTCCTTTTCCCACAAAAATCAGGCGCTTTCCCGCTGCCATCCCGGTAAAAAGCGCGCCAAAGAGGCGTCCGGGCGGTCTTGAGACCCGAACGCCTCTCCGGCGCTTTCATATAGACGCGTGTGAAAGGAGGGAGAGCTGTTCCTGCGGCGCCGCCCCATCGGCGCGCAGAGAAGCACAGCCATGCGGCGCGCAAAAAATGCGCCCCGCACCGATACACAGGACGCACAAGGCCCCCCTGCTGACGCAGCGAGGCCAAAACGAAAAGCGGCGCTTCCGGTTTCGGCGGAGTGCCGTCGCCCGCCATGTATCTGACTGATCCTCTCCAGGGAGGCTTCACAGTGACCGACTCGCAGGGAATTTCACCCTATTCCATGGGCCGCTGACGCGGCGCGGGGCGACGCAGTATTCTCTTGTTTATTAATATAGCACGTCTCCGCCGGTTTGTAAAGGCCCCGGGAAAAGAATTTTGCCCCGGTGAAAGACTTTTCTCCCCGGCGGCGGAATCGCCTTGCGAAAGCGGGCGGATTGGCGTATAATGGGACAAACACAGAAAGGAACGCTCACGCCATGCAGTATGATTTTACCAGCGTCATGGACCGCCGCGGCCACGACGCCCTGGCTCTGGACCTTATCGGGTCCGGCCCCGACGCCATGCCTCTGCCCCGGGAGGGGTTCGATATCATCCCCATGTGGGTGGCGGACATGAACTTTCCCGTCTGCCCCGCGGTTTCCGAGGCCATCCTCCGCCGGGCCCGGGAGCCACACTACGGCTACTTCATGCCCAGCGAGGACTATTTCCGCGCCATCATCCGGTGGCAGGAGGTCCGCAACGGCGTCACCGGCCTGACAAAGGAGCACATCGGCTATGAAAACGGTGTGCTGGGCGGCGTGGTCAGCGCCCTGAACGTGCTCTGCTCCCGGGGCGACAGCGTGCTGCTCCACACCCCCACCTACATCGGCTTTACCGGCAGCCTGACCAACAACGGCTATCACATGGTCCACTCTCCCCTGGTCCGGGACGAATCCGGCGTCTGGCGCATGGACTTCGACGACATGGAAAAGAAGATCGTGGAGCACAAGATCCACGCCGCCGTGTTCTGCTCCCCCCACAACCCCTGCGGCCGGGTGTGGGAGCGCTGGGAGGTGGAGCGGTTCATGGCCCTGTGCGAAAAATACGATGTATCCGTGGTCTCCGACGAGATCTGGTCCGACATCATCCGCCCCGGCCTCCGGCACGTCCCCACCCAGTCCGTCAGCGAGGACGCCCGGGCCCGCACGGTGGCCCTCTACGCCCCCTCCAAGACCTTCAACCTGGCGGGGCTGGTGGGCAGCTACCACATCGTGTACGACCGGCGGCTGCGGGAGCGTATGGAGAAGGAGTCCTCCCTGTGCCACTACAACTCCATGAACGTGCTGTCCATGCACGCCCTCATCGGCGCCTACAGCCCCCAGGGGCAGCAGTGGGCGGACGAGCTGTGCCAGGTCCTGGCGGACAACATCGACTTCGCCTGCGGCGCTGTCGCCAGCCGCTTCCCGGGTGTGGAGGTCTTTCGTCCGGAGGGGACCTATATGCTGTTTCTGGACTGCGCCCGGTGGTGCGAGGCCCACGGCCGGTCCCTGGATCAGCTCCTGCGGGCGGGCTGGGACGTGGGGGTATACTGGCAGGACGGCCGCCCCTTCAACGGGCCCTGCCACATCCGCATGAACCTGGCCCTGCCCCTCAGCCGGGTCCGGGAGGCCTTTGACCGGCTGGACAAGTATGTGTTCAACGCCTGAAACGATGTTGATTTGCCTGAAGGAGGATGCAGCATGAACGTACTGGAAACCAAAAACGCCCCCGCCGCCATCGGCCCCTACAGCCAGGGCTATGAGGTGAACGGCCTTGTCTTTACCTCCGGCCAGATCCCCGTGGACCCCACCGGCGGCCAGATCCCCGCCGGCATCGAGGCCCAGGCGGAGCAGAGCTGCAAAAACGTGGCCGCCGTCCTCGCCGCCGCCGGCGTAGGCCTGGAGCGGGTCTTTAAAACCACCTGCTTCCTGGCGGACATGGCGGACTTCGCCGCCTTCAACCAGGTCTACGCCCGCTACTTCACCTCCAAGCCCGCCCGGAGCTGCGTGGCAGTGAGGGACCTGCCCAAGGGCGTCCTCTGTGAGATCGAGGCCATCGCGGTGAAGTGAGCAGCGTCTTTCCCCGCGGCAAAAGGACCATGGCAAAGGACCACGCCCCCGGCCTATGGCCGGGGGCGTGGTCGTCTGCATCCTCGGGTCTCTCTCTTATCCCGCCGGCTCCTTGAACTGGTGGGCCTCGGCCAGGATCATGTCCTTGACTTTCATCAGGCGGGTGATGTTGCCCCGCTCGTTTTCCTCCAGCTTCATGGAGATATAGCGGATCTTCTGCTGGAAGTCCGGGATCATCACATATTCCAGGGCGTTGACCCGGCGGCGGGTCTTTTCGATATCCTCCGCCAGCAGCTGCATGGTCTTCTCCACCTGGGCCAGCTCCAGCATATCCTGGAACACCGCCGCCAGCTCCTCCAGAGCGGCGTCCAGCTCGCCGGAGGTCTGGGCGAAGCCGTAGGGGTAGATCTCCGTGGGATCGTCGTTGCGGGTCCTGAACTGGTACTGGGGCACGTTGACGGACATGATGTTCTTGAACGTCATATCCAGCTCCACGCTCTGCTTGGGGTAGAGCAGCGCCTGCTCCAGCATCTCCGGGCTCATGACGGCGGACGCCACGGTAAAGGCGGCGTTGGCCCGCTCCAGCCCCTGCTCCACCTTGGCCCGCAGCTCCCGGTTCCGGCGCACGATCTCCAGAAACTGCTTCATCAGCTCGTCCCGCTTGTCCTTCAGCAGCTTATGGCCCCGGGCGGCGGTCTTCAGCCGCCCCTTCAGCCGGGTCAGCTCCATTCTGGTGGGATTGATGGTCGTAGAAGCCATGGTTCACCTCCTTCCCTCATGGGGAAACCGTCCCCCGCGGCCGCTCCCGGCGGCCCCGGGGACATCAGTCCTTTTTCGGCAGGTACTTGTCGATCATGTCCTGCTTGATCCGCTTCAGCTCGCCCCGGGGCAGGATGCTCAGCAGCTCCCAGCCCAGATCCAGGGTCTCCTGGATGCTGCGGTTCTCCTCCTGGCCCTGGCTGACATACCGCTTCTCGAACTCATCGGCGAACTTGGCGTACAGCAGGTCCGTGGGGGTCAGGGCGGACTCGCCCAGAATGGTCATCAGTTCCTTGGCCTCCTTGCCGGTGGCGTAGGCGGCAAAGAGCTGGTTCATGGTGGCGGCGTGGTCCTCCCGTGTCTTGCCCACGCCGATGCCCTTGTCCTTCAGACGGCTCAGGGAGGGCAGCACGTCCACCGGCGGCAGCACGCCCTTCCGGTACAGGTCCCGGCTGAGGATGATCTGGCCCTCGGTGATATAGCCGGTGAGGTCGGGGATGGGGTGGGTCTTGTCGTCCTCCGGCATGGTCAGGATGGGGATCATGGTGATGGAGCCCTTGCAGCCCAGCTTCCGCCCGGCCCGCTCGTACATGCTGGCAAGGTCGGTGTAGAGGTAGCCGGGGTAGCCGCGGCGGCCGGGGACCTCCTTCTTGGCGGCGGAGACCTCCCGCAGGGCCTCGGCGTAGTTGGTGATGTCCGTAAGGATCACCAGCACATGCATATCCTTCTCAAAGGCCAGATACTCCGCGGCGGTGAGGGCCATGCGGGGAGTGGCGATCCGCTCCACGGCGGGGTCGTTGGCCAGGTTGGTGAAGAGCACCGTCCGGTCGATGGCGCCGGTGCGCTTGAACTCATTGACGAAGTACTCCGACTCCTCAAAGGTGATGCCGATGGCGGCGAACACCACGGCGAAGTTGGCGCTCTCATCCCCCAGGACCTTGGCCTGGCGGGCGATCTGGGCGGCAAGCTGGGCGTGGGGCAGGCCGGAGGCGGAGAAGATGGGCAGCTTCTGGCCGCGGACCAGGGTATTCAGCCCGTCAATGGTGCTGATGCCGGTCTGGATAAACTCGTTGGGGTAGTCCCGGGCGGCGGGATTCATGGGCAGGCCGTTGATATCCATGTACTTGTCCGGCAGGATATCGGGGCCGCCGTCGATGGGACGTCCCATGCCGTTGAACACCCGGCCCAGCATGTCGGCGCTGACGCCCAGCTGGAGGGGATGGCCCAGAAAGCGGATCTTGGAATCCCGCAGGTTGATGCCCGCGGAGGACTCGAAGAGCTGGACCACGGCCCTGTCGCCGTTGACCTCCAGCACCTGGCAGCGGCGGACGCTGCCGTCGGGGAGCTGGATCTCCGCCAGTTCGTCGAAGGTGACGCCCTCCACGTGCTCCACCACCATCAGGGGTCCGGAGATCTCGTGTATGGTACGGTATTCCTTGATCATAGCTCAGCACCTGCTTTCTCCACGGCAGCGTTGATCTGCTCCGCCATGGCCTGGGCGATGTCGGCATAGGCCTGGACATAGCTGTCCGCGTCCACGCTCTTGGCCCGGCCGATCTGCTCCTTGGCGGGGATGGACAGCAGATCCGTCAGGCGGGCGCCCTTGGCCACGGCCTCCCGGGCCAGCCGGTCATAGTCGATGATCAGCCCCAGCAGGCGCATCTGCCGGTCATGGCTGGAGTAGCTGTCCACGTCCATAAAGGCGTTCTGCTGCAAAAAGTCCTCCCGGACCATCTTGGCGGTCTCCAGGGTGAGCTGGTCGGCGGGGCTGAGGGAGTCCTTGCCCACCAGCTGGACGATCTCGTTCAGCTCGTTCTCCTCCTGGAGGATGCTCATGGCCTTGTTCCGGTTTTCCATAAAGGCGGGGCCCAAATGCTCGTCGAACCAGGGCTTCATGGTGTCCAGATACAGGGAGTAGGAGTTCAGCCAGTTGATGGCGGGGAAGTGGCGGCGGTAGGCCAGGGAGGCGTCCAGGGACCAGAACACCTTGACGATGCGCATGGTGCCCTGACTGACAGGCTCGGAGAGGTCGCCGCCGGGAGGCGACACGGCGCCCACGGCGGTGAGGCTCCCCTTCCGCTCCCCGCTGCCCATGCAGGAGACCACGCCCGCCCGCTCGTAGAACTGGGCCAGGCGGCTGGCCAGGTACGCGGGGTAGCCCTCCTCGCCGGGCATCTCCTCCAGACGGCCGCTCATCTCACGCAGGGCTTCGGCCCAGCGGGAGGTGGAGTCGGCGATGACGGCCACGTCGTAGCCCATGTCCCGGAAGTACTCGGCGATGGTGATGCCGGTATAGACCGACGCCTCCCGGGCGGCCACGGGCATATCGGAGGTGTTGGCGATGAGCACCGTCCGCTTCATCAGGCTCTCCCCGGTGCGGGGGTCCTGAAGCTCCGGGAACTCCCGGAGCACGTCGGTCATCTCGTTGCCCCGCTCGCCGCAGCCCACATACACCACGATGTCCACGTCGGACCACTTGGCCAGCTGGTGCTGGACCACGGTCTTGCCGGAGCCGAAGGGCCCGGGCACGGCGGCGGTGCCGCCCTTGGCGATGGGGAACATGGTGTCGATGATCCGCTGGCCGGACTGGAGGGGGGTGACGGGGTTGAACTTCTTCTTATAGGGGCGGCCCACACGGACGGGCCACTTCTGGACCATAGTCAGCTCTTTGGTCTCGCCGCTCTCGGTCCGGACCCGGGCCACCACCTCCTCGATGGTGTAGTCGCCGGGCTGGATGGCCCACTCCAGGGTGCCGCTGACGCCGTTGGGGACCATGATCTTGTGGAGCACCACCTCGGTCTCCGGGACGGTGCCCAGCACGTCGCCGCCGGTCACCCGGTCGCCCACCCTGGCCACGGGGGTATAGGCCCACTTCTTCTCCCGGCTCAGGGCGGGGACCTCCACGCCTCTGGCCAGGTTGGAGCCGATCTTTTTGACGATCTCCTCCAGGGGGCGCTGGATGCCGTCGTAGATGTTCTCGATGATGCCCGGCCCCAGCTCCACGCTGAGGGGCGCGCCGGTGGACTCCACCGCGGCCCCGGGCCCCAGGCCGCTGGTCTCCTCATAGACCTGGATGGAGGCCCGGTCGCCGGTCATATTCAGGATCTCCCCGATCAGGCGCTGCTCGCCCACCCGGACCACGTCCGCCATGTTGGCGCCGGCCAGACCGTCGGCCACCACCAGGGGGCCGGAGACCTTGATGATCTTTCCTTGGCTCATTGCTTCACTGCCTTTCTTGTAAATTTGAAGGCTTCCCGTTTTTTTTGCTTTTTACGCGATGTCCGCGCCCACGGCCCGCTCCACGGCGTCCTGGAGGGCCTTGGCCCCCAGGCCCAGAGAGCCTCCCCTGCCGGGGATCAGAATGACCGCCGGGGTCACCTGGGTCTTGTATCGCTCGATATCCGCCTCCAGCTGGCCCGCCAGCTGCTCGGTGATATAGATGATGGCGTACTCCTCCCGGGCCAGGCGGTGCAGCGTCCGGCGGGCCTCCTCCGCGTTCTCCGCGAAGCAGGTGTCCAGCCCCAGGGCCTTGAAGCCCATCACACTGTCCCGATCCCCCAGGACCGCGATCTTATACATATGCCTCACGCAGCCTTTCCCGGATGGTGTCGCCGCTGACGCCCGCCATACGGCCGGACATGATGATGCGCACCGCCGTAAACTCGATCTCCTTGGCCACCAGGTAGCCGATGACCGTCTCCACCCCGAAGGGAACGGACTTGGCCCCCGCCGCCACGGCGGTGACCGCGTCGTCGCAGGCCTTTTCAAAGGCGGTCAGGCTGCCGCCCTTGGCGGCCTCGGCGCCCAGCTGGGCCGCGCGGCGCATGGCGGAGGAGCGGAACAGCCCCTCCACGTCGCCGCCGACAGCCCCGGCCAGAATGTCCACCGCCGGGACCCGGCCGCCCTCAAAAAAGACTACCTTCCGAAGCATCTTGTCGCCGCCCTTCATCCGCAGGGTGCGCACCACCGTCCGGAGGTTGGCGCTGTCGATGCTGGCGCGGACGTAGTCCGTCAGCAGCTGGCTGCCGGAGTCCTTCGCCAGGGCGAGCATCTCCTGGAAATAGGTTCTGTCCAGGAGGAAGTCCGCCAGCTGGGGATCGCCGGTGGCGGAAAGCGTCTCATAGGCCTCCTTCGCCGCGGACGCCAGGGCGGGGGGCAGCGCGCCGAAGTTCCCCTCCGCCACCGCCCGGGCCAGGTCCTCCGCCAGGACGCGGCCCGCGTCGATGAGCAGGCGCTTCCCGTCCACGTCCATGGCCTGGGCCTTCAGCAGGGCCTTGATATTGTGGTAGTCGTACTTGACTTTGAACACGTCCACCACCGACCGGTCCGGAACGAACCGGTACAGGTCGGCGAACATGCGCTCCCGCTCCCGGGTCAGGGCGGCGTTCAGCTCCCGGTCGCTGTCCGGGGAAAACTCCCCGTAGCCGATCTCCTGGAGGACCTTGACGGCGTCAGCCGGCGTGGCGGCGTCGATCATCCGCTCCATCCGGGCCGCCGTGAGCATATTTCTCTCCTTGGCCCGGAGGCAGGTGGAGATAAACAGATAATCCGTATCCTTCAGTCTCTTCGCCAAAAGGCCATCCTCCTTCCTGGATCTCTCCTCATCAAAGCCGCGCCGCTCAGGCAAACAGGATGCCGGCGATCTCCGCGGCCATGCTCTCCCGCAAGGCCCGGAGCTGGGCCTCAAAGGAGCAGTTGATCTCCACGTTGCCGTCCTTCAGGATCAGCCCGCCGGCCATGTCCCGGGTCTCCTGGGACAGCGTCAGCAGGGCGGCGCCCTGCAAAATGGCGCTGGCTCCGGTGACCACCCTGGAGAGGATCTCTCCGGTCCGGGACCCGTCGGCCAGGTCCCGGGCCAGCTGGGGGGCCGCGTCTTTCGCCAGCAGGGCGTTGGCCTGGGCCGCCACCTGGGGCCCCACCCGGTCCCGGTCCCGGGAACTGAGGATGATCTCCTCCCGTCCGGTCCTGGACTCCCGGGCCGCCATGCGGGCCAGCAGAGCGGCGTAATCCGCCTCCGGCAGCTCCGTCAGACGCCGGAGCGCCGCGTCAAAGGTCTCGTCCAGACAGGTCTGCTTGGCCGAGAGCAGCTCCTTGCGGGCCTCCATGCGGGCGGCGCTCTCCAGCCGCTCCAGCTGGCGCTGGGCGGCCTCGTCTCCGGTCCGGCGGGCCTGCTCGGCCTCCGCCTGGGCCTGCCGCGCGTACTCCCCGCGGACGGCGTCGGCCTTTTCGCCGGCCTGGCGGAGGATCTCCTCCACCGCGCTTTTCCCGTCGGCCTCAATGCGCGCGGTGATCTTTTCGATTCCGTTCATGTATGGGCTACCGCCTTTCCAACAGGGTGGGTGTGCCGGCCCATTACAGCTGATACATCAGCACCAGCAGGATGGTGGCCACCAGGGACAAAATGGCATAGAACTCCACGATACCGCACAGGATGATGCCCTTGGTGGACTCCTCCGGGCGCTTGGCCACGATGTTGATGGAGGCGGCGGCCACCCGGCCCTGGGCGATGGCGGAAAGCAGACCGCCCAGCGCGATGGGCAGGCAGGCGCAGAAGAGGGTCATGCCCTGGGAAATGGTGAGCTGCACCATGCTGCCGCCGAACACGTTCAGCTTCAGCAGCACCATGAACCACGCTACGATGCCGTACAGGCCCTGGGTGCCGGGAAGCACCTGCAGGATCATGCACTTGGAGAAGTTCTCCGGGGACTCGCTGATGACGCCGGTAGCGGCCTCGCCGGCCATACCGGTACCCTTGGCGGAGCCGATGCAGCACAGGGCCACAGCCAGGGCCGCGCCCAGATAGGCCAGACCGATGCCGCCAAACGCTTCAAAGAAAGCTGCCATGTCAATGTTCCTCCTTAATGACGTCTACATAGTTTGTTTGAATGGACAGGGGCGCGAAGGGCTTGCCGCCCTCCTTATAGAACCGGCCGAAGAACTCCAGACACTGCAGGCGCAGGTCATGGACGTAGCAGCCCAGCAGGTTCAAAGCAAAGTTCAGCGCGTTGCCCAGCATGGAAATGATCACGAACAGGATCACGTTTCCGAAGGTGGCCCCCAGGGTGTTGAACACGGAGGCGATGACGCTGCCGGATACCATCAGGGCCATGAGCCGGATATAGGACAGGGTATCGCTGAAATACCCGGTGACGCCGTTGTACACAATGCCCACCAGGGCCGTCACCTTGCCGAACCCCCTGGCGTTCCGGGTGCCGCCCACGGCCAGCATCAGCGCGCCGACGATGAGGGCGGCCTTCCCCGCGGTCCCCAGAACCGCCGGGACGCCGGACACCATCATGCCGCAGATCCAGAGGCCCAGACCCGCCAGGATGATCCACCAGGAGATCTCGCTGAAGAGGGCGTCGATAAAGTCGCCCTCCTTCACCTTCCGGTACACGCTGATGCCCATGCCGGTAAAAATCTGGATCACGCCCAGAATCAGCGACCCGATCATAATGGCCACGATATCGTCCAGAGGCGTGACCAGCGCCGGCATCTCAAAGGTGCTGGCGGGATCGATGATGCTCAGCAGCTGGGGAATGAAATCCCCGAAGAAGCCGCCGGTGAGGGCCCCCACGATGAAGGTGCTGATGCCGCACCAGAAGATCATCTCCATGAAATAGGGATTCTTCGGCCGGGCCTTCCGCAGATACACCGCCGAGCCCACGATCATCAGCAGGCCGTAGGCCATATCCGCCATCATGAACCCGAAAAACAGGATGAAGAAGGGGGCCATGAGGGGATTGGGGTCCACGCCGTCATAGGCGGGCAGGGAATACATCTCCGTGATGGTATTCATGCACCGGCTGAACGCGCCGTTTTTCAGCTTTACCGGCGTCTGGGGGTACTCCTCCGGCGCGGGGTCCGTCAGCTCCCAGGCGCAGTCGTAGCCCGCCAGGAGCTTCTCCAGCTTTTCCGTCTCCGGCGCGGGGACCCAGCCGTCCAGGCAGAGGATCGCCCCTCCGGTGAGGACCCGCTCCTTGGCCTCCTCCACCGCCAGGACCTGCCGCATACTGTCGCAGGCCAGCTTCAGCTCCTCCCGGCGGTCGCCCAGGGTCCGGATCTCCTCGGTCACCCGGCGGCGCTGGCCGTCGATCTCCGCCAGCTGGCCGTCCAACGCCCGGAGGTTCTCCCGGGCCGTCCCCGTCAGCTCCTTGAGCTGCGCCAGGGAAAAGCCGAAGGCGCGCAGGCACTCCAGCGCCTCCTGCTCCCGGGGCCGGTACACCAGCACCTCCAGGTACTGCTGCTCCCGGTCGGCGGAGAGCCTTGTGACCTCCGCTTCCTCCACCGCCTCAGCCAAAGCGCCGGCCAAGGCGTCGAAGTCCACCCCGGCGGGCGCCGTGCCCAGCAGCCGGGATACGAAGCGGGTCCCTCTGTCCTCCAGAGGGGTGTCGCAGTCCGCCCAGGGCGCCAGCGCCAGGGCGTCGGCACGCAGGCGGGTCTCCCGGGCGGCCAGCTGTCCCAGGGTCTTGGACCGGCTGTTGATCTCCTCCGCCAGGCGGCAGGCCCGCTCCCGGGTCCCGCCGTCCAGCAGCTCCCGCCGGTCCACCTGCCGCCGGGGGGCAAGCAGTCCCTCCTTCACCGGCGCCAGCTTCTTCAGCACGTCCAGCGCGCTTTGCAGCTGGCTGAGCCCGGCCCGGTCCCGGGGCAGCTCCGCGCTGTCCCGGCACAAAAGGCCCTCATAGCCCTCCCGCTGCTCCTGGGGCGGCTGGCTGATCTCCACGCAGCCCGCGTTCAGCAGGTCCTCCGCCAGCTTGTCCTGGTCCCGGGCCATCGCAATGAGCCGCAGACGCTTCATTTTGACAATGGCCATTTATTCTTCTACCACCCTTTCTACGATCCGCCGGACCGCCTGCTCCGCGCGGGCGGCGGCCTGGGCCTTCAACGCCCGGCAGTCCTCCGCCGCCTGGGCCAGGATCTCCTCCCGGCGCTTCGCCGCGGTCTCCTCCGCCTGGGCCATGGTCCGCCGGTTCTCCCCGGCGGTCTCCCGGCGGCTCTGCTCCAGAGCCTCCCGGCCCTCCCGCTGGGCGTCGGCGATCAGCTTCTGGCCCTGGGCCCTTGCCTGGACCTGGGACTGCTCCACGCCGTCCTCCACCGCGCGGATCCTGGTAATAGCTTCCAATGACATCAGTTCACCCCTTTCCTCATAGGCGATCTACGCTTTAGGGTACGCCAGTCAGTTATGTCAGCTAGTATATCATAAGTTTCCGGAAATTTCCATAGACATCTTTCAAAAGTTGTCTAAAAATTAACATGCAGCGGGAGGCCCTCCGGTCCCGGCGCCGGGAACCGTTCCAGAGCGGTCCCGGTCTCCCGGGGAGAACGCTCCGTCTCGCCCCCGGCGGGCGCCGCATCCGGGCCGCCGTCCCCGCCGGCGGGGTCCTCCCCCTGGGAGAAGAAGGGCAGATCCAGCCGCATCCCCCCGTCGTCGGTATAAGTGATATAGCGCTGGGCCAGCAAATAGGCGCAGGCCGCCAGCAGCACCAGCGCCAGCAGCACGATCAGCAGCTTATGGCCCCGGTCCCTCCGTCCACGGTAGCTTTGGTATCCCTTGGTCACAGACGTTCCCCCTTTCCGGGCGTTTCTTTCATCCCGGCCGCAGCCTAGACGGGGGCCGGAAGGCGACAGACGCCTTCCGGCCCCCGCTGTGTATTCTTTCTCGTTTCCCGGCATTTTATTGGTCCGGTCTGCCAGAGGGGCGCTTACCGCTCCTCAATGGCCATCATCTTGGCCACCCCACAGGATGTTCCATCCTGCGGGGCCCCCGAGCTGATCAAACTGCTCGGGGCAAATGAATTGCCCCTGCGCCAAGGTTTTGCCTTCGGCAAAACGCTTGTACGCCGCACTCGCGGCGGACGGGGGGATCACTCTGGCGATATCCGAAGCTTACCGCTCCTCAATGGCCATCATCTTGTTTACCCGGCGCTGGTGCCGTCCGCCCTCGAACTCAAAGGTCAGGAAGGCCTCCACGATCTTCCGGGCCAGCAGGGGGCCCGTCGCCCCGGCCCCCAGGGCCAGCATGTTGGCGTCGTTGTGGCGGCGGCACATCTCCGCGCTCCACGGCTCGCCGCACAGGGCGCAGCGAATCCCCTTCACCTTGTTGGCGGAAATGGAGATGCCGATACCGGTGGTGCATACCACGATGCCCCGCTCACATTCTCCGGCGGCCACCTTGCGGGCGGCGGCCTCCCCGAACTCCGGGTAGTCGCAGCTCTCCGTCCCATAGCAGCCGCAGTCCACCACCTGGTGGCCCTGCTCCGTCAGCCAGGCCCGCAGGTCCTCCTTCAGGCCGAACCCGCCGTGGTCCGACGCCATCGCGATCTTCATATGTCTTCCTCCTTCACACAAACGCTTATTTCTTGAATTTCTTAAAGAAGCTCCAGCGGTCCTCGTAGTTGTTCTCCTTCAGGGTCTCGCTGAACTTCCGCAGGGCTTCCTTCTGCTCCCGGTTCAGGTTCCGGGGCGTCTCGATGTAGACGGTGACATACTGGTCGCCCCGGCCCCGGCCGTTCACATTGGGGATGCCCTTGCCCCGCAGGCGGAAGGTGGTCCCGGTCTGGGTCCCCTCGGGGATATCGTACTTCACCTTGCCGTCAATGGTGGGGATCTCCATCTCGCCGCCCAGCACCGCCTGGGTGAAGGTGATGGGCGCGTCGCAGTACACGTCGGTCCCCTCCCGACGGAAGAACTGATGGGGCCGGACGGTGACCACGATCTGCAGGTCCCCGGCGGGACCGCCGTTGCGCCCGGCGTTGCCCTGGCCCCGCAGGGAGATGATCTGCCCGTTGTCGATGCCCGCCGGCACGGAGACCTTGATGGTCTTCCGCTGGCGGAGCTGGCCGCTGCCGCCGCACTTGGTGCAGGGATTCTTGATGATCTTGCCCTTGCCGCCGCACTTGGGGCAGGGGCCGGTGGTAGCGAACACGCCCATGGGAGTCTGCCGCCGCTGCTGGACCTGGCCGCTGCCGCCGCAGTTGGAGCAGGTCTCGGGACTGGTGCCCGCCGCGGCGCCGCTGCCCCGGCAGGTATCGCAGGCCTCCACCCGGTCCACCTGGACCTCCTTCTCGCAGCCGAAGGCCGCCTCCTCAAAGGAGATGGTCAGCCCCAGGCGCAGGCTCTCCCCCCGCTGGGGACCGGTGCGGGTCCGCTGGCTCCCGCCGAAGCCGCCGCCGAAGAAGCTGCCGAAGATGTCGCCCAGGTCGCCGAAGTCGAAGTTCCCGTCGAAACCGCCGCCGTAGCCGCCGGCGCCGGCGCCGTAGTTGGGGTCCACCCCGGCGAAGCCGAACTGATCATACCGGGAGCGCTTATCGCTGTCGCTGAGGACCTCATAGGCCTCGTTGGCCTCCTTGAAGCGGGCCTCCGCCGCCTTGTCCCCGGGGTTCAGGTCCGGGTGGTTCTCCTTGGCCAGCTTCCGGTACGCTTTTTTGATCTCCGCGTCCGTTGCGTTTTTCTGGACGCCCAGGACCTCGTAGTAGTCTCTCTTATTGTCTGCCATACTCTCTCACATCCGATCTTGCCGGGGAGGACCCCCTCTCCGGCCGGGTAAATACAGGGTCGGTTATGCGGAGCCACCCGGAAAGCGGCCCCGCATAACGGTTTTTTTACTTGTTCTCGTCGTCGTCCACGACTTTGTAGTCGGCGTCGTAGTACTGCTGGCCGCCCTGGTCACCGCCGGGCTGCTGCCCGCCCATGTTGGGATCGCCCTGGGGGGCCGCCTGCTGGTACAGCTTCTCGCTGACGGCGAAGAACGCCTGCTGCAGCTCCTCGGTGGCGGCCTTGATGGCGGCGGTGTCGCTGCCCTTCAGGGCCTCCTTCAGCTTGTCGATGCCGGTCTGGACCTTGCTCTTGTCGTCGGCGGGGATCTTGTCGCCCATCTCGCCCAGGGTCTTTTCCGCCTGATAGACCATCTGGTCGCCCTGGTTGCGGGCCTCCACGGATTCCTTCACCTTGGCGTCCTCGGCGGCGAACTGCTCCGCCTCCTTGACGGCCTTCTCGATGTCCTCCTTGGACATATTGGTGGAGGAGGTAATGGTGATATGCTGCTCCTTGCCGGTGCCCAGGTCCTTGGCGGAGACGTTGACGATGCCGTTGGCGTCGATATCGAAGGTCACCTCGATCTGAGGCACGCCCCGGCGGGCCGGCGCGATGCCGTCCAGGTGGAAGCGGCCCAGGCTCTTGTTGGCTGCGGCCATTTCCCGCTCGCCCTGGAGGACGTTGACCTCAACGGAGGTCTGGTTGTCCGCGGCGGTGGAGAAGATCTGGCTCTTCTTGGCGGGGATGGTGGTGTTGCGCTCAATGAGGCGGGTGCACACGCCGCCCATGGTCTCGATGCCCAGGGACAGGGGGGTCACATCCAGCAGCAGCAGGCCCTTCACGTCGCCGGTGAGGACGCCCGCCTGGATGGCGGCGCCCATGGCCACGCACTCATCGGGGTTGATGCCCTTGAAGCCCTCCTTGCCGGTGATGCGCTTGACGGCCTCCTGCACGGCGGGGATCCGGCTGGAGCCGCCCACCAGCAGGACCTTGGAGATGTCGCTGCCGCTGAGGCCGGCGTCGCTCATGGCCTGGCGCACGGGGCCCATGGTGGCCTCCACCAGGTGAGCGGTGAGCTGGTCGAACTTGGCCCGGGTCAGGGTCACGTCCAGATGCTTGGGGCCGGTGGCGTCGGCGGTGATATAGGGCAGATTGATGTTGCTGCTAGTCACGCCGCTCAGCTCGATCTTGGCCTTTTCGGCGGCCTCCTTCAGCCGCTGCATGGCCACCTTGTCGCCGGTGAGGTCGATGCCCTCGGTCTTTTTGAACTCCTCCGCCAGATACTTCATGACGCACTGGTCGAAGTCGTCGCCGCCCAGACGGTTGTTGCCGGCGGTGGCCAGCACCTCGATGACGCCGTCGTCGATCTCCAGAATGGAGACATCGAAGGTGCCGCCGCCCAGATCGTAGACCATGATCTTCTGGGTCTGCTCCTTATCCACACCGTAGGCCAGAGCGGCGGCGGTGGGCTCGTTGATGATACGCTTGACCTCCAGACCGGCGATCTTGCCGGCGTCCTTGG
>CATZRD010000034.1 GCA_958423465.1 uncultured Oscillospiraceae bacterium | reverse complement strand
CGTCCCCAGTTCTACTTCCGTACCACCGACGTGACCGGCGTCATCACTCTGCCCGAGGGCGTTGAGATGTGCATGCCCGGCGACAACGTGGACATGAACGTTGAGCTGATCACCCCCATCGCCATTGAGAAGGGCCTGCGCTTCGCTATCCGCGAGGGCGGCCGTACCGTGGGTTCCGGCGTCGTCATCGACATCAAGGAGTAATCCCCTCTCTCAAGAGCATCAAAGGCCCCCACCCTCGGGTGGGGGCCTTTTCAGCGTTCCGCGTAAGCGGGATGCGCCTCTTTTCTGTTGCTTATTTTCCCATGATACGATAAACTATAAGAGAATAGCAGAAACTAGGAAAGAGGGGAAGCTGGTATGGCGGAGCAGCGGCTGGATAAGCTCATCGCCTCCACGGGGCGCTGGTCCCGCCGGGAGGCCAAACTGCTGGTGAAGGAGGGCAGGGTGCTGGTGGACGGCGTTCCCGCCCGCAGCGGGGAGGATAAGGCGGACCCGGAGACCCGCTTCATCCTGGTGGACGGTCAGGACCTGGGGTATCGGACCTTTACCTACGTCATGCTCCACAAGCCCGCCGGCGTGCTCACCGCCACCGAGGACCGGAGCCAGCGGACGGTGCTGGATTTGCTGCCGGCGGAGCTGCGCCGCCGCCGTCTGGCCCCGGTGGGGCGGCTGGATAAGGATACGGAGGGCCTGCTGCTGCTGACCAACGACGGGGAGCTGGCCCACCGGCTGCTGAGCCCCAGGAGCCATGTGGACAAGGTATACTACGCCAGACTGGAACGCCCGCTGACGCAGGCGGACGCGGAGGCCTTCGCCCGGGGAATCACCCTGGCCGACGGCGCCCGGTGCCTTCCAGCGGGGCTGGAGCTGCTGGGAGACGGCTGCGAGGTCCGCATTACCCTCCGGGAGGGGAAATTCCACCAGATCAAGCGGATGGCCGCCGCCTGCGGTTCGGAGGTGGTCTATCTGAAACGTATCTCCATGGGCGGCGTGGCCCTGGACCCGGCCCTGGAGAGGGGGGCATACCGCTTTCTGACGGAGGGGGAGACGGAAAAACTGCGGGAGTCGGTCAGAGCCGCCAGGATTTCTACATATCCGTCAAAAATTTGACATAAATTTTGTGGAAAAAAGAAAAATTCTCTTGCATTGTGTCGAAGAACAAAGTATAATAATAAAGGATGTTGGCATATTGCACAAAGTGCGGATGAGAATGGCGATGGAGGAGAAAGGTATGTCGGGAAGAATTTTTCAGAATGTGGTGCTCCAGCTCAAGGAAGCCAGCGACCGTGTGGTAGGTGTGATCGACAGCGAGGGTACGGTGATCTCCTGCAGTGATCTGGGCCTGATCGGGCGCAAGTGGCCGGAGTATGTGGAGCGGATCAATCAGGCGGAGGGCGTGGTCATCGTGATGGACGGCCGGGCGTTCCGCTCCCTCAGCGGGTGGGGGTCCCGATTCGACTACGCTGTTTTCACCATGGGCGAGGATGAGATCAGCCGGTCTGTCTGCGCCATGGCCGCCGTGGCGCTGAACGGGGCCAAGACCTACTACGAGGAGAAGCATGACCGCAGCTCCTTTATCAAGAATATCATTTCCGATAATATCATGCTCAGCGATATCTACATGCGGGCCAAGGAGCTCCATGTGGCGCCGGAGGTGCCCCGGGGCGTGTTCGTGATTCGCCAGCTCAACGGCGGCGACGCGGCGCTGATGGACGTGGTGCAGGGCCTGTTTCCCGACCGGCAGAACGACTTTGTGCTGAGCGTGGGGGACAGCGACGTGGCCCTCATTCACCAGCTTCCGGAGACGGGCAGCGAGAAGGAGATCCAGCGGGCCGCTGGCGTGCTGGAGAACGCCCTGTGCGCCGAGGGAGAAAAACGGGTGGTCATTGGCATCGGCACGGTGGCCCTCCATCTGCGGGAGCTGGCCAAGAGCTACAAGGAGGCCCAGATCGCCATTGAGGTGGGCAAGGTCTTTGATACGGAGAAGTACGTCATCAATTACGAGAACCTGGGCATCGGCCGCCTGATCTATCAGCTCCCCACCACCCTGTGTGAGATGTTCCTGATGGAGGTTTTCAAGAAGAACCCCATCGACGCCCTGGACCAGGAGACCCTGTTTACCATCCACAAGTTCTTTGAGAACAATCTGAACGTGTCCGAGACCGCCCGGAAGCTGTTCGTCCACCGGAACACCCTGGTGTACCGTCTGGAGAAGATCAAGAAGCTGACAGGCCTGGATCTTCGGGAGTTCGACGACGCCATCACCTTTAAGGTCGCCCTCATGGTCAAGAAGTACCTGACCAGCCGGGGCATTGACGCGTGATCTGAAAAAAGCGCGGAGGACCGAGATCGGTCCTCCGCGCTTTTTTTCGCCGGGGGGACGGCGCTCCACGGTTGCGTCAGATTACATAACAACCATCACCCTGAGAGAGGCACGATTCCCGGCAAAAGGGGCGAAAAGGATGGGGAGCGGGTCCCGAGGGGTGTCAGAGGGGCGGCGGACAGAGCGGACCGGAGGATCATTTCCGCCGGATGGCGGGCAGGGGGGCTTGTGATCCTGCGAAAAAAAGAAAATTTTGGATTCTTGGGAACATCTCTTGACGGAACCCCGTCATTTGTGTATGATTACATTGTAACTTTTTGTCATTTTTCCACGAGAGAAGTTGACATAAAATTTTAACTCTATGGAGAGGCAAGGCTGGTACAGAGCATGATTCGATTGAAAGATGTGGTGAAGGAGTACCCCAACGGCACCCACGCCCTGAACGGGCTGTCGCTGGAGATACAGGATGGAGAGTTCGTCTTTATGGTCGGCCCCTCCGGCAGCGGGAAGTCCACGGTGATCCGCCTGCTGGTGGGGGAGGTAGAGCCCACGTCGGGCCAGGTGATGGTCAACGGCTTCTCTCTGCTGAATATTCGGGAGCGTCAGATTCCCTACCTCCGCCGGACGGTAGGGGTCATTTTCCAGGATTTCAGGCTCATCGAGCACAAGACGGTGTATGACAATATGGTGTTCGCCATGCGGGCTGTGGGCGCCGGCAGCAAGGAGATCAAAAAGCGCATCCCTTACTGCCTGGAGCTGGTAGGGCTGGCGGACAAGGGCAAGCGCCTGCCCTCGGAGCTCTCCGGCGGCGAGCAGCAGCGGGTGGCCATCGCCCGCGCCCTGCTGAACAATCCCAGCACCATCATCGCCGACGAGCCCACCGGCAATCTGGACCCCGCCCGGTCCCTGGAGATCATGCGTCTGCTGGAGCGGATCAATGCCCTGGGTACCACCGTGCTGGTGGTGACCCATGAAAAGGATCTGGTCAACCGCTTTGATAAGCGGGCGGTGATGCTGGAGAACGGCCGGGTGGTCAGCGACGGCAAGGGCTACCATCTGCGGTCCCGCCGGACCAAGGCGGCCCCGGCATCCGCACCTCAGCCCGCCCCCCAGCCCGCCCCCAAACCGGAACCGGCCGCCCCCAAAACAGAGCCGCCGGTGGAGGACCTGACGGAGGTGGACGTGTCGGAGATCCTGGCGGAGTTCGCCTCCGGCGGCGCCGGGGCGGCGGACGGTGAGAAGGAGGGACAGGCCGATGCGTCGTAATCATAACTTTCTCTATTTCGCCCGGGAGGGCGCCAGCAATATGTTCACTCACGGCTTCATGTCCTTTGCCGCCATCGGCATCACGGTGGCCTGCCTGCTGATCATGGGCACCTTCACCCTGGTGGCGGTGAACGCCAACGCCATGCTGGAGGACATGGAGGCGGAGAACCAGATGCTGGCCTTTGTGGACGACAGCCTCACCCAGGAGGAGGCGGAGGCTCTGGCGGCCCAGCTGCGGAAGGTTCCCAATGTGGCGGACGTGCATTTCATCTCCAACGCCCAGGCGGCGGAGGCGTTCCGCCAGCGGTACGAGGGGGACGAGCTGTTCCAGGGCCTGCCCGACGAGAACTTCCCCCACCGGTACGCCGTGGACCTGCTGGATATCGGCTACATGAGCCAGACCCGTCAGGCGCTGATGGAGGTGCCGGGCATCAGCGACGTGAACGCCTATGAGGATGAGGCCGCCGGCCTCATCACCATCCGCAACGTGGCGGGCATCGTCTGCGTGGTGCTGATCGCGGTGCTGTTTTTGGTATCTGTATTTATTATAGCGAACACCATTAAACTGACGACTTTTGACCGCCGGGACGAGATCGCCATTATGAAGATGGTGGGGGCCACCAACGGCTTCATCCGCTGGCCCTTCGTCTACGAGGGCTTTTTGATGGGGCTCTTCTCCGCCGCCATCGGCTTCTTCCTCCAGTGGGGGCTGTACGAGGCGGTAGCCAGGTCCGTGGCGGGCAATGACACCATCAACCTGATCCGGGTGGTCCCCTTTGAGGGAATGTGGCCCTATGTGGCGGTGATTTTCGCGGCGGCCGGCATTTTCATCGGCGTGGTGGGGAGCCTCTCCGCCATCCGCAGGTTCCTGATGGTATAAGAGCAGAAAAAGGAGCGACTGATGAAGCGAATCTTTGATCGGGCGGGCCGGGCGCTGCTGTGCGCCCTTCTGCTGCTGGCGCTGCTGGCGCCGGAGTCGGCGCCCCTGGTGCGGGAGGCCCGGGCCGTGACCCAGGACGATATTGACGATCTCCAGGCCGACGCCGACCAGCTGGCCCAGGAGAGCAAGCAGCTGAAAAGCGAGCTGGCCAAGCTGCGCAGCGATAAGACCCAGGCCATCAATCTGCGGCTGATGCTGGACCGGCAGATCGATCTGACCAAGCGGAAGATCGTCAACACCGAGAGCCGGATTTCCGGCTACAACGCCCTGCTGGATCAGACCGCCTACGAGCTGGAGGAAAACCGGAAGAAGGAAGCGGAGCAGTACGAGCTGTTCTGCGACCGGGCCAGGGTGATGGAGATGCAGGGCACGCCCTCCTACTGGGCGGTGCTGTTCAAGGCCACCAGCTTCTCCGACCTGCTCAGCCGCCTGGCGGACGTGCAGACGGTGATCGACTACGACCAGCAGGTCATCGACGAGCTGCGGGAGATCCGGGTGCAGATCCAGGAGAAGCAGGACGAGCAGGAGCGGCTGCGGACGGAGACGGAGGCGGCCAAGGCGGAGCTGGAGGCGCAGAAGGCGGACCTGGACCGGCAGCGCAAGGAGGCGGACGAGATCTATCAGCAGATCGCCGCCGACGAGGCTCTGGCCAAGGAGGCCCTGGACGCCAAGAACGCCGAGGCGGAGAAGATCCAGGCGGAGATCGTCCGCAAGACCGAGGAGCTGGCCGCCCAGATGGGCTGGGACGCCACCTCCGGCGGCTACATCTGGCCGGAGACCAAGAGCAAGCGGATCACCTCCCCCTACGGTCCCCGGAACACGGGACTGAAGGGGGCCTCCACCAACCACAAGGGGGTGGATATCGGCGGCGTGGGCTATGACACCAAGGTACTGGCCGCCAAGGCCGGCGTGGTCATCACCTCCACCTACTCCAACTCCTACGGCAACTATGTGGTCATCAGCCACGGCCGGGGCAATACCACCCTGTACGCCCACATGTCCTCCCGGTCGGTGAAGGAGGGGGACACCGTGACCCAGGGCCAGGTCATCGGCGTCACCGGCAATACCGGCATCTCCTACGGGGCCCATCTCCACTACGAGATCACCGAGGGCGGCGTCCGGGTCAATCCCCTGGACTACCTGCCCGGCTATATCAAAGCCTGGGACTGACGGAGAAAAGGCTCCGCTCTCCGGGCATAAGACCGCCTTCCGCGCCATACCATGGAGCGGAGGGCGGCCTTTTTGACGTCCGCGCCTCCAGGAGGAGGGGACTGCTATGCTGGGATATATTCGATACGGCGACGGACCGAAGCGGCCGGAGACCGGCCTGCTGCGGCTGCCGGCGGGGACCATGGCGGTGCTGACCCTGCGGGAGGAGCGGTGGCCCATGGCCCTGACCGCCCGGCGCAGGGCCATGCGGGGGGCGGAGCTGCTGCTGGACCAGGGGGTCCGGCGGGCGGTGTTCCCTCTGGACTTTCCCTACACCGCCGCCTTTATCCGCCGGGGGATCTGCCCGGTGGAGACGCTGCCTCTGGAGCGGCGGCTGGCGGCGTCGGCGGTCCGGCGCCGGCTGGACGGCCTGGGCCTGGACCGGACCCGGGCGTCGGCGGCGGTGTCCGCCGGCGGGCTGGACCAGTATGTGATGGATACCGTCCGGGATCTGGCACTGAGCTACCGGTATGTGCTGCTGTGGACCCCGGAGGGGGGGAGCGCCTTTGCCCGGCAGCTGCGCCGGGAGTACGGCGCGTCCATTCTGACGGAGCCGGGAGCGGAGCAGCTGGACCGGGCCGACGCCCTTACGCTGTTTGCTCCCAGGGGGGACCTGGCGCTGAAAAACCCGGTGCTCTATACGCTGTACCCCGGCGGCGGCGCCCGGGGGCTGGGCCTGCGCCCGCCGGCGGCCATCCGGGAATGGGCGGACCCCAACTGCGACATGGGCCAGCTGGCGGCGGCGCTCCACAGCCTGGGCGCGGTGACGGCGGAGCAGCTCCTCGCGGAAATTCCTTGTTGACAGAACCGGGAAATGTCTATATAATGCAAATCACACTTTAATATAGAATAGGTATATTGGATCTCTGCGCCCTTGGGCGGGGAGAGCCAATGCCGCACTATGCAGGCAGGAAAGGACAGCGTTTGCCATGAAAAAGGAATTCAAGATGAGTCAGGAGCGGTTCGACGAGCTGCAGAAGGAACTGAACTACCTGAAAACGACCCGCAGCGACGAAGTGGCGGAGATGATCAAGGTAGCCCGGGGCTTTGGCGACCTGAGCGAGAACAGCGAGTATGACGAGGCCAAAAACGAGCAGGGCAAGCTGTACTCCCGCATCGGCGAGCTGGAGAACATCCTGCTCCACGCCGTGGTCATCGAGGAGGAGGATATGCCCGCGGACCAGGTGTCCATCGGCTCCACCGTCACCGTGACCGCCGTGGGCGGGACCATGACCCGTACCTTCAAGATCGTGGGCAGCCAGGAGGCCGACGCCATCCACGGCGTCATCAGCGACGATTCTCCCTTCGGCAAGGCCCTTATGGGCGCCAGGGAGGGGCAGACCGTTACCGTCAGCGCCCCCGCCGGGGAGATCCAGTACACCGTAGACAAGATCCAGCGGTAAGCGGCGATCATACGAATGAGGAGAGTGCGATATGTCTGAAGAAACCATCCGAACCAGCGCGCCGGAGCAGGACCTCAGCGAGATCCTGCGGGTCAGGCGGGACAAGCTGAAGGCCCTGCAGGACCAGGGGCTGGACCCCTTTCAGCAGACCAAGTTCGTGGTGAGCCACCACGCCCAGGAGATCAAGGATCACTTTGACGACCTGGAAAACGCCTCCGTCACGGTGGCGGGCCGCCTGATGAGCAAGCGGGGCATGGGCAAGGTCAGCTTCTGCGACCTCCAGGACAAGTCCGGCCGCATCCAGCTCTACGCCCGGAAGGACGAGATGGACCCGGAGGTCTATGACCGCTTCAAGAAGTACGACATCGGCGACATCGTGGGGGTTTACGGCGAAGTGTTCCGCACCCAGCGGGGGGAGATGAGCGTCCGGGCCAGGAACATCGTGCTGCTGAGCAAGTCCCTGCTGCCCCTGCCGGAGAAGTTCCACGGCCTCACCGACAAGGAGGCCCGCTACCGCCAGCGGTATGTGGACCTGATCGTGAACCCGGAGGTCCGCCGGGCCTTCGAGATCCGCAGCGCCTTCGTGAAGTACCTGCGGAACTACCTGGACAGCCGGGGCTACATGGAGGTGGAGACCCCCGTGCTGAACACCATCTCCGGCGGCGCCACCGCCCGGCCCTTCATCACCCACCACAACACCCTGGACATCGATATGTACATGCGCATCGCCACGGAGCTGCACCTGAAGCGGCTCATTGTGGGCGGCCTGGAGCGGGTGTACGAGGTGGGCCGCATCTTCCGGAACGAGGGCATGGACACCCGCCACAACCCGGAGTTCACCACGGTGGAGCTGTACGAGGCCTACGCCGACTTCAACGATATGATGGATATTTTTGAGGAGCTGCTCTCCGGAGCGGCCCGGGATATTCTGGGCACCTACCATGTGACCTGGCAGGGGGAGGACGTGGACCTCAGTCCCGGCTGGCCCCGTATGCCCATGTATGAGGCGGTGAAGCAGTACACGGGCCTGGACTTCATGGCCATCACCAGCGACGAGGAGGCGGTGGCCGCCGCCAAGTCCATCGGCGTGGAGCTGCCGGAGACGGCGGACAAGACCTGGGGCAACGCCCTCTACGAGTGCTTTGACCAGAAGGTGGAGGAGAAGCTGATCCAGCCTACCTTCATCACCATGCACCCGGTGGACGTCAGCCCCCTGGCCAAGCGGTACGCCAAGGACCCCCGGCTCACCGAGCGGTTCGAGCTGTTCATCTGCCGCAGCGAGATGGGCAACGCCTTCTCCGAGCTGAACGACCCCATCGACCAGCGCCAGCGCTTCCAGAAGCAGGCGGAGCTGCGGGCCAAGGGCGACGACGAGGCGGGCATGATGGACGAGGACTTTTTGACCGCCCTGGAGTACGGCCTGCCGCCCACCGGCGGCATGGGCATTGGCATCGACCGCTGCGCCATGCTCCTCACCGGCAGCGACTCCATCCGGGACGTGATCTTGTTCCCCACCATGAAGCCCATCGAGTGAGATAGGTCCCATGTCGGAAAAAATCACCAGCAGGGCCAATCCCCTCATGACCCATATCCGCCGTCTGGCCGCCTCCCGGGCCTACCGCCGGGAGACGGGGGAGTATCTGGCCGACGGCGTGAAGCTGCTGGAGGAGGCGGTCCGGTGGGGCGTACCTATCACCGCCGTGGTCCATACGGCGGGGACGGCGCTGCCGCCTCTGCCGCCGGGGACGCGGCTGGTGGAGGTGCCCCGGGACGTGATGGCCTCCGTCAGCCCCATGGAGGCGCCCCAGGGGGCGCTGTTCACGGCCCGGACGCCGGACACGGCCCTGCCGGAAAGGCTGACCGGCCGGCGGTATCTGGCCCTGGAGGGCGTCCAGGACCCGGGGAACGTGGGCACGGCCCTGCGGACGGCGGACGCCTTTGGGGCCGACGGGGCCATTCTGCTCCCCGGCTGCGCCGATCCCTTCAACCATAAGACCGTGCGCTCCACCATGGGGGCGGCCTTCCGTCTGCCGGTGTATGCCTGCGCTCTGGAGGAGTTGCTTCCCCGGCTGCGGGCGGCGGGGCTGCCCCTCATCGCCGCCGCTCTGCGATCGGACACCGTGGACGCCCGGGAGGCGGATCTTCGCCGGGGGGTGATTCTGGTGGGCAGCGAGGGCCGGGGCCTGACTCCGGCGGCGCTGGACGCCTGCGATACGGCGGTACGTTTGCCCATGGAGGGAAAATGCGAATCCCTCAACGCCGCCATGGCCGCGGGCCTGCTCCTCTGGGAGGGATACAGATAGCAGGGAAAAGCGCGCCCGCGCGCTTGAACGATACGAAAGGATGGTGATCCCATGTCGTCTTTGAAGTACTGGCTGTGGCTGGCCACCCGTCCCACCCTGGGCAATGTGGCCAAGCTGGCCCTGCTGGACCGCTTTCAGGAGCCGGACGGGGTGTACTTTGCCGACAGCGAGGCGTACCTCTCTGTGGAGGGCATCACCAGAAGCCAGGTCAAGGCTCTGGAGGACAAGAGCCTGGAGGAGGCGGACCGGATTCTGGGGGAGTGCCAGCGGCTGGACCTGCGGATGATCACCATTCGGGACGCGGAGTATCCGGACCGTCTCCGGAACATCTACGACCCGCCCATCCTCCTCTATGTCCAGGGGCGGATGCCCCTCTTTGACGAGGAGATCGCCGTGGCCATGGTGGGCAGCCGGAAGGCGTCCCCCGCGTCGCTGCAGGTCACCGAGCGGCTGGCCTTCCAGATGGCGGATCTGGGGGCTCTCATCGTCTCGGGTCTGGCCAAGGGCGGCGACGCCATGGCCCACCGGGGCGCCCTGCGGGCGGGAGGCTTTACCGCCGCCGTCATCGCCGGAGGCCATGACATTACCTATCCCATGGAGAACGCCTCCCTCTACGCGGACATCGCCGCCCGGGGCGTGATCCTCTCCGAGTACCCGCCGGGGACGGAGCACCGCCGGGAGCACTTCCCCGCCCGGAACCGGATCATCAGCGGCCTGTGCCTGGCCACCGTGGTCAGCGAGGCGCCGGAGCGCAGCGGCACCCTCATCACCGCCAGCCGGGCTCTGGACCAGGGGCGGGACGTGTTCGCCGTGCCCGGCCCCGCCGGGGACCGGACGTGCGTGGGCAGCAACAACCTGATCCGGGAGGGCGCGGGGCTTGTCACCGACGCCTGGGATGTTTTGAGCCACTACGCGGCACAATATCCCCATAAGCTGAAGGGCGTCCGCAGCCGGGAGCCGGAGAAGTTCGGTCAGGAGCCGTCGCCCATGGCGGCCCGCTGCCGGGAGGCGGAGGAGCCGGCCGGGGAGCGGGAGGAGGCCCGTCCGGAGCTGCCGGAGCTGGACCTTACCGGCAGCCACGGCCTTACCGACGACCAGATCCGCATCGTCAAGGCCCTGGACGGCCGCACCGTCCAGGTGGACGACCTCATCGACGAGACCCAGATCCCCACCCGGCGGGTGCTGTCTGCCCTGACCGTGCTGGAGGTGGACGGACTGGTGACCCAGCACAGCGGCAAGCGCTTCTCTCTGGCGGTGACGCTGCGGCAGTAAGGGGCCCTTCCCGGCCCAAACATTTCGGCGCCCGCGGGCGCTCAGGAGGAACGAATGGCAAAAAAAGACCTCGTGATCGTGGAGTCCCCCGCCAAGGCCAAGACCATCGGCAAGTATCTGGGGTCCCATTACCAGGTGAAGGCGTGCATGGGCCATCTGCGGGATCTGCCCAAGAGCACCCTTGGGGTGGACGTGGATCACGATTTTGAACCCAATTACCGGCCCATCAAGGGCAAAGAGGACATTATCAACGACTTGAAAAGCTCCGCCAAGGCCAGCGGGTATGTGTACCTGGCCACCGACCCGGACCGGGAGGGGGAGGCCATCAGCTGGCACCTGAAGGAGCTTTTGCATTTAGATGACGGCAAGGCCCGCCGGGTCACTTTCAACGAGATCACCAAGCGGGTGGTCAGCGAGTCCATCGCGTCGCCCCGGGAGATCGACCAGGATCTGGTGGACGCCCAGCAGGCCCGGCGCATCCTGGACCGCATCGTGGGCTATCAGCTCAGCCCCCTGCTGTGGAAGAAGATCCGCCGGGGCCTCTCCGCCGGCCGTGTCCAGTCCGTGACCACCCGGATGGTCTGCGACCGGGAGCGGGAGATTGCCCAGTTCGTGCCCCAGGAGTACTGGTCCCTGGACGCGGTGCTGGACACCGACGGCACGGAGAAAACCATGTTCACGGCCCGCTACCACGGGGAGAACGGCAAAAAGCGGGAGCTGGGCTCCCGGGAAGAGGTGGAGGCGGTGGTAGCCGCCGTGGAGAACGCGCCCTTCCAGGTGAAGAGCGTGAAGCGCCAGGACAAGCAGCGCGCCCCCTCGCCGCCTTTCACCACCTCCACCCTCCAGCAGGAGGCCAGCCGGAAGCTGAACATGACCCCCAAGCGGACCATGGCCATCGCCCAGCAGCTCTACGAGGGCGTGGACATCGCCGGGGAGGGGGCCGTGGGCCTCATCACCTATATGCGTACCGACTCCCTGCGGCTCAGCGACGAGGCCCTGGCCTCCGCCAGGAGCTTTATTCTGGGCCGGTACGGCGAGGCCTACTACCCCGGCCGTCCCCGGACCTATAAGACCAAGGCCGGCGCTCAGGACGCCCACGAGGCCATTCGGCCCAGCAATGTGGAGCTGACGCCGGAGCGGATCCGGGGGGATCTGACGGCGGAGCAGTACCGGCTGTACCGGCTGATCTGGAGCCGGTTTCTGGCCTGCCAGATGGCCAACGCCGTCTATGACAGCGTATCCGTGGAGGCGGAGGCGGCGGGCCACAGCTTCCGGGCCGGCAGCAGCAGTTTGAAGTTTTCCGGCTACACCGCTGTGTACGAGGAGGGCCGGGACGAGGAGAAGGAGGAGAAGGAGGACAAGCTCCCCCCTCTCGCCGAGGGACAGCGGCTGAACAGCCGGAGCTTTGACCGGCAGCAGCACTTTACCCAGCCCCCCGCCCGGTACACCGACGCCTCCCTGATCCGGGCCATGGAGGAAAACGGCATCGGCCGCCCCTCCACCTACGCCCCCACGGTCAGCACCATCCTGGACCGGGAGTATGTGGTCAAGGAGGGCAAGTATCTGAAAACCACCCCCCTGGGGGAGATCGTCAACGGTCTCATGGAGGAGAAGTTCCCGGACATTGTGGATACCGGCTTCACCGCCCGGATGGAGGAGGACCTGGACAGCGTGGAGGCGGGGAAGAAGCAGTGGAAGGCCCTGCTGCGGGAGTTCTACGAGCCCTTCCGCACCAATCTGGAGCAGGCGGAGCGGGATCTGGAGGGCGTCCGGCTGAAGGTCCCCGACGAGGTCAGCGAGGAGGTCTGCGACGTCTGCGGACGGCAGATGGTGGTGAAGAGCGGCCGGTTCGGCCGGTTCCTTGCCTGCCCCGGCTATCCCGAGTGTACCTTTACCAAGCCGCTGGTGGTGGCCATGCCCGGCCGCTGCCCCCTCTGCGGCGGCCGCCTGATGAAGCGGGTGGGCGTCAGCAAAAAGACCGGCAAGCAGTACACCTACTACTGCTGCGAGCATATGAGTGACCGGGACGAGAGCAAAAAGTGCTCTTTCACCACCTGGGACGTGCCGGTGGCGGAGGACTGCCCGGTGTGCGGCCAGACCATGTTCAAAAAGTCCGGCAAGGGCTTTAAGCGGCCCTTCTGCGTCAACGAGAGCTGCTCCAACTTTACCCCCGAGGAGAAGCGGGGCGGCTACCGCAAAAAGACGGAGACCGGCGCTGAGACGGCGGAGGGCTCCGCCC
The DNA here is from genome assembly GCA_958423465.1 of uncultured Oscillospiraceae bacterium. Taxonomy (GTDB): domain Bacteria; phylum Bacillota; class Clostridia; order Oscillospirales; family Oscillospiraceae; genus Pelethomonas. Next base: position 12,667 of record CATZRD010000034.1, on the reverse strand, counting down.
AGGCTCCCGCGGAGGAGAAGCCCACGGAAAAGCCGGCGGCGAAGAAGCCGGCGGCCAAAAAGCCGGCAGCGAAAAAGTCCGCCGCTAAGAAGCCGGCGGCTGGGAAGTCCGCGGCGAAGAAATCGACCGCCAAGAAGCCGGCGGCGAAAAAGCCTGCCGCCAGAAAAACCGCCGCCGAGAAGCAGGAAGGCGAGACATGAGGGCGACAGTGATCGGCGCCGGCCTGGCCGGCAGCGAGGCGGCCTGGCAGCTGGCCCGCCGGGGCGTGGAGGTGACCCTCCGGGAGATGAAGCCGGAAAAGATGACCCCCGCCCATACCAGCCCCTGTTTCGCGGAGCTGGTGTGCTCCAACTCCCTGCGGGGGGCGGGCCTTGAAAACGCCGTGGGCCTTTTGAAGGAGGAGCTGCGGCGGCTGGACAGCGTGATCCTCCGTTCCGCCGACGAGACCCGGGTGGAGGCGGGGGGCGCTCTGGCGGTGGACCGCCACGGCTTCGCCGCCCGGGTGACGGAGCGGCTCCGGAGCCATCCCAACATCACCGTGGAGGAAGGCGAGGTGACCGCCATCCCCGACGGGGAGGTCATCGTGGCCACCGGCCCCCTGACCAGCGACGCCATGGCGGAGGCGCTTCAGCGGCTTCTGGGGGAGGGGAGCACCCTCAATTTCTTCGACGCCGCGGCGCCTCTGGTGAGCTACGACAGCATCGATATGTCCCGGGCCTGGTTCGCTTCCCGGTATGATAAGGGCACGGCGGACTATATCAACTGCGCCCTGACGAAAGAGGAGTATCTGGCCTTCTGGCGGGAGCTGTGCGCCGCTCAGGAGGCGGAGGTCCACGGCTTTGAGGACAAAAACGTCTTTGAGGGCTGTATGCCCGTGGAGGTCATGGCCCGGCGGGGGGAGGATACCCTGCGCTACGGGCCGCTGAAGCCCCGGGGCCTGAGGGACCCCGCCACCGGAGAGGAGCCCTACGCCGTGGTGCAGCTGCGCCGGGACAACGCCCAGGGCAGCATCTACAACCTGGTGGGATTCCAGACCCACCTGAAATTCGGGGAGCAGAAGCGGGTGTTCTCCATGATCCCCGCCCTCCGGAACGCGGAGTACCTGCGCTACGGGGTGATGCACCGGAACACCTATCTGGACTCCCCCCGGCTGCTGGACCGGTACTACCGGCTGAAAAGCCAGCCCCGCGTCGCCTTCGCCGGGCAGATGACCGGTGTGGAGGGCTATGTGGAGTCCGCCGCCTCCGGATTTCTGGCGGGGGTGGAGCTGGCCCGCCGCCTGCGGGGCATGGAGCCGCTGGATCTCCCCCGGGAGACGGCCATCGGGGCCTTGGCCCTGTACATATCCGACGGGACGGTGGAGAAATTCCAGCCCATGAACGTAAACTTCGGCATCATCACGCCCCTGGGCTACCGGGTCAAGGGCAAGCGGAACAAGAACGCGGAGATCTCCCACCGGTCCCTCCGGCTGATCGAGGAGAGGAAAGAGGAGATCCTGCGGTGACGGAGCCGGCGCTCCCTATGCGGGAGACCGTTTGGCTCAGGAGAGAACTGTGATATCATCAAGGAGGTGGGCAGATGAAGATCATCGTAGACGCCATGGGCGGGGACAACGCCCCCGGTGAGATCGTAAGAGGCGCGCTGAACGCCGCCAAAAACCGCCAGGATCTGGAGATCGTGCTGGTGGGCCGGGAGGCGGAGGTGCGCTCCGCCGCGGCGGACTGCGGCTGCGCCCAGCTCCCGGAGCGGGTCAGCGTGGTCAACGCCACGGAGGTCATCGAGATCCACGACGACCCGGCCACGGCCTTCAAGGTGAAAAAGGACTCCTCCATCACGGTGGGGCTGAACCTGCTGAAAGCTGGGGAGGGGGACGCCTTCGTGTCCGCCGGCAGCACCGGCGCCCTACTGGCGGCGGGGACCCTGCTGGTGAAGCGGGTGCGGGGCATCCGCCGGGCGGCCATGGCCCCGGTGATCCCCACCGCCGCGGGCAGTGCCGTGCTCATCGACTGCGGCGCCAACGCCGAGTGCCCGGTGGAGTATCTGGTGCAGTTCGCCTTTTTGGGCAGCTACTACGCCAGACGGATGCTGGGGGTGGAGCGGCCCCGGGTGGCCCTTCTCAACATCGGGGCGGAGGACACCAAGGGCGACCAGCTCCGCCGGGACGCCTACGCCGCTCTCAAGGCGGCGGGGGAGGCGGGCCACATCAATTTCACCGGCAACATCGAGGCCAAGGAGGCCATGCTGGGCGGGTGCGATGTGATCGTGGCCGACGGCTTTTCCGGGAACATCATGCTCAAGACCATGGAGGGCACCGCCTCCTTCCTGAGCAGGGAGATCAAGAAGATGTTCCTGAAGAACCTGGGCACCAAGCTGGCGGCGGTGCTGGTGAAGGGGGGGCTCAGGGACTTTAAGGACCGGCTGAACCCGGACGCCATCGGCGGCACGCCCTTTTTGGGCCTGACGAAGCCGGTGATCAAGGCCCACGGTTCCAGCGGGGCCAGGGCCATGGAAAACGCCGTCTACCAGGCGGCGGCGGTGGCGGCCAGCGGCCTTGCGGAGGATATCGCGGCCAACATCGATCAGATGCGGCTGCCCCAGTGAGAAGGAACCGGCAAAATGCGGATTTCCTATTGACAGGCAGAGGGAAAAGTCTTATCATGTGCCATGAAGACAGACGCTCCCCGGTATGGGCGGGCGAATTCCCGTAATAAAGAGGACAGAACGATGCAGGATATTTTCGAACGTATGCAGCAGATCATTGCCGATCAGTTCGCGGTGGAGGCGGATACCATCACCATGGACACCTCTTTTGAGGAGGACCTGGGGGCGGACTCCGTTGACCTGGTGGAGCTGGTCATGAGCATGGAGGACACCTTCGACATCGGGGAGACCCGGGAGGAGGAGCTGTCCGGTCTGGCCACCGTGGGCGACTGCGTGGAGCTTCTGAGCAGGAAGCTGGGCAAGTAAGAAAACGCGCAAAGTGAGAATGCCTCGTCGGACGGGCGTCATGGCCCACAGGCGAGGCGTTCTTTTTACAGAGAGGGGAGGGGAAACATGGAATCCCTGGAAAAAAAGCTGGGCTACCAGTTCAAGGACCGAAGCCTCCTGGAGGAGGCCGTGCGCCACAGCTCCTACGCCAACGAGCACCGGAGCCTGGGCGTTGACAGCAACGAACGGCTGGAGTTTTTGGGAGACAGCGTGCTGGGCTTCATCACCGCCGAATTTCTGTTCAAGACCTACGGCAAGCTGCCGGAGGGGGATCTGACCCGGATGCGGGCGGCCCTGGTGTGCGAGCAGAGCCTCTATCAGGTGGCCCTCCAGCTGGAGCTGGGCCGGTATCTGAAGCTGGGCAAGGGCGAGGAGGCCGGCGGCGGCCGGACCCGGCAGTCCATCCTGGCGGACGCCACCGAGGCGGTGTTCGCCGCCGTGTACCTGGACGGCGGCATGGAGGAGATCCGCCGCCTGATCCAGCGGCTGATCCTCAGCCAGGCCGCCGCCGCGGAGGAGCGCCGGGACTATAAGACCACCCTGCAGGAGATCGTCCAGCGCAAGAGCGGTCAGGTGCTCACCTACCATATGGTCAGCGAGAGCGGCCCCGACCACAACAAGAAATTTCTCTTCCAGGTCCAGCTCAACGGCGAGGCTATCGGCCAGGGGGAGGGCCACAGCAAAAAGGAGGCGGAGCAGTCCGCCGCCCGGAACGCCTTGGAACGGCTGGAGGCGTGAGCGCCCATGCGAAGGCGCAGCCTCTCCGCGGGACCGGTGGGTCCGCCCCCGCGGAGAGGCTGCGCCTTTTTGCCGCGCCTCCGGCAAAAAATGGTGGCATATCCGGGACGGATATGATATTATGATCAGTATGAAAGCTGATAACAGAGGAGGAAGTGCCGTGTCGCTATTAAACGCGTTGATTCTTGGCCTGATTCAGGGCGTGGCGGAGTTTCTGCCCATCTCCAGCTCCGGACACCTTTCCATCGCCCAGAACCTGCTGGGCCTGGGAGTGGAGGGGGCCGACGATATGTTTTTTGACGTGCTGCTCCACCTGGGCACCCTGGCGGCGGTGTTCGCGGCCTACTGGTCCGACATCAAGGAGATGGTGCTGGAGTTCATCCGGACCATCCGGGACGCCACCCACGGCGGGATGCCGGAGCACATTCCCCCCGCCCGGTGGCTGATCCTGCTGATCATCGTGGGGACCCTGCCTCTGTTCCTGGTGTTGCCCGTGCAGGACTTCGTGGAGGGCCTCAGCGCCAACACCTACTTCGTGGGGGCGGCTCTGCTGGTCACCGGCGTGCTGCTGATGGCCTGCGACAGGGTGAAAAAGGGCCGGAAGAACGAGCGAACCGCCACCATAAAGGACGTCCTCCTTGTGGGCGTCGGCCAGGCCATTGCCACCTGCCCCGGCATCTCCCGGTCCGGCATGACCATCACCGTGGGCTGCTTCGTGGGCTTTGACCGGAAGTTCGCCGTCCGCTTCGCGTTCCTGCTGTCCATCCCGGCGGTGCTGGGGGCCAACATCCTCCACATCGCCGACGCGGTGAAAGCGGGGATCGATTGGGCGCTGCTGCCCGCCTACCTGCTGGGCGTGGCGGTGGCGGCGGTATCCGGGTACTTCTGCATCCGCCTTCTGAAGATGGTCGCCGCCAAGGGCAAATTTGGCGCCTTCTCCTACTACTGCTGGATCGCCGGCGGCATCACCATGCTGCTCAGCGTGCTGAAGAGCCTGGAGCTGCTCCACTGGCCCTGGATGGCGGTGTGAGAGGGGACGGTCCGCCGGGACGGCGGGCCAAACGAGATGTGAAAGAATAAGAGGGAATACCATGGCAACTGCACCAAAGAAAACTGCGTCCGGCGGGAAGAGCGGCGGCAGCAAGACCGCGGCCTCCCGCTCCACCGGGACCGGGAGCGGCAGCCGTTCCTCCGCTTCCAGGAGCCGCTCCGGGGCCGCCAGGGGCGGCAAGAGCGGCAAGAACGCCAAGCGCCCCATCCGCCGGGAGGTCACGGGACTGATCTACCTGCTGCTGGCCCTGTGCGTGCTGGTGAGCTACTTCACCGCCGACGGCTGGCTGATGGTGGTGTTCCCCTTCGTGCTGAAGGGGCTCACCGGCTTCGGCTACTATCTGGTGGCCCCGGCCCTGGCGGCGGGCGCCTGGATCCTGCTGACCCATAAGGGGCGGCCGGTGGCCCTGCGCACCGCCTGCGCTCTGCTGACGCCCTACCTCTTCGGCGGGGTGTGCCACATGCTGTTCTGCAAGCTGGACTTCTCCAGCCCCGACGGGGTGATCCCCAGACTGTGGAAGTCCGGGCAGGAGCTTTATTCCGGCGGCGTCCTCTCCGGCGGCACCGCCATCGGCTTTATGGCCGTGCTGGGCAAGACCGCGTCGGTGATCGTGTTCCTGGCCCTGCTGGCGGCGCTGCTGATGATCGTGTTCCAGGTGACGCCGGGCAAGCTGTGGGCCCTGTGGAAGGAGCGGGACCGGCTGGACTACCGCGCCGAGGACTACGAGGACGAGGACGACGACGGCTTTTACGAGCCTATCTCCGCCCCGCGGAAGGAGGAGCCGGCTCCCCGCCGCCGGCCGAAGGAGAAGCCCCAGCGGTCGGAGATCGACATTCCCCTGGATGGGGAGCTGGAGGAGCGGGAGGCCCGCCGGGGCGGCCTGAAGGGCTTCTTCAAGCCCCGGGAGAAGATGGCCCCCGACGAGGCCCTGACCCCGGAAAGCGAGGCCGATCCCTTTGTCCAGGAGCCTGTCCGGGAGCAGCCCGCCGGGGAGCAGAGCAAGCCCCCGGTATTCCCCGACCCGGAGCCGATTCCGCCGGAGCCGGTCCAGGGGACGGAGAAGGAAGCCGCCGCTCCGGCCCGGGAGACGCCCAAGCGGAAAAAGCCCGCCGTCGCCGCCGGCGACGTGGAGGCCGCCACCGCCCAGGTGACGGCGGAGATCGCCAGCGGCATGGCGGCGGAGGGGGAGGAGTACGACTTCCCGCCGGTGACGCTGCTGGAGCCCAGCAGCCAGGACAACTACATCGAGGCGGGGGCGGAGCTGCGGCTCAACGCCCAGCGGCTGGGGGACACCCTGCGCAGCTTCGGCGTGGACGCCACCCCCGGCGACGTGGTCCGGGGTCCGGCCATCACCCGGTACGAGTATGTGCTGGACCAGGGGGTGAAGCTCTCCAAGATCACCAACCTGTCCGACGATATCGCTCTGGCCCTGGGGGCCAGCGGCGTGCGCATCGCCCCCATTCCGGAGAAGATCTCCGTGGTGGGCATCGAGGTGCCCAACAAGTCTGTGTCCCCGGTGCTGATCCGGGACGTGATCGAGTCCAGGACCTTCACCCGGCACAAGTCCCCGGTGGCATTCGCCGTGGGCCGGGACATCGGCAACCAGGACATCGTGGGGGACATCGCCAAGCTGCCCCATGTGCTCATCGCCGGCACCACCGGTTCCGGCAAGTCCGTGTGTACCAACTCCCTCATCATCTCCCTGCTCTATAAGTCCAGCCCCGAGGATGTGCGGTTCATCATGGTGGACCCCAAAATGGTGGAGCTGGCCCCCTATAACGGCATCCCCCATCTGCTGATCCCCGTGGTCACCGACCCCAAGAAGGCGGCGGGGGCCCTCCAGTGGGCGGTGTACGAGATGATGAAGCGGTACAAGACCTTCTCCGAGGTGGGGGTCAAGAAGCTGGAGGAGTATAACGCTCTGGCCAGAAACCGGGAGGACCTGCCCCATATGGCCTCCGTGGTGGTGGTCATCGACGAGCTGGCGGACCTGATGCTGGTGGCCGCCAAGGAGGTGGAGGAATCCATCTGCCGGGTGGCCCAGATGGGCCGCGCCGCCGGGATGCACCTGGTCATTGCCACCCAGCGCCCCTCCTCCGACGTGATCACCGGCCTCATGAAGGCCAACATCCCCAGCCGCATCGCTTTCGCCGTGGCCTCCTCTCTGGAGTCCCGGATCATTCTGGACGCCACCGGCGCGGAGAAGCTGGTGGGCCGGGGCGATATGCTCTACGCACCTCTGGGCAGCGGCAAGCCCATCCGGGTCCAGGGCTGCTACATCACCCCGGAGGAGATCGAGCGGGTGGTGGACTATGTGAAATCCACCGGCGAGGCCCAGTACTCCGACGAGGTCATGCGGAAGATCGAGGAGTCCATGCAGGAGAAGGAGAAGAAGAACGGCTCCGCCGCTCCCGCCTCCTCCGCCGACGACGACCGGGGGGACGAGGACGAGCTGCTGCCCGCCGCCGTGGAGGTGGTGCTGGAGACCGGTCAGGCCTCCGTGTCCATGCTCCAGCGGCGGCTGAAGCTGGGCTACTCCCGGGCCGCCCGGCTGGTGGACCAGATGGAGGACAGGGGCATCGTGGGACCCTTCGAGGGGTCCAAGCCGAGACAGCTCCTCATTACCCGGGAGAAGTGGCAGGAGCTGCAGATGGCCATGAACGGCGGCGCTCTGCCGGAGGAAAAGGCCCCCTGGGACGACGGCGAGCACGTCATTCCCTGGGAGGACCAGTAAGATAAACAGGAGACGCTTTCCCTATGGGAAAGCGTCTCCTGTTTCATGTCAAATCATTTCGCCGTCTCCGGGCGGTAAAAAACGCGGAAGGCTGGCTAGGCGGGGGCCTTTTCACAGGCATTCTCCCGGGACCGCTGCTTCTCCTGGAGCTTCCGGCAGGTCTTGCGGTAGCGGTCCGCGATGGGGCCGGCGTCCTTGTAGATGGCGGCCTTGCCGGACCAGCGGCCGCCCTCCTTCTCAGCGGTGACGGCCATGTACAGCCGCCTGTGCTCCTTGCACCGGCAGCGCAGCACCTGTTCCGTGGGGGTGGTGCGGACCCAGCGCCCGCCGATGAGAGGCTCCCCGCACAGGGGGCACACAGGCTGGGCCACCTCCCGCCGGTTCTTGCAGGCCCAGCGGGTGTCATAGACGCCCAGCTCCAGCTCCCACAGAGGCGGCAGGCCCTGGGGCTTGGGGGGCTTATGGAACAGCTTCAGGTCCTGGAACCGGTCCAGCATGGTCTGGTATACCAGCACCGTGTAGTAGGTGTCGTTCCAGGCGCTGTGGAAGTCCAGATCCCGGTCCATCCCCAGCTCCGTCACCGCCTTTTCCAGGGAGGGCTGGCAGCCCAGATTCCCGCCGGTGAGTTTCTGGTACATATATTGCAGGTCGAACCACTCGCACTTCCAGTCCGGGTCAAAGGAGATGTGGTGGAACTGGAAGTTCCGCATCAGCACCTCCACGTCGTTGTTGCCCCACTCCACGAATACCGGGTCGGGGCCGCACCAGTGGAGGAAAGCCGGCCCCAGGTCCAGAAACGTAGGGACCTCCGCCAGCAGGGCGGTCAGCTCCTCCCGGCTGTAGGGCAGCAGGCGGTAGGTGCGGCTGTCGATCTTCCGGCTCACCCGGGGGTGGACGTAGCTGTGGAAGGAGTCCACCATGGCGCCGGTGGCCTGGTCCACCCGCATGGCGGCCACCTCGATGAGCTCATGGAAGGGCAGCCGCTCTCCGGTGGCCTTGTCCCGGTAAAAGGCGGTATTCCATTCAAGATCCAAAAAAATCAGGTCGGGCATAGTTCGATTGCTCCCATACTTGCAGCATATCCGCCGGAATCGGGGCGGTGAGATCCAGCCGCTTCCCTGTCACCGGATGGGTGAGGACCAGACGGGCGGCGTGAAGGGCGGGCCGGGGGATCAGCGCCCGGTCCTCGGCGCCATAGAGCCAGTCCCCCGCCAGGGGGCAGCCTACGGCCGCCATGTGGACGCGGAGCTGGTGGGTCCGCCCGGTGCGGGGCGTCAGCTCCACCAGAGCGAAAGGACCCCGGACCTCCAGCACCCGGTATTGGGTCAGGGCGGGCTTGCCCGCCGGGTCGATCCGCCGGGCGATGGCCGAGCCGGGGGCCCGTCCGATAGGGAGGCCGATCTCCCCGAAGGGCGGCTCCGGCGCGCCCAGGCAGATGGCCAGGTACTGGCGGAAAAAACCGCCGGTGTGGAGCAGCTCCTGGAGCCGGGCGTGGATGTACCCGTTTTTGGCCACGATCATCAGCCCCGTGGTGCCCCGGTCCAGCCGGTTCACCGGGTGAAAGGCGGCGCCGGGCCCCAGATAGTGGGCCAGGCCCCCCGCCAGAGTGGCCTCGCCAGGGGCCAGGGAGGAGGGAATCACCGCCAGAGGGGCGCTCTTGTTCAGCGCCAGCAGGTGCTGGTCCTCATAGACGATGTCCAGCGGCATCTCCACGGGAGGCACGTCCGTGGGCCGCTCGGCGGCGTCCAGCTCCACCGTCAGGATATCTCCGGCCCGAAGGACGGCGTTGGTAAACACCCGCCGCCCGTTGAGCCGCAGGCCGCTCTCCGTCCGCTTGAGCCGCCCGATACAGGTGGAGGACAGCCCCAGCTGTCCCTTCAGGACCGCCTGGACGGTCCGGCCGTCCAGCTCCGGCCCGATCGTCAGCGTAAGCGCCGCCATGGGACCACCTCCCGCACAATATCTCATTATACAATAGGGAGCGCCTGATTTCAACAGGAATCCAGTGGGCCTGCCGACAAAATCCGGCGAAAAGACAAAGAAGAAGGGGAGCGGCCCCGGCGCATTTGCGCCGGGGCCGCTCCTATGTCTCGCTGTCTCCCGGCTCCGGAGCCGGGTCCGGATCCACCAGGTGCATGACGCTGACCTCGTAGGCGGTGCGCTCCTGGGGCTGGCCGTCCACGATCTTGGTGTAGATCCGGCTCTGGACCCGGCCCTCCAGGGCCAGGGGGGAGCCGGTATCCAGGCGGCCCGTCAGCACCGCCACCTGGCCCCAGGCGATGCAGGGCAGATAGTCCGCCCGGCCATACCGCCGGTTCACCGCCAGCATCATGTCGCAGATGCACCGCCCCAGGGGCGTCCGCCGCAGCACCGGCGGTTTGCACAGCACCCCCTGAAGCTGGATCTCGTTGCAGTCGTCGTTCTCCTCCGCCTCCGTCAGGACCCGGGCGAATACGGAGATGACCAGCCGGCTGCCCTGGCCCGACTTGTTGTTGAAGGAGCGGAGCTGCCCCTCCACCGTCAGCCGCCGCCCCTCCAGAGGCAGCAGGGGCTGGAGCTGTTCGCCGGTGGCGATGACGTAGATCACGTCCGGCTGGCCGGACAGCCGCCGGACGGACAGGGGAAACCGGAAAAACCGCTGGCCGTGGTTTTCGTGGGAGACCTGGGGATCGCCGGCCGCGCCCCGCAGCCGGACAAAGTTGCGCGTATCATCCATATGTATGCTCACCTCATTGGTAGTCCGGCGGCGTTCCGCCTCCGGCTGACGGTAGAGCATATGCGGGGAGGGGGCGGAATATGCCCGGCGGCGGGTTGAGGGGCATGAACATGGTCCAGGCGGCGGGATACCGCCCTTGTGCGGAATGTGACGGTTTGGAAGCAAAGAGAAGATAATGACCTATTCTCCAAGATTCCTCAGATGCAGATAAACGGTGTTCTTGGATATGCCCAACCGGTTGGCCACCTTGATCACAGCATCCTTTAAATTGAAGATATCTTTTTGATAGAGCAGCGCGATGATCGCCTTATTTCGGTTGGAAGCGGTAATGGTTACATCATTCATGACCTGAGTTTTCGCGGCTTCCAACACGGAATCAATCAATTCGTCAGAAGTAGCCGCGTAGGTTTCCATGATATCGTTTGGCCCATGGATCTTTTTAAGGGAATCGATGAAGCTGCACAGCGGGATATCCATGTAAAAGTTGATGCAGAGAAGGCCGATCAGTTTGCCTTCGCTTCCGGAAATGGGGATCGTGGCGCTGCGCACAGGAGCGCCGCGCTTGTCACGATTGAAATAGACCATGCTCTCCTGCTGATCGTCGCTTTCTTTGATTTTTGAGAGCATCTCCATAGCTAAATTGGTGATTGGGGCGCCCTCCCGGCGGCCTGTGTAGTGGCCGTTGATCACCTTGATGGCGGAGCAGTCCAGATCCTCCAAGCTGTGCAGCACGATCTCATAGCCGGAGCCCAGATATTCCGCCAACCCATTCAGCATGGCCTTGTAGGATTCCAGTATGGCCCGATCGGTATCCGTTAAAGCAACATACCTTTTCATATGTCCCCCTATGTCTGATCAAATTTTATGTCATCCAGCTGCCGCGGCGGCGATACACGTATTGCTATTATATGCCACAAGCGGGAAATATGCAAGAAAATCGTTCATTCAATAAATTGTTTTGTATAAATCAAACAAAAACTGCGGGGATATTTCGCCATCCAAAGAGAAATATTTTATTGACTAAAAAATATTTTATCGATATAATGGAAACGTCAGGAGAGGAGCCGGCACAAAACAATTTGTCGCGTATCAGGAAAGGGGGACGTATACAGACCAGCTTACACCAAGGAGCAGTACAGAGGCAAGGCGAACCGAAAATAGGAGAAAGAAGCAAATGCGAGAAATCAAAACCGAGAAAGCGCCAAAAGCGATCGGCCCATATGCGCAGGGCATGGCCGTTGGAGAACTTGTCTTTACGTCCGGCCAGATACCGCTGGACCCCGCGGCGGGGAAGATCGTGGGGGAGACGGTGAAGGAGCAGGCGGAGCAGTGCATCCATAACTTGGAGGCAGTTTTGCATGCGGCAGGCAGCGAGCTGAATCGGGTCATCAAGACAACCTGCTTTTTAAGCGACATGTCAGACTTCCAAGAATTCAACTGTGTATACGCCGCCTATTTCAAAGACACAAAACCAGCGCGTTCCTGCGTAGCGGTCAAAGAATTGCCCAATGGGGTGAAATGCGAAATAGAGGCGATCGCTTTCACCGGTCCGTTTCAGAGAGAACACAAATCCGTATTGTAAATAACAGAAAAGCTATGTGAAAGAGGAAGAGACGATGAAAAAACGATTTGCGGCACAAGCATCTCCCTCGGTCAAGGAGAAAAAAGAACCCACGCTGGCCTTTTCCCTGTTAGTGATCCTGGCTCTTTGTCTGTTCGTTGCACTGGGGGTTGGCCCCCTTAAGCTGAATATCGCGCTTCTGCTGTTCCTGGCGTGGCTGGTCGTGGCGCCCTTTGCGGCGTATCTGGGCTACAGCTTTGGCGAATTGGAGTCCTTCGCATATGATATGGCAAAAGCGGCGCTCCCGCCTGCGGCGATCATTATGTCGGTGGGAATCATGATCGCGACCTGGCTGGCGGCGGGAACGGTTCCGACTGTCCTGGTGGCGGGGCTGAGCATCATCACGCCCAAATTGCTGCTTTTGATCACCTTTGTACTGTGCGCCGCGGTTTCCATGCTCATGGGGACCTCCTGGGGAACCATAGGGACCGCAGGAGTGGCCATGCTCGGCGTTGGAACGGGGCTGGGCATGAATCCCGCCATTGTTGCGGGCGCCATTATTTCAGGGGCGTATTTTGGCGATAAAATGTCGCCCATGTCCGACAGTACGAATATCTGCGCGACGGTCACCAATACGCCGCTGATCACGCATATCAAGTATATGTTCATCTCCGGCGGTCCGGCTTTCCTGATTTCTGCGGCGCTGTATACAGGCATTGGAATCGCGCAGGGAGGAAATAACTACGATTCCTCCCAGGTGGAGTCGATTATCGCAAATCTGCACGCCATGTTCAAGATCGATCTGATTCCCATTTTGCCTATCGCCGTCGTCCTGATCATGCTGGCCTTGAAAAAATCGACGGTTTTGTCCCTGCTGAT
>CATZRD010000033.1 GCA_958423465.1 uncultured Oscillospiraceae bacterium | reverse complement strand
GAGCCGGTGCTGGCGGTGTTCCACTCCTCCTCCGCCGGCAGGACCCAGGACGCCGCCGCCGTGTGGAGCCAGTCCCTGCCCTATCTCCAGAGCGTGGAGTCTCCGGAAAACGAGGACACAGTGCCGAACTACCGGTCTCAGGCGTCCTTTCCGGCGGGAGAGCTGAAGGAGCTGCTGCTGAACGCCCTGCCGGAAGCGGACCTGTCGGGCAGCCCCTCCGACTGGTTCACCAACATGAAGGTCCAGGAAAACGGCGCCGTCACCAGTCTGGCGGTGGGAGGCGTGTCCGTCAGCGGCAGCCGCCTGCGGACCATTCTGGGCCTGCGCAGCGCCTGCTTCACCCTGTCCTTCCCCGGGGACCAGGTGGTGTTCTCCGTCACCGGCTACGGCCACGGCGTGGGCATGAGCCAGTACGGGGCCAACGTGCTGGCCGGGGACGGCATGGACTACCGGGAGATCCTGGCCTGGTACTATACCGACACCACCGTGGACCAGTACCGGCCCCGGCGGCTGGAACAGAGCGGATCGGAGCCGCTCCCCGGCTGAAACCGGCGGTTTCGGGGCATACTGGGGACGGAGGTGACGGGTATGGCGGAGCACAAGAGTATGCCCCCGGAGCGAAAGCCCGGCTGGCCCGACAGCGTGGACGACGTGATCAACAAGTACGGGACCTACGAGGTCCAGGCCACCAACGGCACGGAGAACCGGTATCCCCAGATCGCCCAGGGCCTGAGCCGGAAGGAGGCCGGGCGCATGGAGCGGGCGGCGGAAAAGTGGAAGCGGAAAAAGCCGAAAGAGTGAAGCGTCCCCGGCGGGAACTCCCGCCGGGGACGTTTTCCTGAATGCTCACTCCGCCAAGATGGCGGGCAGGTCCCGGCTTTCCCGGATGAGCGCCCCGATGTTGGCCATGTCCAGCAGGTTGGCCCGCTGGATCTCCTCGGTGTTGGAGGAGCAGCAGTCGGAGAGCACCACCGCCCGGTAGTCCAGGGAGATGGCGTCGTAGCAGGTGGTTCGGACGCAGTTGGGGGTGGTGGTCCCCGCCAGCAGAACGCCGGTCACCCCCAGCCGCCGGAGCAGCAGATCCAGCGGCGTCTGGAAAAAGGCGGAGTACCGGGGCTTGACGATCTCGTAGTCCGTGGGCTGACGGCCAAACTCCGGGGGATTTTCCACGGAGAGGGGGCCGGTGCTGCCGGGGGTCAGAGGCTTGCCCCCGGCGGCCCACACTGCCCGGCGGGTGTGCTCCACGTCGCTGCCGTCGGCGCGGTAGGCCCGATTGACAAAGACCACCGGCGTCCCCGCCGTCCGGCAGGCGGCGATGGCGGCGGCGCAGGCGGGCACCGTGGCTCTGGCCCCTTTGATGCACAGGGGGGACTGGGGGTTCAGGAACCCGTTTTGCATGTCGATCACAGGAAGCGCGTATTTCATCGGAAGCCTCCCGCACAGATCCCGGTCACACCAGGAAGAATTCAGAGACCAGCACCACCAGACAGCAGGCCACGGCCACCAGAAAGAGGCTGCCGCCCCGCCAGGCCAGCAGGATCCCCGCTGCCAGGGCCAGCAGGCCCGCTAAGGGACTCTGGGTGGCCTCCACGATGGCTGGGAAGGTCATGACCGCCAGCGTCACATAGGGGACATAGTAGAGGAAGGAGCGCAGGGTACGGTTTTTGATCTCCCGCCGGATCAGCACCAGGGGCGTCACCCGGATGGCGTAGGACACGGCGGCGGATACGGCGATGTACAGCCAGATATTCATAACGCCTCTCCTCCTTCCTCCTCATCCCGCACCGGGAAGAGCACCGCGGCCGCCAGGGCGATGACCACGGTGAGGATAATGGTCCGGGTCCCGGCGGAGATGCCCGCCAACAGGGGCAGGCGTTCGGCGGCGAAGCTGAAAATAAAGCTCACCGCCACCAGGCCCAGCACCACCCGGTCCTTTTTGGCGGGCGGCACGATGATGGCCAGAAACATCCCGTACAGCCCTACGCTGAGGGCGCTGACCAGGCGGGGGGGCAGGGCGTTCCCCACCACTACCCCCAGAAAGGTGCCCAGGGCCCAGCCGGGGATGGCCACCGACATGGCTCCGTAGGTGTACCGGGGGTCCAGCCGCCCGGGGACGGCGATGGAGATGCCGAAGATCTCGTCGGTGACGTCGAAGGCCAGGAGCATCCGGTGGCCCAGGGACGTGTCCGGCGCCAGCTTCTGGCTGAGGGAGCAGCTCATCAGCAGATACCGGGCGTTGGCCACCAGGGTCATCACCGCCACCTCCCAGTAGGAGGCTCCCGCGGCCACCAGGGAAAAGACGGCGTACTCCCCGGCGCTGGCGTTGTTGAGCAGGCTCTCCATCATGGCCTGAAAGGGGGAAAATCCGGCGTTTTTGGCGGCGATGCCCAGGGTGAAGGCCACGGCGAAGTAGCCCAGTCCAATGGGCATCCCGTCCCGCACGCCGGCGCGGTAACAGGATGTGCTGCGATTCATACGTTGATCCTCCCTGAACGGAGCGGCAGATGATGTCTGGACCGGCGTTTCCCGCCGCCGGAACGAAAAAAGACGTCCACCCGAAGATGGACGCCTTTTTGAAGTGCTAGATCAATCTGGATATTTACAGCCCGGAAGATCCGGCCTTCTGGACGGTGGGGTAGTGTCAAGGAATTTTCGCAAAATGGTTTGCAGGCCCTGGCATGAGAGAAGTCAGCCAGCAATGGAGGCGTCCTCAAGGGCAGCCTCCAGGTGCTTCATGTTCATGTACTTCTTGTTGCCCCACTGGGTGCCGGCCACATGGCGCAGCCGGGCACAGACCAGCATGAGGGCGGAGTTGCCGTCTGGGAAACTGCCCACTACACGAGTGCGGCGGCGGATCTCCCGGTTGAGCCGTTCAATGACGTTATTGGTACGGATGCGAGTCCAGTGTTCGCTGGGAAAATCGCAGTAAGTCAGCGTTTCCTCAATGCCATCCTCCACCTTCTTGGCGGCCTCTTTCAACTTCATAGAGCGCAGTTGCTCCACCACGGCTTTGGCTTTCTCCCGGGCAGCTTTCTTGCTCTCCTGAGCATGGATCGCTTTGAGCATCTTTGCCACCAGCTTCACCTTGGAGCGAGGCGTTACGGAGAACACATTGCGGTAGAAGTGCACAGTACACCGCTGGTACTTGGCCTCTGGGAATACTTCTCCCACAGCTTCCAGCATACCAAGGCATTTGTCTCCAACCACCAGTTTAACCCCGTCCAGGCCGCGGCCGCGCAGCCACTGGAAGAAGCTGACCCAGCTGGACTTGTCCTCTTTCATCCCCTCGGCGGCACCAAGAACCTCACGGTATATTCGCTTCTACAATGAAGTACGGCCTCACCAAACGCTGAATTATAGGACACCACAAGCATTTGAAGATGCTTACAAACCTATTTTATCGGAAAATGATGTCTAAATTTCTGACCGATATAAAAATATTGTTTTTCCGTTTGAGAAATTTTGAAAAACAAATTAGGAGATGCAAGAAGCGGAAAGCCCCTTGTCACAAGGCTTTCCGCATACGATGAGCCCCGCTTTTCGATAAAATAGTTCGAAAAGCGGGGCTCATTCACCTTTTTGCCTGCCTGTATTCTTTCCAATGCAAACACCATATTTGGAGTCCGTTCAAAAAAGCCGATATCTCTTTTCCAACTGAGTCCGCATTTGCAGTGGAACAGACCGATAAACTGTTGCTTCATCTTCCGGCCACAATTGGGGCAGACCCGTTTACTGCTCATCAGTGTTCCTCCAGCTGGGTGGTGGAAGCGTCCGCACAGGAAATGCCATACTGCCGGAGCAAATCTCGCGCACGCGCCTCCCCGTCTTGGCTAATTCGTATAGGAGCTTTTCCACAGTCATTAAGTACCAGCCCCGCCGCATCCAACCGGCTCAGCGCGCTGCGGTCGTGGCCCTTCCAGGTCAGGCGGAGCTTCTCGGCCGTTCGGATCGGTTTATGCCGAATCTCTTCGGTAGGGCATTCCTGCCAAGAAGTCAGATACAAAAGCATTAAAGTCAGCTCGTCAATAATCTTGTCCATATCCTGCATCTGGCTGACCCTCCAGCATTTCAATCCTGTGGTCTCCCACCAGGGATTTCATCATTTGTATTGCACTGGCGTTGAGCCGCAGCAAGCGCTCACTTTGGGGAACGCCCTGCCGGATCAGCTCTGCATTAATGCTCTCCAGGTTTGCCAGAACAATCAACTGGTGAAGGCTTGCCTCATCGCGGATGTTGCCTGGGCTGTCAGGGTGTGCCTGCCTCCATTCTTTTGCGGTGATGCCGAACAGGGCTACATTCAGGACATCAGCCTCGCTGGCAAAAGTAAAGCTCTGACGTTGTGGGGTGATGTCCGGAGGGATCAGCATATCCTTGATCGCATCGGTATGGATCCGATAATTGATTTTGGCCAGTGTCCGGTTGAGATTCCAGCCAAGGGCAAGCCGGCTGTTTTCATCCGCCTTTAGCCGCTGGTAGTCCTTGATGATGTATAGCTTGAACTCAGCAGAAATCCAGGAGGCAAACTCGAAAGCAATATCCCTGTGCGCAAATGTACCGCCATATCTCCCAGCTTTAGAAAAGATCCCGATTGCGCTGGTCGCGTCAACCCACTTTTTCGGAGACATGGTAAACGTGTTAGACCCAGCCTGGATCCTAAACCCGTCGAATTCGACGGGTTTAAATTCCGGATTGTTGAGCTGCTCCCATAACCCCAGAAATTCAATTGTGTCCCGGTTCCGCATCCAATTCTTGATCACATCATCCGGGGCGTCGCTCTTATAGCGTGCAATATCTGTCAGGGAGATGTAGTCGTTCTCATCGCCGCTGGAAACGACGGCAATATCTGTCCCTTTGGCATGAATATGATCTTTCATAGGCTTCTTTGACGCCATGCGCTCACACTCCTTGTGCAATGATCTGATCCAGCAGCCCTTGGCAGCCCGCCAGCACATCCCGCCAGGTGGCATCGAAATCGTCGGTGTACCAGGGGTCCGCTACCTCCTGCTCCAGGCGGCCCGCGTATTCCATCAGCAGGTGCATCTTGTCGTTGAAGTCGCCGCCGCAGATGCGGTACATGCTGCGGAGGTTTGCCCTGTCCATCCCAATGAGCAGGTCGTATTCCTCGTAGTCGCTGTTGCGGAGCTGCCGGGCGGCATGGCCGCTGCAGGAGATACCGTGTTCCGCCAGCTTCCGCCGGGCAGGCGGGTAGACCGGGTTGCCGATCTCCTCCCGGCTGGTGGCCGCCGAGGCAATCTGAAACTGGTCCTCCAGGCCCGCCTTCTTCATCAAGTCCTTCATAATATACTCGGCCATTGGGCTCCGACAAATATTGCCGTGACACACAAAAAGGATCTTCCTCATGCTCCAGACACCCCGCTGATACTGTGTTGCTCTCAGTATAGCAGGAATCTAGCTGTTCGTCGAGTGCGGAGTGCAGCCATGCCCCGGCCTGGATCTGCCCCAACAGCTCCGCCTTGGTCCAGCGGTGCTCCAGCGCGGCCCGGAGATACCAGGCGCGCTCCCGACTGACCTCACAGCCCTCCAAAATGGCCGCATTCTGCGTCCAGCCCAGCTTCAGGGCCAGCGCCCGCAGTTCCTGGCTATCTGCATATGCACGGTAAAATTCCCGCATCCGGCGCAGGTTGCGTGGGGAGAAGCCCTTGGCCTCCGGATAGTTTGCCTGGAGATACTCAGCGGCCATCACCGCCGCGCCCTTCTCCGGGCGGGCACAGACGGCCCTGCCAATCTCGAAGTACAGCTCCATCTGGGGCAGTCCAGCGGCCATGAGCTGATCCAGTGTCCCATACATAGCGCTGTAATCTGCGGGTTTCCGGGTATTCATGCGCTTCTCCTTTCCGGCGCCCCGCGCCTCATTTGATCTGGCCGCAAAAGGGAGCACAACGCTTGTTGCGCTGTGCTCCCTTTCATCGTCAACTATATGAGTGTTTGAAAGATGCCGCTCTCCAGAGCCACCACATCCTCCAGTGGGATCTCCGTCCCGTCTGTCAGAATCAGAATCCGCTCCAGTTCCCGGAACTTCTTCAGCCGGCCGGTGGCGGTCAGGTAGGCCCCGCCCTCTTTCCGCGCGTCCGGCTGAAACCAGGTGACGGTGAGCTCCGGTTGCTCGTCCATATGCTCCAGCAGCACCACCTGCCTCCGATCCAGCTCTGCCCGGACATCCTCGGCCAGCTCCATGCGCCGCTCCGTCCGCCGGGCGGTCTCCGCAAGGGCGGCCCCGTGGCCGCTCAGAGCGGCGAATGGGCTGAAAATCGCGGCCCGGTCGCGGATGGGCATCCGGGGGTGCCGCCTGGAGGTGGGATGCGGGAGGTTTATGATGTCGTCGTATGGCCCACTCATGCCTGATGCCCTCCGATTGTTTGGTTGCGCTCTTTGGCCGTGGCGCCATCCTCCAGGTTCATCCCCTTGAGGATGGCGTTCTTGCCGTACCGCTTCTTGATGCCCAGCATGGCCTCCTGGAGCTTCCGCTCCCGGACATGGGCAGCCTCGCCCCCCTGTTCCTGTTGTTCCCTGATGGAGTAGTCGGTGAACAGATCCAGCTGCTCCGCCTCCGGTCCCTTGGGGGCCTCCGCCTCGTCCAGCAGCTTGTTGGCGCTGATGCTCAGACGGCGGATCAACAGGTTCTTATCCACGATCCGGTCGTAGAGGGCCGCCGCCGCTTTCTGCAAGTCATTGGCGGACGAGGTGTATGTGAAATTCTCCGTGCCCACTGCGTGCTTGGGGATGCTCCGCCCGTAGCGGTCAGTGGTCACCGGGCCGTGGTAGTTCTGACGGCGGCCCGGGTCGTCCAGATTCTCCCGGTCGTAGCCCACGGTGAGCACCAGTTGGTTGGTCACCAGCCGCTTGTCTACCAGATCCAGCGCCAGGGCATCCGCCATCTCCCGCACCACCAGACGGGCCTTGTCAAAGTCATAGGGGCACTGGAGCACCTGGCCGGAGACGATGCTCTTGTTCTCCGGCTTGTATGCCTTCACGTCTGCGATGGTGCAGGGCTCCCAGCCCCAGGCGTGGTCGATCAGAATCTCCGCGTTGACCCCGAACAGCTTGTAGAGCAGTTCCTCATTGTGGTAATCTGTAGGCTTGCCAATGGAGCACCGGGCGATGTCCCCCATGGTGTACAGGCCGTTGGCCTCCAGCTTGCCCGCGTAGCCCTTGCCCACCCGCCAGAAGTCCGTCAGGGGACGGTGTGTCCAGAGCAGCCGGCGGTAGCTCTCCTCCGTGAGTTTGGCGATGCGGACGCCGTGCCGGTCGGCCCGGATGTGCTTGGACATGATATCCATGGCCACCTTGGCCAGATACAGGTTGCTCCCCATCCCCGCCGCGGCGGTAATGCCGGTGGTGTTCAGAATATCCAGCAGGATGGTCTGGGTCAGCTCCCGAGCCGTAATTTTGTAAGTGTCCAGGTAGTGGGTCAGATCGATAAACACCTCGTCGATGCTGTAGGGGAAGATATCCTCCGGCGCGACGTATTTCAGGTAGACGCTGTAAATCTTCGTGCTCCAGTCGATATAGTGGGCCATCCGGGGCGGGGCGACCAGGTAGTCCAGCGCCAGGGCGGGGTTTCCCCTCACCTCCGGATCGTTCCAGGAGGCGCCGGCAAGCTGCCGGCCGGGGGCCTGCCGCTGCCGCCGGAGGTTGACCTCCTTGACCTTCTGCACCACCTCGAAGAGCCTAGCCCGGCCCGAAATGCCGTAGGCCTTCAGGGAAGGGGTCACGGCCAGGCAAATGGTCTTGTCCGTCCGCCTCTTGTCCGCCACCACCAGATTGGTGGTCATGGGATCCAGCCCCCGCTCCACGCACTCCACCGAGGCGTAAAAGCTCTTCAGATCGCAGCAGATGTAGCACTTCTCCTTCACGCCCCGGTCACCCCTTTTCATCTTAAGTATATCACGGGCGCTGTCCAATTATCGGTTCCAGCCCAGCACGGCGTCCAGTTCCTCCC
Organism: uncultured Oscillospiraceae bacterium; assembly: GCA_958423465.1. GTDB lineage: Bacteria > Bacillota > Clostridia > Oscillospirales > Oscillospiraceae > Pelethomonas. The sequence continues at coordinate 19,225 of CATZRD010000033.1, read as the reverse complement.
GCTCTGCCTCCGGGAAGTTCTTCCGGATTTGTTCATCGATCAGAGCCTTGTACTCCTCCGGATCCATAGAGTAGGCAGAGGAGACGTGGCCATAGCCCCACAGGGCCTCTGGGGTGGAGTAAACAGAGATGTGCCAGCCGTACTCCTGCCCCCGCTTGTTCCGCCTCCGTCGGAAGTCCCGGATGAGCAAGTAGCCACCCATCTGCAGGTCAGTCACCGTGCCCTCGAAGTTCTTCTCCCCGCTCTTGCCGAATCCGGCCTGCCGCTTGAGCTCAAAGGAGAACCACTCGTCTTTGGTCAGGAACTGATCCATGATCCGCTTCTGCCGCATGGTGGCCAGTTCCTCGTCCCAGCGGCTATCGAAGTCGTAGCCGTCTCTCCGCCAGTTGGCAAAGTGCGGAAACCAAGCCCTGGAAATAAACCCAGCCTTTCCGTCGAAAAATTTGCCATAGGCCACCGTTCCGCTGCGGGCGATCAGCCGCCGCCACTCCCACGGATCCTGTGCCTCGTCCCCCGTCCACCAGTAGAGGTCGGAGGTGTTCTCCTCCGCGGAGAAGCCGTCTACCTCGTTTTTGAACAGGGGCAGGAAGCCCACCTCGTCAATCCAGCCGATGAGCTCCTCCCAGCTCTGGATGCGGCTGGGGTCATCCCAGTCCAGCCCCCGCATGATCCACGCGCCGTCCTCAACCGCCATCGTACCGCCTCCCTGGATTTCTTCAAGCCGATTATAGCACATTCGTTCTATCCACTCCATAGTGGTGAGATATTTTCTTGGACAGAGAGCCGCAAAGGAAAAGGCGGCGGAGCCGCCGCCCTTTCCCTTACGGCCTTCTGCTATAGGATCTGCACGATCTGTTCCCATAGGAGAATATGTTTGGTATCAATGGCTTTGTTGCCGTGGTAGTGCCCGAACAGCCAGTAGTGGTATTGTGCCCGCTCTTTGACCTCCTGGAGGAAGTCCGTCAGGTGATCCGCCACATTGTGCCGAGAGAACTGGAGGGCGATGCTGGTGGGGGCGCAGTGGGTGAGGATGTAGTCCACCGCCCAACCGTGGGCGTCCAGGTTTTTACGCGCCTCCGCATACTCCTCATCCGAGGGCAGTTCCTCCCTCCACCAGGACAGGTGGTCAATGCGGAATCGGGTGTGCTCTTTCTGCTTCAATGTCAGGTATTTCCGCTCAAAGTTGGGATCGTCCAGGCTCAGGATGCCGTCCTCAATGTCGTGGGAGGCCGCCCCGCCCATAGTGAAGAAGGTACGCCCGGCCAGCTCAAATACCTGCCCCCGCATCAGGTGGAGCACGTGGGGCCGGATGGGCTGCACCCTGCCGCCGTGCCAGTTCTCTATCGGGTATTTCACAAGGGCATCGTAGTTTTCATGGTTTCCCGAGACGAAGGCCACCGTGAAGGGCAGCCCTTTCAGCCAGTCCAGCGCCTCGTCATCCCGTTCATCTCCGAACCACACGCCGCCGAAGTCTCCCAGCTGGAGCACCACATCCTCCTTGGTGAGTTCCAGCCCCTCCGGGAAGTATTCCGGGCGGAACCGCTCAAAATTCCCGTGGGTGTCGCCTGTAGCGAAGATCTTCATGCCGTGATACATCTCCTTTTTGGCTGGTTGACCACCTGCTCGATCTCCCGGCCATCCCGGAAGGTCACCTGGATCTTCTCCCGGGAGAGCACCGTCACCTTCTCCAGCAGCTGGTGGATGACCTCCTCGTCCCACTCCGTCATCGCCGCTGTCATATGCTCCATGGCGGCCGAGACCGCCCGCAGACGGTTCTGGAGCCGGCCCTGCTCCTGGCAGGCCCCCTCCAGCTGTGCCTTCCGTTCTTTGAGACGGGCGGTGGACTCGGACAGCTCCCGGAACCGCCCCGTATAGTCCTCTGCCGGGTTGGCTGAAGCCTCAGCCAGCAGGCTGTTGAACTGGCTGCTCAGTTCCTCCAAGGCCCGGTCGATGTCCGCCAGGCTCATACTCTCACCCAACATCGGAGCAAGCTCCCACTCCATGACGGCGGTGAGCTGCCGGGCCAGGGTGTCACGATCCAGCATGACGGTATTAACGGCGGCCAGGATGGCCTGCTGGAGCGGTTCCTCGTCCAGGGTGGGAGACTGGGTGCAGAACTTCTTCCCATAGTCCAGGCGGCTGACACACCGCCACACGGGGCGCTTGATTCCGCGCTGGGTCCACACGCACCGCCGGTAGGCCGTCCCGCACTCCCCGCAGAACAGCAGGTTGCTGAGAACATGCTTGCCGCTGTACTTGCCCCGGCCGGTGGGGGTGCTCTTTCGCGTGGCGCCCGCCTTGGCGCTCCGCCGGGCCATTTCCAGCTGGACGGCGTCGAAGGTCTCCCGGCTGACGATGCCCTCATGGTGGTTTTGAATCAGGTATTTGGGCAGCTGTCCGGTATTGGGGATCACCTTCTTGCTGATGCAGTCCTGGATGAAGGTCTTCTGGAGCAGGACGTCCCCGCAGTATTTCTCGTTGGTCAGGATGCTCCTGATATGGGATGCCATCCACTCTGCTTTTCCGGAGACCGTGGGAATTCCCTGGCCCTCCAGGGCCGCCTTGATCTCCCGGATGCTGTCCCCGGCCAGATAGCGGTCATAGATGAAGCGGACGGTCTCCGCCTGCTCCGGCACGATCCTTGGCTTGCCGTCGGGGCCCTTCTCATAGCCCAGCAGCTGCTTGTACTGCATGGCGACATGGCCGGATTTCATGGCCTGACGCTTGCCCCAGCGCACCCGGCTGCTGGTGCTCTCGCTCTCGGCCTGGGCGAAGGCCCCGTGTAGGGTGATCAGGAACTCGCTCTCCGGGTAGATGGAGTTGATGTTCTGTTCCTCGAAGATGACTGGTATACCCAGGCTCCGCAGCTCCCGGGTGAAGTTGAGGGTGTCCACGGTATTGCGGGCGAAGCGGGAGACGGATTTAGCCAGAATCATGTCGATCTTCCCCTGCCTGCACTGGCGGATCATCCGCAGGAACTCCTTCCGCTTACAGGTGGAGGTGCCGGTGATGCCCTCGTCCGCGAACACCCCGGCCATGGTCCAGCCCGGTTCCTTCATGATCTTCTCGGTGTAGTAGGAGAGCTGATTTTTATAGCTGGAGAGCTGCTCCTCGCTGTCCGTGGACACCCGGCAGTAGGCCGCCACCCGCAGGTGGCGCCTCTTCTCCTGTTCCTGGGGAGTTTCCACTTTGGCCGGAATGACGATGACGTTGGGCGCGGTATCGTTCATGTGTAATTTCCTCCTTCCAAGGTCTGGTTATTTTTCAGCAGGATGGTGACCGTCCCGTTGCTGACGGTGATGCGGCGGACGCTCTCATGGAGCAGTTCCTGCTCCAGTTCCATCATAGGCCGGCGGTTTTGAAACAGCCTCCGAAGGCGGAGGGTTTCATACTCCTCCGGCCCGATGGCATTTAACTGGAGGGCGGCCAGCCGGAAGGCCAGCCTTCTGGCCCTAGTCTCGTCTACCGGCGGGCAGTGCAGGAGCTCGTCCAGTTCTCGGCGCAGCTTATCTACTTCTGACAGCGGCTTGGCCTCTGGGACTGGGCAGGCAATAAGCTCCGGGCGCTGGATCAGGCGGTTCAGGAGGCCCAGCACCTGCCGTTCCACCCAGGCCGGCGGGCTGCCGCCGCACAGCTTCCGCAGTTCCTTCTGGGCTGGGCTCTTTTGGCAGGGCGTTGTCCGCTCCTGTCGCCGTGCCTGCACCATGTGGAACTGCCCCTCCGGGATGATGGATGGGAATCCACCCTCGCCGGTGTACCGGCGGTCTGCCAGAATGCGGGCCGCCATGTTCTTGTTCCAGGGCTTGTCTCCATCGTAGGGGATGCCCCGCTCCTGGAGCTTGTCCACCAGAGCGTTGTAGCTGGCCCCGGCCAGGTAGCTGTCGTAGATCCAGCACACCGTCTCCGCCTCTGCCGGGTGGAGCACGATCTCCCCGAACTCCATTTTGTAGCCGAAGGGCCATTTCCGGTTGCTCCCCATCACCGCACCGTCCGTTCTATGGGCTCTGTCAGCTCCAGGCCATTGACCAGCCGGAACCGCAGGCGGTCGTTGCTCTCCACAATGATCTTGTCCACGAGCTCGCGGAACAGCTCCCCATCGAAGGCGTCCAGGAAGTCCGGCCCAGCCTCCAGGGCTTCGAGCAGCTCCTGGGTCCGCTGGATCGTCTGATCCTCCTCGGACTCCAGGAATCGTTCCTTCTCCAGCTTTGTAGCGCGGAGTTGTTCCGCCAGCTCGTTCCGGCGGGAGATAAAAATATCAGGATCAACGAGGCCCTGCTGCTTAAGCTGGGCCAACAGTCGATCCTGACGGGTAATGTCTGCAATTTTCTGGTTGAGTGCCACGATGTCCAGGCTCCAGAGCAGCTTGCCCTTCCGGGCGCTCTGGAGGTCTGCGAGTAGTTGATTGAGGATAAGCTTTCCCTTGTGGCGTAGTTTGTGGTACATACGAAAGAATGCGCATTCAACTTCTAGCTCTGGTATTTGCCGAACCAGGCAGTTATCACGTGATTTTTCGTGGTTACTACACATCCAGTATCCAGACAATCCTTGGGGCTTGCGCTTGAATACAGCACCACAGTCACCGCAGAAGATGTGCTGCGCAAACGGCGAGACATCCTTTGACTTTGGAGGAATACGGGAACTCTTGACGCCCAGGAGCTTCTGTACTCGCTCAAATATATCCTGGCTGATAATCGGTGGATGGGTTTCTTTCCAGATATACTGTTTATGTTCGCCGCTGTTCCGCTTCTGCTGGCGCGGTAGTGCCTCGGTCATATAAGTCTTCTGAAGGTGAGAGTCTCCAATGTATTTTTCGTTGCATAGAACATAGCGGACGGAGGTCACTTGCCAGTAAGGCTTCTTGTCCCGTGTTGGGAACCCATATGCAGTGACTTCCTTCGCGATATCATCCATGCTATGGCCTTGCAGATACCGATCGAATATGAGGCGGATAATCGGGGCCTCGTCAGTATTGATTTCCAGTTTCCCATTCACCAGGTTATACCCGAAAGGAGCTTTACAGGTGGAGAAATGCCCGTTTCTCATACGCACCTGGTAACTCCATCGCATGTTATCTGAAATGCTTTCGCTCTCCTTCTGGTCCATCATGGCGAAGATGGCGGTGAGAAACTCTCCGGCCAGCTCAGAGGTGTCGATGCCCTGCTCCTCGAAGCACACCCCGACTCCCAGAGCCTTCAGCTCCCGGACGGCCTCCAGGCACTCCTTGGTGTTCCGGGCGAACCGGGAGGAGGACTTCACCAGGATCTTATCCACCCGCCCCCGCCGGCAGTCCGCCAGCAGGCGCTGGAAGTCATCCCGCTTCTCCGCCGAGGTGCCGGTGATGCCCTTGTCTGCGTACACGTCCACAAACTCCCACTCCGGGTTGTCGGTGATGAGCTCCGTGTAGTGGGCGTTCTGGGCGGCAAAGGAGTTGAGCTGATCCTCCGAGCTGGAGCTCACCCGGGCATAGGCCGCCACACGGAGTTTCCGATCCCGGACAGGATCGCTGGGCGGGATGGTAATCACCTGGGGCGCACCGTTCAGCGCCAGGGAACCGCTGGTTTTCTTCTGCTCGTCCACGAAATCGCCTCCTGTCAGCAACACACAATACCAGCACATCCGCGAACTATCCATATCCAACCCCAACAAAAATTAGGGGGAAAATATGACATCTGCCCCGGTTTCCGTCCGGAGCCGGGCGGCGATCCTCCCGGCCTCCTTCCGGCTGACAAGGCCGGCGGTCTGGAGGTGGCGGAGGAGGTTTACCATCCCGATGTAGTTGATATTCTGGTTCATAACCAACCCTCGTTTCAGGCGGAGGCCGCTCCCCAATGGACAGGGAGCGGCCTCCACTTCCTATCTTCTGAAATCTTGGATTTCCAATAAGCAATCATTTCGCACCTGTATTCGACACTACTTCCCCAGGCGGCAGGGCGGCAGCAGACGGACTGCGCTGGCGCGCATCACGGGAATCTCACCCCTCCGAGGATCTCTCCGAGCTGTCCCCATTGCTTGATCCCGGTATCACCCGGGGCTGTGGCTGGACAGGAGTATCATTATCAGATTGCTGACGAGGGTTGGGCCGGGTAAACCAGCCGCAATGCGAAACAGCCCGCCACAGGCTGCTTTGTGGACGGATGGGTACCGCTCTGCACCTTTCTTGGCCGTCTTTGATGCGGTTTCCCGCACAGGTGGTCTTGGCGCATCCTCCAGCGTCGCTTCAGCCCTCCTCCCGGAGGGGCCTCTCGTCAGCGGACGTATCCCGCTGCCGGATATGAAGTTTTCAAGGAGCAGGGCGGGAGATAACGGATCACCGATATTCCCAATACAGGGCAAACTGGGCCAGGATACTGTTCATCACCTGAAGCTCTTCCCCTTTTAGGGGTTGGCGCAGCTTCACAAGCAGTGCTTGTTGAATTGGTGAAAGTGTATGGCTCTCAATGTGGAACCAGTCAGCCAAGTATATTCCTCCAGCGTAACGCCCCCGCACGAGTTGGATCGGATAGTAGCAGGAGAGAGCCACCAGATCAGCACGGATCGTTCGCTCGGAAACACCGAACTGTTCCGCTAGATTGCTGGCCGTGTCATGCCTCCGTATACACAGAAGATGCAGGATCGCGCTTCTCCGTTCTGACGGAGTCATCTCTCTCACCGCCTCTTTTTGCCCTGTGCATCCGAGTATAACTGTTAAAGCGGAAAGGCCATTTCCGGTTAAAAAAAGTTTCTACACGATTTCGCAAAAATCAGCAGTATGCCTCATTTTAGAGCAACAGGATGATGCAATATGCACAGTTCTTGCAGTGGGCCGTAACAAAGGAAGCCGCACTGCTGTGGCAGATACTCCATAGCAGTGCGGCTTCCGAGTCAAGTCAAAACATTAAAAAATCAGTCTATCAGCTTATTGCTTTGTCTCCAGATATCCATTTTCTCAGCTTGGCCACTGAGCTCCTCACGAAAATCTGGATGGGCAATGGAGATGATTTTCTCTGCCCGCTCCCAGGTGGAAGCTCCCTTCAGGTTCACCATACCGTACTCCATCATCAGGTAATAAACCGCAGTGCAGGGGGGCAGTAGTGATGCTTCCTTGAGTCAGGGTAGGGACGATACAGCTCTTGAGTTGTCCGTTCTTGCCCGTCACGATGGAGGAAACTCTTGCCTCCCTTACATCTGACCCCACCACTTACCTCGCCACAGGTTTTGCTTTGTCCTCCAGGGCCAGCTCTTCATAAAGCTCCATGATACCAGGGAGGGCCTGATCCAAACTATATTGTACCACCTCCCGCCGCCCCGCTGCACCCAAATGCTCCCGCATGTCCTCGGACCCCATGAGCATTTGGATGGCCTCTGCGCAAAGCTCCTCATCCCCGTAGGGATAGAGCAAGCCCGCGCCGCTGCGCTGGAGCAGGTCCGTATGACCCTTCACGCCGCTGGCTACTACTGGAAGCCCAGAGTACATAGCCTCCATGATGTTGAATGGAAGTCCTTCACTCCGGCTTGCGGAGACCGCGATATCGGCCATCCGGTACCACGGCCCAATTGGGGATACATGGCCCGGGAAGCGCACCCTGTCCGCCACCCCCAAGCCTTTTGCCAGCGCCTTGCAGTCCTCCAGATGTTCTCCATCCCCCGCCAGGACCAGGACAGCTCGTCCTGGGAGACAGGCCATAGCCCGGATCAGTACCGCCTGGCTCTTCCGCTCTGAAAACTCGGCGGGATAGAGCATGACGACTGCGTCCTCCGGGATATTCAGTTGATTTCTCAATACTTCCCTTGTCAACTCCGGGCAGGCATCCAGCCTGGAGAAGTCCACTCCCACGCCTGGAACCGAGACAACACGTGTGCCCAATCTGTGCTTCTTCGCCAGGGCGTAGTCCCACTCGTTCATGGTGAACAGCAGGTCGGTCACAGAAGCCATCCATTTCTCTGCTGTCAGGAGCACTGCCTGCTTGAGCCATGGTGTCTCTTCATCAAAAAGATATCCATGCACCATACAGGCCACAGGGGGCCTTTTTTTCATGCCCTTTACCGCCACGCGGGTAAAAAAGGCAGCCAGGGAGGTGTGGGTAGAGATGAGGTCGTACTGCTCCTCCTCCATCATCCGGCGCAGAGTCCGGGCCGCCTGCAGGTTCTCCGCAGCCAGCATTTTCTTTCGGAAGGGGAGAATTTTCACTTCGTGAGCGTCCGGAATCACAGCCTCCGGGCCGCCGCAGGCTACGTGGACGGTCCAACCATGCTCACAAAAGGCCCTTAAATATGGGAGGTGGAAGTTTCGGATATGGGAGGCGGTTGACGCGGTGAAAAGCACCTTCTTCTCCATAGCCTGCCTCACCTCCCAGGCGCACTGCCACTTAGAGATTCATCGTTCAGGAACTTCCCCTTGAACAGGGTCATCCATAAGATTTTCAGATCGAAACCGAGACTCCAGTGCTCGATATAGTAGACGTCATGCTCAATCCTGGCCTTTATGGAGGTATCCCCCCGCAGACCGTTGACCTGGGCCCAGCCGGTAATACCCGGCCGCACCTGGTGCTTCACCATATACAGTGGGACTTCCTCCTTGAATTGCTCTACATAGTAGGGGACCTCTGGCCTGGGGCCTACCAGGCTCATATCCCCCTTGAGCACGTTCCAGAACTGGGGAAACTCGTCCAGAGAGCATTTCCGCAGAAACGCCCCGAACCGGGTCTTTCTGCTGTCCGTCTGACCGCTCCACCCGGTATCCTGTTCGTCATTCACCCGCATAGAGCGGAACTTATACATATAAAAGGGCCTTTTGCTCCGGCCAATCCGCTTCTGGCGGAAAAAGACAGGCCCTGGGGAGGAGAGACGGACACCTGCCGCGCAGAAGAGCATGACCGGCGAGGTCAGGAGCAGGAGCAAAGCGGAGCCGACGATATCCATGGCCCGCTTGCAGAAGGCGTTTCCCCAGTTATCCAGAGGGATGCGTCGGAGGTTCATCAGGGGGATTCCATTGAGGCTGTCGAACTGGGGATTAGAGGGCATGTAGTCGGCATAAAATGGGATGATGGAGAGCTTGCTCCCGGTCTTCTCACAGGCAGAGATGATTTGGGGCATCCGGTGGTAGTCCTCCACGCCGATGGCGGAGATCACCTCGTCCGGTTTCTGGCGTTCCAGCACCTTTTCCAAATGGTCATAGCTGCCCAGACACCGCAGACCAGCCATCTGTTTTGTTGTATGGTCCGCTATGTACCCGACAGGGTGGTAGCCCAGCTCCCGGTCCCGCTGGATTTCCTTCAGGTACTGCAGCGCGGTCTCCCCGCCGCCTACGATGAGGACGTGCTTCTGGTTATATCCTTTCTGACGGAAGTACCGGAGGAGCTTCCGCAGGACGATCCGCTTTCCGCTCAAGGCTCCTACGCTGATGAGGAAGAATAAAACAAAGGTCCAGCGGGAGTAATGAACCTCCCACTCCACAAAGAGCCAGCTCAGCAGTAAAACCATATCCAGCAGGCTGGCCTGCCACAGCCGGAATAGCTCATCCAGGAGTCTGGTTTTCCGGAAAGACTGGTAAAGGCCGAACAGTGCGTAGGTGAAGATTTGTACCAGAGTAAAGGCTGCGGCGAGCCACAGATAGTTCTGGAACGGGATGCCTGCCACGCCGCTTGGCATGAGGAAGAACCGGATCCAGTAAGCGATAGGAAGGGCAAGGAAGGTCAGGACCGCATCGCTGAGCACATTCAAATGATTGAGGAGTCTCTGATTTTCTCGGATCATATCTCTTTCTTTCAGGAGCCCATCCGCGCGATGAACGCCCTGGCCTCCTCATCCACTGTGATTTCTCCCATATTCTCCTGGTTCCAGGTATCCAGCTTCCACGCAATATACTGTACCCCAGTACGGTAGTCGTCAGTATCCTGTTCATATTGCTCCAGCAGGTCGAAAGCGGTCTGCCACGTCTCCGGGTCTGAGGAGACGTAGTCCACATACTGCTCCACCATATCCAGAGCTTCCTGTGTCCGGCCTGTGAGGAAGTAGTATTGGGCCAGATAGATGGGGATGGTGTTGGAGTCCACCTCTGCCAGACGTTCCGCGTACTCGTCCGCCTGTTGGCGGACAGAGGGATCCACATCTCCGGCGCTGCTGACGCTCAGCACATAAGACAAGGCGTAGTCCGCCCATTCAAACCGGTCCATGCTCACGGCCACGGTCAGGTCCTCTCCGGTAGGGTTTCCGTTGAACAGGCGCTGGGCATACATATTGCACCCCAGCAGAACGGCGTACACCCCGATCAGCGCGGAGGCGGCCAGACAGGAGGCAGTCTTTGCCATCTGGCTCAATTTGATTTTACTTTCCTCACAGCACAGGCTGATAAGGGCGAAGACCCCAAAGGCCATAGGCAGGTAGGGATAAGAGGAGAACACGACCTCTGTGGCGGCGTGGCCCGCCATGAATACCAGGGTGGCCCCCAGCGCGGGGACCAGGGGATGGACTACCGTCCTTTTTCGGGCACGCCACACTGCTGCGGCGCTTCCGCCCAGAAGGAGCAGGAACAGGGCAAGACCCACCACGCCAGTCTCCACCAGGGCCTGGATATAGTGATTATGGACGTATTTGGTCTCATAGTAGAAGGACTGCACGCTGCGGACGCCGTTTTCAAAGGCCCCCATACCCAAGCCGATAACCGGGCTTCTCTGAAAGAGCTTCAGGCCGTCCGCGAAAAAGACTACCCGCTGGATGGCGTTCTCGTTGGCGAAGAGGCCCTGGAGCCGATTGGCGATAAAGCCGGGGAGCAGGCGGTAACCCAGGGGGACAGAGCCGGAGGCTTCCTCATTCTGATATGTCACAGACTCCACCCGTACCGTCTCCGGCGCAGAAAAGTTGAAGTAGACCACCAGGCTGTCTTCCGGGACGGCGAACTGTGCTCCCGAGGCTTCGCCCCGGTAGAGCTCTGTGCTGGTGTGCATCATGGTCTCCTGCTGGTTCTGACTCTCAATGGTCACGGTGAGACCGGCATCCGCCTCTACGGCCAGGGTATAAGTTCCAGGCTCCGGGTAGGCGGCCCGGCGCAGTCCCTCTCCGCGCTGGAGAGAGACCGGCCCGGTGATGTTATATGCCGCCACGGCAAAGACTACCAGGGCGGCCAGGACGCCGCCGGTCAGAGCCAGGATGAGCTTTCCCCGGCCTTCCATATGCTTTGACAGCGGCCCTCCGAGCCAATGGTCCATCCCGCACAGGATGGCGGAGCCCACCAGAAGGCACAACAGGGGAATTGGCTGAACGCCGCTCCACACCTCGAAAGAGGTCATGGAGATTAGAGCAGCGCAGACCAGAGTAAGTACCAGGGTTTCCAGCATGAGAATCAGAAGACCTGCCCGTTTCTCCTTCTGTTCCAGCGCCAGAAGGGCCAGGAAAGCGACGGCGATGGTCCCGGTTGCCCCCATACTGAAGGCCAGCACGAAAGCCAGGGCATTGAGGAAGAGCAGGACCTGGTGTATGCGTTTTTCCCAGTTGGTTTTGCTGGACTGGATCAGTCCCAGGGAGAGCAGGACGGCGATTCCCACACATCCGGCGAACACGTTGGGATTTTCAAAAATGGAGGTCATGCGGACACCGGCCTCCACCCCTGAGAGAGCGCTGTAATCCTGGGTAAACCGCTCCAGGAGCGCCAGGACCGGGGTACTGATCCACCGGGTGGAGAGCATATCGATACTCACCAGGCTGGCCAGGGCCGCACAGGTCTCCAGGAGCGTGGCAATCCAGCGGCCCGGCTGCACACCCTTCCCGGGGGCGATGGCCAGCAGGAACAGGACCAGGCAGAAGGAGGCCAGGACTTTTAAGAATTCGTAGAGGGCGAATTTCCCAGACACGGCGTACAGCGTGGAGATCCCGTCCATCAGGACCACGGCAGCCAGAAGAAGCAGGGGGACACCCATCCGGTCCCGCAGCTGTGTAAAGCACAGGAAGGTCAGGATGGGGACCCCGACGGCCAAAACCATGGTTGCCGGCTTAATGGTAGAGGCGGAGCACAGGCAGACCATGAGAAACAGCACCGCCCCCAGGAAAAAGGGGAGGCTGGCTTTCCAGATCGTAAGCGGGGCTTTTATTGCTTGTTTTGTTTTTTCTGTAGCCAAAGATTTGGATTTCATATGCAGATTCCTTGTCAGGTAGTTTTCTGTCTGAAACGGGGGGCGGGGGATGGGGTGGTCTCTCACTCATCCCCCGCGCAGATCTGCCGGGAAACGCCCCCGTTCGGAAAGGAGAAAACCGTCCGTGCGGGTATTCCGCACAGTTGGTTTCCGTCTCTGGGAGATGGACAGAGACGGAAGAAAAGAACTCCGAAGAAAGAGTTCTTCCCAAAGCCCTTCACACAGCGGGAGGGCTTTGGGAAGAACGGGAAGGAAGGGCTTCCCGTTCTTCGGGCTTATAGGTACTTAGTTGTCCTCAATTAGTCCACGAAATTCTCGCAGAAGCGCATGAGGATCTGGGCCACCTCAGCGCGGGTTGCGCCGTTGGTGGGGCTCAGGGTCGTGCCGCTGGTGCCGTTGATGAGGCCCTCAGCGTTAGCCCACTGCATGGCGGTGAGCGCCCAGGAGCTGACGCCACCCACGTCCGTGTAGCCATTCAGGCTGTTGGACGCGCTGGTATCGTAGCCCTTGTACTGGGCATAGCGGTACAGAATGACCGCCATCTGCTCACGGGTCACGGTGTCGTTGGGCCCGAACAGGCCGTTGCCGTAGCCCGCCACGATGTCGTTGGCGGCCGCCCAGTTCACCGCATCGGTGTACCACTGGCCGGAGGTCACATCGGTGAAGCCGGCGCTGGAAGCACTGGGGGAGCCGTCCAGACGGTACAGGATGGTGACGATCATGCCGCGGCTAGTGGTCACATTTGGGCTGAACAGGTTGTCGCCGGTACCGGCCATGAGGCCGCGCTTATACACAAAGGACACGGCGTCATAGTACCAGGCGCCGGACGCCACGTCCGTGAAGGGCATGCCGCTGGGCTCCTCGGCCACGAAGGTGGCCTTGACGGTCACCTTGGAATTGGGCATCACGAAGGTGTACCGGGTATCGTTCACCTTGGTCAGCTCAACTTCCTTGCCACTCGTGTTCGTCACAGTGAGGGTATCCAGGACATAGCCATCATCCGGGCGAACCGTGATGGTCACGGTGTCGCCGGTCTTGGGGTTGTCCGGGCTGACAGTCACGCGGCCGTGGGTGGTGGAAGCTACCGTTACGCGGGAGCTGCTGGAGGAGCTTCCTCCGCCGCCTCCGCCTCCGCCGCCACCACCGTGGTCGCCACCGCCACTGCTGACGTAGGCGAAGGTAACAGCGACTTTAATGGGACCGTTGTTGGGAGTAAACTCACCGATGACTTTCTGTCCAGCGGTACTGCTACTGAAGTTCTCAATGGAAAACTTAGTTGCGTCATCACCAATGGTATAGGTGCCGCTGCTGACTTTATAGTCCGATTGGGGAGTAGCCGTTACGACCACCGTACTACCGACGGGGATCACATCGCCCCGTATACTATAAGTATCGTTACCGACTTTATAGGTCAGGTCGACATTACCACCGCTCACCGCGTCTTGCGTGATCTTGTAGTACGCATCAACATTACCGGACGCGGTACCGCCTTCCAGCACGATATTGCCGGTACCGCTCACCGTGGCATTGTTCTCGACCTCGACAGTACCCTTCGCGATGATGTCAGAGTTCAGGGTGACATCGCTCTGGATCTTCAGGACAGCGCCCTCCTCAACGGTGATGGTACCGCTGATAATGGTTCCTATACTGTGCTCATCGCTCTTGATGATGACTGTCGCGCCGTCCTTGACCGTGACACCGTTCTCACCAAAGTCGAGCTTACCGGTAAGAGTAATGGTCTTCCCCGTCGTACCTGTCGTTGCAAAAGTTGTGGCCTTGGTCTCGTTCTTGATTTCACTAGGAACGGTGAGAACCACAGGTGCCTCCGCCTTGATGCCGTCGAGCACCAGCTGGCCGCTGACCTTGAAGGTAACGTCGTCGCCGGTAGTGTATGCCTTTACGGCGCCGCCCTTGACGGTCAGCTTGCTGTCAGATGCCACGACGATAGTATCCATGGTAAGGCTGTAGGTCTCGGTATTTCCGGTGTCGGTGTCCAAGGCGATCACATAGGTGCCGTTGGCGTCGTTGCCCACCGTATATGTACCGCTTACCGTAACATCGTCGTTCACCTTATAGGTCCCGTCGGATTCCACGCTCCACGAAATACCCGTTCCCGTTGCGGGAGCAGTATCTGTGTCGGCGGAGGCGGCAGACACCGGAAGCTGAACCATGGACACGATCATACAGAGCGTTAGGATTTTTGCCAGGAATCGCTTGTTCATGCCGATTGTCATTCTCCTTTCACTAGGCGAGAGTCGTTCCCGCCTTCGGGGGCCTGTTCAGATTGGCCCCCAAAGCCTTCTCCCACGGGCGGCTCCCTCGCCTGAGTCGGGAACCGCTGGTTAGGCCGCTCCACCCTAGGAGTGAATATCCATGTCATGTTCATCACCTCCTCTTTGCCCCGCCGGGTGGCGGGGATTGTATCGATCTACGAATCTCAATATCCTTCTATGGGATGAGGTAGATTGCAGCCACGGCTGTACCAGCGTTGTTCAGCGCCAGCACTACCATCTGCATTTTTTGCGGGGGAACGTCAGCGGTCACACAGGATACGCACTGGCCATCCTGCATACGGTAGACCGGCACTTCCTCTCCTACAGAGGCGAGAAACTCGAACGCAGTCTTACCGTCTTCCTGAATACTGAGCACAGGCTCCCGGTACTGGAGGGAGCAGTTCAGGTATATACCATCCCGGGGGCCATTCGGCATCTGGTACAGTGCCAGTGTCTGGGGCGAGACGGCAGCGAGTGCTCCACCATCCTCCAGGTAGAAGCCACGCTGAAAGTCTGGCTTGTCCAGCACCACTTCAGTTTCGTTCTCACCATCCAGGGCTTTGTAATAAAAGCGCTCGTTCTCCCGTATGTAGTCCCCGGTCAGATACAGGTACCGCCGCGCGGTGGCCGGGGAGACGATTCCGAAGCCGGTATCCGCCGCTGCATCCCCCCGGTCTCTCTGGGTGCTCAATCCTCGAAGCAACTGTTCCTTCTTGTTTTTCTCCTCCACCAGATAAATCAAAAACCCTACGGTAAAGGCTGCAATATCCAGGAAGAAGGCCACTGCCAGGCTGAACAGGGCCAGCCCACGGTTAGGGCTCCGCAGGTAGATGCCGGCTTGATCCACAGCATTGTGCTCCGCGATATACAGCCGGCTCAGGTCGTCCAGATGGTCCATGGCCTCTGTCCGGTCATAATTTCGCAGCAAGCTGTTTTCTGTGCCGGAATATGCCGGAAGCGTACCTATAGCAGACTTCAGCGCATCCAGCTTTTCCGTCCAGACCTCTTTCCAGTCCTCTCCGCTCCAATCAGAGGCGTTGCTCAACTCTTCCGTCTGCTCATCCAGTGTTTCTTCCGAGCTCTTTAATTCCGCATATGCCTGGATGTCCCGAATCATTTCATCCATGCCATCCAGGAGATCTGTATAGGTAGCGTCTCCTGCTCCACTTCCTGTTTGAGCCGCCTGGAGTTCTTCAAAGATATTGCGCGCCTGGTTCGCCAGATCCTCGGTATCAATGTCCTGCTGCAGCAGGCCGGACTGAATTTCCCGCAGAGCCGCTGTAACGGCAGTGCTGCCTCCGCTGGCGGAGGCGAGGGAGCCCTGATAGCGTCGGATAACGCCCAGGGCTTCTTCATAATCGCCCTGTTTCTGATTTAGTTCATTCCACTCCGTCCGCGCTTGCCTCCAGGCCGCAACAGCATCGTCGCGTGCCTCTTGTAGCGCTACAATATCGGAGCCAGGAGGGGCATTATTCAACATATCTTCTGCCTGCTGCACCATTTGGTATGCATTGTCGACTGCATCCTGTGACTTCGGGATCTGAATCTCCAACTGAGCAATCTGCTCATTGACCTGATCTTCCAGGCTGCCAAGAGTCTGTTCCGCCTGTTGAATCTCACTGTCCGAAGCTCCGTCGGCCATTGCTCGTTCCATAGCGAGGATGGCACTCAAAATCTCACTGTTTGCCGCAAAATCAACCTCTTCGCCTTCTTCGCCTTCGACATATTGCTTCCGATCCTGCTCCAGATTCAGTCCTTCTCCAACCGAAGCCTCCTGTGTTTCCAGCGCCGCCGCCTGCGTATACAGATCGCTTACCTGTCCGCCCAGCTCGTCCCGAAGCAGTTCTTGATATTCATCGACATAATCGCCTGCATCATACAGCTCGCTCCGGTACCCAGATTGGACCAGGAGTCTGCTCTCTGTGGGCCAGGCTCCCTCATATGCATAGCCGGATATGAAGATATAAGTAAAAACAGAAGAACAGCACAGGGTAACAAGACTCAGGCTGGCCAGGACGGTTCGCTTGGAGCAAGACCCCATCGTGTTCATCCAGAACGTCGGCAGGTAGAAATTCAATCCCAGCAGAATTCCCTGTACCCCAAGAGAAGCCAGGTATGCCTGCCACTTTCTCCTGGAACACGTAATCGGCCATGCCCTGGGCTGTGGACCACCAGGAGACCACCGCCAAGACAATCGTGGCGATCCGGAGAATATAGAGGGCTCCGGTCTGAGGGCTTCCGCCAGAGATTTTTCTCATCTTGTCCGTCTGATCCATCCGGATCCCCTCCTTTTTCGCTCCGAACGCGTTCCAATTCTGCGGACCACCACCTTGTCTTTTCGGCTGATTCGGGGCTGGTGTTCTCCGTACCGGTGCTGTAGACCTCCGGACGCCATTTCAATTTCCCTCTCCAGCGCCTCATTCATCACCTGAGTGACCTCCGGTTCCAGGGAATCCCCCAGGTCCGGCAGGAAGAAGAGCAGGAGGGACTCCAGCACCGAGCGCAGCGCGAACATACGGAGGACGCCCATCAGCAGCCCCATGCTGTACTGGACAATGAGCACGAAGATCAGACGCATGGAGATTTTCAGCAGGGAGCCATGCTGCAGACACTGCTTCAGAACCAGCCGGATCGCTTCAAAGGCCACCATGACCGCTATTATTCCGACCAGGATGCCCAGCGCATACCCGAAGAGGCTGCTGACAAAGCCCACCAGCTGATATCCATCCGTACCCGCCTGCTGGACAGAGAGCAGGAAGGGCACGATCATGATGAGGATAACGACCGAGGTCCCGTACTCGTCAAAAAAGTTCGGCCTGTCCCCATTTCCAGAAAAGCGCTTCAGCACGTATCGCGCAATGGCAAAAATAACGATAGCTGTAAAGAATAAAGCGAATAGGGCTAAAGCGTAAAACACAAGGGCGATGATGTTTGAGTGGTTCAGGAATTCGCTATCCCCCAATAACAGCTTGACGAATTCCTTGACTGAATCAATCCATGTGAATTGGGTCAGGTTTAAAAACGGGAGAAAGAGAAAGCAGAACAAGTACAAAATAAGGAATGCGCAGAACCCTACGTTTTCCGGCAGGAGAAGCTTTTTGCCGAAGGTTGCATCTATTCCCGTGCCTGGTCCTCCCGTGCCTCCTGGTCCTCCTGTACCGCCAGTTCCTCCTGGCCCTTTTGGTTCCTCCCCGCCGGGAGTGTCAGGCCCTTCCGGTCCACTGGGATAAGGGGGCACTACAATTGTCCGTCCCGGGCGCGAAAACTGCAGCAGCCGGGCACAGGCCAATCCTCCAAGCAGGAGGAATTCCATCAGAATCGCCACCGTCCACAGTCCGCACATACTGTTGAAGAACTGTTGAAAATCCGAAAGTGGTGAAGGAACCCCGTAAAAGAAAATATTGTACAAGAAACCGAGGAGTGAGACAAAGACCAGCCCTACCCACTGCAGCACTCTGTCCACAGTATCTCCGGAATACGCCGCGGCTTTTCCTGCGTTTCGGACCAGAGGCACAAACAGCAGCAGATTCAGACCCAGCAGGATGATATTGAGAACAACGGTAGCGGGGTCATCCAGATAATAAATCTGCTGGAGGGCAATGAGCACAACCGCCAGGGCGGAGACCAGGAACGGTCGGGCCCGGAGCCATACCTGCCGCAGTGTTCCCCATAGTCGCTCCCGCTTCATACCACCGCCTCCTCTGTCCCCGATCCAACCGTCTGGTTACTGCCTCGGACTGTTCCCGTACAACGCGATCAAGTGCTGGTCCGCGAACAGGTTGAACTTATAAAACTCGTCTGTAAAGCGGTAGGCTATCGCAAAGAAGTCATAGTTTCATAATATCCGCAAAACACTTCTATCTTGAATTTATAGAGTCCACTCGCTAATATCGTGGCTCGATTGCTTCCATTCCAAAACAGATCGGTGGTGGACTGCACAATAATCACAAAAAGATGTTCTATGTGTACAAAACTCTGTAATTTCCTCCATGGTTTTTGCTTTATAAATATCAATAAAGCAGTCTTCTTTAACCTCGAGATTTACGTTAAATTTTTCATTAAAAAAATGTGCATATGGAATCATAGGGCATGTATAAACTTTTCCATCCCGTAACACCTGCGATTCATTAAACTGGTAGCAACTCACCCACCTCCACTTTTCTTGAAGACCTGACAAATCAAATGGATGCTTAACGGAATGTTTAATGCCATGATAGTCAAGTGCACCAATTTCAGAAAAAATCCAAAGGCGAGCCCCACCTTTACACACAGGTGGATCGAAGGTTACCGGCACACCATGTCTTTCTGCTTGTTGGGTAATCCGTTCAATATCCAAAGGTATAGGATATCTTGTCATACGCACTTCTATTTCATACCTTCTCACTGCATCCCAGAAGTTATCATCGTTTCTTTCCCCTACTTTGGGCAGGAGCAGGCCGTCCGTAAACAAACAAATCGGGGAATCGGGGAAAACTTCTCTCGTTGCTTTCATATACTCGGTTACACGTGGATTTAAAAGTGGTTCTCCACCTTGCAACTTCATTAATCCAATCTTCCCGCCTGAAAGTTCAGAAATACGATGAATATCTCTAACATATTGTTCAAAGTCCAAAAAAGTCTTTTTCGCAATTGGTGAAAAATGGTCACAGCACTGACAATTAAGATTGCAATGATCCGCTAAATTTACCTCCAGATAGAACTCGTCAATATTCCTTGGTGCCATCTTTCTAACAAGGGCCCATTTATTCCAATCACTCACCAAATATGTATGATGAATTCCTATTTGATGAAGAGTATCGATAACTTGATTGTATAGTTCATTCGCAGTCGCAATAATAACACCCGTAT
>CATZRD010000032.1 GCA_958423465.1 uncultured Oscillospiraceae bacterium | reverse complement strand
CTACGCCCTGGGGGAGAACTGCGGCGGCAATTTCCGCTATCTGGACAACGGGCACAAGGACTGCTCCCACTGCCTGATCCCTCACCAGCGGCGGAACTATGACTACATCATCCAGAAGTACCCCCAGCTGGCCGCTCTGGCGGCGCGCCGGAAGAACGACTGAGCCGCTTCCCGGAAACGGGGGAAAACAGAACGTCGCGCCTCACTCCGCCGCCGGCGGGGTGAGGCGCGGCGTACTTTATGACCTTGGAAAGCGCCGGCTGCCGCCTCCTGGGGGCGCGAAAGCGGAAGGAGGCCCCTACCGGGCCTCCTTCACCAGAGCTTCTCCCACGGTATAGATGTCCCCGGCTCCCACGGTCAGGATCAGATCCCCCGGCCGGGCCAGGTCCCGGAGGGCCTGAGCGGCCTCGGCCAGGGTGGGACAGAACACCGCCCCGGGGATCTCCCGGGCCAGGTCCGCGGAGGAGATGCCGATGGTGTTCTGCTCTCTGGCGGCGTAGATCTCCGCCAGGACCACCCGGTCGGCGGTGCGCAGCTCCCGGACGAAATCGTCGAACAGCGCCTTGGTGCGGGTGTAGGTGTGGGGCTGGAAGGCCACCACGATCCGCTGATAGCCCAGAGTCCGGGCCATGGCCAGCAGGGCGTGGAGCTCGCCGGGGTGGTGGGCGTAGTCGTCGTAGACCTCCGCCCCGCGGAAGGTCCCCTTGCGCTCAAACCGGCGGCCTGCCCCGGTGAAAGCGCCCAGCCCCTCCTCCACGGCGGAGCCGGGAAGGCCCAGCAGCCAGGCGGCGGAGGCGGCGGCCAGAGCGTTGCGCACGTTGTGCAGCCCGCCTACCTGCAGCCGGGGAGAGGCATAGACCGTTCCCCGGACCACGATGTCGAAGGAGGGGAGGCCCCGGTCCCAGGTGAGGTTTTCCGCCCGGCAGTCGGCGCTGGGGGTATCCAGGCCGAAGGTGAAGAGGTCGAGGCCCGCCAGGGCCTCCATGGCGCCGGGGTCGTCGGCGTTCGCCACCACGAAGCCCCCCTGGGGCACCAGCCGGGCGAAGGCGCGGAAGGAATGCTCCACATCAGCCAAGTCCTTGAAAAAGTCCAGATGGTCCGCCTCCACGTTCAGCACCACGGCGA
Organism: uncultured Oscillospiraceae bacterium; assembly: GCA_958423465.1. Lineage (GTDB taxonomy): Bacteria > Bacillota > Clostridia > Oscillospirales > Oscillospiraceae > Pelethomonas. The sequence goes on along the minus strand of CATZRD010000032.1, from coordinate 26,408 downwards.
CGGTGGGGAAGAAGTGGAGGAAGCTGTTGCAGTATTCGCAGGACTCCAGAATGATGGTGTCGCCTTTGCCCACCCGGTAGCCGGAGTGGAGCATGGGCAGGGTGCCGCCGATCATGACGGTGGGGTCCGCCTGGGCGGCCATGAAAATGTGGGTGGTCATGGAGGTGGTGGTGGTCTTGCCGTGGGTGCCGGCGATGCACACCGCGTTTTCGTACCGCTGCATGATGGCCCCCCAGGCCTCCGCCCGCTCAAAGACGGGGATGCCCGCCGCCCGGGCGGCGGCGATCTCCGGGTTGCTGTCGTGGGCGGCGGCGGTGCGGATAACGCAGTCCGCCCCGGCGATGTTCTCTCCCCGCTGGGGGCCGATAAAGACCTTCACCCCCAGGGAGGCCAGATGCTCCGTCTTGTCGTTCCGCTGCCAGTCGGAGCCGGTGACGCGGAGGCCCGCGCCGTGGAGCACCTCCGCCAGAGGGGCCATGGATACGCCGCCCACGCCCACCAGGTGGACCCGGCGGCCGGGGGCGATATAGCGCTGGATAGGAGTTTCGGTATGGATCATATGGGACCAGTTCCTTCCCAAACGGCGATTGCGCCGGTATTTGCGTTTTTCACAGAATTGTATTATACTATAGCGGCGGGGCTGACGCAACCGAAATTTGCGGTCAGACTGTCGCTGTTTTTACCGAAAATTGCCGGTCGGACCGGTCGATCCTTACATGACAGGGGGACAAGCGCGTGTACGAGCTCCCACAGCGGGTAAAAGAGATCCTGGAGCGCCTGGAGGGCGCGGGCTATGAGGCGTGGTGTGTGGGCGGCGCGGTGAGGGACGCCCTTTTGGGCCGGGAGCCGGGGGACTGGGACGTGACCACCGACGCTCTGCCGGAGACCGTCATGGCCCTTTTTGGCCCCGAGGCCCTGCCTACGGGGCTGAAGCACGGCACCGTCACCGTAGGGGGCGGCCGGGGGGTGGAGGTCACCACCTACCGGGTGGACGGGGACTACTCCGACCACCGGCGGCCCGACTCCGTGGCCTTTACCCGGTCCCTGACCGAGGACCTGGCCCGCCGGGACTTTACCGTCAACGCCATGGCCCTCAGCCTCCGGGGGGAGCTGAGGGACCCCTTCGGGGGCCGGGAGGACCTGAAACAGGGGATCCTCCGGGCGGTGGGGGACCCCGGAAAGCGGTTCGACGAGGACGCCCTGCGCATCCTCCGCGGGCTGCGGTTTTCCGCCCGGCTGGGCTTTTCCATCGAGCCGGAGACCGCCGCCGCCATGGAACATAAGGCGTTCCTCCTCGCCGCCATCGCCCCGGAGCGGCTGCGCGGAGAGACGGAGGGGCTGCTGCTGGGGGACCGGGCGGCGGAGGTCCTGCTCCGCTGGCCCCGGGTGCTGGGGGTGTTTCTGCCGGAGATCCTGCCCGCCGTGGGCTTCGACCAGCGCAGCCGCTACCACTGCTACGATGTGTGGGAGCACACCGCCCGGGCGGTGGGGGCGGTGCCGCCGGACCCCACCCTCCGCTGGACGATGCTGTTTCACGACCTTGGCAAGCCGGACACCTTTACAGTGGATGAGGACGGCGGGGGCCACTTCTACGGCCACTGGAGGCCCGGCGCGGCCCATGCCGCCGCCATCATGGACCGGCTGCGGTTCGATAACCAGAGCAAAAAGGACATCCTGCTTTTGGTGGAGAGCCACGACTGCACCCTGCCCCTGACGGAGAAGGCGGTGCGAAAAAATCTGGCGAAGTACGGGGAGGTCCATCTCCGGCGGCTGCTGGCGGTGAAGCGGGGGGACAACCTGGCCCAGGCCGCCGCCTACCGGGACCGGCAGACGCTCATCGACCAGTGGGAGGCCCTGCTGGACGCGGTGCTGGCCTCGGAGGACTGCTTTTCCCTGAAACAGCTTGCTGTAAAGGGAAATGACCTGACGGCGCTGGGCCTGCGCGGTCCCGCCGTGGGCCGGGCTCTGGACGCCCTGCTGGACCAGGTGATGGAGGAGAAGCTGCCCAACGACCGGGGGGCGCTGATCGCCTATGTGAAGGAGGAACTGCTGTGATCTATCTGGGGACCCACCTGTCCTCCGCGGGAGGATTCGCGAAAATGGGAAAGACCGCCCTGGCTCTGGGCTGCGGCAGCTTTCAGTGTTTCGTCCGCAATCCCCGGGGGTCCCGGGCCAGGGCGGTGAACGAGGACGACCTGGCGCTGCTGCGGGAGCTGCTGGCGGCGGAGGGCTTCGGCCCCATCGTGGCCCACGCCCCCTACATCATGAACCCCTGCTCAAAGGACCCGGGCATCCGGGACCTGGCGGAGGAGATGATGCGGGGGGACCTGGCCCTTATGGAGCGCCTGCCGGGGAACTATTACAACTTCCACCCTGGCAGCCACGTGGGCCAGGGGACGGAGACCGGCTGCCGCCTGATCGCGGAGATGCTCTCCAGGGTGCTGGGGGAGGACTGGCACACCGTCATTCTGCTGGAGACCATGGCGGGGAAGGGCAGCGAGGTAGGCGGCGCCTTCCGGGAGCTGCGGGAGATCATGGACCGGACGGAGGGCGGGGAGAAGCTGGGGGTCTGCCTGGACACCTGCCACGTCTGGGACGCCGGATACGACATCCGGGACCATTTGGAGGACGTGCTGGAGGAGTTTGACCGGACCATCGGCCTTCACCGGCTGAAGGCCCTGCACATCAACGACAGCCTGAACCCCCTGGGGTCCCGGAAGGACCGCCACGCCCTTATCGGCCAGGGACAGATCGGCCTTCCGGCCATTCTGGACGTGCTGCGCCATCCGGCCCTTCAGGGCCTGCCCTGCCTGCTGGAGACCCCCACCGACGACGCCGGCCACGGGGAGGAGATCCGAATGCTGCGGGAGAGAATCTGATGGGGCCGGAAGGCCCCATCTCTATTGTTCCGCCCCGGAGGGGCGGAAGTTCTTCCGGGGCTTGACTTTAAAGCTGTAAATGGTTATAATCGGAAAGGCCCCGTCGGACGTTGCCGGCGGGGCGCTGTGCGGGGACCAGACGGTCTATTCCACTCCCGGACCGGCGCATCTCAGTCCGCCGGCCCTTTCACCTCTCTGGGCGGCGGTCCCCGTTTGAGATATATGTCCCGTAACGAGACAAGCGTGTTTTTTGCAGCGAGGAAACGATTCAAATGGAAAAGCAACGAAACGGCGGCGGGCGGCTCCTGTCCCGCCTGCTGCGGGGAAGCAAGCGGTACTTTGCCGCCTGCATCCTGGTGGGCGTCCTCTTCACGGCCTGCGAGCTGGTGATACCCCAGATCCTGCGGGTCTCCGTGGACTCCCTGATCGACACAAAGCCCCTGGATCTGCCCGGGTTTCTCCTGAAGTGGATCGACGGCCTGGGGGGCGTGGAGCGGATCCGGGCCAATATGTGGATGGTGGCGGTGCTGATGGCGGCCGTGGGCCTGCTGTCGGCCGCCTTCCGCTACGCCATGAACATGTTCAGCTCTCTGGCGGGGGAGACCCTGGTAAAGACCACCCGGGACCTCCTGTACGGCCATATCCAGCGGCTGCCCTGGAGCTGGCATATGCAGAATCCCACCGGCGACATCATCCAGCGGTGCACCTCCGACGTGGAGCGGATCAAGTCCTTCTTTCAGGAGCAGTTCGTGTCCGTGTTCCGGCTGGTGATCCTCATCAGCCTCTCTCTCTTCTGCATGGTGACCATGAACTGGAAGCTGAGTATCGTGGCTCTGGTCATGGTCCCCATCGTGGTGGTGTTCTCCGTCATGTTCCATAACCGCATCCGGGAGAAGTTCACCGACTGCGACGAGAGCGAGGGCGTGCTCAGCACCATCGCCCAGGAGAACCTCACCGGCGTGCGGGTGGTCCGGGCCTTCGGCCGGGAGAATTACGAGCGGGAGCGGTTCGAGGACCAGAACCAGTCCTATACCGGCCTGTGGCTCCGCCTGACCCACACCATGGCGGATTTCTGGGCTGTCAGCGACCTGACCAGCGGTTTGCAGATCATGCTGGTCATCATCCTGGGCAGCGTTCTGTGCGTCCGGGGGGAGATGACGGAGGGGGAGTTCATCTCCTTCGCCTTCTATAACAATATGCTCATCGGGCCGGTGCGCCGTCTGGGCCGCATCATCTCCGAGATGAGCAAGGCCGGGGTGTCCATCACCCGTATCGGCCAGGTGCTGGACGCGCCGGTGGAGCATGACCGGCCCGGCGTCCGGGAACTGCCCATGACCGGGGACATCGCCTTCGACCATGTGAGCTTCCGGTACGGCGACGGCCCCGAGGTCCTCAGCGACGTGAGCTTCACCATCCCCGCGGGGACCAGCTTCGGCATCCTGGGAGCCACCGGCTCCGGCAAGAGCAGCCTGCTGCTCATGCTCTGCCGGCTCTACGAGCCCAGCGGAGGCCGGGTCACCGTAGGCGGCGCGGACGTGGCGGACATGCCCGCCCGCTGGGTCCGGGACCACATCGGCGTGGTGCTTCAGGAGCCGTTTCTTTTCTCCCGGACCATCGGGGAGAATATCGGCATCTGCGGCGCGGACGACGTTGCGGTAAAGGCCGCGGCGGCCACCGCCTGCATCCACGACGACATCCAGCGCTTCTCCCAGGGCTACGGCACCGTGGTGGGGGAGCGGGGCGTGACCCTCTCCGGCGGCCAGAAGCAGCGGGTGGCCATGGCCCGGATGCTGACGAAAAAGACCCCCATCATCGTCTTTGACGATTCCCTGTCCGCCGTGGACACCCAGACCGACGAGAAGATTCGGGCCGCCCTGGCCAAGGATCTGGCCGGGTCCACCCAGATCATCATTTCCCACCGGGTCACCACCCTCATGGACTGCGAGAACATCCTGGTGCTGGACCACGGCCGGGTGGCGGAGCTGGGGACTCCGGATCAGCTGCTGGCCCAAAACGGCATCTTCCGCCGGATCTATGATATGCAGATGTCTCTGGGAGAGGAGGAGGCCGTATGAACGAGCAAAACACCCAGCGCAAAAGCCTGCCCTTCTTCGGCATCCCCAAGCTCTTTCCCTATCTGAAGCCCTACCGCACCCTGGTTTTCTGGATGGTATTCACCGGCGTGGTGGTCAGCGCCACCGACGCCATCCAGCCCCTGTTCCAGCAGTACGCCATCAACCACTTTATCGCGGAGGAGACCCTGGAGGGCATGGGGGCCTTCATCGCCCTGGGCGCTCTGGTGCTGGCGGTGCAGATCGCCACCAACTACATCTCCGCCTACGGCGCCTGCAAGCTGGAGCTGTATATGGGCCGGGACCTGCGCCGGGCCAGCTTTGACCATGTGCAGACCCTCAGCTTCTCCTACTTCAACCAGAACAGCGTGGGCTACGTCCACGCCCGGGTCATGTCCGACACGGACCGCATCGCCGGCACCCTGGCCTGGAGCATGATGGAGGGCGTGTGGCACACCGCCTACCTGGTGTTCGCCGTGGTGATGATGTTCGTCCTGAACTGGAAGCTGGCCCTCTGCGTGGTGATCATCGTCCCTATCGTGGTGGTCACCGGCACCTTCTTCCAGAAGCGGATGGTCTGGTATCAGCGGCGGGTCCGGGAGCAGAACAGCCGCATCACCGGCGCCTTCAACGAGGGCATCACCGGCGCCAAGACCACCAAGACACTGGTCATCGAGGACAAGGTGGAGCGGGAGTTCGACGATCTTACCGGCGACATGAAGCGCCTCAGCGTCAAGAGCATGCATTACCGGGCCACCTTCATGTCCACCACCGCCTTCGCGGCCTCCCTGGCCCTGGCCGTGGTGCTGTGGCGGGGCGGTATCCTCACCAGCCAGGGCATCATGCTGGTGGGCACCCTCTCCTCCTTCATGAACTACGCCCGGGGCATGATGGACCCGGTCCAGTGGCTGGTGGAGGTCATCAGCAACCTGACCAACGCCCAGGTGAACGTGGAGCGCTTCACCCGGCTCATGGAGACCCGCTCCGACGTGCGGGACGCTCCCGCCGTGGTGGAACAGTACGGCGACGCCTTTCACCCCAAAAAGGAGAACTGGGAGCCCCTTCACGGGGACATCGAGTTCAAGGACGTGACCTTCCGCTACCCCGACGGGGACGAGAATATTCTGGAGCACTTCAACCTGAAGGTCCCCCAGGGCACCAACGTGGCCATCGTGGGAGAGACCGGGGCGGGGAAGTCCACCCTGGTGAACCTGGTGTGCCGGTTCTTCGAGCCCACCGAGGGGCAGGTCCTCATCGATGGGCGGGACGCCCGGGAGCGCAGCCAGCTCTGGCTCCACTCCAACATCGGCTACGTCCTCCAGACCCCCCACCTCTTCTCCGGCACGGTGCTGGAGAACCTGCGCTACGGCAAGCCTGACGCCACCATGGAGGAGATCCAGAGGGCGGTGGAGGCGGTCAGCGCCCAGGGCATCATCGAGCGTCTGCCCAAGGGCTACGACTCCGCCATCGGCGAGGGGGGCAGCAGCCTCTCCACCGGTGAGAAGCAGCTTCTCTCCTTTGCCCGGGCTTTGCTGGCGGACCCCCGGATCTTCGTGCTGGACGAGGCCACCTCCTCGGTGGATACCGTTACTGAGCGGCTGATCCAGGACGCCATCGAGAAGGTCATGGCGGGCCGGACCTCCTTCGTCATCGCCCACCGGCTGAGCACCATCCGCCGGTCCGACGTGATACTGGTGGTCCAGGACGGAAAGATCGTGGAGAGCGGCAGCCACGCCCAGCTCATGGCGAAAAAGGGCGCCTACTGGCAGCTCTACACCCGCCAGTACCGGGAGGAGCAGCTGCGGACCATGATGGGACAATAAAAATCAAAGCAGAGGCCCTTCCTTCGGGAAGGGCCTCTGCTTTGAATCCCACTTCGCTTGCGCCTCAGCGCGGGAGCGGCGAAACGCCGCGCGCCGTCAGTCAATGGAATAGGGGGTGGCGATTTGGAACTTGATCTCTGAGATCTGGCGGCTCATGGACATATACAGCTCCGCCTCCTCCGAATCGTTGGGGTCATACTGGACGTCGCTGTGCTTTTGCAGATAATAGGTGGCGTCAGCGGTGGAATAAATGTAGATGCCGGGAGTCGGTGACCACGCCAAAAATTCCTCGGGGGTCATGGGCTGCTCCTTTACGATCCAGAATAAGTATCCCAGGCCGGCCCACTGTCCGTCTCCGTCGTGGATATCCTTGACATATACCGCGCACTCCGTTCCATCCCCGCTCCGTTCCACCCCGTATTTGCCTTTCCATTCATCCGGCAGGATCAGGGTCAGGCCGGTGCCGTCCAGGGCGATCGTTTCCTGTTCGGCAGGGACCTCTACTATGGTTTCCCTGGGGAAGAAGATCGCGCCCGCTCCAAAGCTGCATACCATCAGCACAAGAACTGCCGCGGCGGCGGCGAGGCGTCTCAAACTTTCGTGGCGGGGCTGCCGGGAATCGTGGGTTATATGCCCGTTGTTTTCCGTTTTCATATGGCACTTCCATCCTTTCTCAACGTTGTCAACACGCCGTTTCAAGCGCCTTTCGTACAGGGCGGAGCGCCCCGATAAGAGCGTTACCCCGCTCCCATCAGTCCCAATACCAGATGGTATCCGTCTACCTGTAATCTCAGTATAACAAAATCATGCCAAAATAGCAAGTTTTTTATACAAAATACCGATTTATCCATATAGAAAACGCCGCAAAGCGGCAAAGCGCCCGCCGGGTGGTTCCCGGCGGGCGCTTCTGTGTCCCCGGCGTTCTCCGGTGCATATGCTGGTGCGGAGGTGAAAGCTGTATGGAGAAGCGTATCGCCCTGCTGGGGGGCGATCTGAGACAGGTACATCTGGCCCGGCTGCTGGCGGCGGACGGCTGGGACGTGGCCGCCTGGGGGCTGGAGCGGGGGGAGGTCCCCGGTTCCGTGCCTCTGGAAAAGGCCCTGGAGCGGTACATTGTGGCGCTGCCCCTGCCGGTGGGCCGGAAGGGCCGCCTGACCCTGCCCCTCAGCGGGGAGGAGCTGCCCCTGGACCGGCTGTGGCCCCTGCTGCGCCGGGACCAGCTTTTGCTGGGAGGTCAGGCCGGGGCGCTGAAGGAGACCCTGGCGGCGGACTACGGGGTGACTCTGGAGGACTACTTTGACCGGGAGGAGACCCAGGTCTTAAACGCCGTCCCCACGGCGGAGGGGGCCGTCCAGCGGGCCATGGAGGCCACGGACGGCGTTCTGCTGGGGGCGAAGTGCCTGGTGGTGGGCTACGGCCGCATCGGGAAGGTGCTGTGCCACCGCCTGGCGGGCCTGGGGGCCCATGTGACCGCCGCCGCCCGGCGTTACAGCCAGCTGGCCTGGGCCAAAGCCTTCGGCTGTGAGGCCCTGCCCATGGAGGCCCTGGGGGACGGTCTGGGGACCTATGACGTGATCTTCAACACCGTGCCCGCTCCGGTGCTGGACCGTGCCCTGCTGGCGCGGACGGGGACGGACTGCGTGCTTCTGGAGCTGGCCTCCCCGCCGGGGGGCATCGACGGCGAAGCCGCCCGGGACCTGGGCCGCCGCCTGATCCCCGCCCCCGGCCTGCCGGGACAGGTGGCCCCCCGGACCGCCGCCGCCATCCTCCTGGACAGCATCTATCATATCTTGGAGGAACGAGGTGTACCGATTTGAGAACGGAACGTGTGGGCTTCGCCATGTGCGGCTCCTTCTGCACCCACGCCAAGGCGCTGGCGGCGCTGGAGGAGCTGTGCGGAGCCTATGAGACGGTGATCCCCATCGTCTCGGAGATCTGCCTCACCACGGATACCCGCTTTGGAACGGCGGAGGCTTTGATCGCCAGAGTGGAGGAGCTGACCGGCCGGCGGGTCATGGCCAGCGTGGCCGAGGCGGAGCCTATCGGCCCCAGGGGGCTGCTGGACGCCCTGGTCATCGCCCCCTGCACCGGCAACACCCTGGGCAAGCTGGCCGGCGGCATCACCGACACCGCCGTCACCATGGCCGCCAAGGCCCATCTGCGGGGCGGAAAGCCGGTGGTGGTGGCGCTGGCCACCAACGACGGCCTCAGCGGCGCGGCGAAAAACATCGGCGAGCTGCTGAACCGGAAGCACTATTACTTTGTGCCCTTCGGCCAGGACGACCCGGTGAAAAAGCCCTGCTCCCTCATGGCGGACTTTTCCCGGGTGGGGGAGACCCTGGAGGCGGCCCTAGAGGGCCGTCAGCTCCAGCCGGTGCTGCTGCGATAAGCGCCGGCGAGGCCCGCCAGACGGCGGGCCTCGCTTCGCGTCCCGGGGCCGATTTTTAACCGAATTGAGATGATTTGCGGCAAAAAAGGTGGTATGCTGAGAAAAAGGCAGGAGGGCGAGAAAATGGAACGGTACGGCAGCGACAGCGTCAGAAAAATGGTCCCCATCAAGCGGGGGCCTCTCCGCCGCCGTCTGGGGCTGGCCTGGTACAGCGGGATGCGGTATCTGCTGTGGATCTCGGGAAAGTACCGCTTCGCCAGGAACCGGGTGAGAGACGAGAATCTGCCCTATGTCCACGCCAGCCACGCCACGCCCCTGCTGCGGAAGCTGAAGGACGTGGAGATGCAGTATCAGTACAACAAGATCACCAACCTGCGCCTGGCGGTGGAGAAGCTGGACGGCCTGGTGCTGCGGCCCGGCGAGACCATGAGCTACTGGAAGCTCATCGGAAAGCCCACCTACCAAAAGGGCTATCTGGACGGACTGGTGCTGTACTGCGGGCGGTTCGATTACGCCGTGGGAGGCGGGCTGTGCCAGCTCAGCAATCTGATCTTCTGGATGACCCTCCACACGCCCCTGACGGTGACGGAGCGGTACCGCCACAGCCACGACGTGTTCCCGGATTCCAACCGGACCCAGCCCTTCGGCAGCGGGGCCACCTGCGCCTATCCCCACCGGGACCTGATGGTCACCAACCATACCGGTCAGATCTTCCAGCTCCGGCTGCGGGTGGGGGAGGAGAATCTGGAGGGGGAGTGGCGCTGCGGCGTCCCGCCTGAGGTCCGCTATGAGATCGTGGAGCGGGACCACGAGATACGGCCGGAATATTTTGGGGGATATACCCGCCACAACCGGCTCTACCGTCAGACCTACAGCCTGAGCGGCGAGCTGCTGGGGGAGGAGCTGATGGTGGAAAACCACGCCATCATGATGTACAGCCCCTTCCTGCCGGAAGGCAGGGAACCATAAGGACAGGGCGCTTTCCCGGTGGGAAAGCGCCCTGTTTGCCCCGCCGCGGCGTCCGGCGGGACGCTACCGCAGGAGCAGGGCCGCCAGAGGCAGCAGAATCAGCAGACCCGCGGCGTTGGCGGCGGTGAAAAACAGCAGATACCGCCCCACCCGCCGGTCCTCCCGCGCCAGGTAGAGCTTCAGGGAGATGAGGCTGGCCAGGGAGGCCACGGGAGTCCCCAGACCGCCCACGTCCACCCCCAGCAGCAGGCCCCGCCAGTCCTCCGTCAGGGGGGCGAGGAGCACCGCCGCCGGGACGTTGCTGATGATCTGGCTCACGGCGGCGGAGGAGAGCAGAGGGCTGCGGGCCGTCAGGTCCTCCAGAAGGCCCCGGACCGCCGGAAGCTGGCCCAGGTTCCCGCTGAAGATGAAAAAGCACACAAAGGTGGCCAGCAGGCCGTAGTCCACCTTCCGCAGCAGCCCGGGGGAGAGGACCAGAAAGGCCGCCGCCACGATCACCGTCAGGGCCTGATAGGGCAGTACCCGGAATACCGACAGCAGGCACAGGGCGAACAGCCCGCCGTATACCGCCAGACGCCGGCCGTCCCGGATCTCCGCCCGCCGGGGAAAGGCGATCTCCAACGTCCCGCCGCCGCCCCAGGCCGACGCGGCCAGCAGTCCCAGCAGGCTGACCAGGGTCAGCGGCAGCAGCAGGGAGAAGAATTCCCCGGGGGAGAGCTGGTAGTGGGCATAGAGATAGAGGTTCTGGGGGTTCCCCACAGGGGTGGCCATGCTGCCCAGATTGGCGGCCACGGTCTGCAGGACGATGACCCGGATCATGGCGTCCTGCCGCCCGGCCAGCTCCAGCACGAAAACGGCGAAAGGAACGAAAGCCAGCAGGGCCACGTCGTTGGTCACCAGCATGGAGCAGAAAAAGGGCAGCAGCACCAGCAGTACGCACACCGCCCGGAAGGGCCTGCGCCCGGCCAGCAGCCGCTGGGCCAGCAGCTCGAAGAGCCCGCAGTCCCGGAACCCAGCTACCACCGCCATCAGGCAGAACAGCAGGCACAGCACCCGGAAATCGATATAGGACAGATAGGCGGCGGAGGGCGGCGCCGCCGCCATGGAGACCATGGCCAGCAGCGCCGCCGCGCACAGCGTCGGCTCCTTTTTCAGGAACGCGAGGCATTGTTTCGGTTTGGTCACAGCGCATCACCCGGCTTCGGCAGAATTTGTCGGAGCTATTCTATCACGAAGTCCGCCGCCGCGCAACGGGAAATGGGCCGGGAAGGGGTCAATCCTCCTCCGGAAGCTGGATGGAGCCCAGGCGGTACAGGAACCGCACCTGGCCCTCCACGTCCTGGGGGATGCCGGAGAAGTTCTGATAGGACCGGGCCAGATCGGACAGGGCCTCCAGCCGGTCGGTCAAACCGCCCAGGTCGCCGTCCAGCGCGCCGGCCAGTTTTTGCACCGCCTCCTCGTTGAACTGCGCCAGACCGTCGGAGAGGCTGGCCGCACCGTCCCGCAGCGCCCGGACGCCGTCGGTGAGGGCGGGGACGGAGCGCTTCAGCTCCCCGGCTCCCGCGGCGGCCTCGTCTACGCCGCCGGTGTAGGCAGCCAGACCGGTGTAGAAGGTGTTATAGCTGTCCAGCTGGGCCTTGAGGGCGGAGAGGCTGGCCGCGCCGGAACTGGCCTGTTCCAGCCCGGCCGCGATCCGGGCCTGGACCTCGTCGGAGGCCATGGCCTGGTCCGTCAGGGACTGGATCTGCTCCTCTGCCTTGGCGTCCACCAGAGTCTGGACCTCCTGGGAGGCCATCTGCCGCGCCAGAGCCTCCCGGGCGGCCTCCTTCACGGCGGCGGAGGAGAGCTGCCGGTCCACGGCGGCGTCGATCTGCTCCCGCTGGGCCTTGGGGGCGGCGGCCAGATCCTCCGCCGTCAGGCCCATGGAGGCCAGGACCTGACTCTCCACATCGGCCCGGAGGGCCTCCTGGACCTGGGCGGAAACCTCCCGCTCCACGGCGGCGGCGATGGCCTGACGGACCGCGTCGGTCTGGCCCCGGACCTCCTGCTCCACCTGCTGCCGGGCGGCCTGGGTGACGCCGGCCTCGTCCATGGCGCTGAGCGCGCCGGCGAGGACCTGACTGTAGTTCTCAACGGTCAGCTCCGGCAGGTCCAGACCCGCCGCGGCCAGCTGCTGGTTGGCCGTATCCAGCAGGGACTGGAATACCTGCCGGGAGCCGTCGGTGAGGGCGGCGCTGTTGGCGGAGAGGGCGCTGAGCCCGCCGGCCAGCTGGTCCACGCCGTCAGAGAGGGCGTTGGTCCCCTCCAGCAGGGCGTCCAGACCGTCGCAAAGCTGGCTGGAGCCGTCCAGCAGCTGATCCATGGCGTCGGTCATCTTGTCCAGACTGCCGGACAGGTCGCCGCCGGCCAGATCCTCCAGATCCTCCGCGTCCAGCTGGCTGAAGGGTTCGCTGGTGACCACGGTCACGGCGCCGGCCATCTCAAACTCCTTCGCGTCGCCCCGGATCTCCAGATAGTCGGGCAGCTCCAGCTGGCCGTCCTTCAGGTCCAGATCCTCCGCCAGACCGGGGAAGGCCAGACCCACCACGGCGGTGGCGCCGCCGTCGTTCACCAGCCTGCCGTTGACCACCTCCACATTGGTGAAGGTGTCGCTGTCCAGGATCGCCGCCGTCACGGCGGCGAAGGGGACATGGAGGGTCTCCCGCTCACCGCCTACGGCCACGGTCTCCCTCAGATGGTTCTCATAGTCGAAGCGGATGACCAGCCGGCCGCTCTTGCCCGCCAGCTCCGAGGGGGAGACGGTCCTGCCGTCCAGGGTGTAGGTCACGGCGACGGACACGGGGAGGGCCTGGTCCGTGACGCCCTGGTAGTAGACGTCTTCTCCCTGGGCGTCCCAGATCTGGACGCCGTTCTGGACGGAGAGGGCGCCGCTGCCCTTGACGTTTTCCACGTCGGAAAGGGCCGTCTCATCCTCCAGAGCGCTGTAGCCCTTGGGGTTTTTCAGCCAGTCGCTGACGATGACCTGCTCCGGCTGGCCGGCGGCGTCGGCGATGATGTAGACCGTCTCGTCCTTGCCGGCGGCCTTGCCCGGGACGGCGGCGGAGAGGACGGCGGCATTGAGCTGCTGAGGCTGGGGCTCCGACGGACTGCCGGCGACGGCCGCGGTCCCCGTGCCTGCCGCGCCGCACAGGATGGCGGCGCTCAGCAGAAGCGCGCCGGCTCCGCGCAGGATATTCTTTTTCATGACGTAATTCCTCCGTTATCAAAAATCAGGTATGGGACGGACTGCCCGCCGCCGGCTTCATGCCGGCGGTCGTGGCCCGGATGGCCCGGTCGCACAGCATGAGCAGGGACGGGAGAATGAAGATGACGCACACCATGCTCACCACCGCGCCCCGGGCCATGAGCATGCACATGGAGCGGATGATGTCCACCTTGGAGTACATGGCCACGCCGAAGGTGGCGGCGAACAGCCCGGTGCCGCTGACCAGGATGGAGGGGATGGAGGTGGCCAGCGCCGTGGCGACGGACTGCCGCTTATCCCTTCCGGCGGCGCGCTCCTGCTTGTAGCGGGTGGTCATGAGGATGGCGTAGTCCACCGTGGCGCCCAGCTGGATGGTGCTGATGCAGATGGGGGCGATGAAGGGCAGGGACTGGCCCAGATAGTGGGGCAGGCCCAGGTTGATGAAGATGGCCAGCTCAATGACGGCGATGAGGAGGAAGGGCAGGGTGACGCTCTTCTCCACCAGGGCGATGATGAGAAAGATGGCCACGATGGACACGGCGTTGACCACCTGGAAGTCCCGGTCCGTGGTCTCGATGGTGTCCTTCATGCAGGGGGCCTCGCCGATGAGCATACCGGTGGGGTCGCAGCTCTTCAGGATGGCGCCCAGCTGGTCGATCTGCTCATTGACCGCGTCGCTGGCCACCGGGTAGGAGGAGTTGATGAGCAGCAGCTCCCACTGGTCGCTCTTCAGCGTGCTGACCAGCTCCTCCGGCAGGACCTCCTCCGGGATCCGGGGGCCAATCACGGACTCCAGACCCAGGACCGCCTCCACGCCGTCTACCCGCTCCATTTCATCGATCATGGAGCGCACGGCGCTGGAGAGGAGATCCGCGTCCACCAGCAGCATATGGGTGGACGCCACGCCGAACTCCTCAGAGAGCTTGTTGTTGGCGATGACGCAGTCGATATCCTGGGGCAGGCACTGGCCCATGTCGTAGTATACCTCGTCGTTGGTCCGGTTGTAGCCGTAGGCCGCCGGGGGAATCAGCAGGGCGAAGATCACCAGGAACACGGGGAAGATCTTCACCAGCTTCTCCGCCGCTCCCTTCATGTCCGGGATCAGAGACCGGTGGCAGGTATTCTGCAGGGGCTTGTCAAAGGCCAGGATCATGGCGGGCAGGGTGGTCACGCAGCCGATAACGCCCAGCAGCACGCCCTTGGCCATGACCAGGCCCAGGTCCCGGCCCAGAGTGAAGCTCATGAAGCACAGGGCGGCGAAGCCGGCGATGGTGGTAATGGAGCTGCCCAGCACCGAGGTGAGGGTCCGGCTGATGGCGGCGGTCATGGCCTCCTCCTTGTCGGGGATCATGGCCCGCTGCTCATTATAGCTGTTCCACAGGAAGATGGAGTAGTCCATGGTGACGGCCAGCTGCAGCACCGCCGAGAGGGCCTTGGTGATGTAGGAGATCTCGCCCAGGAAGTAGTTGGTGCCCAGATTCAGCAGAATGGACATGCCGATGCTGGCCAGGAACAGGAAGGGCACCAGCCAGCTGTCCAGCAGCAGCATCATGGCCAGACAGGCGAAGAGCACCGCCAGGCCCACATACACCGGCTCCTCCTCCTCGCACAGGTCCTTCAGGTCCGTCACCAGAGCGGACATGCCGGAGACGAAGCACTGCTGTCCGGCGATGGAGCGGATCTCCCGGATGGCGTCCATGGTCACGTCCGCGGAGGTGGAGCTGTCGAAGAACACCGCCATCATGGTGGCGTTTTCCGAGTTGAAGGCGTCGTACAGCGTATCCGGCAGCACCTCCATGGGGACGGACAGGTCCGCCAGGGAGTCGTACCACAGAACGGTCTCCACGTGGTCCACCTGCTCCACCTTTTCCCGCAGGGCGGACACGTCCCGGACGGGCATATCCTCCAGGATCAGGAAGGAGAAGGCCCCCTTGCCGAAATCCTCCAGAAGGGCGTTCTGCCCCACCACGGTGTCCATGTCCTCGGGCAGGTAGTCCAGCATGTCGTAGTTGACCCGGGTGGCCGACATGCCGATAAACGACGGCACCATCAGGATCAGAGCCAGGATCAGGATCGGCACGCGGCAGCGGACCACCGCTTTCCCAAATTTCATAGCGTTTGATCAGTCCTTTCCAGAATGTTCAGTATGGAGCTGGACGTCCTCGTAAGGTACGTCGATGACGTCCGGCCGGCGCAGGATCTTCACCGTGGACAGAGCCACGATGAGATTGAGCAGACCCTCCGCCAGCAGGGAGACGCCCATGAGAATCATCAGCGTCCGGGCGCTCTCACCGGGCCGGACCACCAGAACGATCCCCGCCGCCGCCGTCACCAGAGCCACGGCCAGGATCAGCCACCACTGGCGGATGCCGAAAGGCTTGGCGTCCACGGTGATCTGCACCTTGAACAGGCCGTCGGCCAGGACGAAGATCCCCAGCGCCGCGCAGAGAAAGCTCACCGCGTCCCGCCGCCGGACCAGGACGATCACCCCCAGGGCGATGAGCAGAACGCCGAAGGCCAGGTCGTACTGAAAGGCCAGCCGGAAGAGGTCCTTGGAGAAGTACCCCACCAGCTTGACGCAGCCAAAGACGATCAGGACGATCCCCAGCAGGGTCCCCAGCAGGGCGATGGACAGATCCGGAAACAGCAGCACCGCCGTCCCCAGGACGCAGAGGGCCAGGGATATGACGATGTAGCCTGTTTTGGCGCAGCGCATGGGACTTATGGATCTCATATGAGACACCTCCTTTGCATGGGAAAGCATACCACCGGCCCGGGAGGAGGAAAATGGACACATGGGCGCCTATGCGGCAAAATCGAACACCGGAGGCCGTTTGTCTGAGATTCAGACAAACGGCCTCCGGTGTTTAGTTTCGTATGTACGGCGGGCGGACCTCAGGGGGAGGGGCGCTCCTGGGCGGCGGCGTCGGCACAGCGGCGGACCAGCTCGCTGGTCATGCCCTTCCACAGCTGGCCCAGACGGCAGAACTGCCGCTCGATGTCGTAGCTCATATTGTTGTTGAGCCACTCCAGAATCTGACCGAAGCACTGGCACTTGTAGAAGCGGATCACGATATCCCTGTCCTCCGGCAGGATCGGCATATCGCCGAAGGCGGCCTCGGCGTAGGCGGTGACCACATGCTGGCAGACGCGCAGCAGATGCTGCTCATAGGCGTCCCGCTGGGTGGAGCGGTACATATGCATCACCGCCCGCTTGTGCTCCAGAGCGAACTGCGCCGCCGCGCTGAGGCACTCCTCCAGGGAATCCGCGCCGGCATGCTCCTGAATGATGCGGTCGGCATTCTCCGTGATGATCTCCGTGGCCAGGGCGGGGATGTCCGCGAAGTGGTAGTAGAAGGAGTTGCGGTTGATGCCGCAGTCCTCCACGATGTCCTTGACGGTGATCTGGTTCAGGGGGCGCTGGTCCAGCAGTTTTAGAAAGGACGCCTTGATGGCGCTGCGGGTAAAGCTGGGCATGGGAGAAGCTCCTTTCACAGGGCGCGATTTCATATTATTCTAGCATATCATCATATCAGTTTTTGAACGGTTGTCAAGGGCGGCGGGGAAATGCCCCCTTTACAACCGGCGGCGAATGGGGTATCATCCTTGTGACGTTTATCGGCGGAGAGGAGGCGGCGCAATGCACATTCTGCTCACCGGCGGGTCCGCCTGCGGCAAGAGCGGCCTGGCGGAGGACCTGGCCCTGGGAGGGCCCGGGCCCAGGTACTACCTGGCCGCCATGCGGCCCTACGGGGACGAGGGGGAGAAGAAGATCGCCCGCCACCGGGCCCTGCGGGCGGGGAAGGGCTTCATCACCGTGGAGCGGTATCGGGACCTGGCGGGACTGGACCTGCCCCGGGGGTGTACGGTGCTGCTGGAATGTCTGTGCAACCTCACCGCCAACGAGATGTTCGACGACGAGGGGGGATGCCATGATCCCGTCCCCCCGGTGCTGGCGGGGCTGGAGAACCTGCTGGACCGGTGCGGCCGGGTGGTGGCGGTGACTAACGACGTGGGCAGCGACCTGCAGCCCTACGGGGAGGGGACCCTGGCTTACATCCGGGCCCTGGGAAAGATCAACCGGAGGGCGGCGGAGCGGTTCGACGCGGTCATCGAGATGGTCTGCGGCGTGCCCATTCCGCGGAAGGGACGCTGCCCGCTGCCGGAAATGGAGAAGGGGGACAGGGATATGATCCTGGTGGTAGGCGCCGCGGCCAGCGGCAAGCGGGACTATGTGAAGAGCCTGGGCTACCGGGAGGAGGACATCTCCCCGGCGCTGGATGGCGGCCCGGTGCTGGAGGGCCTGCAGGATCTGGTGTACGCCGACCCCATGGAGGCGGAGGCGCTGCTGCCCCGGCTGCTGGAGAAAGAGGTGGTCATCTGCGACGAGGTGGGCTGCGGGGTGATCCCCATGAGCTATCACGACCGCATGAGCCGGGAGCAGACGGGCCGCCTGTGCGTCCAGCTGGCCCGCCGGGCCCGGCGGGTGGTGCGGCTGGTGTGCGGCATCCCCACGGTGCTGAAGTGAGGCGGGGAGCCGCTGCCGGGAGACAAAAACCGCGTTTTTGTAGACTTCCCATAGAGAACGCGGCGGAAAACGCGGCGGAATTCATACACAATGGCCTCTTGCGTTTTTTTCCGGGAAATGGTAGCTTATTAGTGTGAGCGATAATTGAAAAAGCGCGCCTGTGACTGACGGAACGGTGGGTCACCACATGGGAGCAGGCGGCGCTGTATATGCCGGCCGTCTGGGCAGCCCTATCCATATCGGGACGGGACTGCCCTTTTTTATTTTGCCCCGGCGGACGGGCCATGCCGCCGGCCGGGGGCTTCTGTTCTCTATTCTATGAATCGGGAGGGACCATCTATGAGAAAAGTCTGCATCGTCATGGGCAGCGCCAGCGACCTGCCCGTGGTGCGAAAGGCGGCGGATACCCTGAGGGACTTCGGCGTGGAGACCGAGGTCCATATCTATTCCGCCCACCGAACCCCGGAACAGGCCATGGAACTGGCCTGCACCGCCCGGGAGCGGGGCGTGGGCGTCATCATCGCCGCCGCCGGCATGGCGGCGCACCTGGCGGGAGCCGTGGCCGCCAATACCACTCTGCCGGTGATCGGTCTGCCCCTGAAATCCAATACCCTGGACGGCGTTGACGCCCTCCTGTCCACAGTGCAGATGCCCTCCGGGATTCCGGTGGCAACTGTAGCCATTGACGGAGCCGTCAACGCCGCTTTGCTTGCCGTCCAGATCCTGGCGGTGGAGGACGGGACGCTGGCGGAAAAGCTCAGCGCCCACCGGGCCGCCGGGGCGGAGAAGGTCCTGAGGGCCAACGCCGAGATCGAAAAGGAATTTCACTGCTGAGCGGGTCCGCGGCGAAAGCGGCCAGGAAGCTCGCAGCATATCAAAGAGGAGGAACACTGCGATGGAAAAGAAAGAACAGCTCTATGAGGGCAAGGCCAAGAAGGTCTTTGCCACCGAGGACCCCCATTACGTCATCGTCTCCTACAAGGACGACGCCACCGCCGGGGACGGGGCCAAGCGGGGCACCATCCGGGGCAAGGGCGCCATCAACAACCGCATGAGCAACTTCCTCATGGCCCGGCTGGAGAAGGCCGGGGTGCCCACCCACTTCGTGGTGGAACTCAACGACCGGGAGACGGTGGTGAAGAAGGTGCGCATCGTTCCCCTGGAGGTCATCGTCCGCAACGTGTCCGCCGGCCACTTCGCCAGCCGCTACGGCGTGGAGGAGGGAATCGTCTTTGACGAGCCGGTGCTGGAGTTCTCCTATAAGAACGACGAGCTTCACGACCCCCTGCTGAACACCTCCCACGCCCTGGCTCTGAAGCTGGCCACCCGGGAGGAGATCGATACCATCAAGGCCATGGCCCTGAAGGTCAACGAGGAGCTGAAGGCATTCTTCCTGGGCTGCGGCGTGCGGCTCATCGACTTCAAGCTGGAGTTCGGCCGTCTGGACGACGGCGCCATCGTCCTGGCCGACGAGATCAGCCCCGACACCTGCCGCTTCTGGGACGCCAAGACCGGCGAGAAGCTGGACAAGGACCGGTTCCGCCGGGATCTGGGCAACGTGGAGGAGGCGTATCAGGAGATGATGCGCCGGGTTTTTGGGGCCTGAGAGCCGGCGATTCCAGTGAAAAGAATGACGAAGGGACAAGATCATGAGCAACTGTGCCTGCCCGTTTGATTCCATCCATGAGGAGTGCGGCGTCTTTGGGATCTGGACGCCCCCCGGCTCTTCCCTCAGCCCGGCCCACGAGACCTACGCCGCCCTCTTCGCCCTTCAGCACCGGGGCCAGGAGGCCTGCGGCATCGCCGTGAACCACCGGGGGGTCATCCGCTGCCACCGGGACGTGGGACTGGTGGGGGAGGTGTTCAGCCAGGAGCGGCTGGCGTCCATGAACGGCGAGATGGCCATTGGCCATGTCCGCTATTCCACCACCGGCGATCCCCGCCGGGAAAACGCCCAGCCTCTGGCGATCAGCCATGTGAAGGGCAACCTGGCGGTGGCCCATAACGGCAATCTGGTGAACGCCGGGGCCCTCCGGCGGAAGCTGGAGCTGGGGGGAGCCGTATTCCGGGCCTCCTCCGACACGGAGGTGCTGGTCTACACCCTGGTCCAGGAGCGGCTGAAGGCCGGGTCCATCGAGGAGGCTGTGGTCCGGACCATGGGGGTGATCCAGGGGGCCTACTCCCTGTGCGTCATGTCCTCCCGGAAGCTCATCGCCGCCCGGGACCCCCGGGGGATGCGGCCGCTGTGCATGGGGACCCTGGGGGACGCGGTGGTATTCGCCTCCGAGTCCTGCGCCCTGGACGCCCTGGGGGCCAAGTTCCTCCGGGACGTGGAGCCGGGGGAGGTGGTGGTGGTGGACCACACCGGCGCCGTCCGGTCCCTCCACGTGCCACCGGCGGAGAAGAGCGCCGTCTGCGTGTTTGAGTATATCTACTTCGCCCGTCCCGACTCGGTCATCGACGGGGCCTCTGTGGAGCTGGCCCGCCAGGAGGCGGGGAAGTACCTCTCCCTGGAGCACCCGGTGGGGGCGGACATGGTCATGGGCGTGCCGGACTCCGGCATCCCCGCCGCCATCGGCTACGCCCGGTGCTCCGGCATCCCCTACGGCGTGGGCCTCATCAAGAACCGGTACATTGGCCGGACCTTCATCCAGCCCGCCCAGAGCGACCGGGAGCGGTCGGTGCGGCTGAAGCTCAACGCCCTGCGGGAGGCGGTCCAGGGCAAGCGGGTCATCATGGTGGACGACTCCATCGTCCGGGGCACCACCTGCGCCCGGCTCATTAAGCTGGTGCGGGACGCCGGGGCCACGGAGGTCCACCTGCGGATCTCCGCGCCGCCCTTCCGCTACCCCTGCTTCTTCGGCACGGACATTCCCGACCAGGAGCAGCTTCTGGCCCATGACCGGACCGTGGAGGAGATGCGGCAGATCATCGGCGCGGACTCCCTGGGCTTCCTCTCCGTGGATGCGGTGCGGAAGATCGCCCGGAACTGCCGCCTGGGCTTCTGCGACGCCTGCTTTACCGGGGAGTACCCCATGGAGGTCCCCGCCCAGACAGATAAAAATATCTTTGAAAGCGAGATCGAGACATGAGCGACAGTTACTCCGCCTCCTACGCCGCCGCTGGCGTGGACATCACCGCCGGCTATCGGGCGGTAGAGCTGATGAAGCGCCATGTGGCCCGGACCATGACAAGCGGCGTGGTGGGGGATATCGGCGGCTTCGGCGGCCTTTTTGAGCTGGACACCGCCGGCATGGAGCGGCCGGTGCTGGTCTCCGGCACCGACGGCGTGGGCACCAAGCTCCGCCTGGCCCAGCTGATGGATCAGCACGACACCATCGGCATCGACTGCGTGGCCATGTGCGTCAACGACGTGGTCTGCTGCGGGGCAAAGCCCCTCTTTTTCCTGGACTACATCGCCTGCGGCAAAAATACCCCCGAGAAGATCGCCGCCATCGTCTCCGGCGTGGCGGAGGGCTGCGTCCAGGCGGGCTGCGCCCTCGTCGGCGGGGAGACCGCCGAGCACCCCGGCATGATGGCGGAGGACGACTACGACCTGGCGGGCTTCACCGTGGGGGCGGTGGACCGGGCGAGGATCATCGACAAAAGCCGCATGGCAGCCGGGGATGTCTTGCTGGCCCTGCCCTCCTCCGGCGTCCACTCCAACGGCTTCTCCCTGGTGCGCCGGGTCTTCGACGTGGAGAACGCCGACCTGGGAAAGCCCGTGGCGGAGCTGGGCGGCAGGGGGCTGGGGGAGACCCTGCTGACCCCCACCCGCATCTATGTAAAGCCCCTGCTGGCCCTGATGGACCGTGTGGAGGTCCGGGGCGTCAGCCACATCACCGGCGGCGGCTTCTATGAGAACATCCCCCGGTCTATCCCCCAGGGCCTCAGCGCCAGGATCGACAAGAGCGCCCTGCGGGTGCCGCCCATCTTCGATCTTCTGGCCGGAGTGGGCAGAATCCCGGAGCGGGATATGTTCAACACCTTCAACATGGGCGTGGGCATGAGCGTGGTGGTCCCGGCGGACCAGGCGGACAAGGCCCTGGCGGTTCTCCGGGAAAACGGCGAGGACGCCTACGTCATGGGGGAGATCGTCTCCGGCGAGGAGAAGGTGGTCCTATGCTGACCGCCCAAATCGCCGTGCTGGTCTCCGGCGGCGGCACCAACCTCCAGGCCCTCATCGACGCCGCCGGCAGGGGGGAGCTGCCCCACGGGACCCTCGCCCTGGTCATCGCGGACCGGCCTGGTATCCGGGCCATCGAGAGAGCGGAAAAGGCCGGCATCCCCTGCGCCGTCATCCCCCGGCGGGAGCCGGGCTTTGAGGAAAAGGTCCTGGACGCCCTGAAGAAGCGCCGGATCGATATGGCGGTGCTGGCGGGCTTCCTGGGCATCCTGTCCGGGGACTTCATCCGGGCCTTCGGCGGGCCGATCCTCAACATCCACCCGTCCCTGATCCCCGCCTTCTGCGGCAGGGGGTACTACGGCCTCCGGGTCCATCAGGCGGCCCTGGACTACGGCGTGAAGGTGACGGGCGCCACCGTCCACTATGTCAACGAGGTCCCCGACGGGGGAAAGATCCTTCTGCAAAAGGCGGTGGACATCCTTCCCGGGGACACCCCGGAGATCCTGCAGCGCCGGGTGATGGAGCAGGCGGAGTGGGTCCTGCTGCCCCAGGCGGCGGAGCTGACGGCAAAAGAACTTGTGGAGAAAGAAGGGTAATCCTATGGATATCTACGCGATGGGCGGCCTGGGCCGCCTGCTGGAGCAAAACCCCTACCCCGGCCGGGGCATCGTCATCGGCAAAAGCGCCGACGGCAAAAGCGCCGCCGTGGCCTACTTCATCATGGGCCGCAGCGAAAACAGCCGCAACCGGGTCTTTGAGGCCACGGAGGATGGCATCCGCACCCGGGCCTTCGACGAGAACAGGCTCTCCGACCCCAGCCTCATCATCTACCACCCGGTCCGGCGGCTGGGGAACACCCTCATTGTCACCAACGGCGACCAGACCGACACCATCCGGGACGGTCTGGCGGCGGGAAAGACCTTCGGCCAGTCCCTGCGCTGCCGCCGGTTCGAGCCGGACGGCCCCAACTGGACCCCCCGGATCAGCGGCATACTGACCTTCGCCGGCGGGGACTTTGACTACCACCTGTCCATCCTCAAGAGCGCCGACGCCGAGGGCAGCGCCTGCAATCGCTTCACCTTCGCCTACGAGGCCCTGCCGGGGGTGGGCCACTTCCTCCACACCTACGTCACCGACGGCGACCCCATCCCCACCTTCCAGGGGGAGCCGGAGCGGGTGGCCCTGGGCAATGATCCGGAGGAATTCACAAATACCATCTGGGAGAACCTGAACGAGGCCAACAAGATCTCCCTGTACACCAACTGGATCGACCTGGCTGCCGGCCGGGAGCAGGTCCGGATCATCAACAAGAACCGGTAAGGAGGCGCGCCATGGAACGAAACCGGGACGGATATGTTTCCCCTCTCTCCACCCGCTACGCCAGCGGGGAGATGCAGTACCTCTTCTCCGACAACCACAAGTTCCGCACCTGGCGGAAGCTGTGGATCGCCCTGGCCGAGGCGGAGCGCCAGCTGGGCCTTCCCATCACCCAGGCGCAGATCGACCAGTTGACCGCCCACGCCGAGGACATCAATTACGACGTGGCGGAGGCCCGGGAGAAGCTGGTCCGCCACGACGTCATGAGCCATGTCTACGCCTACGGGCAGCAGTGCCCCGACGCCGAGGCCATCATCCACCTGGGGGCAACCTCCTGCTATGTGGGGGACAACACGGACCTCATCATCCTCCGGGACGCCCTTTCTCTGGTGATCCGCAAGGTGGTCCAGGTGCTGCGGAACCTCTCTGCCTTCGCCCGGCAGTATCAGGATATGCCCTGCCTGGGCTACACCCACCTTCAGCCCGCCCAGCTCACCACCGTGGGCAAGCGGGCCACCCTGTGGATGAACGAGCTGGTCATGGACCTGGAGAATCTGGAGTTCCAGCGGGACGCCCTGCGCCTGCGGGGGGCCAAGGGCACCACCGGCACCCAGGCCAGCTTCATGGAGCTGTTCGAGGGGGACGAGGAGAAGGTGAAGGCCCTGGACCGGCTGGTGGCGGAGCGGATGGGCTTTTCCGGCACCGTGGCCGTCTGCGGCCAGACCTACTCCCGAAAGACCGACGCCTACGTTCTCTCCGCCCTCTCCGGCGTGGCCCAGTCCGCCTGCAAGTTCGCCACGGACCTGCGGCTGCTCCAGTCCTTCGAGGAGCTGGAGGAGCCCTTTGAGAAGAACCAGATCGGGTCCTCCGCCATGCCCTACAAGCGCAACCCCATGCGCTCCGAGCGGATCTGCGCCCTGGCCCGGTATGTGATCCAGGACGCGGTGAATCCCGCCATGACCGCCGCCACCCAGTGGATGGAGCGGACCCTGGACGACAGCGCCAACAGGCGTCTGGCCGTCAGCGAGGCGTTCCTGGCGGTGGACGCGATTTTGGAGATCTATATCAACGTTACCGGCGGTCTGGTGGTCTACGACCGGGTGATCCGCCGCCGGGTGATGGAAAAGCTGCCTTTCATGGCCACGGAGAACATCATGATGGAGGCCGTCAAGCGGGGCGGCAGCCGTCAGGAGCTCCATGAGGCCCTGCGGGAGCACTCCCACGCCGCCGCCCGGAGGGTGAAGCTGGAGGGGGGAACCAACGACCTCATCGACCGGATCGTGGCGGACGAGCGCTTCCCCCTGACCCGGGAGGAGATCGAGGGGCAGATGGCCCCCGAGAAGTATGTGGGACGGGCCCCCAGCCAGGTGCGGGAGTTCCTGGAGACGGTGATCGCCCCTATTCTGGCCCGCTATCCCGACGAGTCGCTCCCCGGGGAGCTGCATGTATAAGAGGAACGTAGGAAAGGAGTCCCCCATGAACGAACTGGAACTGAAATACGGCTGCAACCCCAATCAGAAGCCCGCCCGCATCTTTATGCGGGACGGCGGCGACCTGCCGGTGGCCGTGCTGAACGGCAAACCCGGCTACATCAACTTTCTGGACGCCTTCAACGCCTGGCAGCTGGTGAAGGAGCTGAAGGAGGCCCTGGGCCTGCCTGCCGCCGCCTCCTTCAAGCACGTCTCGCCCACCTCCGCCGCCGTGGGGCTGCCTCTGCGGGACGCGCTGAAGCGGGCCTGCTTCGTGGACGACGTGCCGGAGCTGGACGACAGCCCTCTCGCCTGCGCCTACGCCCGGGCCCGGGGCACCGACCGGCTGTGCTCCTTCGGCGACTGGGCGGCCCTCAGCGACGTGTGCGACGCCACCACAGCCCGGCTCATCCAGCGGGAGGTGTCCGACGGCGTTATCGCCCCGGGCTACACCGACGAGGCGCTGGCCATCCTGAAAACCAAGCGGAAGGGAAATTACAACATCGTCCAGATCGACCCTGACTACGTTCCCGCCGCCCAGGAGACCAAGGACGTGTTCGGCGTCACCTTCCAGCAGGGCCGCAACGACTGCCGCATCGACGGGTCCCTTCTCAACAACCTGGTCACAGCCAACAAGGATCTGCCCGACAGCGCCAGGCGGGATCTGGTGGTGGCCCTCATCACCCTGAAGTACACCCAGTCCAACTCCGTGTGCTACGCGGCGGAGGGCCAGGCCATCGGCGTGGGCGCCGGCCAGCAGAGCCGGATCCACTGCACCCGTCTGGCGGGGACCAAGGCGGACACCTGGTTCCTGCGTCAGCATCCCAAGACCCTGGACCTGCCCTTCCTGCCTGTCCTGGGCCGTCCTGAGCGGGACAACGTGATCGACAGCTACATCAACGGTAACGAAGAGGACGTGTGCGCCGACGGCTACTGGCAGAAGTATTTCACCCGCTGTCCCGCGCCCATCAGCGAGAAGGAGCGTCGGGCCTGGCTGGACCGGCGCAACGACGTGGCTCTGGGCAGCGACGCGTTTTTTCCCTTCCCGGACAACATTGAGCGGGCCCGCCGCAGCGGCGTGCGGTACATCGCCCAGCCCGGCGGCTCCATCCGGGACGATCTGGTCATCGCCCGGTGCGACGGCTACGATATGGTGATGGCCTTTACCGGGGTCAGGCTGTTTCATCACTGAAGGGGACGTTCTGTACTTTTCCCCCGTGGGAAAAGTACCAAAAGCACGCAAAGGGGCGCTGCCCCCTTTGAACCCCCAAAGAACGATTTGTTGACGCGACAGCAAAGATTTGTTTTCTACCGGACTGCGCACCTGTGTCAATGACAGCTTTCCTCGCCTACCCGACCCCTCTGCCCTGGAGTGCCTACCGTTCAAAAGGGCGTTGCTGTGAGCAACGCATCAAATAGATGGCTCTATCCCTTTAACAGGGCGACAGCCGAAGTCGGACCAGCTGGTTCTATAGATCAGAACCCCGTAGGACCTCACGTTCGGAGGCATTACAAACTCTTCACCCGTACAATCTATCGATATAAAGGGGTTCCAAGACCGTAGGTCTTGGCGCATTTTTGGTTCCTTTTTG
>CATZRD010000031.1 GCA_958423465.1 uncultured Oscillospiraceae bacterium | reverse complement strand
CTGACCTCTTGAATGCCATTCAAGCGCTCTCCCAGCTGAGCTATACCCCCAGATGCGGACCGGCTTACCGCCGGAACAGCTAAGACTATACCACAGAGCGGGAAACTTGTCAACTACATTTTTCGTTTTTTCTGACCGCACCGGCATATTTTCCGCAGGCGGCGGGCGGAGGCCCGCCGCGCCGCGGCGCTATTCCTTTTCATTGTCCGCCAGCTTGGAGTAAACGATGCGCTGCTGGGCGTACAGGGTGTAGTAGCCGCTCATGAGGTAGCTCAGGGCGCAGGCCAGGGCAAAAGACGCCAGAGCCCGCCCGCCGAACAGCTCCACCGCCAGCAGCAGGGAGGCCACGGGACAGTTGACCACGCAGCAAAACAGCGACACCATGCCCACGGCGGCGGCGAAGCCCGGCTCCAGTCCCAGCAGCGGCCCCACCGTGCAGCCGAAGGCGGCGCCGATGAAGAAGGTGGGGACGATCTCGCCGCCCTTGTACCCGGCGCCGATGGTCAGAGCGGTAAAGAGGATCTTGACCAGAAAATCCCAGGGGTCGGCCTGACCGGCCACGGCGTCGGCCACCGCGCTCATTCCGGCGCCGTTGTAGGTCCTGCTGCCGGACAGAAGGGTGCAGAGGACCACCAGACAGCCGCCGGCGAGGATCCGCAGGTAGTGGTTGGGCAGCAGCCTGTGGTACAGGCGTTCCGCCCGGTGCATCACCGTCAGGAACAGGATGCTGCACAGCACGCACAGAAGGGTCAGCCCCAGGACCCGCAGCAGCGTCAGGGGCGTGTCCGGCGGGACCGCGCTGAGATCCAGGACCACGCCGGTGACGCCCAGCAGCCGGCTGACCCCCCAGGCCGTTACGGCGGTGAGAAGGCAGGGGTACAGGGCGGTATAGTAGAAGGTGCCCACGGTGCCCACCTCCAGACTGAACACTGCCGCCGTCACCGGCGTGCCGAACACCGCGGCGAAAAGGCCGGACATCCCGCACATGACGGCCGCCTGGGCCTGCTTTCCCTCCAGATGCAGGATCCGGTTGAGGCAGGCCGCCAGACCCGCGCCGATCTGCAGGGCGGCGCCCTCCCGCCCGGCGGAGCCGCCGCACAGATGGGTGAGCACAGTGCCGAAAAAGATCAGAGGGACCACCTTCAGAGAGATGGCCTCGCCGCTCTGGAGAGAGCTGAGGACCAGATTGGTCCCCCGGTCCTTGCGGATGCCGGCGGCGTGGTACGCCCCCACGATGGCCAGACCGGCGGCGGGCAGCAGAAAGAGCAGCCACCCGTGGGCCCGGAACAGCTCTCCCGCCAGATCCACCCCGTAGTGGAAGGCGGCGCCCACCGCGCCGCAGACGGCGCCCATTACCAGCGCGCGGAAGGTCCACCGCAGAAAGGTCTCAATATAGGGCCGGACTTTCCGCCAGGCGCTTTTTTTCTCAGGTGAAACAGACAATACCGCTCCTCCCTCCGGGACAGAAAAAGATAGGACAGAGCCGCCCTGATGAGAGGACGGCCCTGTGATTCCCTGGTCGCGGGATACCGGTCAGATGGCCTTGCCATCGCAGCCCAGCACATCCACCAGCTTGTGCTTGACAAGCTCCTTGATGGCGGCCCGGGCGGGCTTGAGGTACTGGCGGGGGTCAAAGTCGGCGGGGTGCTCGTTGAAGTACTTGCGGATGGTGCCGGTCATGGCCAGACGCAGATCAGAGTCGATGTTGATCTTGCACACGGACATGGTGGCGGCCTTGCGCAGCTGCTCCTCGGGGATGCCCACGGCGTCGGGCATGTTGCCGCCGTTCTCGTTGACCATCTTCACAAACTCCTGAGGCACGGAGGAGGAGCCGTGGAGCACGATGGGGAAGCCGGGCAGACGCTTGGAGACCTCCTCCAGCACGTCAAAGCGCAGCGGAGGCGGCACCAGGATGCCCTTCTCGTTGCGGGTGCACTGGGCGGCGGTGAACTTGTAGGCGCCGTGGCTGGTGCCGATGGCGATGGCCAGGGAGTCGCAGCCGGTCTTGGTCACGAACTCCTCCACCTCCTCAGGACGGGTGTAGGAGGCGGCGTGAGCGGCCACCTTCACATCGTCCTCGATGCCGGCCAGGGTGCCCAGCTCGGCCTCCACCACCACGCCGTGGTCGTGGGCGTACTCGACGACCTTCTTGGTGATCTCGATGTTCTCCTCAAAGGGCTTGCCGGAGGCGTCGATCATCACGGAGGTGAAGCCGCCGTCAATGCAGGACTTGCAGGTCTCGAAGTCGGGGCCGTGGTCCAGATGCAGCGCGATGGGGATGTCGGGGCACTCGATCACGGCGGCCTCCACCAGCTTCACCAGATAGGTGTGGTTGGCGTAGGCCCGGGCGCCCTTGGACACCTGCAGGATCAGGGGGGCCTTCAGCTCCTGAGCGGCCTCGGTGATGCCCTGGACGATCTCCATGTTGTTGACGTTGAAGGCGCCGATGGCGTAGCCGCCGTCATAGGCCTTCCTGAACATTTCTTTCGTTGTAACAAGGGGCATGATTGCATCCTCCTAGTATTGAAGTGTACTGATATTTTATCATTCTTTCCCGGGCTTGGCAACCCCCCGCCGTACAAAAACTGGGGGTCCGGGACGGCCTGATTTTATACATATTCCATGATTTGTTACAATAACCACCTGCTCCGCCGGGGAAAACGGAACTTCCGTGGAAATCCACGATTTACAACCGGAAAAAAAGTTGCTATACTATTGCCATATGCGAAATAAGCAAAGCCGCGCGCTTTCCCATTTTCTCACACTTCAGGAGGTATTTTTATGAATGCTCTCAAAGGTTCTCTGATCATCGGCCAGTCCGGCGGCCCCACTTCCGTCATCAACGCCAGCGCCTACGGCGTGATCCGCACCGCTCTGGACTGCGACGCTATCACCAAGGTCTACGGCGCGGAGCACGGCATCAAGGGCGTGCTGAACGACCGGCTGTTCGACATGACCCAGGAGGACGCCGACGAGCTGGAGCTGATGCTGTATACGCCCTCCTCCGCCCTGGGCTCCTGCCGCTACAAGATCGCCGATCCCGACGTGGACGACACCGATTACAAGCGCATCCTGGAGATCTTCAAGAAGTATGACGTCCGCTATTTCCTGTACAACGGCGGCAACGACTCCATGGATACCTGCAACAAGATCAGCAAGTACATGCAGAAGGTGGGCTACGAGTGCCGGGTCATGGGCGTGCCCAAGACCATCGACAACGACCTGTTCGGCACGGACCACTGCCCCGGCTACGCCTCCGCCGCCAAGTATATCGCCACCAGCTGCATGGAGGTCTATCAGGACGCCCGGGTGTATGACACCGGCATGATCTGCGTTATCGAGATCATGGGCCGCCACGCCGGCTGGCTCACCGCCGCCGCTGGCCTGGCCACCGCCTTCGGCGCCGGCCCCGACCTCATCTATCTGCCGGAGACCGACTTCGATATGGACAAGTTCATCTCCGAGGTGAAGGCCGTGTACGAGAAGAACGGCAACTGCATGGTGGCCGTGTCCGAGGGCGTCCACTACGCCGACGGCTCCTTCGTCTCCGAGGCCAAGACCTCCGCCACCGACGGCTTCGGCCACGCCCAGCTGGGCGGCCTGGCCGCCATGCTGGCCGACGTGTGCAAGAAGGCCACCGGCGCCAAGGTCCGGGGCATCGAGCTGAGCCTGCTGCAGCGCTGCGGTGCGCACCTGGCCAGCCAAACTGATATCGACGAGTCCTTCATGGCCGGCAAGGCCGCCGTGGAGAACGCCGTGGCCGGCCTCACCGACAAGATGGTGGGCTTCGAGCGCAGCTATGAGGACGGCAAGTATGTGTGCAAGACCAAGCTGTTCAACCTGACCGACGTGGCCAACACCGAGAAGAAGGTCCCCCTGGAGTGGATCAACGCCGATCACAACGGCGTGGAGCAGGGCTTCATCGACTACGCGCTGCCTCTCATCCAGGGCGAGACCCAGATGAAGAAGGTGGACGGTCTGCCCCGCTTCGCCAGGCTGAAGAAGGTCCTGGCCAAGTAAGAGCCGCCGTCAGGCGGAAAAGCGTCTTTGCGCCGCCCCGCCGGGCGTTTGCGGGGCGGCGCTTTGTATCCTGTTTGCGATAGGGAGGAGGCCCGTATGGCAGAGAGATGGAAGCAGACCGGCACGGATATCGTCTATGAGCTGGCGGGCAGCTTTTTGGCCGCCATCGGCCTGTACAATTTTTCCCTTGCCGCCCGCCTTCCTCTGGTGGGCTTCTCCGGCATCGGCTTTCTCATCAACT
Source organism: uncultured Oscillospiraceae bacterium (assembly GCA_958423465.1). Taxonomy (GTDB): domain Bacteria; phylum Bacillota; class Clostridia; order Oscillospirales; family Oscillospiraceae; genus Pelethomonas. Next base: position 24,103 of record CATZRD010000031.1, on the reverse strand, counting down.
ATTTTACCCGGATCCCTCTGGGCTGGGCCATCATCCTTCTGAACATCCCGGTGGCCCTGCTGTGCTTCCGGGTGCTGGGACGGGGCTTTTACTTCCGCTCCATGCGCTGCATGCTGATCTCCTCCCTGATGCTGGACTATCTGGCGCCGCTGCTCCCTGTGTATCAGGGGGACCGGCTGCTGGCGGCGCTGTCCACCAGCGTGCTGTGCGGTCTGGGCTACGCCATCATCTATCTGCGCAACGACTCCACCGGCGGTATGGATTTCATCATCATGTCCGTAAAGACCTGGCGGCCGGATTTCCCCCTGGGGAAGATCACCTTCGCCTTTGACGTGATCGTGCTTCTGGCGGAGAGCATCGTCCTGCGGGACGTGGACGGCATGATCTACGGCCTCATGGTCAGCTACCTGTCCTCCGTGGTGGTGGATAAGACGATCTTCGGCTTCAACTCCGGGAAAATGGTCCTGATCGTAACGGAGCAGGGGGATGTCATCTGCCGGATGATCGGGGACATCTGCCGCCGGGGCAGCACCATTCTGCCGGGCTTCGGCGGGTATATGAAGGCCAATAAGCAGGTGATCCTCAGCGTGTGCAGCTCCAAGCAGATGGCGGTGCTGCAGCGGGCGGTGAAGGAGATCGACCCGGCGGCCTTCACCATCGTGCTGGAGGCCCATGAGATCCAGGGCAACGGGTTCCAGAAGCTGCAGTTCGGCGACGGGACCGCTTCCGGCATCCGTCCGGGGGGCGAGTCCGGCCCGGCGGGGAAGCGGGGGAGCTGACGGCCCGCCGGGCGGGCGTCTTTATACGCTGGAAAACCGGATAAGAGAAGAGGGAGGGAGCGCCCCCGGCCAGATGGCCGGGGGCGCTCCCTTCGTCTCACATCCGACGAGAGAAAGCGGGGACCGGGGCAACTATCGCTTCGCCTCTGCCGCTTACCCCTCGGTCAGAATGTCGTATTTCTCCACGTCCATCAGCACCGTGCCGCCGGCCTCGAAGCTGATGGCGTCCGCCTCCTGGCGGGTGTAGAGCACGGCGCTGGCGGCCTGCTCACCGTCGTTGACGAAGACCTCCAGGCTGAACCGGTCCAGGATGAGCCGCAGCTTGATCTCCCCGTTCCGGGGCCGCACCAGGAAACTGCGGGTATGGACGATGTCGTGGGGCAGGCCGCTGCGGGTCCGGTCGATCTTTACGGTGCCCTGGTCGGGCCGGTAGCGGACGATGGTCTCGTGCTTGCCGTCCTTAGCCACCCGGACCCGGAACCAGCGGTAGGACTCATGGCCGATGGGCCGGACAGTGACGGTCATATCCAGCGTCCGTCCCTGGATGCCCGGCAGGTTGATCTCCCCGCTGACGGGGATGTTCCGGTGGATGATGCAGGGACCCCGATACCGCTCCAGCTCCCGGACCGGGTTCTGGTACAGCCGGCCGTTCCGCAGGGACAGCTCCCGGGGCAGGGTCATCTGGCCGAACCAGCGGCAGTGGTCGGGCTTGGCTCCCACGGTAGCCCAGTTCTGCATCCAGGCGATCATGACCCGCCGGCCGTCCTCCGTCAGCAGGGTCTGGGAGGCGTAGAAGTCCAGGCCGTAGTCGATGGCCTGGGCGGCCTGACGGCGGAAGCCCGCTCCCTCGGCGTCATAGTCCCCGATGAGGCACAGGGTCCCGCTGCCGGCGTGGAACTCCAGCCCCACCGGGTCCATCTCCTGGGGGCTGGTGAGAAGGACGCGCTTCCCGTCCAGGGGGAAGAAGTCCGGACATTCCCACATCTTGCCGTACTGGCCCCGGCAGGCGTCCAGCGTGCGGACCAGCTCCCAGCCCAGGCCGTCTTGGCTGCGGTACAGGAGAATGGCGCCGCAGTCGTCGCCCGCCCGGTTGCCCACAACGGCGTAATAGGTCCCGTCCGCGTCCCGCCAGAGCTTGGGGTCCCGGAAGTCCACGGCGCTGCCGCCCCGGGGCAGGTCCGCCTCGGTGAGGACGGGGTTTTCCAGGCACTTTTCATAGTCCACCCCGTCGCCGATGGCGACGCACTGGGTCTGGACGTCCCGGAGGAAGCCGTCCGGGTCCCGATCCCGGCGGACGCCGGTGTACAGCAGCAGCTGCCGCCCGTCGGGCAGCTCCACGGCGCTGCCGGAGAAGCATCCGGAGGCGTCGTAGGGCATATCCGGGGCCATGGCCGCCGGGAGCCGCTCCCACCGGATCAGGTCCCGGCTTTTCAAATGCCCCCAGTGCATGGGGCCCCACTCGTTGGAGTAGGGGTGGTACTGGTAGAACAGGTGGTACTCCCCCCTGTAGAGGGAGAAGCCGTTGGGATCGTTCATCCACCCGATGGTGGGCGTGGCGTGAAAGGCGGGCCGCTCGCTGTCGGGAATGTGAGGGCCGTACTGGGCCTCGAATTCCCGGGCTTTTTGAAGAGCGTCGCTGGTCATGATGCGCAACCTCCTGCTGGTTTCCTTAAAAATTGAAGTGCGGTTTTAGGAAGGGGGGCGGCGAACAGCCGCCCCCCTCAGACGAAATGGTCCTTAGTGCTTATTCCGCGGAGCTGTAGCGCGCGTAGGCGTTTTGGTAGACCTCCAGCAGCTGGTTCATACCGTAGGTATCCACCAGATCCTGCTTGTAGGCCTCCCACTCGGCGTCGGTGGGACCGCCGTCCCGGAGCCACAGAGCCTCCTGCTCCCGAACGTGGGACTCGAAGTCCGGCCGGTAGAGATCCAGGTCGTCCAGCTCCTCCTTGGTGAACACGCAGTCCACGGGGTAGTAGGTGAAATCGTCCACATACTTGAACCAGAAGTTCTGCAGGTCCTCCAGACGCTGCATGGCCCGGTCCTCCATATGGAACACGTTGGTGTAGTACTCGGAGAGGATCAGCTTGGGACCGGCCACCTCGTAGGTGCTCTTCAGCTCGCCGGCGGACTTGTTGTACTTCGCCCGGGCCTCCTCGTCGGTGATGGAGACGTATAGGCCCTGATCGTCCTTCTCCTCGTTGAAGTACACGCCGATGGGGCCGTACTGGAGCTGCATGACGTTCTCGCCGGTGTACCACTGGTCATAGAACTTCAGCAGGTTGACGGGGCTCTTGCAGTCCTTCGTGATGGACAGCTGCCCGGAGTTGACGGCGGAGCCGGCGGACTTGATATACACGGTGCACTTGCCGTCGGGGCCCTTCAGCGGGGGCAGGTAGACGTAGTCGGCGGCGTGCTCGCCCATCATCTCATTGATCTCCCACCAGGTGGCCACGCCCAGATAGCCCTGGGCGCCCTTGGCCAGATACTGGTTGGCTTCCTGGCTGAACACCTCCACGTCGATGAGGCCGTCGGCGTACCAGTCGTGGTAGTAGGTGATCGCGTCGCGGTACTCGTCGCTGACGCAGTCAAAGACCACTTCCTTGTCCTTGGTCAGGCGCAGGTCCATGCACACGTCGGACCAGTTGGTCAGGCCGAAGGGGGCGTAGAAGATGTTCTGGCCCCAGCACCACTCGTCAAAGCCGAAGGACATGGGTATGGTGCTGCCCGGGTCCGCGCCGTACATCTTGTGGGCCATGTCGTTGTCCTTGAAGGCCTGGAGGGCGGCCTTCAGCTCCTCGACGGTCTCGGGTACATCCAGTCCCAGGTCGTCCAGCCATGCCTTGTTGATCATGGAGAACTGCTGGATGGAGTGGATGGAGTAGTCCTCCGCCGCACCGGTGGCGGCGGTGCCCATCATCTCGGCGGCGGGCAGGCCGTAGATCTTGCCGTCATCCTGGGTGATGGCCGCCTTGATCTTGGGGTACTTCTCCAGAATGGCGGAGAGGTTGGGCATGATCTCAGGGTCGGTGACATAGGGGGTCAGATCGATAAAGGTGCCGCCCCGGCCATAGCGGCCCAGGTCATAGTTGGAGAAGCCCACGGCCTGGAGGGCGTCGGGGAGGTCGCCGCCGGTGATGCGGATACCCACCTGCTCACCCAGGGAGTCGCTCATGGTCTCCCAGTTGATCTTGATGCCCGCGTTCTCCTGCATCTGGTTGAGCACCGGGTTGTTATCATAGCCGCCGGAGAGGGCGGAAATGCCGGAGAGCACGTCAAACTCGGTCTGGGTGGTATCCATGTTGGGTTCGCCGCTGCTGGCGGGGGCGTTGTTTCCGCCGCCGCAGGCGGTCAGCAGGGCCAGCAGCATGGCGGCTGCCAGGAGGAAGGACAGAAACTTCTTCATGGTGTTGCTCCTTTATAAAAGATTTGTGCGAGCGAAAACATATTGGGCTTCGCCCAAACCCACCGGAGGCTCTGCCTCTGGACGCCGCCGCCCTTTGAAAAGGGCGGCCCGAAAGGTTAACCCTTGACTGCGCCGGACATGAAGCCCTTCTCGAAGTACTTCTGGACGTAAGGATAGGCTACCAGCATGGGGACGGCCGCCACGATCATGGAGCAGAACTTGATCATTTCCGTCATCTTGTTCAGCTCCGCGAAGCCGCCGGAGACCATGGCCGCCTGCTCCTGGGCCGCGCTGCTCTTGAGGAGGATGCCCCGCAGGACCAGGGGCAGGGGGGAGCCCTTGCCGCCCATGTAGATCATGGCGGTGAACCAGTCGTTCCAGTAGGCCACCATGGCGAACACCGCCTGGACCGCCAGGATGGGCAGGGACAGTGGGATGACCACGCTGATGAAGGTGCGGAACTTGGAGCAGCCGTCGATCTCGCTGGCCTCCACCAGATCGTGGGGGATGCTGTTCTGGAAGTAGTTGCGGACCACGATCATGTTGCCCACGCCCACGCCGCCGGGGAGGAACAGGGACCACATGCTGCCGATGAGGCCGGTCTCCTTGACCACCAGGTAGGTGGGGATCATGCCGCCGCCGAAGTACATGGTGAACACGAAGAACAGGCTGATGAGCTTCCGGCCCGGCAGGCCCTTGTCCGCCAGAGGATAGGCGGTGATGTACAGCATGATGACGGAGAAGCAGGTGCCGATGACGGTGTATTTCACGGAGTTGAGGAAGCCGGAAACGATGTCCGGGTCGGCGAACACGGCCTTGTAGCCGTCGAAGGTGAACCCGCTGGGCACCAGGAAGGTCTTGCCCGCGTACACGGCGTAAGGGTCGGAGAAGGACGCGATGAGGACGTAGTACAGGGGATAGGCCACGATCAGCAGTACGATGGAGCAGATGACCACCAGGATGACGTCGCTGGCCCTGTCGGACAGACCGGTGGACTTTTTCTTCTTTTTGACCTGGGACGCGGCTGCGGTTGCGCTTGCCATTGTTCTCTGACCCCCTTTACACGAACTCCACGTCCGAAGCCTTGGACGCGATCTTGTTGACGATGATAAGCAGTACGATGTTGATCGCCGTGTTGAACAGACCGACTGCCGTTGAGTAGCTGAATTTCTGCTGTTCGATACCCTGCTGGTAGACGTACACGGCGATGACGTCGCTGGTGGCCTTGTTCAGGTCGTTCTGGAGCAGCCAGACCTTCTCAAAGCCCACGTTCATGATGCCGCCGGCCGCCATGATGAGGTTCAGGATGATCATGGGCAGCAGCTCGGGGATATCGATATGGAGGATGCGCTGGAACACCGACGCGCCGTCCATTTTCGCCGCCTCATAGAGGCCGGGGTCCACGTTGGCCAGGGTCGCCAGGTAGATGATGCAGCCCCAGCCCGCGTCCTGCCAGATGCCGGAGGCGATGTAGATGGTCCGGAAGGCGCTCGACTGGCTCAGAAAGTCGATCTGGGTGCCCAGCAGCAGGTTCAGCAGACCGCCCGAGGGACTGAGGAAGATCTTGATCATACCGCAGATGACCATGACGGAGATGAAGTGGGGCGCGTAGAGGACCGTCTGGACCACCCGCTTGAACTTGGTGAACCGGACCTGGTTGATGATGAGGGACAGGATGATGGGGACCGGGAAGCTCCACAGCAGGCCGAAGGCGCTGATGAGCACCGTGTTCTTCATCATCCGCCAGAAGGTGGGGGCCTTGAAGAACCGGATGAACCAGTCCCAGCCCACCCACAGGCTGCGGGTAAAGCCCAGGTTGGGATCGAAGTCCCGGAAGGCGATCTGAATTCCGTACATGGGGATGTACTTGTAGATGATGGTCAGCGCCACCGGGATCAGCAGCAGCGCGTACATCTGCCAGTACTCGCCGATTCTTTGTCCCAGCGTCTTTCCGTGGCGCCGGGTCAGGGCCGCGGCCGGAGCCTGGGGCTCCGGGTCCATCACAGGGGTCTGGTGGGAACGCTTGCCGTTCAGCATAGAGACTCACTTCCTTAAAACACAGTTTGCTTTATTGGGGCAGCGGGGGACCTTCACCCATCACCTCCCGGGAATTGTCTGCACAATGCGATATAACGTTTCACAAAGATTTTCCAATATAAGCGGCAGATGGTTTCCGCCGCCTGAATATGAAACGTTATTTGCCTGATGGCCATATCTTACCAAACGGGTCTGCCGCTGTCAAGATGGTTTGGCCGCATTTTTGGGCAGGAAGCACAGTTTTATAGGGTTAAACAAACATCACTTCCACTTTTTATCTAAAATATACAAAAATATCGTTTCATGAAAAAAGCGTGAAATTCCTCTTTACAGAGGAGGGCTTCATCTGCTATGATAGAGTTGCTCCGGAGGGAGCCGCCGGCGTTTTTCTGCCGCCGGCGTGAAATGTTTCACATTGGGAGGAACTGCATGAAGGGAACGATGCCCACCATGAAGGACGTGGCCCAGGAGGCCGGCGTCGCCCTTGGAACGGTGTCCAAGGTGTTCAATGGGATCCCGGTAGGCGAGAGCTACCGGATAAAAGTCGAGGAGGCCGCCCAGAAGCTGGGCTATCAGGTCAACCAGTACGCCCGGGGCCTGCGGGCCAGCACCACCTTCACGGTGGCGCTGATCCTGCCGGGGGTGGACCATCCGTTTTTTGCCGCCCTGGCCCAGCAGGTGTGCGTGGCCCTGGCCCGGCGGGGCTACCGGATGCTGCTGTACGTCACCGCCTCCAACCCGGAGATGGAGCAGGCCTGCGTGAATATGGTCCGGCAGAACAAGGCGGACGGCATCATCGGCCTGACCTACAATCCTCTGGAGGTGGATGAGAACCTGCCCTTCGTGGGCATCGACCGCAGCTTCCGCCCGGACATCCCCTGCGTGGCCGCGGACAACTACGGCGGCGGGCGGCTGGCGGCGGAGAAGCTGTTGGAGCTGGGCTGCCGCCATCTGGCCTTTTTCCGCACCGGCTCCACCAGCCCCAGCGAGACGGACAAGCGGGGGGACGGCTTTGAGGCGGCCTGCCGCGCCCGGGCGGTCCCCTGCGACGTTCTGCGGCTCAACGACGGACAGGGCTACGAACCGTTCCGGGAGTTTCTCAGGAGCCGTATCCACGGCGGCAGGCTGGAGATCGACGGCATCTTCTGCTCCACGGACCTGCTGGCCTGGCGGGTCCGGGAGATTCTGGAGGAGCTGGGCTTCCGGGCGCCGGAGGACGTGCAGCTCATCGGCTTTGACGGCATCCGGCGGTTCGGGGGCGAGGAGCTGTACTGCTCCACCATCATTCAGCCGGTGGACAAGATCGCGGAGACCTGTGTGGATCTGCTGCTGACCAAGGACCGGGGAAAGATCCCCGCCCTGATCTGCCTGCCGGTGCGCTACGCCCCCGGCGGCACCACCAGAGAATAGGAGGCGGGACGGTGGCCAGCGAATACCTGAAGAAAAAGTACCGGGATGTGAAGCCGGACCCCCCTCTGGTGCTCACCAGGGCCCAGAAGCGGAAAAACTGGTGGCACTATCACAAGTGGCATATCGCCGTGGCCGCGGTGCTGCTGCTGAGTCTGGGCAGCATTGCCTGGAACGTGCTGAGCCGGGTTGAACCGGATTACCGGATCGCCTATGTGGGGACCAACGCCCTGCCGGACGACACGGCGGCGGCGCTGGAGGCCGGCTTCGCCGCCCTGGGGGAGGACCTGAACGGCGACGGCAGGGTAGCGGTCCATCTGGAGCAGTACGCCTCCAACACGGAGGCGGACCCCGGCGCCGCCATGGCGGCTCAGGCCCGGCTGATGGCGGACATCGTGGCCTGCGAGAGCTATTTCTTCCTGCTGGAGGACCCGGAGGCGTTCCAGAGGGAGCACGGCACCCTGCGCAGGCTGGACGGCTCCCTCCCGGAGGAGGGGGACGATTCCGCCGGGGGGACCTGTCTGGTCTGGGAGCGGTGCCCCGTTCTGGCGGAGCTGGACCTGGGGCGGTACGCCTACTCCGTTATGGGCCAGACGGCCACGGGGGACAGCGGCCAGCTGGTATCCGGGCTTTTTATCGCCCGCAGGGGGTTCTGGACGGAAAAGACCGCGGCCTATTCCCAGGGCTGCGACGCCCTCTGGGCGAAGATCACGGAAGGAGCGATCTCATGAAACGATGGATTCTGATGCTGGCGGCGCTGTGCCTGTGCCTGACCGGCTGCGGCCAGCCTCTGCCGGAGCGGGCCGCGGACGGGTCCCCCTGGAGCGAGGACTGGGTCTCCGTAGGCGGCGTGCTGGGCGTGGATACGCCGGAGGAGCTGACGCTCCGGGAGAATAACGACGCTCTGGCCGTCAAGGGCATGTACTACGCCGCCTGGTCCATGGGAAAGGCCCAGCCTTATACCAATGAGGACGGCGATGAGGCGGAGCTGTACGACGCCCGGGTCGACCTCCTGCTGGCGGGCTACGACGCCGCGGAAAAGGCGGAGGACGCCGCCGGGGAGTGGCTGGCGATGGCGGAGGAGAAATACCGGGTGGAAGAGACGGAGGAGGCGGCCTATAACGGCCAGACCTTTACCGTCGTCACCTACGCCTTCCCCTCGGAGACGGCCCCCTACGCCTATGGCGTGTCCGCCTTCGGCGTATACCGGAACTACGCCGTCAGCGTGGAGCTGTCCTGCCGGGAGAGCTTTGCCGGCGACGCGGAGGCGGTGCTGGCGGACTTTTTGGCGCGCTGCCACTACGCGGTGTAAAGGAGGAGACGTATGGGCTTATTCATACCGGAGGAGGACGAGCGCTTTCAGGGCAGGCCTGCGGGCTTTCCCCGCTACAAACAGCTATTGTCCGACCGCTTCGGCCGGTGGTGGAGGGTCAATTTCCTGACGCTCCTGGGCTTTTTGCCTCTGGCCGGCGGGATCTTTTACGGGGTGGGGACCTCCAGCCTGGTGGTGCTGCTGCCCTGCTCCCTGCTGGGCGGGATGATCGCGGGCCCCTTCCTGGCGGGGATGTACGACGCGATCCTGCGGGGCCTGCGGGACGACCCCACCCCCTGGTGGGACGCCTACCGCCGCTCCTGGCGGCAGAACTGGCGGGGCAGTCTGCTGCCCGGGGCGCTGCTGGGGCTGATGCTGGGGCTGTACGCCTTTATGGGGATGCTGTTCTGGTGGGCGGGGAGTCCCCCCTCTCTGGGGACGGTGCTGCTGTATCTGTTTTCCATGCTGCTGGTCCTGGCGCTCAATACCCTGTACTGGCCCCAGCTGGTGCTCTTTGAGCAGCGCCCCGGCATCCGGCTGCGCAACTGCGTGCTGTTCTGGATCCAGAATTTCTGGCAGGTGCTGGGAGCGGCCCTGCTCCAGCTTGCCTACTGGGCGGTGATCGTTCTGTTCGCCCCCTGGTCGCTGTTTCTATTGCTGGTCACCGGGGCGTGGTACATCCTGTTTTTGGCGGTGTTTCTGCTGTACGGCCGGCTGGACGGCGCCTTCCGCATCGAGGAGCAGATGGGCGGCGGGACTCCGGACAACAGCGCGGATGACGATACGATTTGAATAGGAGTGGTTTTATGACGGACATCACATCCATCGGCGAGATCCTCATCGACCTGACCCAATCGGGGCGCACGGACCGGGGCGTCCCCCGGTTCGACGCCAACCCCGGCGGCGCGCCTGCCAATCTGGCGGTGGCGGCGGCCCGGCTGGGGGCAAAGACCGCCTTCATCGGCAAGGTGGGGGAGGACGGCTTCGGGCAGCTCCTGCGCCGCTGCCTGCTGGACAACGGCGTTGACGTCAGCGGCCTGACGGCGGACCCGGCCCAGCGCACCACCCTGGCGGTGGTCTCTCTGGACGCCGGCGGGGAGCGGAGGTTCAGCTTCTACCGGGACCCCAGCGCGGACGTGAATCTGACCGTGGAGGACGTTCCCCGGGACCTGCTGGCGCGTACCCGGTTCCTCCACTTCGGCAGCGTCAGCCTCACGGCGGAGCCGGCCCGGAGCGCCACCCTGTACGCCGTCCGGACCGCCCGGGAGCTGGGGGCCGCCGTCAGCTACGATCCCAACTACCGGGCCAGCCTGTGGCCCGACGAGGAGACCGCCGTGGCCCGGATGCGGGAGCCGCTGCCTCTGGTGGACGTGCTGAAGGTGTCCGACGAGGAGCTGCCCCTTCTGGCCGGCGAAAGCGGCCTGGAGGAGGGAACGGCGGCGCTGGCGGAAAAGGGCATCACGCTGATTTTGGTCACGCTGGGGGCCAGGGGCGCGTTCTACCGTTTCCGGGGCCGGACCGGGCTGATTCCCGGCGTGCCCTGCACCGTGGGGGACACCAACGGCGCGGGGGACACCTTCTTCGGCGCGGCGCTGTCCCAGCTGTCCCGGCTGGGCGGGCTGGAAGATCTGACCGTGCCGGAGCTGGAGCGCATCATCGCCTTTGCCAACCGGGCGGCCAGCCTGACCACCAGCCGCCGGGGGGCGATTCCCGCCATGCCCACGCTGGCGGAGGTCATGGGCTGAAAAACAGAAGAAGTCAGAAAACGCCTTGCGCCGCCGGTTGGCGCGGGGCGTTTTCTGCGCTTTTCGAGCCCTCCGCCGCCGGGGATTCCGGGAGGAGCGAAGAACGGCGTCACCCTTTCGTGCGATTTACAGTCCCCAAATGCGTGCTATAATGGACCATAAGGGGCGCTCGGCGACCAGCCGGGGCCGCGCACGTCACATATGAGGAGGAAACGATGAAAAAGCGAATGTTGAGCGTTGTACTGGCCCTGTGCCTGTGTCTGACCCTGCTGCCGGGGACGGCCCTGGCGGGGGAGGAGGATGGAACTTCCCTGCCGTATATTTCGATCTGCGGGAAGCAGGTAACGCAAGCGGATCAGGATATCCCATGCGGCGAGGGAACGGCCCGCGTATCTTACAACGCCGATACCGGCCGCTGGGTCATCAGCCTTACTAACGTGGCCATTGAAGCCACCGGCTATACCCCGGCCATCTACTGCCGGGACAGTTGGCTGCACTATGAGATCGCGCTGGCAGGGGAAAACACGATCTCCAGCGAGTCCCGGGAATGTATCGGCGTCTCCATGTCTGACCTGACCATCTCCGGGGATGGCACTTTGACCGCTGTCAGTACAGAGGACACCTGCATCGAGGCCTCAAGCGGCACTCCATACGGCAGCTCCACCAGCTATGGCGGGAATGTGTTGATCAGCGGCGTATCCGATTTGACGCTGAATGGCTATTATAAGGCAATCGGCATCACGGGCGCTCTGACCATCCAGGACAGCAAGGTCACGGCGAAGGCGAGTGAACCCAACGGCCCCTATAATAATGTTATCGGCGGCAGGGGCGTTGAAATTTCCGGGAGCACCGTTTCTATTGAGGCGCCTGAGGCCGCGGGATACGGCATCAGCTCTTCTCGAGACATTACGATCTCTCAAAGCGAAGTTGCTGTCGTGGGAAAGGGCGATCAATTTTATGGAATCTATGGAGATGGGGATGTCTCCATCACTGACAGCGACGTAACAGTGGAGAGTTCGTACCTGTCGGTCTACGGCGAAGGAATGGTTACTGTCGCGGACAGCCAGGTGACTGCGAGTTCGGCTGAATGGAGCGGACTGTACGGCCTCTCCGGCGTTACAATGGAGAACTCGACGGTCGAAAGCGATTGCTATTACGCGGCTATACGGTCAGATGACAGCATCTCGATTGCGGACAGTACGGTCGAAGCGGCTTCTTCGGACGATTCCGCCATTTACGCCTTAGGCGATCTGACCGTCTCCGGCGCTTCCGACGTGACCGCAGAGGGCTTTTACGCCGGATTGAACATCGTCGGCGCGGTTGAGGTGAATGACGGCCAGGTCTCCGCCATATCCACCGATGATATAGGCGCGTGGTCGCGGACAGGGATCGCGATCAACAGCGGAACCTTCCACGCGAAGGGCGGCGATAGCTGCGCCGCCGCCGGCGTAAGGTACGAACAGTGGGAAGAAAACGAGGCTCTGGAAGCATACATCACGCTGGGAGACGGCCTGGCCGAAGTATCCGGCGGCAGGATCGCTGTGTCGGCGTGGACCGAAGGCGCATATAATGACGGCACACCTTGGACAAGAAGCTGGACTTCCTTTGTGGCGGCGGATGTGACGGAGGAACTGGCGTACTCTCTGGAGAACGCCATGAATGAGGTCACCATTACCGAAAAAGTGCCGGACTGCACCGTGACCTTTGACAGCCGGGGCGGCAGCGCGGTAGCCGGGCAGGTTGTCCAAAGCGGTCAAACCGCCGAGGAGCCGGAAGACCCCGTTCAGGCTGGCTATCTCTTCGGCGGTTGGTATACCGACCCGGACTGCGCTGCGCCCTTTGACTTCTCCACCCTTGTTACCACAGATTTGACCCTCTACGCCAAGTGGACGCGGATCACCTACGCCGTTACCGTGGAGACCGAGGGGAGCGGCACGGCCTCCGCCTCCGCCGCCCAGGCGGCGGAGGGAACGGCCATCACCCTCGCCGCCGTTCCGGACGAGGGCTGGCGCTTCAAAGAGTGGCAGAGCGCCGGCGTGACCGTCACGGACAACGCCTTTACCATGCCCGCCGCGGACGTGACGGTGAAAGCGGTCTTTGAGCGGATCCCCGACCCCGGACCCGAGCCGGGACCCGGACCTGATAGGCCCGATCCCCGGCCCGTGCCCGTCCCCGCGCCCACCCACCCCGTGGCCGTGGAGGAACCGTCCCACGGCAGCGTTTCGGTGAACCGGCCCAACGCCTCCAAGGGCTCCGCCGTCACCGTCACCGCCGAGGCGGAGGAGGGCTATGTGCTGGAGAGCCTCACCGTCACCGATGAAAGAGGCCGGGAGCTGGCGCTGACCGACAAGGGCGGCGGTCGGTACGTCTTTACCATGCCCGGCGGCGAGGTCACGGTGGAGGCCGTGTTCGCTCCCGAAAGCGGGGAGGGGCCCTGCGCCGGCGGGGCGGACTGTCCCGCTCACGGCTATACCGATCTGGGCGGTGGGGACGCGTGGTATCATGAGGCCGTGGACTACGTTCTGGAAAAGGGCCTGATGGACGGCTACGGCAACGGGGCCTTCGGACCTGACGACAGCCTCAGCCGCGGGCAGCTTGCCCAGATCCTCTACAACTGCGCGGGGCGGCCTGCCGCCGGCGGCAGCCCCTTCCGCGACGTGCCGGACGGCGCGTGGTGCGCCCCCGCCGTGGCCTGGGCGGCGGAGCAGGACATTGTGGACGGCTATGGCGGCGATCTGTTTGGGCCGGATGATCCCATCACCCGGGAACAGCTGGTCGTCATGCTGTACCGCTACGCCGGAAGCCCTGTGCCGCCGAACCTGGCGCTGAACTTCACCGACGCGGACGCCGTCAGCGGCTACGCGGCGGATCCTATGCGCTGGGCCGTGGAGCGCGGGATCATCAGCGGCTGCGGCGACGGGCGGCTGGACCCCGGCGGACCGGCCACCCGGGCTCAGGCGGCGCAAATGCTCAGAAACTTTTTGGAAAATCAGTGACAGCGCAGGGGGCGGCCGCCGGGCCGCCCCTTTTTTGATGTGCGGTCCGGTGCCGCGCATGATTTCCGGTTCCCCGCAGATACTACCCGGGAAAAGGAGTTGATGCGCAGTGACAGAGGAGACCAAGCCCGCCGAAAACGGCGGCGACAAGGCCCCGGAGGATACCCAGCGGCTGGTGGACCTGGGCGCGGCGGTGAGCCGCAGCCGCCGCGGGAACATCTATACCCTCACCATCGTGGGCCAGGTGGAGGGCCACCAGCTGGCCCCGGACACCGCCAAGACCACCAAATATGAGCACGTCATGCCCCTGCTGGCGGGTTTGGAGCAGAACGACGAGATCGACGGCGTACTGCTGCTGCTGAACACCGTAGGGGGCGACATCGAGGCAGGACTGGGCATCGCGGAGCTCATCGCCGGGATGCGCAAGCCCACGGTGAGCCTGGTGCTGGGAGGCGGACACTCCATCGGCGTGCCCCTGGCGGTGGCGCCCAGGGTCAGCATGATCGTGCCCTCCGCCTCCATGACCATCCACCCCGTGCGGATGAACGGCACCGTTATCGCCGCGCCCCAGACCTTCAGCTATTTCGAGCGCATCCAGGAGCGGATCGTGTCCTTCGTGGCGGCCAACAGCCACATCAGCCGGGAGAAGTTTTTGTCCCTGATGCTGAAGACCGGGGAGATGGCGGCGGACGTGGGCAGCGTCCTGTACGGCCAGGAGGCGGTGGAGCTGGGCCTCATCGACCGGATCGGCGGCCTGGGGGACGCGCTGGACTGCCTCTATGAGCAGATCGAAGCCCGGCGGAAGGAACGGCGGACGGAAGCGGAACATTAAACGGGGGCGGGGGCCGGATATGGCCCCCGCCTTTTGTAAATGGAATTTGTAAAAGTCTTCATTGCTATTCCCGGTGGTGGATGGTACAATAAACATATGCAATGCAGCGGGAAACAGGCCGGCGACAGATTGAGAAAGCGGGAACCCGCTTTCTGTCTTGCCTTTGCAAGACAGAAAACTCCCTATTTTACCGGCGCGGAAAATCTGCGAGAGATCCCATTTTACATAAAGGAGCGTGAGACCTATGGCAAAGAAGCGTTTGCGGCAGTATCTCGCCCTGGCGCTGGCGGTGGTGATGTGCGTAACGCCGCTGACGGCCCAGGCCGGCGATGGGGGCCTGGAGACGGACCTGGCGGAGGAGACAACGGTTCTTCTGGAGGACCCTTCGGAGGAGCCTATCGAGGACCCCGTGGAGGAGCTGGAGACCGTCCCGGAGGCGGTCCAGGCGTTTTTGGACGCGGTGGACGCGCTGGAGGAGACGGAGGAGTCCGTCAACGCCTGCGGCGCGGCCTACGACGCCCTGACGGAGGAGGAGCAGGAGCGGGAGGACGTGGTCGCGGCCTATCTCGCCTTCATGGACGTGGTGGAGCGTCTCAACCCCATCATGCTGCTGGACGGCGAGGGGACCAGCGCGGACAACCCTGTTCCGGTGCCGGAAGATGGATTAGTAATTGACAGCAATGGCGTGCTGAAGGGCGTCAAGAAGGAGTGGATCGACCAGCAGACAAAGGACGCTGATGGTAAGCTGTATGTGACCGTGACTGTGCCCGGAACGGTAACAGCCATCGGGGAGTGCATGTTCGATCCCAATAAGGAGAAAGTTTGTAAGCTTGTTCAAATTGACTTTTCTAGCGCGGGTTCTCTGACCACAATCGGGAAGCAGGCATTCAATAGCTGTAAATTGTTAACAGGCGTTCTAGACCTGTCTGGCACAAATCTAAACGACATTAGTAAAATGGCATTTCAAGGATGCACCGGGTTGACCGGCGTTATTTTGCCGTCTTCACTGACAAGCATTGGGAATGCAAGCGGCGGTTCTGTGTTTAAAGACTGCCGGAGCTTGCAGTTCATCCGTACCGCCGACGGCGACCCGGACGCTGTGTTTGAACTGCCTCCAAATTTAACATGTATCATGGGTTATGCCTTCCAAAACTGCTTTGCTGATGGAGTGGACGCGAAGGTCGTGATTCCCGCCAGCGTGGAGACTATCGGCAGCGAGGCGTTTTACGACAGCCATATTTCGCAGATCGTGGTCAAGAAGCGGGGAAAAGGCGGTTGGAATTCCATACTTGGGCCATATGATGGTAGCGCATTTAAAACCGGCAACGATAATTTGGTGATCATCTTCAATGATGAGAAAAGCTATTCGGATTATAAGTTTTCTCATAATTTGACTAACGCGGTAAAGAAAGCGATGGCTTATCCGATTACGCTGAAGTTTGGTGGGGCTGGTATCCAACAGGAGAAATTGCTCTACCAGTCTATCCAATATACATACGATGAAACCACCGGCTTCTGGGAGTTGGACAGCAGCTATAAACTGCCGGAGGCGAAAGATGCGCTGTCAAATAAACCCGGATATATCGGAGATCACTGGACACTAAACGAACAAGTACTTAAGGACACATCTGTGCTTAGTGATAAGTATTTTTTGGGATCACCCGATAGCTTGACCGCAACGGTTGCTTATGCCCTCAAACTGCCGGAGATTCAATACTCCATAAACGGAGAGCTACAGGGACCGCGCGATGACGAAATACCGAACCTGGTGGTAACAGTCGAGAAGGACAAAACCGCCACTGTAGGCGTTTGGGTGGATCATGAACTTCTTAAGGCCGAAGACAGGTTTGGCACAGAGGCCGATTATGTTTATTTCAAATATTGCTGGTGGGACGAGGTGAACAGCAGTACCGGACCCAGAGCGACAGAGGAGCCGGACCTGTTTACACAGACGCCAGACAGCGTAACATATCATCGTCATCCTACAGATCAGGCGGAGATTCCCATTGAAAGCAAGGGGCACGAACGGGTAGGAACAGGTGATTACTATCTGGTAGAGGTCTTCGGCTATCATGTGGTAAACGGACGAGAAACGCAGTTCTATCAGTCTGCGCACAATGTTCTTGCTGGTACGGCTAATCCTGAGAATGCACCATGCCTCCTGATGAAGGTCGCCGTCAATGAGGTGATCTACCACGCCATCACTCTTGACGCCGGCGGCGGAACGTTCCCAGATGGGACCCAGAGCGCTTCTATCGAGGTCAAAGACGGCGAAACGATCCCCCGGCCCGCCGACCCAACCCGCGAGGGTTACGCCTTCACCGGCTGGCACAAGGATGACACGCCGTGGGATTTTGACGCTCCCGTCACCGGCGACATGACCCTCACAGCCCAGTGGGAAAAGCTCTACACCGTAACCTGGCAGGACTGGGACGGTACGGTGCTGGAGACGGATACCGGCCTTACAGCGGGGACTGTGCCCAGCTATGGCGGCGCTGACCCCACTCGCCCGGCCACGGCGGAGGCCTCCTATACCTTCGCAGGGTGGCATCCGGCGGTCACAGCGGTGACCGGCGACGCCTTTTATACGGCACAGTACACGACCCAGGCCAACGCCTACACCCTGACCATCCGCTACGTCTACGAAAACGGCATTGCGGCGGCGGCTGACCACATCGAGGGCCTGACGGTAGGGACGAACTACGATGTGCCCTCACCGGAGGTGCCCGGCTATACCGCTGACCGGGAGGTGGTCCGGGGCGCTATGCCGGCGGAGAACGTGGCTGTTACGGTGACCTACACCCGCAACTACATCCCCACGCCGCCTACGCCTCCCACGCCCCCCAGGCCGGAGGAGCCTGACACCCCTGACGAGCCCGATGAGCCGGTGGTGGACATCACCGATCAGGAGGTGCCTCTGATCAGCGATCCGGGGCTGGATACGGAGGAGCACTTCGCCTATATCGCGGGCTACCCCGACGGCACGGTCCGGCCTGACGGGAAGATCACCCGGGCGGAGGTAGCCGCCATCTTCTACCGCCTGCTGACGGAGGAGAGCCGGAGCAAGTACTGGACCCGGGAAAGCGGCTACAGCGACGTAGCGGCGGAGAGCTGGTACGGTCCCGCCATCGCCACGCTGAGCGCCGCGGGCATCGTGGACGGCTACCCCGACGGGACCTTCCGGCCCGACGCCGGGATCACCCGGGCGGAGTTCGTGAAGGTGGCCGTCAGCTTCCTGCTGTATCAGAACGAGACCTACGGCGGGACCTTCTCCGACGTGACCGAGGGCCAGTGGTTCGCCGGGTACGTGTCCGCCGCCGCGGCCCAGGGCCTGGTGGATGGCTATCCCGACGGGACCTTCCGGCCCGACGCCGGCATTACCCGGGCGGAGGTCTGCGCCATCGTGAACCGCACGCTGGGCCGCAGGCCCCATGCCGACCATCTGCTGCCGGAGGCGGAGATGATCGTTTGGCCGGACAACGCCGACAAAACGGCGTGGTACTACGTCCACGTCCAGGAGGCCACCAACAGCCACGACTATGTGCTGGAGGAGACTGAGACCGCGGAGCAGTGGATGGAAAAGCTCCCGGAGCGGGACTGGAGCGCCCTGGAGGCCCGGTGGGCCGGAACCATGGGGTAAGCCCTGACCGGGAAATCACGCGAAACCGCGAGGGAGCGGAGGCGATCGCCTCCGCTCCCTTTATATTGTCAAAAGCTTGTCTGTTTTGAGCGGGAAAACAGGATGGGTATATAACTCACCGCACCAGCACGGAGAGGACCTGAAAACCGCTTTTGTCCAGACACAGCTAAGTCATATAGAGAACTTTCAAACAGCAGTCATATTCCGCGTTCAGCACAAACAGCGTGTGGTTGCCTTTGCTGTAGTCCGCGCCGTCGAGTTCATAGCCCGCGCTGTCCATATAGGGGATAGCCTCCAGTGTGTTCAGCACCATGCCCCGCTGTGCTTCGGTCAGATCATCAAACATTACGCGGATGGTCTGGAGCAACTCCATTTTAAGATTTAATCAAGAAGGAAACGCTTGAAAAAAAGCCGTTCATGTAGTATCATCAATAATTGCTATATTGGGCGGCTTTTTCAAACAGAGGAAGGAGCCGCTTATGTCACAAAAGAGACGAGATCATAAAGGAAAGGTACTGCGCAGCGGAGAGAGCCAACGTTCAGACGGTCAGTATATGTTTCGCTATGCTGACAACGCCGGGGTTCGCCACACCGCTTATCGCTGGAGGCTTGTTGCATCCGACAGCGTTCCGGAAGATAAGCGGACGGTGACAGCCCTGAGAGAGATGGAAAGACAAATTCAAAAGCCCTGGAGGATGGTATTGAGGGCGACAGGGCTTCTACAGCGACGGTTGACGGCTTGTTCCAGCCATTTATGGAAATCCGCACAGACCTGAGAGAATCCACCAGGTGCAACTACGCGTCGATCTATGCCAAGCATATTCAGCCTGTACTTGGCGGCAAGACCATTGACCAGGTGTGCGCGACCGACATTCAGCGCCTCTACAGTCAGATGATCTACCAATCCAACGTCAAGCCATCTACAGCGCAAAAGGCCCGCTCGATCCCCTATCAGATGTTTGAAAATGCCGTGCTGAATCGATTGCTGCGAACAAATCCGGGGGCGCATGCCTTTTAACAGTTGAGGAAAACAACTGATTTGACCCCAACTGTCAAGGAGCCGCTTACAGCAAAGCAGCAGGAGATTTTCATTACGTGCATTTGTAGTTCGCCGTACTGCAAAGATATCGCCAATCTGCTGATTGTTCTGTTAGGCACCGGGATGCGAACCGGGGAAACCCTGGGGTTACGGTGGTGCGACTGCGACTTTGATGCCGGTGTAATTCGTGTCACACACGCGCTTCTATACCGACAGGGAGAAGATGAGCATTATCGTTACAGGATCTCCAAACGCTGCAAGACGTGATGGGTCATAAGAACATCCGCACCACCATGGAGACATACACGAAGGCGATGCGCGAAAAGAAACAAGCGGAGTTCCAGACTCTAAATGCAAAATTAAAACTCCACTAGCCCTTGGGGCGCAACGGTTTCCAGGTTTCTGTGGTGTAAAATCATTCCAAAAGCCATTTTACACCAATTGGCCGAAAACTTATGAGAACTTATGAGAAGATATGTAACAAAAAGGTTAATAAAACATAGCAATAATGGCGCTTTTTAGAACTTATGAGAGGATAATAACACGCTATGTACCTTAAAGCATTGGAGATACAGGGGTTCAAGTCCTTCCCGGACAAAACGGTCCTGAACTTTGGGGAGGATATCACCGCCATCGTGGGGCCCAACGGCTCGGGAAAGTCTAACATTTCCGACGCCATCTGCTGGGTCATGGGGGAACAGTCCGCCCGCAGCCTCCGGGGCGGCAAAATGGAGGACGTGATCTTCGGCGGTACGGAGAAGCGTTCCGCCGTGGGCTTCGCCCAGGTGACGCTGGTGCTGGACAACTCCGCCCACATCTTTCCCTCCATCGATTCCAGCGAGGTCATGGTCACCCGCCGCTACTACCGCAGCGGGGAGAGCGAGTACTACATCAACAAGCAGTCCGTGCGTCTGAAGGACGTCAACGAGCTGTTCATGGACACGGGCCTGGGCCGGGAGGGCTACGCCATCATCGGCCAGGGCCGCATCGACGAGATATTGTCCCAGAAAAGCGCCGACCGCCGGGAGATCTTCGAGGAGGCGGCGGGCATCTCCAAGTACCGCCACCGCAAGGAGGAGACCGAGCGGAAGCTGGACCGGACGGAGGAGAACCTGGTCCGGGTCAACGACAAGATCGCGGAGCTGGAGCTGCAGGTGGAGCCCCTGCGGGACCAGGCGGAGAAGGCGAAGAAGTACCTCATCCTCCGGGACGAGCTGCGTCTGCTGGAGATCTCCGTGTGGCTGGACCGGCTGGAGGAGATCCGCGCCGCCGCCATCCGGCTCCAGACGGAGTTCGCCGCCGCCCGGGAGCGGCAGCAGGAGGCCCAGCGGCGGCTGGACCGGCTCTACGAGGAGAACGAGGCGTTTTCCCAGAAAATGCAGGATAACGACATGGAGCAGGAGACGGTCCGGGACCAGGCGGCCCAGTGGGAGAGCCGGGCGGCGGACGAGGACAGCGCCATCGCCGTGCTGCGCACCACCCAGAGCCACAACGAGAGCGCCATGGCCCTGCTGGAGCAGGAACTGGCTGAACAAAACAGCCGCAGCCAGTCCATTCTGGAGCAGCTGACGGAGCAGCGCCGGCGGGTGGAGGAGATCGACGATGCCTGCGCCGCCCTGCGGGGAGAGCTGGAGGACCTGCTGGAGCGGGCCCGTTCCGCCGCCCAGGGAGCCGGCGGCGCCGCCGCCCAGGCGGAGGCCCTCCGGTCCCGGGAGGTGCTGGCGGTGGCAGCCGCCGCGGACCGGCGCTCGGCGCTGTCAGCCCTGGAGGCTGCCGCCGGTCAGATGGAGGAGCGCCGCCAGGCCCTGGACCAGGAGCGGCAGGCCGCCCAGACCCAGCTGGCCGCCGCCCGCCAGGAGAGCAGGGCCGTCCGCCGGGAGCTGGAGGACGCCCGGGATGAGGCGGAGGCCGTGGGGAACGTGATCTCCGGCCACACCATCCGCATGGAGGGCCGGGTCAAGCGGGAGGAGGCCGTGTCGGCGGAGCACCTGCGGCTGACCATGGAGAAAAACGAGATGGATTCCCGTATCCGTCTGCTGACGGAGATGGAGCGGGAGTATGAGGGCTTCAACAAGGCGGTCCGGGTGGTGATGCAGGCCGGGGAGCGGGGGACCCTCCGGGGGATCCACGGCCCGGTGGCCAGCCTGATGCGCGCCGAGGGCCGCTGCGCCCTGGCGCTGGAGATCGCTCTGGGAGCGGGACTGCAGAACATCGTGGTGGACCGGGAGGAGGAGGCCAAGCAGGCCATCCAGTTCCTCAAGCAGCGGGACTCCGGCCGGGCCACCTTCCTGCCCCTTTCCGCCATCCGGGGGGACCGGCTTCGGGAGAAGGGGCTGGAAAACGAGTTCGGCTTCGTGGGCGTGGCCTCGGAGCTTCTGACCTGCGATGAGCGGTACCGGGAGATCTTCCAGAGCCTGCTGGGCCGGACCGTGGTGGTGGAGGATCTGGACTGCGGCGTCGCCATGGCCCGGAAGTACCAGCACCGGTTCCGCATCGTCACATTGGACGGCCAGGTCATCAACCGGGGCGGGTCCATGACCGGCGGCAGCGTGTCCCGGTCCGCGGGTATCCTCACCCGGGCCAACGAGCTGACGTCTCTGAAGCAGAAGCTGACGTCTCTGGAGCAGAAGCTGGCCGCCGCCGCCAGGGAGAAGGAGGACGCCGGCCGGGAGGTGAACGCCGCCCGGTACGAGCTGGAGGTGGCCCAGACCCAGCGCCGGACCGCGGAGGACGCCGTGCTGCGGCTCCAGGGCCAGGCGGACCATTTGGCCGCCACAGTGCAGACCCTGGAACGGACTATGGAGAATCTGGAGGGGGAGGACACCGCCCTCCAGACCCGCCTGACGGAGAACGGCGCCCAGCGGGAGGCCGTCCGGCGGGAGATCGGGACGCTGGAGGACCAGGCCGCGGCCCTGCGGGCCCAGGCGGAGGAGCAGCTGGCGGGACAGTCGGACCTGTCCGCCCTCAGCGGGCGGCTCAGCGAGGACGTGGCGGCGCGGCAGGCGGAGCTGGCCAGCCTCACCGCCGAGGGGGAGACCACCCGGAAGGCCCTGACGGATATGGAGCGGTTCCGCGCCGATATGGAGGGGGACCGGACCGCCCGGCTGCGGCGGCTGGAGGAGTATAAGGCCGCCAATCAGGAGACGGAGCGGGAGATCGACCGCCGCACCGAGGAGGCCGCGGCCCTGCGGCTGAAGGCCGGAGGCTGTAAAGCGAAGCTGGAGGAGCTGCGCGCCGCCCGCCTCCGCCTGGAGCAGGAGCGGGGGACCATGGGCCAGGACATCAAGACCTGCAACGACCAGCTGCTGGATACCGAGCGGGAGGCCGCCCGGCTGGAGCAGAAGCTCAGCGGCGGGGCCATGGAGGAAAAGCAGCTGCTGGACAAACTGTGGGAGACCTACGAGCTGAGCCACTCCGCCGCCATGGAGCAGCGGATTCAGCTGGAATCCCTGCCCAAGGCCAACCGCCGCATCGGGGAGCTGAAGCGGGAGATCGGGAGCCTGGGCAGCGTGAACCTGGGAGCCATCGAGGAGTTCGACCGGGTGAATACCCGCTACACCTACCTGACCAGCCAGCGGGACGACGTGGAAAAGGCCAAGGGGGAGCTGGCCGGGATCATCGACGGACTGACGAAGGAGATGACCGCCATCTTCGCCCAGCAGTTCAAGCTCATCAACCAGGCCTTCGAGGACACCTTCCTGGACCTGTTCGGCGGCGGACGTGCCACCCTGGAGCTGGAGGACCCGGAGGACATCCTGAACTGCGGCATCGAGATCAAGGTCCAGCCCCCGGGAAAGACCCTCAGGACCATCACCCTCCTCTCCGGCGGGGAGAAGGCGTTCGTGGCCATCGCCCTGTATTTCGCCATTCTGAAGGTCCACCCCACGCCCTTCTGCGTCATGGACGAGATCGAGGCGGCTCTGGACGAGGCCAATGTGGTGCGCTACGCCAGGTATATGCGCTCCATGTCGGGGAACACCCAGTTCATCGTCATCACCCACCGGCGGGGCACCATGGAGGAGGCGGACGTCCTGTACGGCGTTACCATGCAGGAGAAGGGCGTCAGCAAGATACTGACCATCAACCTCAACGATATGGCCGAGGAATTGCACATCAAATAAAAGAAGGAGAGTTGCTATGGCGTTTTGGGATAAATGGGGCAAGAAGAACAAAGAGGAGCAGCCGGAGCGGGAGCCGGACCAGACCCCGGCGGAGAGCCCCGCCGCTGAGGAGGAAGTCCCCCAGCCGGTCCTCCCGGCGGAGGAGCCCGCGCCGGAGCCTGTGCCGGAGAAGAAGCCCGGCTTCTGGCAGAAGCTGAAGAAGATCTACATGGGCGACGTGTTCGGCTCCGCCATCAGCGAGGCCGACGAGGCGTTTTTCGAGGATCTGGAGGAGATGCTGATTCTGGCGGATATCGGCATGGAGACCGCCGGACAGGCGGTGGAGGAGCTGCGCCGCCGGATGATCGAGGACAAGATCTCCGGCCAGGAGCCGGTGAAGGAGTGCCTGCGGCAGATCCTGGCGGAGAAACTGGAGGTGGGGGACCAGTCCCTGAATCTCTCTACCCGCCCGGCGGTGATTCTGGTCATCGGGGTCAACGGCGTGGGCAAGACCACCTCCATCGGCAAGCTGGCGGACCGCCTGCGCCGCGAGGGCAGGCGGGTGCTGCTGTGCGCGGGGGACACCTTCCGGGCCGCCGCCGCCGACCAGCTGGAGATCTGGGCCAACCGCTCCCGGTGCGAGTTGGTGCGCCAGCACGAGGGGGCGGACCCCGGCGCGGTGCTCTTTGACGCCCTTCAGGCCGCCAAGGCCCGGAACGTGGACGTGGTCATCTGCGACACCGCCGGGCGGCTGCACAACAAGGCCAACCTGATGGCGGAGCTGGCAAAGCTGCGGAAGATCATTGACCGGGA